>NZ_CP039886.1:1487921-2231882 GCF_005221285.1 Neisseria flavescens
GAACCAATGCCGAAAGAATCCTATCCCATAAGCCTGATTGGTTGGCTCTGCGATAGAAACTCCATACGGTTGGATAAGGTGGAAAATCATTGGGCAGCATACGCCATTGGCAACCTGTTTTGGTAATGTACAAAACGGCATTCACTAATTCACGTTTATCCCATTTGTAGTGGCGTAGCCGGTTAAAATGCGGCTCAATCGCTTGCCATTGGGCATCTGTTAAGTCTGTTGGGTAGGATTTTCCAGTCATAAAGATATTTTATCATTTTTGTGAATACAGGTTCTTAAAATTTATCAAATAGTTGTTTGTGAATACAGGTTCTTATTTTAAACAATATCAGATTTACCTTATAATAATATTAGGCGTGAATATTTACTCTACAATAGACATAACATTGGACATGCATGTTTCCATATAAATAAAAAATTATTGTCCAGCCGATTAACGACACAAAGGCAAACCGTACTTGGTCTGCCTGAGACTGCAGCCTCTGTTTTGGCTCGTATCACAAGCCAAGACAGCTCAAACACAATAACAAAACCTTAGGCTAAACCCATTTGGTTGACACAGTCGAAATACTCATGGGATATCAATGAGCAAACAAGAAAAATTTTTCGACGTATACGTTCCCTATCCGCCGAACACGGATAGGGAGCGCATCCATGCCTGCCTGTATGACAACCTACCTGAAAACGAAGTCGAGAGCCTGATTCAAGCCTTGGCAGAGCGTCCGCAAGCCATTATGGCTGAAAAATGCTCCCAAGACGAGCGCGAAAATGCGCAGCATTACTTCAGCTATTTGGGTTTGGACGTGATCGTCCGTCAGGCTATAGAATTGGAAGCGGTTGAAGAAGAAACTGTGTCGGCAGCCAATACTCCCGACCCTATCCAATGCCCCATCTGCATGACGATTATCGACGAACTCGACGCACAGGAATGTAAAACCTGCAACTTTGATTTGACAGAAAAAATGAGTTGGCCATCCAGCGCAAACGCATTGAATGGCAGGAAAAAATCTCTTTCGAGCATAAAAAACAAACCGAAATTGCCCACAAGCTCAAATATGAACGCGAGCAGGAAGAGAAAAACTGCGCAAAAAAATCCGTGCCGAATTGGAATCCCAATTACGCGAAGAGCTAGGCCAAAATCCTGAGTTGGCCGCACTTGCAGCGAGGAAGAAAACACAGTTTCTGCTTACAATGGCTATCGTGTTCGCCGTTTTGAGCCTGCTTGCACTCGGCTATATCGCTGCAAAATTCTTCTAAACTGATTTCAAAACTTAAGGCCGTCTGAAAACAGATTTTCAGACGGCCTTTTATTCCTTATTGATTGAACCATTTCAATCAAGCCTCTTGCACATCAACGTCCACCGACCATCGGATTTTGCCGTCCCTGTTCTGCTGCAACACCTGCACCCACAAACTCACGGCGCGGTGCAAATCCTGTCGGGACGGAGATTCGATGAAAATTTGCGCGCGTTCGCGTTCGGCGAGGCGCACCATCAGCATCGGAGCGGCACCAAACTGGGAAACGCTTTCGGGCAACAGCGGGGCAAGGGTTTCTTTGGCGGCGTTGAGAAATTCCATCGCATCGGCAACGCGCGGCGCGTCGGCGCGGACGGCGGTCTGGAAACCGAAGGGCGGCATCGCGAACATTTGCCGCTCGTTCAATTCGTTTTCGGCAAACACGGCGTAGTCCTGCGCTTTGACGGCGGCAAAAACGGGATGTTCGGGCAGTTGGGTCTGTATCAACACCTTGCCGGGTTTGTCGGCGCGCCCCGCCCTGCCGGACACCTGCATCAGCTCGGCGAACAGCCTTTCCGGGGCGCGAAAGTCCGCGCTGTACAGGCTGCCGTCGGCGTTCAACACGATAACGAGGTTGAGCCGCGCGAAATCATGCCCTTTGGCGAGCATCTGCGTGCCGACCAAAATGTCGATTTTGTTGTCGGCGATGCGGCGATACAAATCCGCCCAGTCGTTTTTGTGCGCGGTGCTGTCCCTGTCAACACGAACGACGGCTGCCTTGGGCAGGAAGGCGCGCAGGGTTTCTTCGACGCGCTGCGTGCCGTGTCCGACGGCGGTCAGATCTTGGTTGCCGCAGTCGGGGCATTTGAACGGGACGGGTTCGCGGTGGTCGCAGTGGTGGCAGCGCAGTTGGCGGGCGCGTTGGTGCAGCACCATTTTGGCGGAGCAGTTCGGGCAGCCGAAGGTATGGCCGCAGTCGCCGCAAAACAGCGCGGGCGCGAAACCGCGACGGTTGAGGTACACCAGCGACATACCGCCCGCTTCAAAGTTCTGTTTCAAAAGCTGCAAGGCTTGCGGCGAGAAACCGTTGTCGAGTTTCAGACGGCCTACGTTGAGGATGTCCACTTGCGGCAGTTGCGCGGCGGTATGGGCGCGTTCGGTCAGTTGCAGCAGGCGGTACGCGCCGCTTTGCGCCTTGTGCCAGCTCTCCAAGCTGGGCGTGGCACTGCCCAACACAACGGGGCAGCCGCCCTGCTTCGCCCGCCACACCGCCAAATCGCGGGCGTGGTAGCGCAATTCGTTATCCTGTTTGAACGAGCCGTCGTGTTCCTCATCGACCACAATCAGCCCGACATCATCCATCGGCGTAAACACCGCCAGCCGCGTGCCGATCACCAGCTTCGCCTGCCCCGACATCGCGCGCAAATAATCCTGCGTGCGCTTGCCTGCCGCCATCTGACTGTGCAACACGGCGGTCGGCACGTCGGCAAAACGGTTTTCCACCCGCTTCAAAAGCTGCGGCGTGAGGTTGATTTCGGGCAACAGAAACAACACCTGCCGCCCCTGCGCCAACACTTTCGCCATCGCATCAAAATACACCTCGGTCTTGCCGCTGCCGGTGATGCCGTACAGCAGAAACGGCTGGAAGCGTCCCAATGCCGTCTGAATGGCATCGGAAGCCTGCCGTTGGTCGGCATTCAACACAAATCCGGCGTGCGAAGCCTGCCCGTGGCACGACCTTAAAACCGGTTTCGCCGCTTCCGCCGTTTCAATCCAACCCTGCTCCGTCCAATTTTCGATTAATTTCACCGCCTGCGCGTTTACCTGCTTCAACGCTGCCATCGTCATTTCGCCCGACAGCAGCGCGTCCCACAAAGCCGCTTTTTTGTTGAACCGCGCCGGCGGCGGCGTTTGCGCCCTGCCTGCTTCGTTTAAAGCATAAAACAAGGGCGGCTGCGGCATTTCCACCGCGCGCGTTTCCTTCAAACCTTGCGGCAATGCGGCAAATACTGCCTGCCCGGTCGGATAGTGGTAATAACGCGACGTAAACGAGAGCAAATCACGCCAGCTTTCGGGCAGAGGCGGCTCGTCCGAAAAGGCCGTCTGAACGCCCAAAATCCGCGCCGTATCCATATCCGGCGCAATATCCGTTTCCCACACTATCCCGACCACGGTTTTGTTGCGGAAAGGCACAAGCACCCGCACGCCCTGCGGCAGCGGCTCGGAATGGGAATAAGTCAAAAGGCCGTCTGAAAGCGGCACGTTTACGGCGATACGGTGGTAGAACATACAAACAATCAAATTATTTTTTCGTATTTTAACAGCCGAAAGCTATTTTCAGACGATAATTTGAGCCTGAGTACAATGCAGACATGACAGAGGTTTGATACAATGCCTTATTTCAACACACGCAAGTCTCTCGCATGAAAACCAAGTTAATCAAAATCTTAACACCGTTTGCCGTCCTTCCTTTGTTGGCATGCGGTCAACCTGCCGTATCCAACGCCAACGCGGCGCCTGCCCCTGCTGCCAAAGCGGAAGCGCCTGCCGACAAATCCGTTGCCGCTTCTTTGAAAGCGCGTTTGGAAAAAGTCTATGCCGCCCAAGATTTGAAAGTTTTGAGCGTCAATGAAACACCGATTAAAGGCATTTACGAAGTTGTCGTCAGCGGCAAACAAATCATCTATACCGATGCCAAAGGCGACTATATGCTCGTTGGCGACCTCATCAACGTCAACACGCGCCAAAGCCTGACTGAAGAACGCGCCGCCGATTTGAACAAAATCGACTTCGCTTCCCTGCCTTTGGACAAAGCCATCAAAGAAGTTCGCGGCAACGGCAAACTGAAAGTCGCTGTTTTCTCCGATCCGGACTGCCCGTACTGCAAACGCTTGGAGCATGAGTTTGAAAAAATGACCGACATCACGATTTATACCTTCATGATGCCGATTCCAAGCCTGCACCCTGATGCCGCGCGCAAAGCCGAGCTGTTGTGGTGTCAACCTAATCCGACCCAGGCATGGATCGACTGGATGCGCAAAGGCAAACTCCCAAGCGGCAAAGCAAACTGCGAAAACCCTGTTGCAGAAACCACTTCATTGGGCGAACAATTCGGCTTCAACGGCACACCAACCTTGGTCTTCCCTAACGGCCGCAGCCAAAGCGGTTACAGCCCTATGCCTCACCTCAAAGAAATCATCGAGAAAAACCAGTAATACAGGGTTTAATCTCCATAAAGGACGCTTTACGCGTCCTTTTTTCATGTCGCTCTCCATCAACTGCCTTCAGACGGCCTCAATACAGACAAATATAAAAAAGGACGTGTCCAACACGTCCTTTTTTCCCTTTACCTTACAGGTAGAATTTTTCAATTACTTTCAGGTTTTCATCCAATTTGTACACCAGCGGCTGACCGGTTGGGATTTCCAAGCCCATGATGTCTTCGTCGGAAATGCCTTCGATGTGTTTGGCCAACGCACGCAGGGAGTTGCCGTGTGCCGCAACCAATACACGTTTGCCGCTCAAGATGGCCGGAGCGATTTGGTCTTCCCAGAAAGGTAGGACGCGCTCGAGGGTAACTTTGAGGTTTTCGCCATCAGGTACGACATCGCTAGGCAGGTTGGCATAGCGGCGGTCGTTGTGGGCGGAGTGAGGGTCTTTAGGGTCAAGCAGTGGAGGCAGGGTATCGTAGCTGCGGCGCCAGATGTGGACTTGCTCGTCGCCGTATTTTTCTGCGGTTTGTTTTTTATCCATACCTTGCAGTTGGCCGTAGTGGCGCTCGTTCAAACGCCATGATTTGATTTGTGGAACAAACAGTTGGTCGGATTCTTCCAAAACGATGTTACAGGTTTTGATGGCACGGGTCAGAACGGAAGTAAAAGCGATGTCGAACTCGTAGCCCTTCTCTTTCAGCTTTTTACCTGCTGCTGCGGCTTCTGCCAAACCTTGCTCGCTCAGCTTGACGTCGCGCCAGCCGGTGAAAAGGTTTTTCGCGTTCCATTCGCTTTGTCCGTGACGGATGAATACTAATTCCATGATAGTTTGCTCCAATGAAGTTTGGGAAAAGGTATTTATAGCACACTTTGCCGCCGCGCTGATAACGCCGGCGGTTTCTTTTGATATGTTGCAAATTTGCTTTTAGTCTTCAGACGGCCTTATCGGAAGGTAAACGTCAAAACGCGTGCTTTTGCCTGTGTATTGATAAGCAGGTTTGCGCCCGTCGAGAAATTCGCCCAAGCGCGGGCGTTTGACGACAATGCGTTTTTTGGCGGTATTCAATGCCGCATCCAACAACTCGGCTTCGTCTTGTGCCGCGCCGACCAAGTCGTGAAAGTAAGCCATTTCTTTTTTCACGGCGGCGGTTTTGCGACGCTCCGGATACATCGGGTCGAGGTACACTACATCGGGTCTGCCGTTTTGCGTTGCCAATGCCTGCATTAAATCAACGGCATTACTGAAGTGCAAAGTAATACGCGGGGCAATCTCCCGTGTCTCTTCACTTTGCCCTGCCCTGTTGAGGCCGTCTGAAAGTAGACAGGCAACGGCAGGATTTTGTTCAAAAGTTTGTACCTTCAAACCCAACGAGGCAAGCACAAAACTGTCGCGCCCCAGTCCGCCGGTAGCGTCCCAGACAGTCGGTTGCGCAGTGTGATTGACTGCTTTGGCAATCAACTCGCCTCCGCCTTTAGTACGCCGATAATGGGCGGCACCGCCATCAAAATCAACGCGGACACGGCCTTTTTCACCGGCGCGGCACAAGCTGATGCCACTTTCGTCAGCGATAAGGAAACTGCCTTCTTCAGGCTGCCGGTCGATAACGGTCAGCCCGAAAGGCGCAGCAAGGCTGCGAAGTTCGGCAGATGCGGTTTCGTCAAAATAAATCTTGTACATAAGGCTTATGTTTCAGACGGCCTTGAAAACGAGGCGGTAATACAAGTCCTGACGGAATGCACCGCTTTCAACCAAGGCTTCGAGGTTTTTATGGGTTGCACAAATAATGCGTACGTCCACAGAGGTTTCCCGCGCATCGCCAATACGGCGCACGGCTTTTTCTTGAATGGCGCGCAGGAGTTTGACCTGCATGGCAAGCGGCAAATCGGCAACTTCGTCAAGGAACAAAGTGCCGCCGTCAGCATGTTGGAAAAAACCTAAACGGTCTTGATCCGCGCCGGTAAAGCTGCCTTTTTTGTAACCGAAAAATTCGCTTTCCATCAGGTTTTCAGGAATGGCACCGCAGTTGACAGCAATAAACGGTTTGTCGGCACGGTCGGACAGCTCGTGAATCGTGCGCGCCGCCTGCTCTTTACCCGTACCGGACTCGCCGGAGATATAAACGGGAACAAGGCTGTGGGCCAATCTGCGAATCAGGTGGCGTACTTCGACCATTTGCGGCGAAGTACCCAACAGGCGCGGCATATCGTCCTCGCCTTCCAATATAGGTGCGTCTTGTTGCAGAGCAGGATTGATGCTGCCGGCCGAAAAACGTTCTTTTAAGGAATTGAGCCCTTCCGGAACAGTCAAAGGCCGGTTAAATTCACTCTGTACGCTCTTAGGAGGTGTCACGACAGGCTTGGCCGGCTGAGGTTCGGGTTTATACAGGGCGGCAGAAACTGGCGCAGGCTGCGATTTGACTTTTTCAGACGGCGTGGGTTCGGCAGTATTGTCTGAAACCGATACTGCCGATTTAACCAATGAACGCAACTGCGACAGCGTAATCGGTTTTTGCAGATAATCAAACGCCCCTGCTTTCAAGGCTTCAACGGCTTGGTCGGCATTGCCGAAAGCCGTAATCACGGCGACGGGCGTATCGAGCATCAACTCGTCGATGTATTGGACAACCTCGAGACCTGAACCATCGGGCATACGCATATCGGTCAACACCAGCGAATAATCGTTGTTGTCCAGCTTGTCTTTAGCCTCTTCAACACCAGCCGCCGTATCGACGCGCAGACCCATTTTCATCAGTGTCATTTCCATCAGGTCGCGGATGTCTGCCTCGTCATCGACAACCAAAACCGGCTCTTGCAATTTATTCATCCTGCGCTTGCTCCTTCGGTAAAATCAATTCAAACCCGTTCATTTCAGGGTGATAATGCAGCTGCCCCATATTGGCGTGTGCCAACTCGCGTGCGACGTAAAGCCCCAAACCGGTGCCTTGTTTTTCGGTAGTGTAAAACGGCTCGAACAAATGATTTCGTACATCAGGCGGCACGCCTTTGCCGTTGTCCGCCACTACGATGGAAATATGCATCCTGCCGCTAGGGCGGATAAGGACGGTAATGGCGTTTTCGTCCTGACGGCTGTGTCGCCAAGCATTGTTGCACAAGTTCCACATCACTTGCTGCAAGTGCATAGGATCGACCAATACGGTCAGGTTGTTGCCGTCCATATTCATGCGCAGACAGCCGATGGCATCGGGATTGTTCAAGGTAAATTCCTGCTTGAACTCCAACCAGAATTTCATCAGATTAATCGGCTGGCGGCTGATGTTGTCTCGTTTGTTAAGCAGGGATACGTCTTCCAACATCTTGTCGATGCGTTGGATATTGCTGTCGATGATGTTGTAGAGCCTGGCCTTGAGCGGGGCTGCCTCATCGCCCTCTTGCAACAAATCGCTGGCATGACGAATGGCGGACATCGGATTACGGATTTCGTGGGCAAGGTTGGCAGTCAACTGTCCGAGCGCAGTCAGTTTGGTGGACATGGCCTCCGCAGCCACTTCACGCAATGAGCGGACGTACAACATCAGCAGCTCGGTTTGCTCCTGAATCAGCGGAACGGCACGGACGTGCATGGCGTGTTGGAAAATATGGATATCGGTTTCAAAAGGTTTGTCGGGTTGGCGCTGCCAGCGTGCGACCAGCTCGCCAAACACGATTTCCTGCTGATCGATAATCAGGCTGGGGAAATAGATTTTTGCCTGTTTGTTAAACAGCCACACGCGTTGGGTCGCATCAATCACCACAACCGCTTCCTGTACGCGGTTCAAAACCAACCGGTTCAAGCCGCTGATACGGCGGTATGCCAGTTGATGGCGGCTGGCGGACTCTGTGGCCTGCTCCAGATAATGGGCAGCAAACGATGTCAGCATCGCCACCAGATAGCCTGCACCGATCAGCATCAAAGAATTCAACATTGATTTCGCGTCCCAATTAAACGAATCGAAACGCATACTGCCGTCTAAAAACAGGTTCAAAATAAACAACATTGCCGTATAACCTGCGTACAGCATGGGATAATGTCCATAACTGAGCAGACACGACGTAGCGACAAACGGCAAAACCAAAATCCCGAAACCGGAAGCCGTACCGCCGGAGATATACACCAAAACCATCATCATGGTGATGTCGACCACGGCACCGGCATTGGGCAAATCCAAAGACTGCCACTGCCAGCCCGGACGGAACACGGAGAGCATAATCAGGAAGAAATACAGCGTTACCCAGATATAAAACCCAACGTCCGGCAACGAAACACCAATCAGGTTGCCGCCCATGTAGCTGCCGAAAGCGTGCAAAACCAAAAGCGGTAAGAGGATGGCTATTCGGGCAATGTTGATTACACCGGGAATCCGCTCCCTCAGATTACCCACTTCTTGAAGATTGGCTCTGTTCATAAGTGAACCTTTTTTATTATCATGCAATGTCGTATAAATTTAATTTATTTAGATATATTTGTTCTTGTTTCAGGACAAACTTTTCAGACGGCCTGAGATTTCCAATACCTTGCCTTTTTTACCGCGTTTGCCGTCGATGTCGCAAATGCGCAATTTTTCCTGATGCGCCGCACCGCGCTTGCCGACGGTTTCGACGATGAATTCCGCAGCCGTGGTCACGAGGACATGTTCTAAAGATGCACCGTCGGTAAGCGACATCAGCTGCAAACCGCGGCCTTTAGGCATGACTTTGAGCTCGCCGATGGAAAACGCTAAGAGACGATGGTCGCTGCTGGCCAGTACGACTTTGCAGTCTGGATTAATCAGTGAAGAAGCATAGACGGCAACCGGTGGCAGGACGGTTTCGCCGCTGTCCACAGTCATCACCACTTTGCCCGCTTTCACGCGTCCGACCATATCGCCCAGCTTGGCGATGAAGCCGTAGCCGCCGCTGCCCGACAATAAATAATGTTGTTCCGGCAATCCTGTCAACATCGCAATGGGTTTCGCGCCGTTTTGCAGCTCGATTAAGGATGAAATCGGCACGCCGTCGCCGCGTCCGCCGGGGATTTCGGCGGCATCAAGGGTGTAGGTTCTGCCCAATGAATCCAGAATGACGACGGGTAAAACCGTTCTGCCTTCGAGGGTTTGTTTGAGGCGGTCGCCTTCTTTGAACGCGGTTTGGCTCAAATCGAGATTATGTCCGGCACGGCTGCGTATCCAGCCTTTTTCAGACAGAATCAGCGTGATGGGTTCGTCGGCGGTGGTCTGCGTCAACACGGCGCGTCCGGCTTCTTCCACCAGCGTGCGGCGCGCATCGCCGTATTGTTTCATATCTGCCTGCATCTCTTTAATCATCAGCTTGCGTTTTTCGTTTTCGTCGCCCAAAAGGATATTCAGACGGCCTTGTTCCTCACGCAATTCGTTCAATTCTTTTTCGAGTTTGAAACCTTCCAAACGCGCCAACTGGCGCAGGCGGATTTCCAAAATGTCTTCGGCTTGGATTTCGGTCAGCCCGAACGCCGCCATCAAATCGGCTTTCGGGTCGTCTGATTCGCGGATGACTTTAATCACTTCGTCGATGTGCAGAAAGACTTTCAGACGGCCTTCGAGGATATGCAGCCGTTTTTCCACTTGGTTCAAACGGAATTTCAGACGGCGTGTTACGGTAACGGTGCGGAAATCCAACCATTCCTGCAAAATCGTTTTCAGGTTTTTCTGCGCGGGGCGGTTGTCCAGCCCCATCATCACCAAGTTCATGGACACATTGCCTTCCAGCGAAGTCTGCGCCATTAGCGTGTTGATGAAGGTATCGGTATCGATGCGGCTGGATTTCGGCTCGAACACAAGGCGCACGGGATGTTCGCCGTCGGACTCGTCGCGCACGCGGTCGATTAAATCCAGCATCAGCTTTTTGGTGTTGAGCTGGTCTTGGTTGAGCTGCTTTTTGCCCGCTTTCGGTTTCGGGTTGGTCTGTTCTTCGATTTCGGCAAGGATTTTGGCGGAGTTGGCGTTCGGCGGCAGCTCGGTTACGATGACGCGCCATTGTCCGCGCGCCAGTTTCTCGATTTCGTAACGTGCACGCACGCGCACGCTGCCTTTGCCGGTTTCATAAATCCGGCGCAATTCGTCCGCCGGCGTGATGATTTGACCGCCGCCGGCAAAATCGGGGGCAGGAATATATTGCATCAGGTCGGCGGTTTCCAGCGTCGGCTTTTTCAACAACGCAATCGCCGCCTGCGTAACTTCGTTCAAATTGTGCGACGGAATCTCGGTCGCCATGCCCACCGCGATGCCTGACGCGCCGTTGAGCAACACCATAGGCAGACGTGCAGGCAGGTGCAGCGGTTCGTCAAACGCGCCGTCGTAGTTCGGCACGAAATCCACCGTTCCCTGATTGATTTCGGACAACAGCAATTCCGCAATCGGCGTGAGCCGCGCTTCGGTGTAACGCATCGCCGCCGCCCCGTCGCCGTCGCGCGAGCCGAAGTTGCCGATGCCGTCGATTAAGGGATAGCGCAAGGTAAAATCCTGCGCCATCCGCACCATCGCCTCATAGGCGGAACTGTCGCCGTGCGGGTGGTATTTGCCCAAAATCTCACCGACCACGCGCGCCGATTTCACCGGCTTCGCCCCCGCCGTCAAACCCATATCGCGCATGGCAAACAAAATACGCCGCTGCACAGGCTTTTGGCCGTCTGAAACTTCAGGCAGCGCGCGGCCTTTGACCACGCTCATGGCGTATTCGAGATAGGCGCGTTCGGCGTATTGCCCTAACAGCAGGTAATCTTCGCCGACAGGAGATGGGCTTGGAGCGGAAATGTGTTCTGTCATCAGGATGGTAAAACGAAATAAATTAAAGAAGGATATTGTAAAGCAAAATCGGTAGTCATAGCCAATTTGAGTGATGAACGGTAGTGCAGCGACAATAAGGCTTACCGAATCAGGTCAGCAAATGGAATCCGTTTCGACAAAAAAGGCCGTCTGAAACCATTTCATGTTTCAGACAGCCTTTTCATTTTGGTTTTAAATCAAAACTTCATTATTCTGCAGTAGCCGGTTTGGCCGCAGTTTTAATGGTTAAGGTCAACGCGGCGGCAATGGCGAGGAAAACACCGGCAAAAGTCATCGCGTTGGCAGGGTTTGAACCCAAGAAGGTTTTGTACACCCAGCCGAAAGATACGGTTTCAATCAGCATTGGAACCACAATCATCATGTTCACAATACCCATGTACACGCCGTAACGTTCTTTCGGAATAGAGCCGACCACAATCATAAACGGCACACCCATCATACTTGCCCAACCGACACCGAAACCAATCATCGGCGCAAACATCAGGTATTTATTGCCGATGTGCGGAATGGTGAGCAAGGCCAGCGCGGCAAGGGTTACGGCAAAGGCGTGGACATATTTGGCGGCATATTTGCGCGCCATCCACATCAGGCCGAAGGCGGAGATAAAGGTTACAACGTTGTAGAAACCGTTTACCAAACCGGTCCATGCCACCGCTTGACTATACGCTTCGGTATTTTCAACAGTCGAATCCCAAACAGATTGGACGATACTGTGGGAAATATATTGCCAGTAGATAAAGAGCGCGTACCATTGGAAGAGATACACCAAAGCCAGTTGCCACAAGGCAGTCGGCATTTCGCGTATAGCAACGATAATATCTTTAACAGCATGAGCCGGACCGCTTGGTTGCGCCTTAATAGCCGCCATTTCTTCAGGACTAGGCTCGTGTTCGGATGTCGATAAAACAGTAACCAAAACCGAACCGATAGAGCAAACCGCACCAATATAGAAGGAGCCGAATACCCAATATGGGATACCCGCTTCGGAAGTTTGTTTCAACCAACCGATTTGCTGGAAGATATAGAGGGAAACGTTGGCCAGGGTAATACCCAAACCGGTAAACACAGACTGCATCAAGAAACCGGTAGATTGCTGATGTTCAGGAACCGTATCGGCAATAAAGGCACGGAAAGGTTCCATTGCAGTGTTGTTACTGATGTCCAAGAGCCACAGCAGTAATACGGCCACCCACAATGCGGTAACGTGCGGATAGATAAAGAGACAGAGGCTGCAACCGATGGCGCCGATCAAGAAATACGGGCGGCGGCGACCCAATCCCGGCACCCAAGTGCGGTCACTCATCGCACCAATCATCGGCTGCACCAGCAAACCGGTAATCGGGCCTGCCATATTCAAAATCGGCAACTGGCTCGGATCGGCATGAAGAAAGCTGAAAATCGGATTAATCGCAGTTTGCTGCAACCCGAAGCTATATTGAATACCGAAGAAACCAAAGTTCATCAGCATAATCTGGCGAAGTGTCATCGCCACTTGTGGGGAGATTTTCATATGAAGGCTACTCCTGGGTAATAAACTATGGAAACAACAAACTCCAATTTCAGCGGTATGACGCTTTTATTATATTTGGGCTGCCCTTTTTACTGAGGCAACTCCGTTTTCAGGCGGCCTTTATTTTGACCGTTTGCATGATTCTTATTTTGATGTGTGTTTGTATTGTTTAGAGTTTATTTTCAGGCCGTCTGAAACTATTTATTAATCACAGACTGACGCCAGATGGTTTCCCCCACGACCTTGACCGGCTGAACCGAGCCTGCCGGGTATTCAATGTGTTGAAACAGCAAATCCGCCGCCATCTCGCCCATGCGCAAATAGGGCAACTCTGTACTGGTCAACGGCGGAAACAGCGTCTCCGCAATCGCACTGTGGTTATCATATCCGGCAACCGAAACCTGCTCGGGAACCCGTACGCCGCGTGTCCTCAAAATCCCGTACACGCGCACTGCCATTTCATCGTTGCCGCAGCAAATTACCGTCGGTGGAAGCGGCAAAGACAGCAGCTTCAAAATAGCCGAAATCAAAGACCCGCTGTCGTTGCTGAAGTCAGGATAGCCAGTTTGCACCAAATCAGGATCGAAAACAATATCCGCATCAGCCAAAGCACGGCGGTATCCGGCCAATCTCAAACGCGTTGCTTCTACGCCCGGTTGCAAAGTCACATAAGCAATCCGTTTGTGTCCGCTTTGGATAATCCGGCGCACCAAGCCATACCGCCCTGCTTCATCGTCCGGCAAAACCGCAGGCGTACCCGCCGAATCAAAGCAGTTGACCAACACCATCGGGCAACGGTTGGGTACTTCCGGCAGCAATACTTCCTGATGGAAACCTGCCACATATAAAATCCCCTCGGCACGATGTTCCATAAAGGTACGAATCAACGGTTCCATCTGACCGGGCTGACCCGGCTTATTGTCGATGTCGGCAATCATCAAAATCTTGCCTTGTGCGCGAATCTGCTGCTGAATGCCCTTAATCAAGAACATATCCGGTATACCGTGTCCGCCCGTATTTTCGCCCGTCCGCGAAATGGCGCCGGTAATCAGACCGACCAATCCGGAACGGTGTGACCGCATAATCCGCGCTGCAGAAGACGGGATATAGCCCAAAGCAGCAATTGCTGTTTCTACTTTGGAACGGGTTTTATTACTGACCGGCGCATCGCCGTTAATCACCCGGCTGACCGTCTTGGGAGATACCCCGGCATAAGCAGCGACATCATAAATTGTAGCCATCTTACGGACCTGCCCCGACAAGATTTCAATAATGTTACATAGGATAACACAGCAGACATCGGTGTCATACCCCCCTTTTTTACAGAAGCTTGATGATAATCAACCGTTTCTATTACATTTTGCATACATTTCTTAAACAAAACCGCCCCTGCCACCTCCCAAAAGTTGTCCAAATTTGTTAAACTACAAACAACTACAAAAAGCAGAAAATAGATACCCTGCTTGTTTACCGTTACATATTAAGGAAACGAGATGTCCGCATACTCAGACGCATGGCAGGCCTTGGAAGCCCATCATGCCGATACTCGACACGTTACCCTGCGCGAACGCTTCGCAGCAGATGCCGAACGTTTCAATAATATGCACGAAATTCTGCACGGTTTGTTATTTGATTACAGTAAAAACCGCCTAGATGAAAACACCCTTGATTTATTGTGCCAACTGGCCGAAGCAGCCGATTTGCCACAATATATGCAGGCCATGAGCAGCGGTGAAAAAATCAACACCAGCGAACACCGCGCCGTACTCCACACCGCCCTGCGCCTGCCTGCCAATGCCAAACCTGTTTACGTTGACGGCGAAAACATCGTGCCAAATGTTCATCACGAACTCAACCGCGCACTCGAGTTCGCACGCCAACTTTTAGACGGCACGCACGCAGGCATTACCGGCAAACCGATTACCGACTTGGTTCACATCGGTATCGGCGGCTCCGATTTGGGTCCGCGCATGGCCACACAGGCGCTGCAGCCTTATTGGCAAAACATCCGCGTCCACTTTGTCAGCAACTCCGATGATGCCGACCTGACCCAAACCCTTCTCGGCCTCAATCCCGAAACCACCGTATTCAGCATTGCCAGCAAATCGTTCCGCACACCGGAAACCCTGCTCAATACCTATGCGGCGCGTACTTGGTACCGAGATGCAGGTTTGCCCGATTCCGGCATCTACCGCCACTTCTGCGCCATTTCCGCCGATGTGGTCGCAGCCCCAAACTTCGGCATCTCCCCCGACAAAGTCTTCGCCATGTCCGACTGGGTCGGCGGCCGCTATTCCGTCTGGTCGCCCATCGGCCTGCCGCTGATGGTTGCCGTCGGCGAAAAAGCATTCCGCAAAATGCTGGCCGGCGCACACGCGATGGATACCCATTTCTTCGAAACACCATTCCGCCACAACATTCCCGTCCTGATGGCGCTCATCAACGTTTGGTACAACAACTTCCAACATTCAGACGGCCAAACCGTTGTCCCATACAGCCACAACATGCGCCTCTTCACACCATGGCTCAACCAGCTTGATATGGAAAGCCTCGGCAAACAGCGTACTTCAGACGGCCAACCCGTTTCCTGCACCACCGGCGGCATTGTCTTCGGCGATGAAGGTGTCAACTGCCAACATGCCTACTTCCAGCTTCTGCACCAAGGCACGCGTCTGATTCCCGTCGACTTCATCGTCCCCATGACCACAGTCTACGGCAACCACCGCCAACACCGCTTTACCGTTGCCAATGCCTTCGCTCAAGCCGAAGCGCTGATGAAAGGCAAAACTTTGGACGAAGTGCAAATCGAATTGGCCGCCCTACCCCAAGAAGAACGCGACCGCCTTGCACCGCAAAAAGAATTCCCCGGCAACCGTCCGAGCAACAGCCTGCTCCTCGACAGCCTGACGCCTTTCAACCTCGGCATGCTGATGGCGGCTTACGAACATCGTACTTTCGTACAGGGCGTCATTTGGCGTATCAACCCCTTCGACCAATGGGGCGTGGAATACGGCAAAGAGCTGGCCAAAACCATCGAACCCGAACTCGAACGCGGCACGCCGGCACACGACAGCTCCACCAACGGTCTGATTGCCTTCTACCGCAACTGCAACGCAAGATCGAAGGCCGTCTGAAAATAAAATGCCCGTAAGACAAGCATATCTGCCTGTCTTACGGGCATTTCAAAACCTAATCGGCGGTAAGAATGAACCGTTATTGTTGAAAAATCTACTGGTTAACTTCAATCAGGGAAAGCATGAAGAAGTTAGGAAGTTGGTTGGAGAGTTGATTAGGGTAGATTTTATTCAAATGAAAGACTAGGCTATGAAATCAAAATTTGTGTATAAGTTACTGGTAATTTCAAAGTACCTGTATATTTTAATTTGTATATCAATACCAATCGTTTTTATTTCTGAAAGCTACCAAGGAGATAATGTTGATTTTATGATTTATATTCATGCTTTTATTATTTTTTCCATATTGGGTGTATTGGCTCAATATTCTATATCTAATTTTTTTGAAAAGGAAAAATAAAAGGTGCGGGTGGTATGTATTTTTATTCGCCAACTTATTTAGTGAAAGCGCAAGCACTTTGTAAACAATATGGCGTTTTGCTGATTTTTGATGAAATCGCTACGGGATTTGGTCGAACAGGGAAATTATTTGCAGCTGAACATGCAGGCATTTCGCCAGATATTAGCTGAAAAAGATTATGTCAAAGAAGTTCGCGTATTAGGGGCGATTGGGGTGGTTGAAATGAAAAGTGCGGTAAATATGAAAACTTTAGTCCCACGTTTTGTGGAACAAGGTGTTTGGATTCGACCTTTCGGAAAATTGGTTTATGTGATGCCACCATTTGTGATTAAAGATGATGAACTTCAGAAATTAACGGAAGGCATGATTTTGGCTTTAACGCAGGAATATGAACATTAGGATGAAAAATGGATGCTTTCAAACAGCAACTGGAACAGCTTAGCGCGCAAAATCAATATCGTTCGATTCCGGATTTAATTCATCAAGGGCGGTATATTACGCGGGAAAACCGCAAAATGTTGAATATGTCATCTAATGATTATTTGGGTTTGGCATCAGATGAACATTTGCGCCGGTCTTTTTTGCAGCAATACGGCGGTAATTTTCCCTCTTTTACCAGTTCTTCATCGCGTTTATTAACGGGCAACTTTCCTATTTATACCGATCTTGAGCAGCTTGTCGCACAACGTTTCAAACGGGAAAGCGCGTTATTGTTCAACAGCGGCTATCACGCCAATCTCGGTATTTTGCCTGCTTTGACGACGACGAAAAGTTTGATTTTGGCAGATAAATTCGTTCACGCCAGTATGATTGACGGCATTCGTTTAAGCCAATGTGAATTCTTTCGTTATCGTCATAATGATTATGAACATTTGAAAAATCTGCTTGAAAAAAACGTCGGAAAATTTGACCGCACTTTTATCGTTACCGAATCTGTTTTCAGTATGGACGGCGATGTGGCGGATTTGAAACAGCTTGTCCAATTAAAAAAACAGTTTCCCAATACTTATCTTTATGTGGATGAAGCCCACGCAATCGGTGTTTATGGGCAAAACGGATTGGGGATTGCCGAACGGGATAATCTGATTGCCGAGATTGATTTATTGGTCGGCACTTTCGGTAAAGCCTTAGCCTCGGTGGGGGCGTATGCCGTCTGCAACCAAGTATTGAAAGAATGTTTGATTAATCAAATGCGCCCATTGATTTTTTCAACCGCATTGCCGCCGTTTAATGTGGCTTGGACTTATTTTATTTTTGAACGATTGCCGCAATTCTCAAAAGAAAGAAGCCGTCTTGAGCAGTTAAGTGCATTTTTACGCCAAGAAGTGGAACACAGAACGCAAATAATGCCGAGCCAAACTTGCATCGTTCCCTATATTTTAGGCGAGAACGAAGCAACCCTTACTAAGGCGAAAGATCTGCAAGAGCAAGGTTATTATTGCCTGCCCATCAGACCGCCGACAGTACCAAAAGGTACATCCAGAATACGATTGTCTTTGACGGCAGATATGACAACGGATGAAGTGCGGCAGTTTGCGGCGTGCCTGTAAGGATATGATATGAAAACAAAATTTTACAATCATCAAGGCGAACATTTAATCCTGTATTTTGCAGGTTGGGGAACGCCGCCCGATGCTGTAAATCATCTGATTTTGCCGGAAAATCACGATTTATTGATTTGCTATGATTATCAAGATTTAAATTTGGATTTTGATTTTTCCGCCTATCGGCACATCCGTTTGGTGGCGTGGTCAATGGGCGTTTGGGCGGCAGAGAGGGCATTGCAAGGAATAAGATTAACATCCGCAACGGCAGTGAATGGCACAGGTTTGCCCTGTGATGACAATTTTGGCATTCCTGACACTATTTTTAAAGCGACACTGGACAATCTCACAGAAAATACCCGTTTAAAATTTGAACGCAGAATCTGTGGCGATAAAGCATCTTTTGAACGTTACCAACTATTTTCCGCCCGTCCGTTTGACGAAATTCATCAAGAACTTACCGCACTTTTTGCAATAATCGGGCAAGATAGGCGTACAGATTTGATCCGCTGGACAAACGCCTTAATCGGTTCGCAGGATAAAATTTTTATGCCCGCCAACCAATACCGGTATTGGACACCGCGTTGCACGGTTCGAGAAACAGACGGCGGACATTACCTGTTTTCAAGATTCACCCATTGGCCGGCACTATGGAATCACTGACTGCCATAAATAAATCGCGCATTCGGCAGGCTTTCCAAAAAGCATTAAACGATTATGACCGGCACGCCTTAATCCAACAGCAAATGACGATTAATTTAATGGCGCATTTGCAAGATTATTTACCGGATATGCCATTAGAGAACGTGTTGGAATTGGGCTGCGGTTCGGGAATGTTGAGTGCCTTGCTGCAAAAACAGATTTCAGCGGATTATTGGTTATTTAATGATTTGTGCGATGTGCAGCCCCAACTGTCTGAAAAACTGCCGCAATCCTTTGATTTTTATTGCGGCGATGCGGAAAACTTTCCTTTTCAACGACAATTTGACTTAATCGCAAGCGCATCCGCCGTGCAATGGTTCCACCAACCCGAGGCTTTTATCGCCCATTGCAAAACAGGTTTGAAAACAAACGGATTATTGGCGGTTGCAAGCTTTGGCGAAGACAATTTAAAAGAAGTCCGCCAGATTACAAATATAGGCTTAAATTACCCGACTTTATCCCAATGGCAGGCTTGGTTGGCCAAAGATTTTGAGCTTTTATGGTGTGAGGATTTTAAGGCAATACTAGACTTTGATACGCCGTCAGATGTACTCAAACACCTTAAATATACAGGCGTAACAGCCACGAACCAAAAAAACTGGACAAGAAAAAATCTCAATGGATTTATTGGCGATTACTTGTCGGCGTTCAGTATGCCGTCGGGCAAAGTGCGCCTGACTTATCATCCGTTATTTTTTATCGCGCGCTATTCTGCGGCGGGCAGGCAATAAGGCGGCTTATGGGCAAAGTTATTTTTATCATGATTGAACTATCCATTGAGGATCTGGAGCTAATTTATGGAGGAGGCTTAGGAGAGAGAATCCTTCAAGGAGGAGCAAATGGTGCATAAATAGGAGGATCAATTGGTGCAGGTATTGGTCTGGGTGTCGGTATAGCTTTTGGTAGTATTCCTGCCGGACCGGCTATTATTGCCTTTGGCACAGCTGGTGCTGCTGTGGGTGCTGTAACTGGTATGGGTGTTGCAGCATATGAGTATTACCAAGAAACTCAGCCTAAAGGGACAGTAACGGTCGGTCCGATTTCTGCTTTTGCTGTGGACAAATCAGGAAACGGCTACACTGACGGCACAAATTACCACTGATATTTCTCATCGTTCAAACGATCTCTAGGGGTCGTCTGAAACTTTCTTAACTTCAATTTTATGAATACACCCAAGCAACCCTTCTTCCGTCCTGAAGTCTCCGTTGCCCGCCAAACCAGTTGTTCCAACAAAAGGCCGTCTGAAACTTAATTTGTCAAAGTTTCAGACGGCCTTTATTCAATAAAGATAGCAGAAGTTCATTCGCCATATCCCCCATCTTTGCTACAATATCCCTTTCCTTTTTTATTGATTCCACTATGACAACCGCACCCCAACCCAGCACTATGCAGCGAATTTTCTCGCGCAGTATGCTGATTTGTATCTTTACAGGCTTCACTTCGGGGCTGCCGCTTTATTTTCTGATCAACCTGATTCCGGCATGGTTGCGCAGCGAACATGTCGATTTGAAAACCATCGGCCTGATGGCACTTATCGGGCTGCCTTTCACTTGGAAATTTATCTGGTCTCCCGTCATTGATTTGGTCAGATTGCCTTTTTTAGGACGGCGGCGCGGTTGGATGCTGGTTACGCAAATTGGTTTGCTGCTGACCTTGCTCATTTACGCCTTCCTAAATCCTGCTCAGCATTTATATGTAATTATGGGCTTATCGCTAGTCGTCGCTTTTTTCTCTGCCAGCCAAGATATTGTATTGGATGCATTTCGACGCGAAATTTTGTCAGATGAAGAATTAGGCTTGGGCAACTCTATCCACGTCAACGCCTACCGTATTGCTGCTTTAGTACCCGGCTCACTCAGCTTGATTTTGGCCGACTTGATGCCTTGGCACAACGTATTCATCATTACTGCACTATTTATGCTGCCCGGTCTGCTGATGACCCTGTTTTTAGCTAAAGAGCCTGACATTCCACCATCTGTGTCGCGTACATTTGCCCAAACAGTATCTGACCCTTTCAGTGAGTTCTTCTCCCGCAAAGGAATCAAACAGGCCATATTGGTATTGCTGTTTATCTTTCTCTACAAATTGGGCGACAGCATGGCAACGTCTCTGGCAACGCCGTTTTATCTGGATATGGGATTCAGCAAAACCGACATTGGCCTCATTGCCAAAAATGCCGGTTTATGGCCTGCTGTCATTGCCGGTATTGTAGGCGGTATTTGGATGATAAAGCTCGGCATCAACAGGGCATTATGGGTTTTCGGTGTAGCCCAATGGGTTACTATTCTAGGCTTTGCCTGGTTGGCAAATTTTGGCAAGTTTGAAACCATCACACTGACAGAACAAATGATGCTTGCGGCCGTGATTGGTGCAGAAGCAGCTGGTGTCGGTTTAGGTACGGCAGCATTTGTTGCCTATATGGCTCGTGAAACCAATCCAGTATTTACGGCCACTCAATTAGCCCTCTTTACCAGCCTGTCAGCCGTTCCACGTACATTTATCAACGCCTCTGCAGGTTATCTGATTGAAGCGATGGGTTACTTCAATTTCTACTGGCTGTGTTTCGCTTTGGGCATACCGGGCATGTTGTTGCTGTTTAAAGTGGCACCGTGGAATGGCGAAAAAGTGAGTAACTAGATTGCCAGTCTAAAACTTCTAGCAAAACAAAAGGCCGTCTGAATATTCAGACGGCCTTTATCATACAAAAGCTTTATTCGGCAGCAGGTTTGACAGTACTGCGGACATCACCGCTTTTTTCTTTATGTTTCAAAACAGCGCGGTCGAGTTTGTCCATCAAAACATCAATCGCGGCGTACATATCCTGTTCAATCGCTTCAACGTGCAAATCTTTGCCTGCCAGATGCGCATCGGCTTCGGCTTTTTGATTGACTTTTTCCACCGAGAGCGTAATGGTCACAGAGATGATGTTGTCGGCATGGCGATTGATTCGTGCCAACTTATCGGAAACATAGTTTTTGATGGCTTCGGTAACATCAAAATTCAGACCGGTGATTTTCAGATTCATGATACAGCTCCTTCGGTTGATTAGTCCGTCAAAACGGATCGGAATATATCTACTCGGTAAATTTTCGTTTGTGTGCCGGTGGTATGTCTAATGATTCTCTATATTTTGCAACTGTACGTCTGGCGATTTCAATGCCGCGTTGTTTTAATAATTTGACGAGGATCTCGTCCGAATAGGGTTTGCTGCTGTCTTCACTTTCAATCAGCTGGCTCAATACGGCTTTGATTGCGCCTTGGCTGAACCCTTCGCCGTCATCGTCGGCATTGACTGCCTGTGTGAAGAAATAGCGTAACGCAAACAGGCCGCGCGGGCAAGACAAATATTTCTGATTGGCGGCACGCGAGATGGTACTTTCCGCCAAACCCAATTCGGCGGCGGCATCTTTCATCAGCATGGGCGACAGGCCGATTTCTCCGAAGATGAAAAAATCTTCCTGATTTTTGACGATATACTCGGCAAGGCGGAGGACCGTGCTTTTACGCAGCGCCAAAGAATCAATGCGCTGCTTGGCTTCGCTGATTTTTTCCTTCCACTCCGGTGCGCCCTCTTCCGCTGATTTCATCAGGTCGCAATATTCCTGATTGAGCTGCAGCTTCGGCCAAGCCGCCTCGTTGCTGATGACTTCCCAGCCGTCCTTGCCCTCTTTGACCCAAACGTCAGGCTGAATATAAGGCGTAGGCGTGGCAGAGGCGAAACCGTAGGCCGGATAGGGATTGAGCCCTGCAATCATATCGAGCGCGGCTTCTATGGTTTTGCTGTCGGTATTGGGATAGAGTTTACGGAAACGCAGAACGTTTTGTTTGCGGGTTTTGCCTAAGTCTTGAAGCGAACTTTGCACCAAATGCGCGGCCATTTGTCTGGCGGGAGAAGCCGGCAAACGCATCAGTTGCAACATGAGCGACTCGGTCAAATCCGCCGCCGCCACGCCGGGCGGATCAAAGGTTTGCAATACATCCAGCGCATTTTGCAGGGCTTCTTCGTCCAACATCCATTCTAACGGCGTGTGATCGATGATTTCTTCAAGGCTGTCGGTGAGGCAGCCTTGTTCATCCAAAAAATCAATCAAGACGTGAACATAGGCCGCTTCCACTTGCGAGAGCGGATGCTCGCACACTTGGGCATGCAGATAGTGTTTGAAATCCTCTTCTTCGGCGATGTTACTCCAAATATCTTCGGCATCGTCGCCGCTCAACTGCTGACCTGCACGCGGCATGGTAACGGCACGATTGAGTCCGCTATCGGCAAACTCATCGGTTTCCGGACGCTCAAGCAGAGGATTGTCCAACAACCAGTCTTCCACTTCGCGCTCAAGCTCAAGACCCGACATCTGCAAGATGCGCAAAGACTGCTGCAGCCGCTGGTTGAGCTGCTGGGTCTGTTTGAGTTTAAGGACGAGTGAAGACATAGTGTTTGATAGTAAATTTGTTTTATGGATTTCAGACGGCCTGTATCTGACGGGCCGTCTGAAAGTATCGGATATATTGTTTATATATTGGATGATTATTTCAATATTTATAGCTACCCTCAACCCTCAATTGAAATGAGAGCCTCGTGTGAAACCGGTTTTACGATTACCGTCAAATATGCATTCAATATTTGAAATTTTCACCCAAGTAAACCGAACGGACTTGTTCATTGTTGACCAAATCATCCGGCTTGCCCGAAGCCAATACCGTACCGTCACTGATGATATAGGCACGGTCGCAGATGCTGAGGGTTTCGCGCACGTTGTGGTCGGTAATCAATACGCCGATACCGCGTGATTTGAGGAACTCGATGATTTTCTGAATATCGATGACGGCAATCGGGTCAACGCCGGCAAAAGGTTCATCCAACAAAATGAAACGCGGCTGCATGGCCAACACGCGCGCGATTTCGACACGGCGGCGTTCGCCACCGGACAAAGACGGCGCAGGGTTGTTGCGCAGGCGTTCGATGTTCAAATCGGCCAACAATTTTTCAAGTTCGGCATCGATGCGGCTTTTGTCCTTCATGCTGATTTCCAAAATGGCGCGGATATTTTGTTCCACGGTCATTTTGCGGAAAATCGAGGCTTCCTGTGGCAGATAGCCGACGCCGAGGCGGGCGCGCTCGTGAATGGGCAGGTGGCGCAACTCTTGTCCGTCCAACATCACGCTGCCTGCATCGGCGGCAATCAGTCCGACAATCATGTAAAAGCTGGTGGTCTTACCCGCGCCGTTGGGGCCGAGCAGGCCGATGACTTCGCCGCTTTCGATTTCAAGGGAGAAGCTTTTGACGACTTGGCGTTTTTTGAAACTTTTTTGCAGGTTTTGAACCACAAGACGGCTGTTGTTTGCGCTCATATTCTGTTGACTTTCGATATTGACCTCAGGCCGTCTGAACCTTTTTCAGACGGCCTTGTTCGTGTGTTTTCTTATTTGTTTTTCTGCGTGCCGGACGGCTGGATGACAACGCTGACGCGGCCGGATTTGGTGGCGGATTTCACACCGGATTTGGCGCTGCCGTTGATGGTGTAAACCTCGGTTTTGGTGTTGTAGGTAATGACCGCACCTTCGGCCACATCGCCGCCGCGCTGTACTTTGGCATTGCCGGTCAGGGTAACCAGACCGGCGGCGGAAGAATACGTGACGGTATTGGCTTGGCCGTTGACCACGCCTTTGCCGCCGTCCAACTCTTGGCTGAATTTGACGGGCGAGCCGGTGGCTTTCATCAACTGCTCGCTTTTGTCGTTGCGCGAAACGGTCACGCTGCCGGCACGGATATTGAGCGTGCCTTGTTTGATGATGACGTTGCCGGAAAAGGTGGTGCTTTGGTTGTTTTGGTCAAGCGAGCCTTGGTCGGCTTCGATTTGAATCGGCTGCTTGCTGTCGCTTTGTAGGGCAAAGGCCGGGCTGGCGGCAAAAACGGCAACAAGGGCTAAGGTTTTACAAATTTTTTGTATCATAAATTGTGGCTTTCACTTTGGAAGGGAAATTCAGCAAACCGGTTTTGTGGTCATACGTCATGCCGTTTGCCTGACCGCCGGACTGTCCGTATTGGAAAGTAACGGGGCTGTCGGTATGGGCGTATTGCGCTTCGGTATCGACATTCAAACGTTCGGTTTTGACGATGCCGGCCAAACGCTTGGCATCTGCCGCTTTGTTTAAGACAACATTCTGTTCAAAAACGACTTTTTTGTTTTGAATATTGTACGCGGCCTTGTCGCTGCCGACTTCGTACAGCAGGCTGCCGTCGCGATAAAACGAAAGATGCGGTTTGTCCAAATGCACATCCGCGCTATTCGGATATTGGACGGCATCGACCGCGCTCAGGTTTTCTTTCAGACGGCCTTCTTGGTCAAAACGTTTGCCGTTGATGCCTTTCATCGCATATTGCGGCTCATTCGGATTGAGGACGACTTCTTCGACCTGCACTTCGCTGATGCGGCCGAGCCACGCCGCCAGTGCGCCGAGTGAAACGGCCAACACCAGCGGGAAAGCGATTCCGTAACGCCATCTGATTTTCATCGTACATACTCTTTCAAAGCAGGTTCAAGCGTACCT
Source organism: Neisseria flavescens (assembly GCF_005221285.1). Classification (NCBI taxonomy): domain Bacteria; kingdom Pseudomonadati; phylum Pseudomonadota; class Betaproteobacteria; order Neisseriales; family Neisseriaceae; genus Neisseria; species Neisseria flavescens. The sequence continues at coordinate 1,513,015 of NZ_CP039886.1, forward strand.
TGCGCCTGCATAATCAAATCGCACACTTCACGCACCGCGCCTGCGCCGCCGGAGCGTCGGGTTACATAATGGGCGTATTGCAAAGTAAACCAATGCGCTTCAGGGACGGCAACCGCCAATCCGCAACGCACCATCACGGGCAAATCGACAACATCGTCGCCGACAAAGGCGCACTCATGCTCCTCCACACCGGCCTGTTCGCATAATTGGGCGTAGGCGGCACGTTTGTCGTGAATGCCTTTGAAGTAATAGTTGATACCGAGCTGCTTCACGCGGATACCGACGGAAGGCGCATCGCGGCCGGTAATAATCGCCGTTTGCACGCCGCCGGCCTGAAGCATTTTTAATCCGTGTCCGTCCAAAGTATGGAACGATTTGATTTCTTCGCCGTTGTCGCGGATAAAAATGCGGCCGTCGGTCAAAACGCCGTCTACATCCAGTATCAGCAGTTTGATACCTAAAGCGCGTTGTTGCAGATCGGAAGAGAGGTTTTGCATAAGGTTTCCTTATTTCAGACGGCCTATTCTAGCATAAGGCCGTCTGAAAACGTTTTTGCCGTCGATTCAGACAATTCGTGCCATCAATAAATCGTGCATGTTCAAAGCGCCAATCAGTACGCCGTTTTCTTCGACCACCAGCAAACCATTCACATGGCCACTCTGCATGGCTTTCAAGGCTTCAGTGGCAAGGCGGTCGGCGGAAATGGTTTTCGGCGAAGCGTGCATGATGTCGTCCACTTTCAAACCGGCAAAGCTGTCGCGTTCTTGAAACAGACGGCGCAAGTCGCCATCGGTAAATACACCTTTCAGACGGCCTTCGGCATCGGTTACCGCCAACATGCCCAAACCTTTTTCACTCATACGGACAATGGCCTCTTTCAACGGCGTACCCAACAAAACGGCAGGCAGGGCTTCGTCTTTGTGCATAATATCAGCTACGCGCAACAGCAGGCGTTTGCCCAAGCTGCCGGCCGGATGGCTTAAAGCAAAATCGTCGGGCGTAAACGCACGCGCCTGCAGCAATACTACCGCCAGCGCATCGCCCAAGGCCATCACGGCGGTCGTGCTGGAAGTCGGCGCAAGGCCGAGCGGACAGGCTTCTTTGGAAACCGACGCCGTGATATGAATGTCGGCATGGTGCGCCATGGTCGAGTCGGGGCGGGCTGTAATGCAGATCAGCGTGATGTTTTTGCGTTTGAGTGCGGGGATGATGGCCGCAATTTCATCACTTTCGCCGGAATTGGAAATGGCAACCACGACATCGTTATCGACAATCATGCCCAAATCGCCGTGCGCCGCTTCGGCAGGATGGACGAAAAATGCAGGTGTGCCCGTCGAAGCCATGGTTGCCGCCATTTTGCGGCCGATATGTCCGGACTTGCCCATGCCGGCAATCACAACCCTGCCCTTGCAGTGCAACAACGCTTCCGCCGCATGGACAAAATTGTCGTCCAACGCCGCCGCAATTTCATGCAAACCTTCGGCTTCCATATTCAATACATCACGCGCCCAGTCGAGATAAAGTGTGTTTTCCGCCATCAAAGCCACCTTTCGTGCTTGAATTTAGGTTTGTTTTGCCCAAATTAATCAGCCGTAAACTGTTCAAATTCATCGAATTGGCGTAGCATTACCGCCACTTCACAAACAAACCTATTATGTAAAAGGAATCAGAGATGACCATTTTATCGGACGTTAAAGCATTAGGACAACAAATCTGGCTGGACAATCTCTCCCGTTCGCTCGTGCAAAGCGGCGAATTGGCGCAAATGCTGAAACAAGGCGTGTGCGGCGTAACTTCCAATCCCGCCATTTTCCAAAAAGCCTTTGCCGGAGATGCCCTATACGCCGATGAAGTGGCCGCGCTCAAACAGCAAGACCTGACCCCGAAACAACGCTACGAAACCATGGCGGTTGCCGATGTGCAAGCTGCTTGCGACGTGTGCCTTGCCGAACACGAATCCACCGGTGGCAAAACCGGCTTCGTCAGCCTCGAAGTTTCGCCTGAATTATCCAAAGACGCGCAAGGCACGGTTGAAGAAGCACGCCGCCTGCACGCAGCCATCAGCCGTAAAAATGTCATGATTAAAGTGCCGGCAACCGACGAAGGCATCGAAGCACTCGAAACCCTTGTTTCAGACGGCATCAGTGTCAACCTGACCCTGCTCTTCTCCCGCGCCCAAACCCTCAAAGCCTATGCGGCCTACACGCGCGGCATTGCCAAACGTTTGGAGGCAGGACACGACGTTTCCCATATCCAAGTTGTCGCCAGCTTCTTTATTTCCCGTGTCGATGCCGCATTGGACGCCACCCTGCCCGACCACCTCAAAGGCAAAGTCGCCATCGCGCTGGCCAAAGCCGCCTATCAAGATTGGACGCAATACTTCGGCAGCCCGGAATTTGCCGCGCTGGAAACCGAAGGCGCAAACCGCGCCCAACTTTTATGGGCATCCACCGGCGTAAAAAACCCTGCCTATCCTGACACTTTGTACATTGACAGCCTGATTGGCGCCCATACCGTCAACACCGTTCCCGATGCCACACTCAAAGCCTTTATCGACCACGGCACGGCCAAAGCCACGTTGACCGAAGGCACGGACGAAGCCCAAGCGCAGCTGGCCGAAACCGCCAAACTCGGCATTGATGTCGAAACCTTGGCAACTCGTTTGCAGGAAGACGGTTTGAAACAATTTGAAGACGCTTTCGCCAAACTGCTTGCTCCCTTGGCTTAAGCGGATTGAACGGACGGCCGAGAAACTTAAATCATTTTGAAAAGTCTCAGGCCGTCTGAAACCCAAATTTGGGCGTGTACGGCACGCCCTTTTCTATCACGATTTGAATACCGTGCAGGCATACTGCCCCTGCCCTACAAAAACACCCTGCCATGTATATAGGACGTTTCGCCCCCAGCCCTACCGGCCTGCTTCATATCGGCTCGCTGCTGACCGCCGTCGCTTCCTATGCCGACGCGCGCACGCACGGCGGCAAATGGCTGGTCCGCATTGAAGACCTCGACCCCCCACGCGAAATGCCCGGCGCCGCTGCCGACATTTTGCGCACGCTCGAAGCTTTCGGTTTTGAATGGGACGGCGAAGTCGCCTATCAAAGCCGCCGTTACGACCTATATCAAGACACCCTCGACCGCCTCAAAGCAGCCGGGCTGGTGTATCCCTGCTACTGCAGCCGCAAAGACTGGCAGGCGGAGGCAACACATGGCGCAGACGGATTTGTATATAACGGCCGTTGCCGCAATCCTCGGCAAAGACCCGACACGCAAAACAAAACTCCGGCATGGCGCATTCAAGTTCCCGATCGCGTAATCGGTTTTTCAGACGGCATTGTCGGACATTACGCACAAAACCTGGCACACGACATCGGCGATTTTGTCCTGCTTCGTGCCGACGGCTATTGGGCATATCAGCTTGCCGTGGTTGCCGACGATGCCGATCAAGGCATAACGCATATTGTCCGCGGTCAGGACTTGCTCGTTTCCACGCCGCGCCAAATCTATCTGCAACAATGCCTCGGCGTTCCCACACCGGCCTACGCCCACCTTCCCCTATTGACCAACAGCCAAGGGCAAAAATGGTCGAAACAAACCCTTGCCCCGGCTTTGGATTTGAATCAAAAAGAACAGCTTCTCCGCCAAGTCCTAACCTACCTCAACCTACCCGATGCACCTGCTGTGAACCGTCCGCAGGAATTGCTTGATTGGGCAGTGGCACACTGGCAAATGGATAAAATCCCAAAATCGTCCATTATCACAGACTGAATTAGCACGATTACAACAAAATTACTCCAGGTATTACAATATTTCATAAAATTATGTAAGTAATCTTCCGATTCATCCCAAACCATGCCCAAGAAGCGAAAAATTCAGCTCTTTACAGTTCGCAACATTGTGTAAGCACAAAGGAAAACCGTCCATGATATAATTCTCCCAAAGACAATCTGTTGAGTAATCAAACTTTTCAATACAACCCAAATCATGCCCCAAGCCAAATTCGGTTCGCCGATAATCAGGGACAATATACGGAAGGAAAACGATATGAAAAAAACACCCAAACGGCACTTGCTCCGCCATACTGCGGTTTATACCGCGATGATTTTGGCGGCATCGTCCCAACAGGCAGCTGCAGACGAAGACCAAGATTTCCACTATACCGTCAGCGATACGGGTGTTGTAAGCGGCAATAAGATATTCGGTCAGCCTGGTGTACGTAAAGGTCATAAACATATTGGTGTGCCGGGCAGTAGATTCGGCCCTAAAAATCTGTGTAGGGAGTTAAATGTACCGTTTGACCCCGCCGTAGGATGTAATATTCTTACCGCACTGATTTACGATTTTACATATACCAACAACGATACGCTGACGGCGGGCTTTCAGACGACAACCAAATTGAACTTCGGCGGCGGTTCGGCTCCGCTGTGGGGCAAAGTTTCCGGTCTCGATGCCGGCAATCTGGCAGAGCTCAACACCGACCAATGGCTGACGACCTACAAACCGGAGATGCGGGGTAAAACAGGTTACGACTTTACCAATATATCCTGTTTTGCCAATGGGAAAACGGGTGATAGTAGGCAATGCCCGACCCTGCCTTTCCGATTCTATTTCAACCACGACTCAAACACTATCGAGGCTACGGGGCAGGTGCGCGACGACGGCGTGCCGATATACAAACTGAAAGCGCACCCGTGGCTGGGTATTTCCTTTGAAATTGCAGCCCCGTCATACAACGGCAGCGGCAATGTCACGGCAAGCTCGGGAAAATGGGAACGCCCGAGTGCAGACGGCAGCCAATCAAACATAGCTGCTCTGCCTATAAAGGTAAATGCAGGCAATCCGCAGGGAAAGGCATTCCAGCTTCGCGCCAAACTGCATAAGCTCACCGATCCAGGGGGCGACAGCCTTACCGCCCAAGAAATCAAACTGGGCGAGATTACTATGCCTAAGTTCTCTATACGTCCAACAAGCAGCGAAGGAAATAGTGGTCGGACGATGACCGTATGGCGGATAGAAGACAAAGGCCATATCGACGTAAAACTCCAGCTCCCGAACATAGGTGCGGGCGGCTGTACGCGGGCGCAATATACCGCCGCCGGCCCGGACGGCAGCCGATACGCCATTGTCGCTCCCGCCCCTTTGGGCACGGGTTTCCCGGGCAAGGCGGCGGCGGTCGTTACCGATCCCGGGTCGGCAAGCAGCCGCATCCTCTTTTACACCTTGAATAAAGACAATAAGGAAAAAGGCGGCGCGAATTATCTGAACAACACAAGTTTTACCGAACCCGTCTTTACCGGACGCAAGGCGGCAATCCGCTTGTCAAACGGCGTAGTCTTGAGCGACAGCAATATTAACGGCATTACGAATGGCACATTCGGTATCGGCGATAATGGGAATAATCAGCAAGAATGGAAAGACGTGTTATTGCGCTGGACCGACAGGCGCGATGGAAACGACAATCAGTTTAACTATTTTAACAATGCGATAGATGCTTCAACACGCGGCAAACTGTATAGCCAGCAATACCGCATCCGCGACAACGGCAAACGCGATTTGGGCGACATCGTCAACAGCCCGGTAACGGCGGTCGGCGACTATCTGGCAACCGCCGCCAACGACGGGATGGTGCATATCTTCAAAAAAAGCGGCGGCGGCTACAATCTGAAGCTCAGCTACATCCCCGGCACGATGCCGCGCAAAGATTTGGATAACCAAGATTCCACCTTAACAAAAGACCTGCGCCGCTTTGCCAACAAAAACTACACGGGCGGTTTGTACGGCGTGGACGGCGGCTTTGTCTTGCGCCAAGTCAACTTAAACGGGCAAAACCGCGTGTTTATGTTCGGCGCGATGGGTCAAGGCGGCAAAGGTGCGTATGCCTTGGATTTGACCAGAGCCGAAAGCAACCAAACCGGCGTTTCCCTGTTTGACGTAACAGGCAACGGCTTGGGCTACACCGTCGGTACGCCCCAAATCGGCAAAATCCAAAACGGCAAAATCCAAAACGGCAAATACGCCGCCTTCCTTGCTTCCGGTTATGCGACTAAAGATATTGAGAGCAAAGAAAATACAACCGCGCTGTATGTGTATGATTTGGAAAGCAACAACGGTACGCTGATTAGAAAAATCGTAGTACCCGGCGGCAAGGGCGGACTTTCATCACCTACGCTGGTGGATACAAATTCGGACGGCACAGTCGATATCGCCTATGCCGGCGACCGGGGCGGGAATATGTACCGCTTTGATTTGTCCAACTGGTCTGTACGCACTATTTTCCAAGGTACGAAGCCGATTACCTCCGCGCCCGCCGTTTCCAAACTGAAAAACAAACGCGTCGTCATCTTCGGTACGGGCAGCGATTTGACCGAAGAAGATGTGGCTAATACAAAAGATATACAATCTGTTTACGGTATCTTTGATAACGATACGAAATCTTCGCCGGCACAAGACGGACAGGGCAAAGGGCTGCTCGAACAAGTGCTGACAAAAGACGGCAATACGCTGTTCTTGAGCGACTACAAAAGGTCTGACGGCTCGGGCGACAAGGGCTGGGTAGTGAGATTGGAAGCCGGACAGCGCGTTACCATTAAACCGACCGTGGTATTGCGTACCGCCTTTGTCACCATCCGCAACTACACCGTCAACGGCTGCGGCGCGGAAACCGCATTTTTGGGCATCAATACCGCCGACGGCGGCAAGCTGACCAAGAAAAGCGCGCGTCCCGTCGTGCCGGATGACCGCGTCGCCAAAAAAGTCGGCGAGAAAAAAGACGCAAAAGGCAACAATATCCCCGTGGGCTGTATGGAAAAAGACAATGCAACCGTCTGCCCGAACGGATATGTTTATCCGAAACTGCTGACCGCAAGTTATCTGGACAGCCAAAAAACAAGCGGTCACCCGAGAACGGCAGACGGCGACGCGGGCGGCAGCGGCGATGATACTGACGAACCCCAAAAAGGCAACCGCTGCTTCTTCAGCAAAGGCGTGCACACACTGCTGATGAACGATATGTCCGACTTGGACGTTGTCGGTCCAAGCTGTATGAAACGCATCAGCTGGCGTGAAATCTTTTTCTAACCCGCCTGCAACCGCCAAATCTGCCGCAATCCGCCCCCTCCCCTGCGGGGGAGGGTTGGGGAGAGGGCATTTTCCAAGTTGCGGCAACCTCTCCCAAATCCCTTAGTCTTCTAAAACACAAGCCTTGCGGCTTGTTGCCCTCTCTCTAACTCTCTCCCACAGGGAGAGAGGACTGTGCGGCTGTTGCGATTGCCGTCTGAAAGCCTTTCAGACGGCATTTTTTTGCGTTTTTCTGGAGGGGAAGTAAAACACCGTCAAACCGATAAGTTCCTATGCCGACAGACCTAGATTCCCGCCTGCGCGGGAATGACGGACGGGAACGGCACACGGACATTTGCCGGAATATTTTGTATCTCCATGCCCATACTCTTTTTAATGCGCTATTCCAAGAATATGATGCCCGCCGGCGGCGTTTGCGCTTGAAATCGGGTAGGTTTCGTCTTAAAATACGCTGCTTTCAGGGTATAGGCACTTGCCCGAAAAGCACGTTACGCGGTTTTGCTCTGCGGCGTGTTTTTTTTTGACCGGATTTTTCTGACCGGACGTCCCTACCGAAGGCTTTTCAGACGGCATTATCAATAATTTTATTAAAAACAGGATTCCCATCATGAGCACCCCCGCCCTTCTCGTTCTCGCTGACGGCAGCGTATTTCACGGTACATCAATCGGTTACGAAGGTTCGACTTCCGGCGAAGTCGTGTTCAACACTTCCATGACCGGCTATCAGGAAATCCTGACCGACCCTTCCTACTGCAAACAAATCGTTACCCTCACCTACCCCCACATCGGCAATACCGGTACCAACGCCGAAGATGAAGAAAGCCGCAGCGTTTACGCCGCCGGCCTGATTATCCGCGACCTGCCGCTCTTGCACAGCAACTTCCGCGCCTCCGAAAGCCTGCACGACTATCTGGTGCGCAACAAAACCGTTGCCATCGCCGACATCGACACCCGCCGCCTGACCACGCTGCTGCGCGAAAAAGGCGCGCAAGGCGGCGCGATTCTGACCGGCGCGGACGCTACGGTTGAAAAAGCGCAAGAACTCATCGCCGCGTTCGGCAGTATGGTCGGCAAAGACTTGGCAAAAGAAGTTTCCTGCACGGAAACTTACGAATGGACGGAAGGCGAATGGGAATTGGGCAAGGGTTTCGTTACCCCCGACGAACAGCCTTACCACGTCGTCGCCTATGATTTCGGCGTAAAAACCAACATCCTGCGTATGCTCGCCTCGCGCGGCTGCCGCCTGACCGTCGTCCCCGCCCAAACGAGCGCACAAGACGTGTTGGCACTCAATCCCGACGGCGTGTTCCTGTCCAACGGCCCCGGCGACCCCGAGCCTTGCACCTACGCCATCGAAGCCGTGCAAAAACTGATGGAAAGCGGCAAACCGATTTTCGGCATTTGCTTGGGACACCAGCTGATTAGCCTCGCCATCGGCGCAAAAACCTTGAAAATGCGCTTCAGCCATCACGGCGCGAACCACCCGGTACAAGATTTAGACAGCGGCAAAGTCGTCATCACCAGCCAAAACCACGGTTTTGCCGTTGATGCCGACACCCTGCCCGCTAACGCACGCATTACCCACAAATCCTTGTTCGACAACACTTTGCAAGGCATCGAGCTGACCGACAAACCCGTGTTCTGTTTCCAAGGACACCCCGAAGCCAGCCCGGGCCCGCAAGATGTCGGCTATTTGTTTGACAAATTTATTGGCAATATCAAAGCAGCAAAACAATAAAGCTGATTTTTTTCAGACGGCCATACTCAACTCAACAACAGGCCGTCTGAAAACCAAACCTCAAAAAATATAAATTCAGACATCCTCTCAACATCTACACAGTCTGAAACCCAACCCTCGAATCAGAAAGGAAAAACCATGACAGAAAAGCAAATGCGCATTCTTTCCGTCATCGCCACCCTGACCGCCGTCGGCATGTACGTTTCCTATATCCCACAAATCCAAAACAACCTGGCAGGCAACCCCGGCTCGCCGTTGCAACCCCTCGTCGCCGCCATCAACTGCACATTATGGGTTGCCTACGGTTTTTTGAAAGAAAAACGCGACTACCCCGTCATGCTGGCAAACGCCCCGGGTATCATTTTGGGCTTGATTACGTTTATCACCAGTTTTTAAGGGAGTTTCCAGACGGCAGGTGCAAAATAAAAACGTAAAAGGTCGTCTGAAAAAAGATTGTCTTGCCGCAACATTTAATTCAATCAGCAACCCCATCCCCTCTCCCGTGGGAGAGGGCTAGGGAGAGGGTAGCAAGCCGCAAGGCTTGCACAAACAGCAACCCGACAACAAAATGAACACGCACGAGAAACTCTTGACCGCCAACAACCCCGTCCTGCATCAACGCGCCAAAGCCATGCGTCAAGAAATGAGCGAGGCGGAAGCAAAATTGTGGCAGCACCTGCGGGCAAGCCGTCTGAACGGCTACAAATTCCGCCGCCAGCAGCCGATGGGAAACTATATTGTTGATTTTATGTGCGTAACGCCCAAGCTGATTGTCGAAGCAGACGGAGGGCAGCACACAGAACAAGCCGCATACGACCACGCGCGGACGGCATATCTCAACAGCTTGGGCTTTACTGTGCTGCGGTTTTGGAATCACGAGATTTTGCAGCAGACAAACGACGTACTGGCGGAAATCCTGCGCGTGTTACAAGAATTGGAAAAGCAGCCTGCACAAGCTGATTAGTTTACAGAAACCTTAGCCCCAACAGCCGCCCCATTCTCTCTCCCCGTGGGAGAGAGTTAGAGAGAGGGCAACAAGCCGCAAGGCTTGTGTTTGGGCGGTGAAGGTGTTGGGGAAGATTGCTGCAATTCGGAGAATGCCCTCTCCCCGGCCCTCCCCCACGGGGGAGGGAGCAGGTTGCAGCAGGTTTTGCGGTTTCAGGCAGTTTGAAAAGTAACTTAGATTTGCAGACGTTGATTTCAGGTCGTCTGAAAAGCAAAAAAGCAACCTGAACAACCTGTTTTCCTTGCAGAACCCTTAATTCCAACAGCCACCCCGTTCTCTCTCCCCGTGGGAGAGAGCTAGAGAGAGGGCAACAAGCCCCAAGGCTTGTATTTGGGCGGCGAAGGTATTAGGAAAGATTGCCACCATTCGGAGAATGCCCTCTCCCCATCCCTCCCCCACGGGGGAGGGGGCAGGTTGCAACAGGTTTTACGGTTTCAGGCGGTTTGAAAGGCAACAAAGTAAAAAGTAGCCTGCATAACCTGATTAGTTTGCATAAACCTTAGCCCTAACAGCCGCCCCGTTCTCTCTCCCCGTGGGAGAGAGCAGATTGCAGCAGATTCAGGCGTTGCAGGTCGTCTGAAAGAGAATGCCCGAAACATCGACAGCGGGAATTTTTCAGGCAGCATTTATCGCCAGGTAGATGGAACAAACGCCGCGAGCGTTTTTTCAGATGACCTTTGAACCCGTTGGTAGGATGTGTGCCGCAAGGCACGCACGCGGTGGGTTGGGGTTGCAGGGAAAATGGAGAACGCGTGCGTGCGTACCGCACATACCCTACATGCGGGCTACGGCTTGCTACGTTTACTGTGCATAAGAAGGGGTTACAATGAATACAAACGAAAAAAATTTAATTAATGGCTATATTTACTATTACGACCAAAACCTATTGGCTGGCGATATAGTTTTAACTTCTGCAAATACAGCAACAAGCAAAGCAATCAGATTGGGAACACAAAGTGAATTCTCTCATGTAATGATGATGATAAATAAATGTGCGTATGTTCATGCTATAGCTAATGGAGTTGAAAGTGGCAATATACAACGCGAAATTTTTGACAAGCCTGAATATATGCAAGTTCTCCGTTTGAAAAATAGAGAAAAATATGCACTGAGCCTAGAACAAGTAATCAAAAAAGTAACACATGATATTGCTAAACCATATTCTGTACCTAATGCAATAAATGCAAAATTTAAAATTCCGTTCAATTTTAATACACTGGAAACAAAACGTTATTGTTCCCAATTAGTAGCTTTGGCATATAAAGAAGCTAATATTGACTTGGTAAAAAATCCTAATCATTGTACTCCAGAAGAGATTTTACAATCGGGACTACTTGAAAAAATTAATATTAAACTTACAGATATTACTAGTAGTGAAATACATCCATTATATAAACTAAGTTTACTAGAACCTAATCCGTTAATTTTACATAATCAACAGATAAGGGAAGCCATTATTGAGGTTCAGAAAATAACCTCTAATAGTTATTTATCATTTTATGATATAGATAATTTCTTAGTTAAGAATAAAAATTTCGATGAAACAATTACATACATTTTCCTTCAAAAAGGATATTTTGATTTCCCTCAAAAAATAAAAGAAGCAAACCCCTATAGATATGGTAACCAGCATGAATTTAAAGATTTTATTGACAAAAATTACGGTATTAAAGATAGAAAGTTTTTGATTCAACAACTTAAAGAAATGTCTAGCAATATGCTCTTAAAGCATAAAGAAGATTTAGAAATGGTAAAACACGCGCAAAAAAAATTTGGAAACCTTCATTTTATACAAAAAAAGATTGAACTATATAAATGTTTATGCGAAATGTATAACACACTATTAAACAACTGCAATCAATATATTTAAGAAAGACCCACCATGCCCAAACGTACCGACCTAAAATCCATCCTTATCATCGGCGCCGGCCCTATCGTTATCGGTCAGGCCTGCGAATTTGACTATTCGGGCGCACAGGCCTGCAAAGCCTTGCGTGAAGAAGGCTATAAAGTCATTCTGGTGAATTCCAACCCCGCCACCATCATGACCGACCCTGAAATGGCGGATGTTACCTACATCGAGCCGATTATGTGGCAGACGGTGGAGAAGATTATCGCCAAGGAGCGTCCTGACGCGATTCTGCCGACGATGGGCGGTCAGACCGCGCTGAACTGTGCGCTGGATTTGGCGCGCAACGGCGTGCTGGCGAAATACAACGTCGAGCTGATCGGTGCGACGGAAGATGCCATCGACAAGGCGGAAGACCGCGGCCGCTTTAAAGAAGCGATGGAAAAGATCGGTTTGTCTTGCCCGAAATCTTTTGTCTGCCACACAATGAACGAAGCTTTGGCGGCGCAAGAACAGGTCGGCTTCCCTACCCTGATTCGTCCTTCTTTCACCATGGGCGGTTCGGGCGGCGGCATTGCCTACAATAAAGACGAGTTTTTGGCGATTTGCGAACGCGGTTTCGATGCGTCGCCCACGCACGAGCTGTTGATTGAGCAGTCCGTTCTCGGCTGGAAAGAGTACGAGATGGAAGTGGTGCGCGATAAGAACGACAACTGCATCATCATCTGCTCGATTGAAAACTTCGACCCGATGGGCGTGCATACAGGCGACTCGATTACGGTTGCGCCGGCGCAAACGCTGACGGACAAGGAATACCAAATCATGCGCAACGCTTCGTTGGCAGTGTTGCGTGAAATCGGCGTGGATACCGGCGGCTCAAACGTTCAGTTTGCAGTAAACCCTGAAAACGGCGAGATGATTGTGATTGAGATGAACCCGCGCGTGAGCCGTTCGTCCGCGCTGGCTTCCAAAGCGACGGGCTTCCCGATTGCGAAAGTGGCGGCGAAGCTGGCTGTCGGCTTTACGCTGGACGAGTTGCGCAACGACATTACCGGCGGCCGCACGCCCGCGTCGTTCGAGCCTTCCATCGACTATGTCGTGACCAAAATCCCGCGTTTCGCGTTTGAAAAATTCCCCGCCGCAGACGACCGCCTGACCACGCAGATGAAATCGGTGGGCGAAGTGATGGCGATGGGCCGCACCATTCAAGAAAGTTTCCAAAAAGCCCTGCGCGGCTTGGAAACGGGCTTGTGCGGCTTCAATCCGAGAAGCTCCGACAAAGCGGAAATCCGCCGCGAACTGGCAAACCCCGGCCCCGAACGTATGCTGTTTGTGGCAGACGCATTCCGCGCGGGCTTCACGCTGGAAGAAATCCACGAAATCTGCGCCATCGACCCTTGGTTCCTGGCGCAAATCGAAGACTTGATGAAGGAAGAAAAAGCGGTTTCAGACGGCATTTTGAGTGATTTGGATTTCGCCGCCCTACGCCGTCTGAAACGCAAAGGCTTCTCCGACAAACGTTTGGCACAATTGTTGAACGTAAGCGAAAAAGAAGTTCGCGAACACCGCTACGCGCTGAAGCTGCATCCGGTTTACAAACGCGTCGACACCTGCGCCGCCGAGTTCGCCACCGAAACCGCCTACCTCTACTCCACTTACGAAGAGGAATGCGAAGCGCGTCCTTCCGACCGTAAAAAAGTGATGATTCTCGGCGGCGGCCCGAACCGCATCGGTCAGGGCATCGAGTTTGACTATTGCTGCGTTCACGCCGCGCTCGCCCTGCGCGAATCGGGCTTTGAAACCATCATGGTCAACTGCAACCCCGAAACCGTGTCCACCGACTTCGACACCAGCGACCGCCTCTATTTCGAGCCGCTGACATTGGAAGACGTGTTGGAAATCGTCCGCACCGAAAACCCGTGGGGCGTGATTGTGCATTACGGCGGTCAAACCCCGCTGAAACTCGCCAACGCATTGGTTGAAAACGGCGTAAACATCATCGGCACGTCCGCCGACAGCATCGACGCCGCCGAAGACCGCGAACGCTTCCAAAAAGTGTTGAACGACTTAGGCCTGCGCCAACCGCCCAACCGCATCGCCCACAACGAAGAAGAAGCCCTCGTGAGAGCCGAAGAAATCGGCTATCCGTTGGTCGTGCGTCCGTCTTATGTTTTGGGCGGGCGTGCGATGCAGATTGTCCACTCCGCCGAAGCCTTGCAAAAATATATGCGCGAAGCCGTGCAGGTTTCCGAAGACAGCCCCGTGTTGCTCGATTTCTTCCTGAACAACGCGATTGAAGTGGATGTAGACTGCGTTTCAGACGGCAAAGACGTGGTTATCGGCGGCATTATGCAGCACGTCGAACAGGCAGGCATCCACTCGGGCGACTCCGGCTGCTCGCTGCCGCCCTATTCCTTAAGCGAAGAAATCCAAGACGAAATCCGCCGCCAAACCAAAGCGATGGCGTACGCGCTTGGCGTGGTCGGACTGATGAACGTGCAGTTTGCCGTGCAGGACGGCGTGGTGTTCGTATTGGAAGTGAACCCGCGCGCCAGCCGTACCGTGCCTTTCGTCTCCAAAGCCACCGGCGTGCCGCTCGCCAAAGTCGGCGCACGCTGTATGGCAGGCATTTCCCTGAAAGAACAAGGCGTGGAAAAAGAAGTCGTCCCCGATTTCTATGCCGTTAAAGAGGCCGTGTTCCCCTTCATCAAATTCCCGGGCGTGGATACGATTTTGGGACCGGAAATGCGCTCCACCGGCGAAGTGATGGGCGTGGGCGCAAGTTTCGGCGAAGCCTACTACAAAGCCCAACTCGGCGCGGGCGAACGCCTCAACACGACCGGCAAAATCTTCCTCTCCGTGCGCGAAGAAGACAAAGAACGCGTCATTAAAACCGCTAAAAACTTCCAAGTTTTAGGCTACGGCATCTGCGCCACGCGCGGCACGGCGCAATACCTGACCGAACATGGGCTGATTGTGCAGACCATCAATAAAGTCCCCGAAGGCCGCCCGCACATCGGCGACGCACTGAAAAACGGTGAAATCGCACTGGTCGTGAATACCGTTTCCAGCGATCCGCAATCCGTGTCCGACAGCCACATCATCCGCCAAAGCGCATTGCAGCAACGTGTGCCGCAATACACCACCACTGCCGGCGGCGAAGCGATGAGCGAAGGCGCGAAAAGCCGGGAGCACTTGGGCGTGTACAGCGTACAGGAATTGCATGGCCGTCTGAAAAACAAAGCCTAATCAATCCTAGCGGATTGAAATAGCTAAAAGGCCGTCTGAAACCTGATTGCTCAGTTTCAGACGGCCTTTCTGCAAAATAAGGAAAACGTAATGAAACCAACTATTCAAGAAAAACTGACTCAAATTTCACTTGCCGAACCACTGTATTTTCTGCTGGCGGCGGAGAGCGGAAGCCGCGCATGGGGCTTTGCTTCGCCCGACAGCGATTATGACGTTCGCGCCATTTATATCCGCCCGCAAGAACATTATCTGCAAATCGATGAAGCAAAAGATACGTTTGAATTTATTGAAAACCAATGGTTTGACGTAGGCGGCTGGGACATCCGTAAGGCTTTGCGCCTGTTGAGAAAAAGTAATGCCGTATTACTGGAGTGGCTGCGTTCGCCGATTGTTTATACACAAGATGAGGCATTCATAGGCCGTCTGAACGAACTTGCGCCCCAATACGTCCAAGCCGCCGCGTTGTTGCACCATTATCGCGGTATCGCCGGCAATGCTGTGAAAGCCATAGATTTGGCGCAGCCGATTAAATTGAAAAAATGGTTTTACGTCTTACGCCCTTTATTGGCGGCACGCTGGGCAGTGAAACAAGGCGGTATTCCGCCAATGACTTTGGTTGAGTTGATGAATGGGTGGCAGACAGATTGTGCTACCCAAATTACTGATTTGGTTGCATTAAAAGCGGAGCAGAACGAAAGTTATCTGCACACATTATCGCCAGAGCTGCAAAAGCTGACTGTTGACCTATATAACGAAGTTTCTGCCTTGTCTGCCCCTGCTGCCGAACCTGCCGATAGCGGGCCTTTGAACGAATTGTTCCGTTCCACCTTGGCAACTATTTATCCGTAAAAGGCCGTCTGAATATGCTGACCCTCGAAGACTTGCACACGCAAAATCTGATTCTGCTTGAAGCCGTGTCCGGCAGCCGCGCCTACGGTTTGGCAACGCCCGAGTCCGATACCGACATCAAAGGTGTGTTTTACCTGCCCAAATCCATGTTTTACGGCATGGAGTACATCCCACAAATCAGCAATGAAACCAACGATATTGTGTATTACGAACTGGGACGGTTTATCGAATTGCTGCTGCAAAGCAATCCGAACACGCTGGAGCTGCTGGCCTCCCCTTCCGACTGTGTACGATACCGTTCGCCATTGATGGATGCGTTTAAAACCGAATGGTTTATCTCCAAAACCTGCCAGCAAAGTTTTGCAGGCTATGCCTACGGACAAATCAAAAAAGCACGGGGATTGAATAAAAAAATCAGCAATCCGATGCCGTCTGAAAAGAAAAACATCCTTGATTTCTGCCACATCATAGAAGGCAGGCAAACCGTACCGTTACAGTGCTGGCTTGCACAACGCGAAATGGAGCAAAGGCGTGCAGGCTTAATCAAAATAGCCCACGCCCGAGAACTTTATGCGCTGTTTTACGATGCCGACGGCACGATGGGCTACCACGGTATTGCACCCAAACCCGAAGCCACAACGCTTTCACTCAGCCCCATTCCAGAAGGTGAAACACCGCTTGCCCATCTGTCCTTCAACCAAGACGGATACAGCAGCTACTGCCGCGAATATGCCTCTTATCAACAATGGCTGACAGAACGTAACGAAACACGCTATCAAGGAACGCAGGCGCACGGTCAAGGTTACGATGCAAAAAATATGATGCACACCTTCCGCCTGCTTGAAACCGCACGCGATATTGCCCTTCATGGCGAAATCCGTCCACGCCGTCCCAATCGTGACGAATTGCTGGCCATCAAGCGCGGTTCTTTTCCTTACGATGAACTGTTGGCGCGTGCAGAAACCTTAATTAACGAAGTAGAAAATTTGTTCGCCCAGTCCGATCTGCCGGAAGCTGTAAACAGCACTTTGGCAATCAATGCCCTCATCGAAATCCGAACCAAGATTTACGGATAAGAAAATCAAAAACAGAGGCCGTCTGAAATGATGTGTTTCTGCTTTTCAGACGGCCTTTTCATATTTCAAATTCCAACCGTCTGTCCATCAAAACAACCTTTTCTGCCATCTCCCAACAAGCAATAGCAACATGAAATATAATTTCGTTATTGATTGGATTCATACGACAAAATTGTTGTTTTTTCATCATAATCCAAAAATATCGAGTTTAACGCCTATTCTCCTTGCTTTATAATGGCCGTCTGAAATAAAAATACAATTAAAGCAGAAGCATGTCTTTGCAACTTAAGCAGATTTACATAATTAAACATATGCTTTAATTATAATAATGATAGAATAATACGGCTTTCCTCTAAATTAAAGGGAGAACTGCACAAGAAACGGAAAATAAAATGAGTGTCGGATTATTGCGCGTTTTGGTTCAAAGCCAAACCATCTCAAATCAACAAGCGGAACATTACAACAGCCTTTTACAATCGGGAAAAGAAATCCTGCCCAACCTGTTTTCAGACGGCATCATCTCCCCCAAAGCTCTGGGAGAGTTGGTTGCTCGCGTATTCAGCTACCCCCTTTTGGATTTGCACTACTACCCGCGCAATAATGTAGTCAGCGACATTCTGACGGAAGAGCAAATGGTGCAAAACCGTTGCATTCCGATTTTCAAACGCGGACGCAAGGTTTATTTCGCCGTATCCGATCCGACCCAAATCCAAAACTTTCAAAAAATCGCTTTGGCTTCAGATTTAAGTGTCGACTTGGTAGTAGTTCCAGACGACCAGCTCAGCTCATTGCTGGAATGGCTGGGCCAACGTTCGACCACTATTCTGAAAGAAATCAACGACGAACATGAAGCAATGCAGCAATCGCAATCGCTTTATATCGACAATGAAGAGGCTGAAGACGGCCCTATCCCCCGTTTCATCCACAAAACCTTATCCGATGCCCTGAACGCGGGCGCATCAGACATCCACTTTGAATTCTACGAGCAAATGGCGCGCGTTCGTTTCCGTGTAGACGGGCAATTGCGTGAAGTCGTACAGCCGCCTGTCGCCGTGCGCGGCCAGTTGACATCGCGTATCAAAGTGATGGCGCGTTTGGATATTTCTGAAAAACGTATTCCGCAAGACGGCAGAATTCAAATTGCCTTCCATAAACACGGCCGTCCGATTGACTTCCGTGTCAGCACGTTGCCAACATTGTTTGGCGAAAAAGTGGTAATGCGTATCTTGAATTCGGATGCGGCTTCGCTGAATATCGATCAACTCGGTTTTGAGCCGTTTCAAAAAGAGATGTTGCTTGAAGCCATTCACCGTCCGTACGGTATGGTGTTGGTTACCGGTCCGACAGGATCGGGTAAAACGGTAACGCTTTATACCAGTCTGAATATCCTGAATACAGAAGACGTTAATATTTCTACCGCCGAAGACCCGGCCGAGATTAATTTGCCGGGTATCAATCAGGTTAACGTCAACGATAAACAGGGCCTGACTTTTGCCGCCGCGCTAAAATCGTTCCTGCGCCAAGACCCCGACATCATCATGGTGGGCGAGATTCGTGATTTGGAAACAGCCGATATTGCGATTAAAGCGGCACAGACAGGACATATGGTGTTTTCGACGCTGCATACTAATAATGCTCCGGCGACTTTGTCGCGTATGCTGAACATGGGTGTCGCACCGTTCAATATCGCCAGTTCCGTCAGCCTGATAATCGCCCAACGTCTGTTGCGCCGTCTGTGTCCGAAGTGCAAAACGCCGATGGAGCGGCCTCCCGAAGCGGCCTTGCTTAAAGCGGGGTTTACCAAAGAAGACTTGGCTAAGGATTGGACGATGTACCGTGCCGTTGGCTGCGACAGTTGCAGGGGCAAGGGGTACAAAGGCCGTGCCGGGGTATATGAAGTCATGCCGGTCAGCGATGAAATGCAAAAAGTCATTATGAACAACGGTACGGAAATTGATATCATGAACATGGCCTATCAGGAAGGCATGGTAGACTTGCGTCGCGCCGGCCTCATGAAAGTCATGCAAGGACTGACCTCGTTGGAAGAAGTGACTGCTCATACCAATGACTAAACTGCCATATTTTCGAAAATTAAAATAAAGCGGCACGGGAAAACAGTCCGCTTTATTTCTTACTAACAAGGAATAACACATGGCTCAAGCAGAGCAAAAAAGAAGTCTGTTCGGCTCAAGAAGCAAAGGCAAGCGTTTTACATTTGAAGGAAAAAATACCGAGACCGAACGTCTTGTCCGTGGTGAAGTAGTTGCCAAAGACGAAGAAGAAGTACGCAAAAAACTCCAACGCAGAGGCATTCGTCCTTTGCGTATCAGCAAAGTTAAAACCGCACGCAAACGCCGTATTACCCAAGAAGACATTACAGTGTTCACCCGCCAACTGGCAACGATGATGAAGGCAGGCTTACCCCTGATGCAGGCTTTTGAAATCGTTGCGCGCGGCCACTCCAATCCGAGCATGACCGAAATGCTGACGCAGATTCGCTCCGATGTCGAACAAGGCAGCGCATTGGGTAAATCGTTCTCCAAATATCCAAAATATTTCGACCGCTTTTATTGCAATCTGGTCAGCGCAGGCGAGTCCGGCGGCGTATTGGAAAGCCTATTGGACAAACTGGCTGTCTATAAAGAAAAAACCCAAGCCATTAAGAAAAAAGTTAAAACCGCACTGACCTACCCGATTGCCATTATCGTGGTGGCGATTGCGCTTATCTTCATCATGATGATGTTTGTACTGCCTGCCTTTAAAGAAGTTTATGCCAATATGGGGGCAGAGCTGCCAAGCCTTACCCAACTTGTCATGAGCTTATCCGATTTATTCGTCGACTATGGCTGGATTATGATCATCCTTTTGATTGCTTCTGCCTTCGGCCTGTACAAACTCCATGAAAAATCGCCTACCTTCCAAAAACGAATCGATGCTTTGATTTTGAGACTCCCTGTTTTTGGCACCATCGTCCGTAAAGCGACCATTGCCCGTTGGGCGCGTACGACTTCCACACTCTTCGCAGCCGGCGTTCCTTTGGTGGAAGTATTAGATTCAGTTGCAGGCGCATCCGGCAATATTCTCTATGAAGAAGCTACTCAAGACATCCGCGCCAAGGTAGCACAAGGCCTGTCGCTGACATTCAGTATGCAAAGTACGGATATGTTCCCCAATATGGTGATCCAAATGGCGGCCATCGGCGAAGAGTCAGGCTCTTTGGACGATATGCTGAACAAAGCCGCCGAATTCTACGAAGATGAAGTAGACAACTCCGTCTCCCAATTGTCTCACTTGATGGAGCCTATCATCATGGTGGTATTGGGCTCACTCATCGGTATCTTGCTGACTGCCATGTATCTGCCGTTGTTTAACTTGGGTAATGTCGTAGGTTGATATGCTTGATAGTATTTACTCTGCCATCGACGTCCTCTCCGTTCTTGCGCCATTCGCTATTCCTTTAGCCGTTATTTTGGGATTGCTGATTGGCAGCTTTCTGAACGTTGTCATTTATCGTACACCGATAATGATGGAACGCGAATGGACACAATTTTCTAAAGAGCATTTGGGCATCGAGCTGACAGATGAAGAAAAACAGCCATTTAATCTGCGCAAACCGGATTCACGCTGCCCAAAATGCAAAAGCCCAGTCAAACCTTGGCAAAACATCCCCATCCTCAGCTATGTTTTACTGGGCGGGAAATGCCACTCCTGCAAAACCGCGATCGGCATACGCTATCCGCTGATCGAGCTACTGACAGGCGTCTTATTCGGTATTGTCGCATGGCAATACGGCTGGTCATGGGCGACTATTGGCGGATTAATTTTGACTGCCATACTGATTGCGCTGACCTTTATCGATGCCGATACACAATATTTGCCCGACAGCCTGACTCAGCCCCTAATCTGGATCGGCCTGCTGTTTAATCTGAATGACACATTCGTGTCCCTGCATTCAGCCGTTTGGGGCGCAATCGCAGGCTATATGAGCCTTTATACTTTATGCGCCGTCTATAAACTTCTGACCGGTAAAATCGGCATGGGCAATGGCGACTTCAAACTTTTGGCCGCGCTTGGTGCATGGCTGGGTGTAGGAATTTTGCCTGTTCTGGTATTCATGGCTGCCTTAGTCGGACTGGTGGGCGCACTCATTGCCCGCGTCAGTAAAGGTCAATATTTTGCTTTTGGTCCCAGCCTTGCTGTGGCAGGATGGATTATTTTGGTTGCCAATGCACCTATTACCCAACTGGTACAATGGTGGCTCGTACAATCAGGATTCCGATAATGACATTATGGATAGGCTTGACCGGCGGTATCGGTAGCGGCAAATCATCTATTGCCCAAATGTTTGCCGAACTTGGCGTACCCATTGTCGATGCCGATGCCATCAGCCGTTCACTGACCGCTGAAAACGGTGAAGCCCTTCCTTCTATCCGTCTGCTTTTCGGCGATGAGGTTTTTGACCATGAAGGCCGTCTGAATCGTATCACTTTACGGGAAGAAGTTTTCAGACGGCCTCAATCCAAAAAACAACTGGAAAACCTGCTTCTGCCATTAATCTTAAACAAAATCCAACAGCAGAAACAAAAACTTGCCTCATCTACTTACGGCATTGTCGATGTACCGCTTTTGATTGAGAATCCGGCATTTAAAGCGGAGACCGACCGTATTTTGGTTGTAGATGTTCCGGAGTCCGTCCAAATCGAACGCGTACATCAACGCAACGGTTTTTCAGAAGAGCAGACGCGTCAAATCATGGCCACCCAAGCTTCTCGATGTGACAGACTACTGCATGCCGACGATGTATTGGACAATACCCATAACATGGAAGAAGCAAAAATCAAGGTTGCCCGTTTGCATCAATACTATCAATCCATTGCACAATCACCGAAAGAAACTGCATGACCGCTCCTGTTGTAAAATGTCCAACCTGCCACAAAGAAGTCGTTTGGAACACCGACAGCCCCTACCGCCCTTTCTGCAGCAAACGGTGCAAACTCATTGATTTAGGCGAATGGGCACAAGAAAAATACACCGTTTCTTCGGAAGACGACCCCTTTTCAGACCTGTTGGACGGCAAATAAACTGCGCCGCTTGCTTCAGCCTATCCAAAACAGGCTCAAAACAGTAAAATACCCTCTTTATTCCAATCTATTCCATCCACCATGCTCACCTTCCAACAAATTATTTTCAAATTACAAAACTACTGGGCAGACAAAGGCTGTACCATTATCCAACCTTTCGATATGGAAGTCGGTGCCGGCACTTCACATCCAGCCACCTGCCTGCGCGCGTTAGGCCCAGAGCCTTGGTTTGCCGCTTACGTTCAACCCAGCCGCCGCCCCAAAGACGGCCGCTATGGCGACAACCCTAACCGCCTGCAACACTACTATCAATTCCAAGTTGCGCTCAAACCTGCGCCAGCCAATATTCAAGACCTCTATCTCGATTCCCTGCGCGAATTGGGTATCGACCCTAAAGTACACGATATTCGTTTTGTCGAAGACGACTGGGAAAACCCTACTCTTGGCGCTTGGGGCTTGGGTTGGGAAGTTTGGCTCAACGGCATGGAAGTAACCCAATTCACCTACTTCCAACAAGTCGGCGGTATCGACTGCTCCCCCGTGCTCGGTGAAATCACGTACGGTATTGAGCGTCTCGCCATGTATTTGCAAGGCGTGGAAAACGTGTACGACCTCGTTTGGGCAAAAACCCTTGATGGCAACATCGTCACTTACGGCGACGTTTATCATCAAAACGAAGTCGAACAATCCACCTACAACTTCGAATACAGCGATGCCGATTGGCTCTTGCGCCAATTCAACGACTATGAAGAACAAGCCAAACGCCTGCTTGCAGTTGAAGACACTAGTCTTGCCCTGCCTGCTTACGAGCTTGTACTCAAAGCCGGCCACACGTTCAACCTCTTAGATGCACGCGGCGCCATTTCTGTTACCGAACGCGCAACCTACATCGGCCGCATTCGTGCATTGAGCCGTATCGTTGCACAAAAATTCGTTGAAAGCCGCGAGAAACTGGGCTTCCCATTGCTTAAAAACCAATAAGCCTGCACATGCTTACCACCACGCCGCCCTTTGATACATTCAAGTGGCGGCGTTTCTATTTTCAGACGGCCTTGAGTCGATGCCATTGCAAACACTTCCAGTCTGCTTTCAGGTAAAATAAGCCCTTTATTACATAAACCGTCTGAAAACATGAGTTCATCCTCTTCTGCAAAAATTCCCTTTTTCTTACTTTCCCTCGTTGCCATCATTCTTGACCAACTGAGCAAATGGGAAATTTTGAAACACTTTACCGAAGGCGAACGCCTCAATATCATTCCAGACTTCTTTGACCTGACACTTGCCTATAATCCAGGTGCAGCATTCAGCTTTTTGGCCGACCAAGGCGGCTGGCAGAAATTCTTCTTTTTAGGTCTGGCCGTCGTTATCAGCCTGTATTTGGCCCGTGCCATTTTGCGTGATGAGTTTGGCCGCTGGGGTAAACTGGGGGCTGCCATGATTATCGGTGGCGCGATTGGCAATGTGGTTGACCGTCTGATTCACGGCCACGTTGTCGATTTTCTGCTTTTCTATTGGCAAAACTGGTTCTACCCCGCATTTAACATTGCCGACAGCTTTATCTGCGTTGGCGCAGTTTGCTTGGTATTAGATGGTTTGCTGCACAAAAAAACACCTTCAAACGACACAAAGGCCGTCTGAAAACGGAACACACATGACTCAAAAAACCATTATCCTTGCCAATCCCCGCGGCTTCTGTGCCGGCGTTGACCGTGCCATCAGCATTGTTGAACGTGCACTCGAAGAATTCGGCGCGCCCATTTACGTCCGCCATGAAGTCGTTCACAACAAATTCGTCGTGGACAATCTGCGAGCAAAAGGTGCCGTCTTTGTCGATGACTTGGCGGATGTACCCAAGGGGGCCACGCTGATTTACTCTGCTCACGGCGTATCCAAAGCCGTACAGGAAGAAGCGGTGCAACGTGGTTTCCGCATTTTTGATGCCACCTGCCCTTTGGTAACCAAAGTCCATAAAGAAGTAGCCCGCCTCGATGAGCAAGATTACGAAATCATTATGATCGGCCATAAAGGCCACGTCGAAGTAGAAGGTACAATGGGACAATTGCCTCCGGGTAAAATGTTTCTGGTTGAGACAGTGGAAGATGTGGCCGGACTGAACGTCAAAAATCCTGATAAGCTTGCCTATGTGAGCCAAACCACTTTATCGGTGGATGAAACCAAAGACATTATTGCGGCCTTAAACCAACGCTTCCCCAATATCCGCAATCCGCACAAAGAAGACATCTGCTACGCCACAACCAACCGCCAAACTGCCGTTAAAGAATTGGCGGAAGAATGCGACCTCGTGATTGTTGTCGGCTCGCCCAACTCTTCCAACAGCAACCGCTTGCGTGAAGTAGCCGCATTGCGAGGAGTTGATGCCTATATGGTCGATAATGCTTCCTATCTGAAAAAAGAATGGTTTGAAAACAAAACCAAGGTTGGTGTAACTGCCGGTGCATCTGCGCCCGAAGTCTTGGTTCGAGAAGTCTTACAAACCATTCAAGATTGGGGACACGAGACCATACGCGAAGGAGAAGGCGCAGAAGAAAGCATTGTATTTGTCTTGCCTAAAGAGTTGCGTCGTGAGGGCGAAAACAAGCAAATCCTAAATAAAGGGTAAGTTTGTTATTTGCTTTATTTGAACTTAAGGCCGTCTGAAAATTTTCAGACGGCCTTAAGTTTATTTTGCTAATAAAAAAGACCTGCCTTAAAAGCAGGTCTTTTCATACATGATCCTGATTATTTCTCAGAAGTATGTTGCTGACGGCGCAAGATAGCAGGAATTTCAAAGTCATCCAGTACAGACTGGTTGCTGAAATCAGCCGCAGTCAGATTCATAGAACGGATATTGCGGTTGGTACGAACCAAGCTTTCAGCACTGCTTTGGCTTTGAGCTTGAGGCGCTTCTTCCGCACCGCGTACCAATTGTTGGGTACGGGCAGCAGCACGCAGTTGGTTGTCAGTACCGTTTTCTTTCAAGCCGGTAGCAATAATGGTAATACGGATAGCGTCTTCGCTCATGCTCTCGTCTTCGGCAGCACCAAATTTGCATTCCACTTCAGGGTGTGCATTTTGGTTGACGATACGCATAATCTCGTTGAACTCAGACATTTTCAGGCAACCAGGAGCAGTGGTAATGTTTACCAATACACCGCGTGCGCCATCCAAAGTAACGTTATCCAAGAGCGGGCTGGAGATAGCTTGGTCGGTGGCCAAACGGGCACGGTCGATACCTTGCGCGAAACCTGAACCCATCATGGCGATACCACGATTGCTCATCACGGTTTTCACGTCGGCAAAGTCCAAGTTGATCATGTCGCTCGGGCAAGTCACCACTTCGGAAATACCGGCAACCGCGTCACGCAATACATTGTCGGCCGCACGGAAAGCTTCACGCATGGTCACGTCTTCACCCAAGGCAGTCATCAATTTGTCGTTCGGGATAATAATCAGGGAGTCAACGCGCTCTTTGAGCTGATCCAAGCCTGCTTGAGCGATGTGTACGCGTTTGCCTTCGTAAGCAAACGGACGGGTTACAACTGCAACGGTCAGGATACCCATTTCTTTAGCGATTTCAGCCACAACAGGAGCAGAGCCGGTACCTGTACCGCCACCCATACCGGTAGTGATAAACAACATGTTTGCACCACGGATGGCATCTTCGATGGCTTCGCGATCTTCTTGAGCAGCGGCACGGCCGATTTCAGGATTTGCACCGGCACCCAAACCGCGAGTCAGGTTTGTACCCAATTGAATGCGTTTAGCCGCATTGTTTTTAGCCAATGATTGCGCATCGGTATTGGCACTGATGAACTCAACACCATGAATAGTGTTGGCAACCATGTTGTTGATGGCATTACAGCCGCCGCCACCCAAACCGATAACTTTGATAACAGCAGGGCTTGTTGCTGATTCTGCTACGTCGTAAACAAATTCCATTCAATAATCCTCCGCGCCCCGCTTTATAAGGACGGTTCAAAAATAACTCATTATCCGTATTATATAAGAAGTATCCAGATACTGGCAAAAATCTTCTCACCATTCGGCTGTCGGCGTTATATTTTTACTACATTTTTTAACAGAAAATATACAAGTTTTAAATTACCCACTTGGCAATTATTTAAAACCGTTTAATTTCACTTAAATATTCAGGACAAACGGTTGCCACACCGCCTGTCCTGAAAACTTTTATCAGAAATTGTCTCTGAAGAATCTTTGGATTTTTTCCCACAGACCCATTTTTTTGCCTGAATCATTCAGTGCAATCGCACCAGTTCGGCTGGTTTGCTCACCCTCTTCGGCAGCATAGGCCGTCTGAAGCAGGCCAATCGCTGTTGAATAGCGTGGATTGCGGATACGCTCGGATACGCCGCCCATTTCTTGTGGAACACCAATACGCGCCGGCAGGTTGAAGACTTCTTCAGCCAACTCAACAATACCGGTCAACATAGAAGCACCGCCGGTCAAAACGATACCGGAAGTCAGCACTTCTTCAGGGAAGCCAGAACGGCGCAATTCGTTCAGCGTCAATTCCAAAATCTCTTCTACACGCGGGCCGATGATTTCAGCCAATACGCGGCGTGAAATTTGACGTGATTGACGGTCGCCAACGCTAGGAACTTCAATCATTTCATCCAAGCCGTCCATAGTCGGAATGGCGGCACCGTAATGGATTTTGATGTACTCGGCGGCACTGTGCGGCGTACGCAGGGCTTGTGCCAAGTCTTTGGTAATCAAATCGCCGGCAACGGGAATAACCGCAGTATGGCGGATTGCACCATTGGTATAAACCGCGATGTCGGTTGTACCGCCACCGATATCGATGACGCACACACCCAAATCTTTTTCGTCTTCAGTCAAAACGGCGTGACCGCTTGCCAAAGGCTGAAGCATGATTTGATCCATTTGCAGGCCGCAACGTTGGATACATTTTTGGATATTTTGCAAAGCAGTGTTCGCACCGGTAATGATGTGTACACGGGTATCCAAACGTACGCCGCTCATGCCGATAGGCTCTTTCACACCGGGTTGGTTGTCGATGATGTACTCTTGAACCACGGTATGCAAGATATTGTGATCAGGCGGAATATTGATGGCTTTGGCCGTTTCGATGGCACGATCGATGTCGGCTTGCGATACTTCGCCATCTTTAATTTTGACCACGCCTTGTGAATTCAGGCTGCGGATATGGTTACCGGCAATACCGGTGACGACGTGGGAAATTTTGGTATCTGCCATCAGCTCGGCATCTTCCACCGCCTGACGAATGGCTTGCGCAGTGGCGTCAATGTTGGTCACCATACCTGCACGCAGACCGCGTGAAGGGCTTTGACCCAAGCCAACAATGTGGATTTCGTTATCTTCCCGAATCTCGCCGATTAAGGCGATGACCTTGGACGTACCAATGTCTAAGGCACTAATATATTTATTTTGTTGTTGTTCCATAATTGCTCGTTCGCTATGTTGTCTGACTGACGGTTTGATTATTTTTGAAACAAGATTGCTTCACGTCTAATCGGCTATTCACTGTCGGAAGGGTTTTCAGACGGCCGGTAACGGACTGAAAAACCATCCTTATAACGCATATCGACATACTCGATACGACTTTGTTTTTTACGCAGCAGCGATGGCCAAATCTGGGCAAACTGCTGCAAACGTTTGATTTCGTTTTCACGCCCCAATCGCACGGTAATGCCGTTGTTCAATACAAGCAGCCATGCCGAACGCGGCGTGTAGATCAATTCTTTGATGGTCAGTTTCAACGGACTCAAAACACCGGAAAAGTCCGCATAATGTTTGACCATGTCTTTGCCTGTCCCCTGCTGCCCTTCAAATATAGGCAGGTCCTGTTTCAGGCTTGCGGCAAACACATTGCCCTTACTGTCCACCAAGCCGCCAGCGCGCCAGTGTGCAACCGGCACACGCTCGGTCAGGATAATTTCTACGGTTTCCGGAAAACGGCGGCGTACCATTGCCGAGTCAATCCAAGGCAATTCCTGAAAAGCGGCCTGCGCCGAATCAATATCGGCGCGGAACATATTACCCCTGATATGCTCTCGTGCAACAGTTTGCAATTCTTTGTTGGAAGCATATTTCAGCTTACCCTGAATGGCAATCTGTTTCACAGGGAAATATTTTGAATTGTAAAGCCAAGCTATGCCCGAACCTATCAGCAGAAAGGTCATCAGCACCAATAGCCGGCGGGTCAACCGACCCAGTGCGCCTGCATCATCCCACATGAGCGGTCTTCAAAATCTCAATACATAAATCAGTAAAATCCACGCCGGTATGGCCTGCAGATTTTGGCACCAAACTGTGGCTGGTCATACCGGGCAAGGTATTGATTTCTAAGAGATACAGTTTACCATCCATATCTTTCAGAAAGTCCACGCGCGAACAGCCGTCCGCACCAATCGCCTGCGCACCACGCACGGCCAGTTCGCGCATCAGGTTTTCCTCCGCCTCGCTCAAATCTTCCGACGGACATTGATACACCGTATCGTCACGGTTGTATTTAGCCTCGTAGTCATAAAACTCGGCAGCCGGAATAATATGAATGCTCGGCAGGCCTTTGCCATTCAATACCGGGCAAGAATACTCGCCGCCGCCGATAAAGCGTTCGGCAATGATTTCGCCCTGCAAGTGTTTCAATTCTTCGTAAACGCTTTTCAGACGGCCTTTTTCTTTTACTTTTACCACGCCGACGCTGCTGCCTTCTGAGGCAGGTTTCACAAACATCGGCAGGCCCAATTTTTCTTCAACGGCATCAAAGTCGCTGTCGTCATGCAATACGGCAAACTCAGGAACAGGCAAGCCCACAGCCTGCCAAATCAGTTTGCAGCGGTATTTGTCCATACCCAGCGCAGAAGCGGCTACACCGCTGCCGGTGTAAGGAATACCCATCAGTTCCAACGCGCCTTGAATCGCGCCATCTTCGCCGAAAGTGCCGTGCAGAATATTGAAGGCCGTCTGAAAACCTTGTGTTTTCAACTCAGACAACGGGGTTTCTTTGGGGTCGAACGCATGGGCATCGACGCCTTTGCTTTTCAAGGCAGCCAAAATAGCGGCGCCGCTGTCCAGCGACACTTCGCGCTCGCTGGAGAAGCCACCCATCAACACGGCCACTTTGCCAAAATTCTGCATAATTTCTACTTTCTTAAATACTGATACAGGCCGTCTGAATATTGTTCAGACGACCTATCTGTCCTCAAAGGCCAATATGCCTGTTTATTATGATTGTTTCGACAACTCCACCAATGCAGACGGAACGCGGTTGATACTGCCCGCGCCCATATTCAGCACGATGTCGCCGTCCTGCAAAACGTTCAACAGCATTTCAGGCAAATCGGCGACGTTTTCGCAGTAAATCGGCTCGAGCTTGCCCAATACGCGGATGGCGCGCGCTAGGGCGCGGGAGTCGGCGGCGGCAATCGGCTCTTCGCCGGCGGCATAAACTTCGGTCAACACCAGCGCGTCAACGGTATTGAGGACTTTGGTAAAGTCTTCAAACAAATCGCGTGTGCGGGTATAGCGGTGCGGCTGGAAGGCAAGCACCAAGCGTTTTTCAGGGTATGCACCGCGTGCGGCGGAAAGGGTTGCCGCCATTTCGACAGGATGGTGGCCATAATCGTCCACCAGCAAAGCAGTTCCGCCGTTTGGCAATTTGATGTCGCCATATTTTTGGAAGCGGCGGCCGACACCTTCAAAGCCGAGCAAGCCTTTTTGGATCGCTTCAACCGATGCGCCAACTTCCAGCGCAACGCCGATAGCCGCCAACGCATTGAGGACGTTGTGGCGGCCGGGCATATTCAAAACAACTTCAAACGGTTCTTGCTCATGTCCTTTCATTTGAACATGAACGGTAAATTTCATTTGCGCGCCAACGTTTTCAATATCGGTTGCGTAGATATCGGCAGTATCGTCCAAGCCGTAAGTAGCATAAGGCTCGCTCACTTTTGGCAAAATCGCGCGGACGTGTTCGCTGTCGATACACAAGAAGGCCTTACCGTAAAACGGCATACGGTGGATGAAATCCACAAATGCCTGATGCAGTTTCTCAACGCTGTGTCCGTAAGTGTCCATATGGTCTTCGTCGATATTGGTCACGACGGACATAATCGGCGTCAGATACAGGAAAGAAGCATCGGATTCGTCGGCTTCGGCAACAATGTATTCGCCTTTACCCAAACGGGCGTTGGTACCAGCGGCGTTGAGCTTGCCGCCGATAACGAAAGTCGGGTCAAGTCCTGCCGCGCCGAGAATAGAAGCGGTCAGGCTGGTGGTTGTGGTTTTGCCGTGCGTACCGGCAATGGCGATACCATCGCGGAAGCGCATCAATTCTGCCAACATCAACGCGCGCGGAATCACGGGAATCTGCTGTTCCAACGCGGCAACAACTTCAGGATTGTCTTTTTTGACGGCAGTAGAAGTAACAACCACGTCGGCACCGTTGACGTGTTCGGCAGTATGACCGGGGTAAACTTGGATGCCGAGAGCACTCAAATGCTCGGTAACGGCATTACGCGCCTGATCCGAACCGGAAACTTTAAAGCCCAAATTGTGTAAAACTTCGGCAATACCGCTCATGCCGACGCCGCCGATTCCGACAAAATGGATGTTGGTAACTCGATTTTTCATCATAACGTTGCGTTCCGGTTGGTTTTTAGTGCGTAAAGGCGTTATTTTAAAGGGCTATCCGCTTCTGCGCTATGCTTTTATTGTAAAGGAATTTTAACAAAAGCAATGAAGGCTGTCTGAAACGCCGTTAATCAACTTTTCAGACGGCCTTTAATCGAAGTCTGCCTGCTTATTCAGTACAGGATATGGCAATTTCCGCCACATCGTCCGCACTGTGCGGCAACGCCAGCGTACGGGCATTTTTCGCCCATTTCAGGCATTTTTCACGGTTCAAGCCGCCAAGTATTTCGGCCAGTTTTTCTGCCGTCAGTTGAGTTTGCGGCAGCAGCAAACCCGCTTCGGCCTGAACCATAAAACGCGCATTGGCTGTTTGATGGTCGTCCACTGCGTGCGGATACGGCACCAACAACGCGCCCAAACCGGCAGCCGTCAACTCGGCAATTGTCAGCGCGCCGGCACGGCAAATCACCAAATCGGCATCACGGTAGGCCGACACCATATCGGTAATAAATTCGACACACTCGGCCTGCACACCCAACGCATCGTAATCCGCCTGCAGGTTGCCCAATTTATTGCGGCCGGACTGATGATACATTTGCGGACGGGCTGCCTCAGGCAATAATGCCAAAGCCTGCGGAACGGTTTTGTTCAACACATCCGCACCCAAACTACCGCCCACCACCAAAACTTTCAGACGGCCTTGACGGTTTTCAAAGCGTTCTTCAGGAACAGGCAATGCCGCAATATCGGCACGGACAGGGTTACCCACCAATCCGCCTTCATGGTGAAAGGCTTTCGGGAAAGCATACAGAACACGTTTTGCCCAACGCGACAGTTGGCGGTTGGACAACCCGGCTACGGCGTTTTGCTCATGAATCACAATCGGCACACCGGAAATTTTTGCCGCCAAGCCGCCGGGGAAAGTAACGAAACCGCCAAAACCGATAACGCACTCGACACGGTGTTTCTTAATAATCTGCTGCGCGGCTCGGACAGTTTTATACAGCGTAAACGGCAACATCAGCTTGCGCTTAATGCCGTTGCCGCGGATGCCTTTAATGGCCAGCGTTTCCAAGCGTATGCCGTATTGCGGCACGATACGCTCTTCCATCGAATCCTGACTGCCCAACCAAATCACATGATGGCCGCGCTTTTGCAGCGACTCGGCAACCGCCAATGCAGGGAAAATATGACCGCCCGTACCGCCGGCCATCAGCATAAAAGTTTTACCGCTCATGGTTTTACTCCACCGAATAACCGCGCATTTTTTGGCGGTTTTCATAATCAATGCGCAATAACAAAGTAACGCACACCAGCATGATAAAGACAGCCGAACCGCCGTAAGACATAAACGGCAAAGTCAGGCCTTTAGTAGGCAGGATACCGATATTTACACCGATATTGAAGAAACTTTGAATACCAATCCAAATACCGATACCGTTGGCAATATACGCGCTGAACATTAAGCCCGAATCACGCGCCTGCTTGCCGATGGAAAACGCGCGCCACACCAGCCAGCCGTAGCAGAACACCAAAACCAGCATCCCGACAAAGCCAAATTCTTCACCGATGACGGCAAAAATAAAGTCCGTATGCGCTTCAGGCAGGTAGAAACGTTTTTCTAAACTCGCACCCAAGCCTTCGCCAAACCAGCCACCGCGCGCAATCGCCATCAAGGAATGCGTCAGCTGATAGCCTTTACCCAAAGGATCGCTCCAAGGGTCCAAAAACGCTGCCACACGCGCCATACGGTAAGGCGCAGCCAAAATCAACAAGCCCATACCGCTCACAACGGTTGCCACCAATACGGCAAAATATTTCCACGGAAAGCCTGCCAAAAACAGCATACCCATGGTAATCACAACAATCACAACAAACGAGCCAAAGTCCGGCTGGCCCATAATCAAAACCAAACCGAACGCCACCAACATAATCGCCAGAATCAAGGTCTTAAACTTACGGAAGCGTTCCTTTACCCTTACCCAAGCTTCACTTTTAAAGGGGCTGCACACCAAATCGCCAATACCGGTAAACAAAGACGACCAACCCAAAGAATCCAAATCACGCAACATTTCTTCACGGCGCGTAAACAGGCTGGACAAATACAAGACCGTCGCCAATTTGAAAAATTCAGTCGGTTGCAAGTTGAGCGGTCCGATATGAATCCAGCGCGTCGCGCCGTTAATCTCACGGCCGACAAACAATACCAGCAACAACAGCAAACCCGAAACAGCAAAATAAAATGGAATAATCCGCCGCCAGAAGCTCATCTTCAGTAGGAAAAGCGGCAAGCATATGGCCACCGTAAACAGGATAAACATTGCCTGCTTAGACACAAAAGAAAACTGGCTGCCCCCTTCCGATGCCGCATACGCAATAGAAGCCGAATAAATCATAATCAGGCTGAAGACCGTCATTAAGACGACCATCCACAAGAGAGAAACATCAAACTTCCGACCATCGCGCGCAATCGGCCGGTCAAGCATTTTGGAAAGACTAATCATGAAAACATCCGTAACGGCTTGAATAAAATATTCAGACGGCCTGCTAATGGGCAAGAGGCCGTCTGAAAAAATGAATTAACGTTATTTTAAAGGTTTATTTCCAAACCAACAATTCAGAATCTTTAAAGATGCCGGATTCCGACGTTCTTTGCGCCCTCCCCTACCCTTTGATACCGGCAAAAGGCCGTCTGAAAACGCTTTTATGTTCTCAGACGGCCTTGTATAAATTTTTTCTTCAGAAAAATAGGCTACTTTTTATCCAATACAAACCCTAAGCCAACTGCGGTATTTCCACCCACGGCTGTATCTGTTCCAACTGCGCTGCAAGGCGGAGCAGCGTGTCTTCGCGTCCGTGAGCGGCGGCAAACTGAGTACCGACGGGCAGCCCGTTATGCCGGTAAAGCGGCACGCTCATGGCGGGGTTGCCGCTCATGTTCAGCGGCGACGTATAACCGACGTATTGCAGCGCGGCGGCGGCTTCTTTTTCTAAAAACGGGTTGTTTTTCAACAGAAAACCCAAGCGCAGCGTGCCGAACAGCAGGCGCATGGCTTTTTGTGCGGCGGGCGGCGGCATCATCTCGCCGATTTTCGGCGTAGTGCGCGGGCAGACAGGTGTCATCAACACGTCGTAGCGCGTGAAAAATGCTTTGGCGGCACGCTCCTGCGCCAGCATCACGTCGCGCGCCCAAGCCATTTCGCCCGCACTGATTTGCCGCCCCTGCACAATCATTGCCCACGTTGTCGGCTCAAGCAGGCGGTGCGGCAGTTTTTGCCCGGTTTCGTATTGATATTGGTAGAACAGTTTTGCCGTTTCGCCCATGACGATGATGCGGGCGGCTCGGTTGAGCTGTTCGGGCGGCGCGAAATCGGGCGTGGCTTCTTCCAATTCGTGTCCCGCGTCTTGCATCAGTTTCAAACTATGGGCAAACGCGGCTTCCGTGCCTTCGTCGTTGCCGCCGCCAAACCATGCCTGTTTCCAAAAAGCGATTTTCAGACGACCTGTTTCTAGTTTCAGGCTGTCTGCAAAACCGTTTTCGGGCGGCGGCGGGCAGGCATACAGGGCGCGGGCTTGGGTTTGGGCGGCGATGTCCAGCAAAACCGCGCTGTCGCGCACGCTGCGGGTCAACACATGGTCGCATACCAAACCCTGCCACGCCTCCGATGCGTTCGGCGCGTAACTGCTGCGGCCGCGCGTGGGTTTCAGCCCGAACACGCCGCAGTTGTGCGCGGGTACACGGATGGAACCGCCACCGTCGCTGCCGTGCGCTGCGGGTACGACTCCCGAAGCCACTGCTACCGCTGCGCCTCCGCTGCTGCCGCCCGCGGTGTAGTCCAAATTCCACGGATTGCGCGTGATGCCGTAAATTTCGGTTTCTGTAACGGGATACGCACCCCATTCGGGAGTAGTGGTTTTGCCGAACACGCGCAGCCCCACATCGAGATAGGCTTGGGTCAAATCGCTGTTTTGTTTGGCAATGTAATGCTGCATCATGCGCGAACCCGACCATGTAGGCGCGCCTTCCCAATCCGCCAGCAGGTCTTTGAGCAAAAACGGCACGCCCGCCAGCGGCGTATCGGCATTTTCAGACGGCCACTGCCACGCCGCCGCGCGTTCGCGCAAATCGTGCGCCAACAGATTGAGCTTGGGATTGACTTCGTCCAAGCGGTTTAAAGCAGCCTGCAACACTTCATCGGCGGACACTTCTTTTTTGCGGATCAGCTCTGCCAAACCGACGGCATCGTAACGGATGTAGTCTTGAAAATTCATTGGTTTTCCTTTCGGATTGATGAACACACGTTTTTTCGGTCAGGCATGGCTGCCCGCCGCCTCGCCGTTTGCCCGCATAGGCAATTTTTATAGTGGATTAAATTTAAACCAGTACGGCGTTGCCTCGCCTTGCCGTACTATCTGTACTGTCTGCGGCTTCGTCTCCTTGTCCTGATTTAAATTTAATCCACTATTTAATCCACTATAAGAAACAGTAGCACCGTATAAAGGAAAGGAACAAGTTTGCCGTTGCTGCAAAAAGGTCGTCTGAAACCGCCTTGACGTTTTCAGACGACCTTTGAGGCAATGACACACAAGGTTTACGGTAAAACCAACCCTCTTTTCATGTTTCAGACGACCTTACAAAGCCTTAAACGCTTCGATAAACACTTCCGAACGGTGCGCGTAGCCTTTAAACATATCGAAACTCGCGCAGGCGGGGCTGAGCAGCACGATATCGCCCGCTTCGGCTCGGGCGTATGCCGTCTGAACCGCTTCTTCCAAAGTGGCACAGTCGGTCATATTCAGACCGCAGCCGTCCAAATCGCGGCGGATTTGCGGCGCATCGACACCAATCAGGAACACGCCTTTTGCCTTATCCTTCAACGCGTCGCGCAGGGGCGTGAAGTCCTGCCCTTTGCCCATACCGCCTAAAATCACGAAGAGCGGATTTTGCAAACCGGCAATCGCAGCAGCGGTTGCGCCAACGTTCGTGCCTTTGCTGTCGTCGATGAACACCACGCCGTTTTTCTCGCCGATTTTTTCCACGCGGTGCGGCAGGCCTTGGAAGGTTTTGACGTGTTCGAGCAATGCTTCGCGCTGCAAACCGACAGCTTCGCACAAGGCAACGGCAGCCATGACGTTGGCGGCGTTGTGCAAGCCTTGTAACGGAATGTTTTGCGTGGCAATCAAATCTTCATCGTCTTGTTTCAGGCGGCCTGTCTCACGTTCCAACCAAAAATCAGCTTCGTGTTCCAACGAAAACCATTTCACCTCGCGCCCGGCACGCTTCATGGCGCGGCAAAACACATCGTCTGAATTCAAAACCTGCACGCCATCGCCACGGAAAATCTTGGCTTTGGTATGCGCGTAGTCGAGCAAGTCGTCGTAGCGGTCGAGATGGTCTTCGGAAATGTTCAGCACCGTCGCCGCAGTCGGGCGCAGGCTTTCGGTATTTTCCAGTTGGAAGCTGGAAAGCTCCAACACCCACACATCCGCCTTTTTGCCTTCGCGCTGCAATTCCGCCTCCAAAACCGGCGTACCGATATTGCCCGCGATGACGGTATCCAGCCCGCACTTAATGCAGAGATAGCCCACGAGGCTCGTTACCGTGGTTTTACCGTTGCTGCCGGTAATCGCGATCACCTTATCGCCACGGCGGTTCACAATGTCCGCCAGCAATTCGATGTCGCCCAACACGCGCCCGCCGTTTTGCTTGAACGCCTCGATATCCGGCTGACGCTCACTAATGCCGGGGCTGAGTGCCAAAATATCGAAACCGTTGTCCAGCGCATCTTTCAGACGGCCTGTGTAAAACACCAGTCCGTCAAACATCTTGCCGATTTGCGACACGCGCTCCGGCTTCAGCTCCGCATCATAAGCGGCAACCTCCGCGCCGTTTTTGCGCAGATAGGCAATCATGGAAATACCCGTACCGCCGAGTCCGGCGACGAGGATTTTTTTGTTTTGGAAAGTCATTTTGGTTTTGTCCTAAAACAAATCATATTGAGTAGGAAGATGTCCGCTCCTGCTCAAGCCGCTTTCAGACGGCATCGCGGGCTGTTCAATAACCCGCCTTCAGGCGTTGGTAATTGTCGCAGCCGTCTTGGTCTCCGTTTTGACAAGCCTTACCGTACCATTCTTGGGCAAGGGCGAGGTCTTGGAGCACGCCTTGCCCTTGTTCATACATCACACCCAAATTATTTTGGGCATCGGCATACTCTTGTTCTGCAGCCTTGCGATACCACTGCACTGCCTGTGCATCGTCTTGACGGACACCTCGCCCATTGTCATACATCACACCCAAATTGAATTGGGCTCTGGCAAGCCCTTGTTCTGCAGCCTTGCGATACCACTGCACTGCCTGTGCATCGTCTTGACGGACTCCTCGCCCTTGTACATACATATCGCCCAAATAACTTTGGGCTTGAGCATCCCCTTGTTCTGCAGCCCTACGATACCACTGCACTGCCTGTGCATCGTCTTGACGGACGCCTCGCCCTTTGTAATACATCACACCCAAATTACTTTGGGCTTGGGCTAACCCTTGTTCTGCTGCCTTGCGAAACCAATGCACTGCCTGTGCATTGTCTTGACGGACTCCTTCGCCTTTGTAATACATCAGGCCCAAATCCGATTGGGCTTGGGCTAACCCTTGTTCTGCTGCCTTGCGATACCACTGCACCGCCTGTGCATCGTCTTGATGGACTCCTAGCCCTTGTGCATACGCCACACCCAAATTATATTGGGCTTCTGCAAGCCCTTGTTCTGCCGCCTTGCGATACCACTGCACCGCCTGTGCATCGTCTTGATGGACTCCTAGCCCTTGTGCATACGCCACACCCAAATTATATTGGGCTTCTGCAAGCCCTTGTTCTGCCGCCTTGCGATACCACTGCACCGCCTGTGCATAGTCTTGACGGACGCCTCGCCCATTGTCATACATAATGCCCAAATTATATTGGGCGTATGCATCCCCTTGCTCCGCAGCTTGAAGCGTTTCCCGAAAATCCGGTACGCCATCCGCCCACACCGCTTGGTTCAAGCCCAAGGCAATCAGGGCGGCTGCAAGCCATTTGGTTGTCTGTTTCATGCTTTCTCTCCTATTTCGGTGAGGGGCGGTTTTTCAGCCGCGGTTAACGATAGGACGGGACAGATTGCCGCCGCAGGTTTATTGCGCGTTCAAATGCCGTCTGAAAGGTGTTCAGACGGCATAGGTTCAGCGGATTTTGAGGGTACTCAAGCCGATTAACACCAAGACGATGGTAATAATCCAAAAGCGGACGACGACTTGGGTTTCTTTCCAGCCTTTTTGTTCGTAATGGTGGTGGATGGGTGCCATCAGGAAGATGCGTTTTTTGGTTTTCTTGTACCAGCCGACCTGAAGCATAACGGACACAGCTTCTACGACGAACAGACCGCCCATAATGACGAGGACAAACTCTTGGCGGACGATGACGGCGACGGTACCGAGCGCGGCACCCAATGCCAATGCGCCGACATCGCCCATAAAGACTTGCGCGGGATAGGCGTTGAACCACAAAAATCCGAGGCACGCGCCGCACATGGCGGTGCAGAATATAGCGACTTCGTTCGCACCGGCGACATAGGGAAGCTGGAGGTATTGGGAAAATTGGTAGTGTCCGCTGGCATAAGCAAAGATGGCAAGGCCGGCGGCGACAAGTACAACGGGGAATGCGGCAAGGCCGTCCAAGCCGTCGGTGAGGTTGACGGCGTTGGATGTGCCGACGATGGTCAGGTAAGACAACACCAAAAAGCCGACTACGCCAAGCGGCAGGGCGACCTGCTTGAAGAAGGGAACAATCAGGATATTGTTGGTAGAATTTGCAGCAAGGTAGAACAATGCCAAACCGGCGATGATGGCAACGCTGGACTGCCACACCATTTTGAATTTGGCGGACACGCCGTTAGGGTCTTTATAGACGACTTTTCGCCAGTCGTCGTAAAAACCGAGCGCGCCGGTGGCAAGCAGTACGCCCAAGAGAATCCAGATATACGGGTTCGCCCAGTTGCCCCATAACAGGGTGGACACGGTAATGGCGGTCAGAATCAGCGAACCGCCCATCGTCGGCGTGCCATTTTTGACGAGGTGGGTTTGCGGGCCGTCGGTACGCACTGCCTGCCCGCATTTGAGCGCGGTCAGCCTGCGTATCGTCCACGGGCCGAACATCAGGGAAAACGCCAAGGCGGTCAACGCTGCCATAACGGCGCGGAATGTGGTGTATTGAAAAATATTCAGACCGGTTAACCAGTTGCTGAAATGTGCGAGCCATAAAAACATGGGGCTTCCTTTTTTTGTTTTTGTCGTTACATGGGCTTGCGCCCGTTTGAGGTTTGCTTGCCGTCCGGCAAGGTTTCGGACAGCTTTTGCAAATTAACGTGCAGGGACTTTCTCAATCACGCAAATCGGGTAACTCCCCGGATTTTTGCCGCCGCCCAAGTCTAAACATAAATCTTCATAAAGATACGCCTGCGTCCGCATTCCGGCATAAAACGCACCGACCAGCGCGGCAATCAGCAATAAGGCTTTTAAAAAACGTCGGCTTTTCATTTTCAGACGGCCTCTTTGTCCGTCAATGCCTCGACCACTTCTTCCATCTGCATAAACCGCGAACCTTTCACCAACACGGTGGCGCGTTCGGGTAAATCGTGGCTCAACACTTGAATCAGCGGGTCTTTGGCGGCGAACCACAAACCGTCCGCGCCAAACGTTTCTGCCGCTTCGACGCTATTGTCGCCGACAAAATACGCAGCCTCGATGCCTTTATCCCGTGCATACGCGCCAACTTCGGCGTGCATGGCGGCGGCTTCGTCCTCGCCCAGTTCGCCCATATCGCCCATCACGAAAATACGCGGCGCAGGCATACGCGCCAACACATCAATCGCTGCCCTCATGCTGTCGGGGTTCGCGTTGTAGGTATCGTCAATCAGGGTTGCGCCCTTGATGCCGGATTTGACGTTCAGACGGCCTTTGATATTGCTGAAGCCTTGCAAACCTTCCGCCACATCGTTCAAACTCAAACCCGCAGCCAAAGCCAGCGCGGCGGCAGCGGCGGCGTTGTGGACATTGTGGCGACCGGGAACAGGCAGCACCACGGCGGCGCGCTCGTCGCCGCACACCAAATCAAATTCGCACGACAAAGGTTTCAGCACGATATTTTCCGCGTGGACATCGCCGCTATCGATGCCGAAAGTGCGCGTATTCAAATTAAGCGTTGCCGTTTTGAAAACAGCCATATTGGCATCTTCTTGAGGAATCAGTGCCAT
The DNA here is from genome assembly GCF_005221285.1 of Neisseria flavescens. NCBI lineage: Bacteria > Pseudomonadati > Pseudomonadota > Betaproteobacteria > Neisseriales > Neisseriaceae > Neisseria > Neisseria flavescens. The sequence continues at coordinate 1,552,856 of NZ_CP039886.1, forward strand.
GCCGTCTGAACATAAGCCTTGATAAATCTCGCTTTTCGCTTTGGCAATATCGCCCACTCCGTCGAAACCGCAACCGACATGGGCGCGCAGGGCGTTGTTGACCAAAGCGGCATCGGGTTTGGCGATTTGCGTCAAAACCGCCAGTTCTCCAAAATGGTTCATGCCCATTTCAATCACGGCATAGCGGTGTTTTTCGTTTAATTTCAACAAAGTCAGCGGCAATCCGATGTGGTTGTTGAAATTACCCGCCGTTGCCAACACGGCATCATCGCCGAAACGGCGGCGCAATACCGCGGCCAGCATCTCCTTCACCGTCGTCTTGCCGCCCGAGCCGGTAATGCCGAACACAAACGGGTTTACATTATCGCGCCAAGCCTTCGCCAGCGTTTGCAATGCGGCAAGCGTATCATCGACTTTCAACGCGCCTTTCAAAGCCGCACAATCTTCGCGCGAAACCACAACCGCCGCCGCACCCGCAGCCAATACGTCTTCAACAAAATCATGCGCGTCAAACCGCTCACCCGCCAATGCGAAAAACACATCGCCTTCCTGAATATCGCGGCTGTCGGTTACGATGCGCGACACGGGTTTGTTTTCAGACGGCATCGGAAGCTTGAGGGCTTGGCAGATGAAGTTTAGGTCTAGTGGTTTCATAGTTTCTTCCGTTTGTTTTTTCAGATGGTTTTAATTAAGACCGCCTGAACATTTTTGATATGGCCTATCCCAGCTCTGCCAATGCTTTTTCTGCGATTTCAAAATCGGAGAAATGGTGCTTCACGCCTTGTACATCCTGATAGTTTTCATGCCCTTTGCCAGCAATCAGAATGATGTCGTTTGCGGCGGCGCGTTCGACTGCATAACGGATGGCGGCGGCGCGGTCGGCTTCGACGCATTCGGGCGCGGGCACGGCGGGCAGGATATCGTTGATAATGTCTTGCGGATTTTCCAAACGCGGGTTGTCGCTGGTGATGACAACTTTATCCGCGCCCTCTACAGCTGCCGCACCCATCAGCGGACGTTTGCCACGGTCGCGGTTACCGCCGCAACCGAATACGCACCACAAAGCCGTGCCCTGCGGTTTGATTTCCTGCAAGGTGGAGAGTGCTTTTTCCAATGCGTCGGGCGTGTGGGCGTAATCAACAACGACCAAGGGCTTGCCGCTGTTCATAATGCAGTCCATACGTCCCGAAGCGGGACAGATTTTTCCCAGCACATCCAATACTTTATCCAGCGGATAGCCGTTGGCGCACAGCAAGGCGATGCAGGCGGCGAGGTTTTGCGCGTTGAACCGTCCGAGCAGGCGGGTACGGCAGCGTCCTTCACCCCACGGGGTTTGGAATACGGCTGCTATGCCGTCTGAAGAGGCGGTGAAATCGGCAATGCGGATGTCGGCGTGTTCGCTGAAGCCGTAACTGTAAACGGCTAAATCGGGGCAGTCTTTTTTCAGACGGCATACGAGTTCCGCGCCGTATCCGTCATCGATATTGATGACGGCGTGTTGCAGGCCTTGCCAGTAAAACAGGCGCGACTTGATAGCGCCATAGGCTTCCATCGTGCCGTGGTAGTCGAGGTGGTCTCGGGTGAGATTAGTGAAGATTGCGCTGCGGAATGGCACGCCGTTGACGCGCGACTGGTCAAGACCGTGGCTGGAGACTTCCATCGCGGCGGCGGTTGCGCCTTGTTGACGGAAACGGTAGAGCAGGGTTTGGACATCGACGGGGGCGGGGGTGGTGTGCGTGGTTTCTTTCAATGCACCCCAAAAGCCGTTGCCGACCGTGCCGATAATGGCGGTTTTTTCTCCCAACAAATCGGCGGCTTGCGCCAGCCATTGTGTGATGGAGGTTTTGCCGTTGGTGCCGGTTACGCCCCAGACTTTGAGGCCGTCTGAAACGTTGCCGTAAACTTGCGCCGCCAACATGCCGGCACGGTGTTTCAAATCTTTAATGCCTTGATTGGGGACTTTCCATTCGGGATTCCACGCGAATTTGCCGTCGTCATCCCAAAAAATAAAAGCCGCGCCGTTGGCAACGGCGGCGGGGATATAACTGCGGCCGTCGGCATATTCGCCCGGACAGGCAACAAAAATATCGCCTTGTTTGATTTGGCGACTGTCTGAATGCAACAAACGCCCTGCTGCGTTTTCACACGGCAGAGGCGGAAAGTCGGTTTCAGCCAAGGGGGTTAACTTGCTGAACATAAACAATATCTCTTTGATTGTTTGGATTATGACGGTACTTTGACAGTAGCGGTATTACTTAAAGGCTTGGTCGGGGAAACGCCCAAGATGTTCAAGCTTCCGCTCATGACTTCTTTGAATACGGGACCGGCAACCACGCCGCCGTAATAGCCGTTGGCAGTCGGTTCGTCGATGGTAACGGCCACAATCACGCGTGGATTTTTAGCCGGAGCAAAACCGATAAACGTACCGACGTGTTTGTTGTCCACATAGCGGCCATTAACCAGTTTACGCGCCGTACCGGTTTTCGCACCTACGTCGAAACCATCTACCGCACCGGCAATACCGGTACCGCCGGCTTCAGTAACGGAAACCATCAACTCACGCACTTTTTTTGCAGTAGAGGCTTTGATGACGCGTTTGCCTTTAGGGGCAACTGCTTGTTTTTCAAAGCTGACCGGCAACAATTCGCCGTCATGGGTCAAGACAGTATAGGCACGTGCCAATTGCAACAGGCTTAATTGCAGGCCATAACCGAAAGACATGGTTGCCTGTTCGATTTTTTGCCATCTGCGCCAGCTTCTCAACAAACCTGCAGTCTCGCCGGGAAAGCCTGAATGCATGCGCACGCCCACACCTAAATCGTGATAGAAATCGTACATTTCTTTAGGCGTAAACATGGCAGAAAGTTTACTGGTACCGACGTTGGAAGATTTTTGCATAATGCCGCGCACATCCAAAGTAGGATAAACGTGGGTATCTTGTACGGTAGCCGGACCGATTTTGTAAGGCAGGGTATTGAATGTGTCTGTTGGATCCACTTTGCCTGAATCCAATGCTTTGGCAATGGTAAACGGCTTCATGGCAGAACCAGGTTCGATCATGTCGGTTACGGCGCGGTTGCGGCGCTGTTCGCTATTGGCTTGGCCGGGCTGATTCGGATCGTAAGCCGGGCTGTTGACCAAAGCCAAAATCTCGCCGGTTTGCGCATCCAATACCACAACCGCACCCGCTTTGGCTTTGTGATAAGCCACAGCCTTGTTCAACTCGTCATAAGCCAGCGTTTGAATACGCTGATCCAAAGACAAAATCATGTCTTGGCCGTTTTTAGGCACGCTGTTGCGTGGAGAATCGAGGCTGTCTACGATATTGCCTTTATTATCGCGTAATACGACTTTCGCACCATCCTCACCGCGCAGGCTGTCTTCACGGGAAAGCTCCAAGCCTTCCTGACCTTTGCCGTCGATATTGGTAAAACCGATAACGTGCGCAAACAGATTGCCCATCGGGTAATGGCGTTTCAATTCTTTTTGGAATGCGATGCCTTTAATGCCCAATGCTTTGATTTCTTCTGCTTTCTCGTAGCTGAGTTGACGTTTCAGGTAGATAAAGCCTTTGTCTTTTTTAGACAATTTATTTTTCAAAACTTCAACAGGCACATCGGCAATGGCCGACAGTTTTTCTAATTGTTCCGCAGTCGGCATTTCCTCCATACCGGAAGGCATGGCATACAATGATTCGGTAGGCGCACTCAAAGCCAATGTGGCACCATTGCGGTCGGTAATCATACCGCGTGATGCCGGCAGCGGAAGCGTACGCACAAAACGTTGGTCGCCCTGATTTTTCAAAAATTCATGCTGACTGGTTTGCAGATAAACCCCGCGCACCAACAGACCGGTAAATGCCAGCGCAACAGCGCCCAGCACCAAACCGATTCGTCCGTTACTTGTCAGCGGCTTTTTCGTTTTTGTTGTTCCAGACAGCATTTGAGGTTTATATTCGTTCTTAATTAACATGTTGAACTTCTCATGACTTAGCTGCTCAGTGAGCCATCAAATCCCGTAAATCTTGCACCAATGCAAGGCTCTATATTCTTATTTTTTGCGTTCCAGCATAGCCGTATTATGCGCACCCGGCGGAAGCAGATGTTGTTTTTCGGCTGCCACTTTAATCAGTTTGTGGTTTGCCAATCTTGCTTGCTCCAATTTCAAGCGCGCGTAATCCTGTTCCAACTGAATTTCCCGTTTTTGTGCCTTATCCAACTCGATAAAATGCAAACGGGACTGGTTTTGCTTAAACACTACGGCAAAGGCTGAGACCGTCACCAAAACCAGCAATAAAATATTCAACTTACCCATCTCAAACTTTCAGACGGCCTGTCAACAGGACTATCTCTTACGACAGCGTTCAGACGCCATCCCCTATTCAATAACCGAAAATTCGCCGCTACTGCGCTCCGCCACACGCAAAACTGCACTACGCGCACGCGGATTGGCTTCAGTCTCTGTCGAACCCGGTTTGATTGCTTTGCCCACAGCCTTCAAAGGCGGCTGAGGCAAATCCGCTTCCTTGACCACTGCCCAACGTGGCAATGGCGCATGTTGCGAATATTTTTTAATAAACTGCTTCACAATTCTGTCTTCCAGCGAATGGAACGCAATGACAGCCAAGCGTCCACCCTCTTTCAGACGGCCTGCAACCTGTGGCAAAACTGCCTCTACCTCTTCGAGCTCGCGGTTAATAAAGATGCGAACTGCTTGGAAGGTGCGCGTTGCAGGGTCTTGTCCGCGCTCACGAGTACGGACGTTTTGCGCCACAAGCTGCGCCAGCTTATGGGTTGTATCGATGGGACTCTCCTCGCGTTGCGCAACAATGGCGCGCGCAATCTGGCGACTAAACCGCTCTTCACCATAATTCTTAATTACCTCGTGTAAATCCTGTTCGGATGCGGTTGCAATCCATTCTGCCGCAGACATCCCGCGAGTCGGATCCATCCGCATATCCAACGGCGCATCAAAGCGGAAACTGAATCCGCGGCTACCATCGTCAATTTGCGGCGACGAAATCCCCAAATCAAAAAGCGCACCGTCAATCTTATCGATGCCCAATTCATCCAAGGCCGTCTGAAATGTTTCAAAACCATTGTGCACGACACTGACACGTTTATCTTGCGCCGCCAGCTCATTGGCTACTGCAATCGCCTCGGGGTCTTTATCAAAAACAACCAAACGACCCTGTTCACCCAAACGCGACAAAATCAGCCGGGAATGCCCTCCCCTACCGAACGTACCGTCCACATAAATCCCATCTTCACGGATTGCCAACGCATCCACCGCCTCATGCAACAAGACAGTAACATGCTGATAATTTTCAACTTTACTCACAATTGCAAATCCGTTTGACTCAATTGGAAAGCCAATTCATCAGGATCGATATCCAAAGCCTGATTCATTTCCTCTTCCCAATGTTCGCGACCCCACAACTCCATACGGTTTGCACGGCCAACCAAAGTAACTTCTTTTTCAAAATCCACGCGTTTGCGCAGATTCGCCGGAATCAAAACGCGTCCGGCGCTGTCCCATTCCAAAATCTCCGCATTGTGCAGCAGCAAATTCTGATACCGTTGCAAAGACTCGTTGCCGGCCACTTTCAACTTCAAAATCTGCTCGGCTTTTTCTTCCCAAATGGGCTCAGGGTACATCAATAATTTTTTTCGGGAATCCAGTGTGACCACAATTGCAGGCGTATAACGGCGCAGCAAAATATCGCGGAATTTGGCAGGAATCGCCAACCGCCCTTTACTGTCCATACTCAATTCATGAGCACCGCCAAACACATCACACCCCAAATTCGATTAAAATAAAACTAGAGTGGGATTAAAAATCCCACCTTCCTAAAATATTTCGTTTTCACTTCTACGGAACACTTTTTAGGAAAAAGTAACCACTTTCACCCACTATGCCCCACTAACCGACACTATAAGAAATTTTGGCAATCAGGTCAAATCAACCCTTTATCTGTAATGAAACAATAAACACTTAAAATTCAATATCTTATATATACCAAAATGCATAACAAATTAATATACCAGTCATCTCATATAGCATAAAATACTATATATAGTATTATTTGTGTTTCTAAAATACTATATATAGTGTTTTTATACCCAATCACCACCCCTCTCACAAGGGGCTATAATATACAAACAAATTCAAATTTTTTACATTATCTAACAGTCATGAAGCCACAACTCCCCCTCCCTTCCCCTGATGCACAAGCCTCTTCAGTACACCTGACCAAGCTCATAAAAAACGAAATTGAACAACATCAAAACTGGATACCCTTCTCCCGCTTTATGGAACTTGCCCTTTACACACCTCAATACGGCTATTACAGCGGAGGCAGCCATAAAATCGGCACAGACGGCGACTTCATTACCGCCCCCACCCTTTCCCCCCTATTCGGACAAACCCTTGCCAAACAACTTGCCGAATTACTGCCGCAAACAGCAGGCAATATCTACGAATTTGGTGCAGGTACAGGTCATCTCGCTGCCACACTCTTGCAAAATCTTTCAGACGGCCTGAATCATTACTACATTATCGAGCTATCGGCAGAGCTTGCAGAGAGACAACGCCAATATATTCTTGAAAACACCTCCCTAGAAGTAGCCGCCAAAATCATCCACCTCACCACATTACCCGAACATTTTGACGGCATCATCATCGGCAACGAAGTATTGGATGCCATGCCGGTGGAACGCTTGATTTATCAAGATGAAGGGTTTCAACAAATTGGCGTCAGCCTAGAGAATGACAAGCTAATCGAAGCCATCAGACCATTGGCACAAGCCGAACTTACGCAAACAGCTGCCTTGTACTTCCCTCCCCTTCCCTCATACACAAGCGAGCTGCATCCGGCACAATATGCCTTTATCCAAACCTTGGCCGCCAAATTGCAGCGCGGCGGCATGATATTTATCGATTACGGCTTCGATGCCGCTCAGTATTACCATCCGCAACGCAAGGAAGGCACATTCATCGGCCACTATCGCCACCACACTATCCACGACCCATTTTTCAATATCGGTCTGACCGATTTGACTGCGCACGTCAATTTCACCGATATTGCACGCGCCGGCACGGAATCAGGTTTAGACTTAATCGGCTACCTGCCCCAATCTTATTTTCTACTCAATCTCGGCATCATCGATCTGCTGGCACAAATCGGCAGCCCGGATTCGGTTGAATATATCCAAACCGCCGCCACAGTACAAAAACTGATACATCAGCACGAAATGGGCGAACTTTTTAAAGTGATCGCTTTTGGCAAAGACATCGATATCGATTGGACAGGCTTCAGCCATGGCGATATTTGCCATAAACTATAGCCTGATAACCTACTTTTTATTTTTTAAAAACAATAAGAAATAAAAAAATCTAAATTATCGCTTGCCAAATATCCAAAAAAAACTATAATAGCGACTTCACGAAACGGCGAATTAGCTCAGTCGGTTAGAGCAGAGGAATCATAATCCTTGTGTCCGGGGTTCGAATCCCTGATTCGCCACCAAATTTCGGGGGTATAGCTCAGTTGGTAGAGCGCTTGCATGGCATGCAAGAGGTCAGCGGTTCGATCCCGCTTACCTCCACCACTAAACAAAAAAGCTCTTGTGTTTAACAAGAGCTTTTTTGTTTGGCTTAATTAATAACTGATTGCTCATTAATTTTGCCATTTCAATACCTAATTAATAAAGGCCGTCTGAAACATTTCAGACGGCCTTTATCTTTTAATTACTTCACAAGCTTCAATACTTTTTTCGGTTTGTCTTCCGCAGATTCAGTTTTTTTATCTTCCGCCGCTGCAGCTTCAACAGAAGCAGGCTGATATGGTTCTACCTCAAACCCCATACCCTCTCCACTTTCGCGGCCAAATATACTGACAATATGACCGACCGGAATCCAAATCTCGTGCGCTACGCCGGAAAAGCGGGCAGAGAAATTGACCCATTCATTGTCGATATTCAAGTTATGGCTGGCGGTAGGGCCAATATTTAAAACAATTTCATTGTCACGCACATACTGCATCGGTACACGGGTATGTTCATTTACCCAAGCCACGATATGCGGTGTTTGGTTATTATCCAAGCACCATTCATACAAAGCACGCAACAAATACGGTTTGGTTGAAGTTGCCATAGATCCGTCCCTTAGCGGCGCATGGCTTTTTCAGCCGGCGTCAATGCTTCAATAAAGGCTTCGCGTTGGAAAATACGCTCGGCGTATTTCAGCAAAGGCGCAGCAGATTTACCCAGTTTGATGTCGTAATAGTCCAAACGCCACAACAGCGGAGACAAGGCAACATCAATCATGGAGAAGTCGTCGCCCAAGATATATTTGTTTTTAGTAAAAGACGGTGCCAACAGTGTCAAACCATTACCAATGGCTTCACGCGCTTTAGCTTGTTCTTTATTGGTAGATTCAGGGTTTTCCAACACTTGTACCAAGCTGAACAATTCTTTTTCCATACGGTACAGTACCAAACGGCCGCGACCGCGCATAACAGGATCGCCCGGCATCAACTGAGGATGAGGGAAACGCTCGTCAATGTATTCGTTGATGATGTTTGATTCGTGCAAAATCAAATCACGCTCAACCAGAACCGGTACTTGGTTATACGGATTCATCAAAGCCAAGTCTTCAGGTTTATTGAACACGTCCACATCTTTGATTTCAAAATCCATGCCTTTTTCGTACAGCACAAAACGGCAACGTTGGCTGAATGGACAAGTAATACCTGAATACAATGTCATCATAATCTTTTACTCCTGATAAATCTTTTCAGACGGCCTTAAGCCTTATAAAAATTCAGACAGAATTATACATAATTTCAAACACTTAATCCAGAAGTTTCACATATTATATTGTTTATATTGAATAATTTTAAAATTTACATTATTTTCGCATAAACCAATTTCACAAACAAAAAAGGCAAACCTGAAACAGGTTTGCCTTTTTGATTCAAAAGAATTAGTGAACATCTTTCCAGAATTCTTTTTTCAGGAAGTAAGCCAATGGCAGCATTACCGCAAACAGGAATGCCAGAACCATGTAGCCGATGCGGTGGCGTTGCAACTGAGCAGGCTCACCCATGTACACCAAGTAGTTCACCAAGTCGCGTACATAAGTATCGTACTCTTTTTGGATCACTTTACCGTTAGGCAGGCGACGGCTGTGCAGACCGGTAGATTCCCAATACAGCTTAGGAGTCAGATTGCCATGCTCGTCTTTAATCATAACGGGCTGACCTTTGGCATCCAACTCAACGGCTTGAACACCTTGTTGCTCCCACAATGGGTGAGGCATACTCGCACCGGCCAAAACAGTATTGTTCCAACCGGTCGGACGAGTTGGGTCTTTATAGAAGCCGCGCATATAAGCGTACAGGTAGTCTGCACCTTTAGAACGGGCAATCAGGGTCAAATCCGGTGGAGGCGCACCCAACCATTTGGAGGCATCTTTCGGATCCATTGCCGCTACCATGACATCACCAACGTTGTCTGTTGTGAACATCAGGTTTTTCTTGATTTCATCTTCAGTTAAACCGATGTCTTTCAGACGGTTGAAGCGCATACCGCTTGCAGAGTGACAAGACAAACAGTAGTTTGTAAAGATTTGCGCACCGTGCTGCAGGCTGACTTGGTCACGCAGGTCGATATCGACTTTTTCGTAGTGTCCGCCGCCGCTGGCGACGGCTGCACTCATAGGTACTGCCAGCAATAAGGCAGCAAACCAGTTTTTCAGAGTTTGTTTCATTTTCGCTGCCCTCATCAGATATTGGTTGCAAACAAGTAAGCACCGACAACGGTAATACCGACGTAAACAAAGAACATAATTTTTTGTTTAGTAGTGCTCATGGTTACGCGCTCAGGAACTGGTTTGTTGGTATCCAGTTTGGTATAGAACGGCATACCCAGGAAGAATGCAAAGTAGACGAAAGACAGGATACGAGCAACCAAAGTACGAGTATCAGTTGCTACCATTGCACCCAAAATACCCAAACCGATGAAGGCAATGATGAACAGAACCAACGCAGTTTTGAAGATTGGGCCGCGATAGCGGACAGATTTAACCTCGCCTTTATCCAACCAAGGCAACAAGGCAATCAGTACAACTGCTGCACCCATACCGATTACACCCCATACCTGAGTACCGGCAAAGGAAGGAATCGCACGCAGAATTGCGTAGAACGGAGTGAAGTACCATACCGGAGCAATGTGCGGAGGTGTTTTCAGCGCATTAGCTGCATCGAAGTTTGGCGCTTCCAAGAAGTAGCCGCCGCCTTCAGGCGCAAAGAACAACACAGAACAGAAGACAATCAGGAATACAACGACGCCCAAGATGTCTTTAACGGTGTAGTAAGGATGGAATGGGATACCATCGCGTGGAATACCGTTTTCGTCTTTGTTTTTCTTGATTTCAACGCCATCGGGGTTGTTAGAACCCACTTCGTGCAGGGCGATGATGTGAGCCACGACCAAGCCGAGCAATACCAGAGGTACTGCGATAACGTGCAGGGCGAAGAAGCGGTTCAGAGTAACATCGGAAACGTTGAAGTCGCCGCGGATCCAAGTGGACAAATCAGGACCGATAACAGGGATGGCGGAGAACAGGTTAATAATTACCTGCGCACCCCAGAAGGACATTTGACCCCAAGGCAACAGATAGCCCATAAAGGCTTCCGCCATCAATGCCAAGAAAATCAGAGAACCGAAAATCCACACCAATTCACGGGGTTTTTTGTACGAACCGTAAATCAAACCACGGAACATGTGCAGATAAACAACAATGAAGAAGAAAGATGCGCCGGTGGAGTGCATGTAGCGGATAATCCAACCGCCGGACACGTCGCGCATGATGTACTCTACTGCAGTAAAGGCAGCAGGCAGATGGTAGGCGTTAAGGTTGCCGTCCGGTTTGTAGTTCATAGTCAGGAAAATACCGCTGACGATTTGAATCACAAGGACAAGCAAGGCTAAAGAGCCGAAGTAATACCAAAAGTTGAAGTTCTTTGGTGCGTAGTATTGAGCCAAATGCTCATTCCACATCTTAGACAGGGGGAAACGAGCGTCCATCCAGCCTAACAATGCTTTTGCTTTGCTATTGGTTTGGTTTGCCATAATTATCGTTCCTTATTTTTAGTCTTCGCCCACCAAAACAGTTGTATCGCTCAGATATTTGTAAGGCGGAACAACCAGGTTGGTCGGTGCAGGAACACCTTTATACACTCGGCCTGCCATGTCGAATTTCGAACCGTGGCACGGGCAGAAGAAGCCGCCTTTCCAGTCTGCGCCCAAATCCGCAGGGGCAACGTCGGGACGGTAAGTCGGAGAGCAACCCAGGTGGGTACAGATACCGATAGCGACGAGGAGGTTCGGCTTGATCGAACGGGTCTCGTTTTTGCAGTTTTCAGGCTGATGATCCACTTCGGAATTGGGATCCGTAACTGCGCCATCCAAACTTTTCAAGTCTTTGAGCTGTTGATCTGTGCGGTTGACCAGCCAAATTGGTTTGCCCTGCCATTCGGCAGTCAGCATTTGGCCTGCTTCGATTTTGCTGACATCTACTTCGACAGCAGCACCGGCAGCCTTAGCTTTCTCCGATGGGAAGAAGCTGGCCACGAAAGGCGTAGCTACGCCCAGAGCCGCCACACCGCCTGCACCGCAAGTAGCCAGTGTCAGGAAACGGCGGCGACCGTTGTTGATTTCTTGATTATCCATTATTCAGTCGTCCTAAAATTTTGGGAATACCGAGCCATTAAACAGCGTAATTCTACCTAGTTTGTTGTAATACTCAAAGCATTATTTAAAATAAGGTAAAGTTTTATGATATTTCTCAATACTCAAGCAGGATTGTTTTCATCAAAGTGAACCACTTCGATACCGAATTTTTCTGCCACGGCATCTCCTAAGGCGCGTACGCCGTAACGTTCTGTCGCATGGTGGCCGGCACTGATAAATGCCACACCCGTTTCATTGGCAAGATGATATTGCGCTTCGGAAATTTCACCGGTCAGATACGCATCGACACTTTCGTCTACGGCCGTCTGAAAAAATCCCTGCGCACCGCCGCTGCACCAGGCAATACGTTTGATTTCGCGTTCAAGATTACCGATAACGGTCGGCTTGCGGCCGAATACCGCCTCAATGCGTTCAGATAACTGCACCAATGTTTGCGTGGTTTTCAGACGGCCTGTATTCAACAGGTTTTGCTCGCCGAATTGTTTTTCAAGCACCCAATCAAGTTTCTCGGCCAACTGTGCGTTATTGCCCAGTTGCGGGTGCGCGTCCAGCGGCAGGTGGTAGCCCGCCATATTGATTTGGTGTTGCAGCAAGGTTTCAATGCGTGCTTTTTTCCAACCGGTAATCGTGACAGGCTCGCTTTTCCAAAACATGCCGTGGTGAACCAAAAGCATATCCGCCCCCTGCTCTACGGCAAAATCGATTGCAGCTTTGCTGGCGGTAACCGAAGTGGCGATTTTGGCAATTTCTTCTTTGCCTTCGACCTGCAAGCCGTTGGGCGCATAGTCCTTAAACAGCCCGACCTGCAATATCTCATCACACCAAGCCAGAATTTCGCGGCGTAAAGCCATATTCCGCTCCTTATATCTATCTTCAAAAACAGCTTCGCATTCTAACCGCAAAATCTGTTTATGCCTCAAATTCTTACATTCCGATTTCAGCAATCATTCCCAACATTAATCATTTGCACATCATCATGAATTATTTTAATATACGCCACCTTACCCACAGGCCGTCTGAAAACACATGGACTCTATTATCGAATTGCGTCATCTCAAAACCTTGCTGGCTTTAGAAGAAACCGGCAGCGTTTCCCTTGCCGCCAAACGGGTTTTCCTGACCCAATCCGCCCTGTCGCACCAAATCCGCGCCTTGGAAAATTATTACGAAACGCCGTTGTTTGAACGTAAATCCACACCTTTGCGCTTCACTCCGGCCGGTATGCGCCTGTTGCAACTGGCGCGCGAGCTGTTGCCGCAGGTTGCCGCCGCCGAACGTGATTTGGTGCGGATTATCGAAGGCGAAGCCGGCGAACTCAGGCTTGCCGTCGAATGCCACACCTGCTTCGACTGGCTGATGCCTGCCATGGGCGAGTTCCGCCCCTTATGGCCGCAAGTTGAATTGGACATCGTTTCCGGTTTCCAAGCCGATCCGGTCGGACTGCTGCTGCAACACCGCGCCGACCTTGCCATCGTTTCCGAAGCCGAGCCGATCAACGGTATCAGCTACCGCCCTCTGTTTGCCTATGAAATGGTCGGCATCTGTGCAGAAGACCACCCGCTTGCCGACAAAGACGTTTGGGAAGCGGAAGATTTTATCGACGAAACCCTGATTACTTATCCCGTCCCCGACGAAATGCTGGATTTGCCCAAAAAAGTGCTGCTGCCCAAAGGCATTAATCCGCCACGCCGCCATAGCGAGCTGACCATTGCCATTATCCAGCTGGTTGCCAGCAAACGCGGCATTGCTGCCCTGCCCTATTGGACGGTCATGCCGTATTTGGAAAAAGGCTACGTCGTCCACCGCAAAATCACTTCAGACGGCCTGCAAAGCAAACTTTATGCCGCCATTCGTACGGAAGATGCCAACAAAGGCTATCTGGACAACTTCTGCCAAATCACGCACGACCGCTGTTTTGCCGACTTGCCGGGTTTGAGCGAATTGGAAATGTAAACTTGAAACAATCAAAAGGCCGTCTGAACAATGAACTGGCCCCCAAATCTTGGACACTCATAAAAGCCTATTCAGGCACTCTGTGTAAGCCGGGTTCTGTATGCGACAGGACTCAGCTTTTTCAATTTCAAACTGCAACGCTCGCGGTTGTAGTAATCCATATAGTCATCTATCTGTTTCATCAATTCATCCACCGTCAATTCCCCTGCACGGTAGAAACACTCCGTCTTCAGCACCGCAAAGAAGCTTTCCATCGGTGCATTGTCCCAACAATTCGCCTTTCGCGACATGCTTTGAACCATGAAATACTCCGCAAGCAATTCCCTATACCCCGCCGTACGGTACAGCACACCTTGGTCGGAATGAAGCATCGTTCCTTTATCAGTCAGCCGGGGTGCCGCTTTTTCGAGCATTTCCTTCACCATTTCACTGTCGGCTCTGCGGCTCATGGCGTAGGCGATGATTTCGCGGTTGAACAGGTCCAAGATCGGCGAGAGGTACAGTTTGCCGTCCTTTCCTTTGAGTTCGGTCACGTCGGTCAGCCATTTTTCGTTGGGCTTTCGGGCTTTGAACCGGCGTTTGAGGAGGTGTTCCGATATTTCGCCCATGGCGGGATGGCGGTAGGCTTTTTTTGCCCGTATGAGGGCTTTCAGTCCTAGCTGCCTCATCAGCCGCGCCACTTTTTTGCGGTTCCAACCTAATGCTGCTGCAATGCGCCTTTGCCCGTAGCGTCCTTTATGCCGTTCGTAGATTTCGGCGATAAGGGCTTTGTCGGCTTCATTGGGGTCGGGTCGGTCCTGATGATGGTAGTAAAAGCTGCTTTTGGGCAGGTTTGCGATGTGCAGCAGGTATTTGAGCGGGTGTTGCGCCCTCAGTGTTTGGACGGTTTGGCTTTGTCCTTTTCGGTCTGTTTTTTGCTGAGGGCTTTTAACTCCTTTAGGTAGGCAACCTTTGCGCGCATATAGCACAACTCTTCGATAAGCTCTGCCTGTGTTTTTTCGTGGTCGGGTTTGTCGGCGATGAAGGGGTTTTTGCGGTGTTGGGGCATGGTTTTGGATTGGGGATGTTCGAGTGCGCCGATGCCGCCTTCTTGATAGGCGCGTATCCATCGTCGCAGGTTGGTTCGGGAAATGCCGTAGTGGTCTGCGGTACGCTGTTGACTGCGTATGTGCAGGTAGTGGAGTACGGCTTGGTATTTGAAGTGTAATGTATATTTGCTCATAAAAAAACTGCACCTTGTGAGTTGGAGGGGGGGGTGTCCAACTTTTGGGGTGCAGTTCACAATTTCAGACGGCCTTTTTTAATATACACAAAAATTTCACTGCTTCTATTCGGATTCATCCGAACCTAAACACGCCGACAAATCGATTTCAGACGGCCATGTTTTATCAGGCGTAACCCGAATATCGAAATGCTCGCCGCGATAGTCGAAAACCAAACGCCAAGCGTGCAGAAACAGATGTCCCGCCTCATCGCCGCCATACAGCGTATCGCCCAAAATCGGACTGCCTATGCTTTTCATGGCCACGCGCAGCTGATGGGTTTTGCCGGTAAACGGTTGCAACACAAACAGGCGCAAACCGGGCTGCAGGCTTTGGCTGCTGAAACGGGTAACGGCAAAATTATCCTCGTCACGCGTCAGCTTCCATGTACCGCGCCGCGAACGCGCCATACCGCCTTTCACCCACCCCTGTTTTTTAGCCGGCTTGTGCGTACCGAGTGCCAAATAAGTCTTACGCATGGTTTTCTCGGCAAACTGTGCCGACAAAGCCGCCGCGCTGTCGCGGTTTAACGCAAACAGCAACAGGCCGCTGGTGGCTTTGTCCAAACGGTGAACCAGCCACACGCGTTCAACGCCGAGCTGTTGCGCCAGCGATGCGGTCAGGCAAACATCCCCTTCCGATTCGCTGTGCACCGATACGCCGCAAGGCTTATTGATGACCACAAAGTCTTCGTGTTCAAAAACAATGTCCCACATTTCAGACGGCCTTCAACACAATACCGTCGCCAAGCAGGGTCAAAATACCCAGCAGGCAGAACAAGATACACGCAGCAATGCGCACTGCTTTGGCCGGAATTTTGCGCATCAGCATTTCACCCAAATATACGGCAGGTACAGAAGCAATCATCAAACCGGCAATACTGCCGACCACGACCGGCAGGATAGATTGGTATTTTGCCGCTAAAAGAACTGTCGCAATCTGCGTTTTATCGCCGATTTCCGCCAAGAAAAACAGGACGACCGTCGCCGTAAATGCGCCGTATTTCAGCCACTTGCCGTCAGGGTCTTCGTCTTTGTCCGGCAACAGCAGCCATAATCCGACCGCAATAAAGCTGCCGCCGACCACCCATTTCATGACTTCAGGAGAAATAGCGGATGCCAGCCAGACACCGAGTGCAGCCGAAACAAGATGGTTCAACAGGGTTGCAATAAAGATACCGGCAACAATCGCGTTTTTATGGGCAAAACGTGCTGCCAAAAAGAGCGCCAGTAATTGCGTCTTATCGCCAATTTCGGCAATGGCAACGCCCAGCGTCGAGGAGAAAAAAGCTTCCATGATTTAAGATACTCAACCGAAAAGCGGGCAAACAAAAAGCGTTGTGCATACCGCCCGCAAGGGTATGGACAACGCTTACGTCTTGCCTGTCTTCCGATAAAGCAGAGAAGATACCGCTGCCACGGCCGCACAAGCCGATTATGTTGACAACGGTTTCGGCATTGCGCCGAATGGCTACTCCCATAAGAGTGAAGCGCGAATTGTAAGGCAATTCATGGCTTGAAGCAACAGAAAGAAAAACAAAAGGCCGTCTGAAACCCAATGTAAAGCAGGTTTCAGACGGCCTTTTTCACAGCGATTAATTATCGGAGAACAAATCGCCTACTTTTTCCCAAAACGATTTTTTGCGCGGGGTTTGGCTGAGGTCAAGGCCGGAGGAGATTTTTTCAAATTCTTCCAACAACTCTTTCTGACGATCGGTCAGGTTGACCGGAGTTTCAACCAAAATGTGGCAGTACAAATCGCCGGTTGAGCTGGAACGCAGAGACTTGATGCCTTTGCCTTTCACGCGCATACGGCGGCCGGTTTGCGTTTCTTTCGGAATGTGCAGTTTGACTTTGCCGTCCAGAGTCGGCACTTCGACTTCGTCGCCCAATGCGGCAATGGCAAAGCTGATCGGCAGTTCGCAATGCAGGTCCAAGCCGTTGCGCTCGAAGATTTTGTGCTGTCTTACGCGGATATTGACGTACAAATCGCCTGCCGGTGCGCCGTGTTGACCCGGCTCACCCTCGCCGCTCAAGCGGATGCGTTGACCGTCGTCGATGCCTGCCGGAATGTTGACTTCAACCATTTTGCTGGTTTTGGTGCGGCCTTCGCCACGGCATTTGACGCAAGGATCTTTGATTTCTTTGCCAGTACCGTGACAAGTCGGACAAGTTTGCTGCATTTGGAAAATGGCTTGGCGGACGTGTACCGTGCCTGAGCCGTGACAGGTCGAACAAGTCGATGCGGATGTGCCCGGTTTGGCACCTGAGCCGTGGCAGACATCACATTCTTCGTAAGTCGGAATGTTGATGCGTTTTTTCACGCCTTTGGCAGCTTCTTCAAGCGAAATCTCTATGCCGACCTGCAAGTCCGCACCGCTGTAATCCGGCTGACGGCCGCCTGCGCTGCCGCCACCACCGAACATCTGGCTGAAAATATCGGAAAAATCGAAGCCTTGCGCGCCACCGAATCCGCCTTGGCCGCCAAAACCGCCAAAGCCACCGAATCCGCCCGCACCTGCGCCCTGTTCAAACGCGGCATGGCCGTATTGGTCGTACATGATACGTTTTTCTTTGTCGGACAAGGTGTCGTAAGCTTTTTGGACTTCTTTAAATTTTTCTTCCGCTTCTTTATTGTCAGGATTGCGGTCAGGATGGTATTTCATTGCCAGCTTGCGGTAGGCTTTTTTGATTTCATCGTCGCTAGCGCTGCGGGCAACACCAAGGGTTTCGTAATAATCTTGGGTACTCATAATTTTGATAGTGTTTTGAATAAGTTTGAACTGGGTCGGATATGTGGGCGAAAGGTAAAAAACTCAAGTCGATATTTTTAAGGCCGTCTGAAAATTTTGTTTCAGACGGCCTCCCTCGCCTTGTCACAGCATGATAATGGCCTTAAAGTAAAAAATATTTGACCCTATGCCGCTGTTTTATATTAGAAAGGTTTTCCTACATGATGAAAAAAGTTGCTTCCTTTTTATGCCTGATGCTGATGGCGTCCGCTGCCCAAGCCGCGCCGTCCGACAGCGAACGCATTGCGGCACTGGAGCGTCAGGTGGCCGAACTGACTGCCCAAGTAAACCGCCTGCTGAGCGAGCGTTTGGACGAGCGTTCCGCACGCAGAAACAACGAAGTTCATGTGTGTACGTTGTCGGCATTTACCGACACATTCCGTGCCGAAAACGTCAACCGCGGCCGCGCCCGCTTGGATGTGATCCAGCAATGCCGCCGCCAGCACGCAGAAATGTTCTGCAAGAAAGAAGCCGTCCGTTGCCAGACTTACCGTTGACCGTTTCATACTCAGGCCGTCTGAAACCCTGTTTTCAGACGGCCTTTTGATTGTTTGCGTTCTTCCATGTCAAAACAAACGGGAAACAACAATGCCAAAGCGGTTTGACATGATGTTACGACACAAGCAATCCGCTTCTGAATCCGCTATAATCTGCGTTTGATTTTATTTTCCAACGCCTTTGTATAAAGCGAAACATCATGCAAGAACAATATCAACCCGCCGCCATCGAGCCCGCGGCGCAGAAAAAATGGGACGACGAGCGTATTTTCAACGTCTCCGAAGACGCTTCCAAACCCAAATATTACTGCCTTTCTATGTTTCCCTATCCCAGCGGCAAGCTGCATATGGGGCATGTGCGCAACTACACCATCGGCGACGTATTGAGCCGCTTCAAACGCTTAAACGGCTTCAACGTCATGCAGCCTATGGGTTGGGACGCGTTCGGCATGCCGGCGGAAAACGCAGCGATGAAAAACAACGTCGCCCCCGCCGCTTGGACGTACGACAACATCGAATACATGAAAACCCAGCTCAAAAGCCTGGGTTTTGCGATTGACTGGGCGCGCGAAACCGCAACCTGCAAACCCGAATACTACCGTTGGGAACAATGGCTGTTTACCAAGCTGTTTGAAAAAGGCATCGTCTATCGCAAAAACGGCACGGTAAACTGGGACCCAGTCGACCAAACCGTATTGGCCAACGAGCAAGTCATCGACGGGCGCGGCTGGCGTTCGGGTGCGTTGATCGAAAAACGCGAAATCCCGATGTATTACTTCAAAATCACGGATTACGCCGAAGAGCTGCTCAATGATTTGGACAAGCTGGAACACTGGCCGGAACAAGTCAAAACCATGCAGCGCAACTGGATCGGCAAATCGCGCGGTATGACCGTGCGCTTCGCTGTTTCAGACGACAGCAAACAAGGCTTGGAAGGTGATTACGCGAAATTCCTGCAAGTTTATACCACCCGCCCCGACACGCTGATGGGCGCGACTTATGTTGCCGTTGCCGCCGAGCATCCGCTGGCAACCGCCGCAGCCGCCGACAAACCCGAATTGCAGGCATTTATCGCCGAATGCAAAGCCGGCTCGGTCGCCGAAGCCGATATGGCGACGATGGAGAAAAAAGGCGTGCCGACCGGCCGCTACGTCGTCAACCCGCTTAACGGCGACAAACTGGAAGTGTGGATTGCCAACTATGTATTGTGGGGCTACGGCGACGGCGCGGTGATGGCTGTTCCGGCGCACGACGAACGCGATTTCGAGTTCGCCACCAAATACAATCTGCCGAAAAAACAAGTCATTGCCGTCGGCGACAACGCATTCGACGCAAACCGATGGCAAGAATGGTACGGCGACAAAGAAAACGGCGTATTGGTCAACAGCGGCGACTTGGACGGCTTGGACTTTCAGACGGCATTCGACGTCATTGCCGCCAAGCTGCAAAGCCAAGACGCAGGCGAACCGAAAACCCAATACCGCCTGCGCGACTGGGGCATTTCGCGCCAACGCTACTGGGGCTGCCCGATTCCCATCGTCCATTGCGAAAAATGCGGCGACGTACCCGTCCCCGCCGACCAACTGCCGGTCGTTTTGCCTGAAAACGTCGTACCCGACGGCATGGGTTCGCCGCTGGCAAAAATGCCCGAGTTTTACGAAACTGCCTGCCCATGCTGCGGCGGCGCGGCGAAACGCGAAACCGACACCATGGACACCTTCATGGAATCGAGCTGGTATTTCTTCCGCTATATGTCGCCAAAATTTTCAGACGGCATGGTCGATCCTGCCGCCGCGAAATACTGGGGCGCGGTCGACCAATACATCGGCGGTATCGAACACGCGATTCTGCACCTCTTGTACGCGCGTTTCTTCACCAAACTGATGCGCGACGAAGGCTTGGTCAGCGTGGACGAACCGTTCGAACGCCTGCTGACGCAAGGCATGGTTGTCTGCGAAACCTACTACCGCGAAAACGACAAAGGCGGCAAAGATTGGATCAACCCCGCCGATGTCGAGCTGACGTTCGACGACAAAGGCCGCCCTGTTTTCGCCGTCCTCAAAGCCGACGGACTGCCCGTCGTCATCAGCGGCACGGAAAAAATGTCCAAATCCAAAAACAACGGCGTCGATCCGCAAGAGCTGATTAACGCCTACGGCGCGGACACCGCCCGTCTGTTCATGATGTTCGCCGCACCGCCCGAACAGTCCCTCGAATGGAGCGACAGCGGCGTCGAAGGCGCACACCGCTTCCTGCGCCGCCTGTGGCGAACCGTTTACGAATACCTGAAACAAGGCGAAGCGGTCAAAGCGTTCGCAGGCAGCCAAGACGGTTTGTCTAAAGAACTCAAAGACCTGCGCCACAAACTGCATTCCACCATCGCCAAAGTCAGCGACGACTACGGCCGCCGCCAGCAGTTCAACACCGCCATCGCCGCCGTGATGGAACTGCTCAACCAATACGACAAAACCGACACCGGCAGCGAACAAGGCCGCACCGTCGCCCAAGAAGTATTGGAAACCGCTGTACGCCTGTTGTGGCCCATCGTGCCGCACATCTGCGAAACCCTGTGGAGCGAATTGAACGGCGCGAAACTGTGGGAGGCAGGCTGGCCGGCAGTCGATGAAGCCGCCTTGGTCAAATCCGAAATCGAAGTGATGGTTCAAGTCAACGGCAAACTGCGCGGCAAAATCACCGTCGCCGCCGACGCATCCAAAGCCGACCTCGAAGCCGCCGCACTCGCCACCGAAGGCGCGGTGAAATTCATGGAAGGCAAGCCCGCCAAGAAAATCATCGTCGTTCCCGGACGCTTGGTAAATATCGTCGTCTAAACCGCTTTTAAGGTTTAGCCATACGGATAAAGGCCGTCTGAAACTTGGTTTTCAGACGGCCTTTTTAAGGTAGATTAAGCTGATAAGTCCAATAACACATTGGGATGGAAGGTTCTATTGGATTTAGAATCACTCTACACACGTCACTAAAACATAAATCCGTTGTATTCCTCACGATGTTTTGGCACAATTCGAAGCCAATCAACCACGCTTGTACTTGGCATCCTAATGGCTTCAAAACCCTTCCTAAAATGGGCTGGTGGCAAACATAGACTTGTCCCCTTTATCGAACACAATCTACCCACTCCTGCACGAAAACGTCTGGTTGAACCCTTTTGCGGTTCTGCTGCTTTGTCTCTTGCATTGGATTTCGAACATTATCTGCTCAATGATATTAACGCTGACTTAATCGGCTTATTCCGTATCCTAAAAGAAGAAAAATCCGGATTCATAGACTATACCCGCTCTTTCTTTACTTCCGAAAACAATAGCGATTCAAGATTCTATGAATTGCGGGAACAATTCAACTTCAGCCAAGATCTACACGAACGTTCAGCGCTATTTATTTATTTGAACCGCCATGCTTTTAACGGTTTATGCCGTTACAACAGCAAAGGGGCATTCAATGTGCCATTTGGACGCTACAAATCTCCTTACTTTCCACAACAAGAAATGGAAGATTTCATTCAAAAATCTGACAGAGTTGAATTAATGTGCGGAGATTTTCAAACAATCCTATCTCTGACAAACAATACAGATACTGTTTATTGTGATCCTCCTTATGCACCTTTAAGCCCAACCGCTTCATTTACCACTTATGCCAAAGAAGGCTTCAATTTGGACGATCAAATCCGCCTTTCCCAGACAGCCCAACAAATTGCACCTAACTCTCAAGGCGTTTTGATTTCAAATCATGATACTGAATTTACGAGAAATATTTATTCTTCTGCCATTCTAAAAACGGTTGAAGTACAACGTAATATTGCCGCAAAGGGCAGCAGTCGCAAAAAAGTCGGAGAACTATTGGCAATTTATGAGTGATTTCAACAAATTGGCTGAAGAAGCTGCCATTTATCAAAGTCGTTTGAAAAAAATTGTTTCAGACGACCTTGTCCTCTACAACGAAAATTCCCTTAACGTCATGCGGAAGATATTGGAAAAACATCCAAACGGCTGTTTTGATATGATTTTCGCAGACCCTCCTTACTTTCTTTCCAATGACGGCTTCAGTTGTCAAAACGGACAAATGGTTTCCGTCAATAAGGGCAACTGGGATAAATCCAAAGGAATGGCGGCAGATTTGGAATTCTACGAAGAATGGCTCCGACTGTGTTACGCCTTATTAAAACCAAACGGCACAATTTGGGTTTGCGGCACATTCCATAATATCTATTTAATCGGCTACCTGATGCAAACCATCGGCTACCATATTTTGAACAATATTACTTGGGAAAAACCAAATCCTCCCCCTAATTTGTCCTGCCGTTTTTTTACCCATTCGACAGAAACAATCTTATGGGCAAAGAAAAATAAAAAAGCCAAACATACGTTTCATTATGAAATGATGAAAGCACAAAATGATGGCAAACAGATGAAATGTGTTTGGACATTTCCGCCACCAAATAAAACCGAAAAAACATTCGGCAAACATCCGACACAAAAACCACTCCCCTTGCTTGAACGCTGCATACTATCGGCTTCAAATATCGGAGATTTAATTTTTGACCCTTTCATGGGCAGCGGCACAACAGGCGTTGCTGCCTTAAAACATGATCGGAAATTTTGTGGTTGCGAACTGGAAGAAGATTTTTTTGAATTAGCAAAGAAAAGGCTACAACAAAAGCTGTAGCCCCATCTTATTTTAAATTATTCGAACAATACCATCTCTACCCTGGCTGGCCATTTCACGAACTTCCCGCATGAATTCTTTTTTAAAATAAAATGCATGATTCTTATTTGAAATATCCCGATCATATTGCGCAGAAAATATAGGATGGTATGGCTTGGAATCTTTTGATCTGATTTGGATAAACACACCGCTTGATGTGTGAATGTATCCGTTTTCGGAATTAATATCAGATAACAGCTTACTTTTAATTTGCGTGAAATCATCAGCTAACTGCCTGAAAAGTTCACCCTCTTCATTTATTTGTACATGATAGGCTGACTGTATGTACCATTGGTCAGGATCGTCGCCGACTTTACAGATGGGAACATATAGCAAATTCTTTATTTTTTGGTATATCCAACTATCTTCAAAGCTTATCTGATTGCTGATTAATTGATCAAAGTTACTGGAAATCTGCGAGATAAACATAGTCTCTAGTGGTGCACCACCTGTATCTGCTTTATTGGTTTTCAGCTCACCATCGGCAAAATCTGTTAAAGCATTTGTATTGTTAAGCCCTATCAATTTTTCGATAAACTGTCCTACCCCACCCTTATTTATCCTCATTTCAGAGGTAAAACTAGGAAATCTGGTTTGATATTCAAGTTTTAGATCTCCTAGCGTCCTTCCGGCGTTTTCTCTAAAAAAATCATACGAATCAGTTAGATTCATTATCACAGTTCCCGTCATTAACATAGTCCTTAAAAGTTAAAAGTTCAGGCAAAGAAATATCTAATGCGCTAGCCAAACGAATAAGATTTAATAGGGCGGGGTTACGCTCTCCACGTTCTATCATTCCGATATAAGTCCGGTGCATATTCGCTTTTTCAGCCAATGTCTCCTGACTTAAATCCTGGAGTTGTCTTAAATGACGAACATGTTTGCCAAATTGTTTTAAAATTTCTGATTTCATGATGACTATTCTTAATGTTTGCAAATTAAATTCCACATACAATAAGTATCAACTTCAGTTCTAATACGAAAGGCCGTCTGAAACCCTATATTCAGGTTTCAGACGGCCTTTTTAACTGCCCGATTTTATTCGCCGTAGTAGGCTTTGGTCAGGATTTCTTCCATATCGGCCACCATGGCGAGGCGTGGGTTGGCCGGGGTGCATTGGTCTTCAAAAGACATCATGGCCAGCTCTTTTCTGCCGTCGAGGAAGGTTTTCTCATCGATGCCCTGCTCTTTCAACGACATTTTGATGCCGACGTTGACCGCCAGCTCATGGCAGGCGCGGGCGAAGGATTCTACGCCTTCGGCGGGGGTGGCACACGGCAGGCCTAAGGTACGGGCGATTTCCTGATATTTCAGGTCGGCTTTATAGTAGTTGTACTTCGGCCAGGTGGCGGTTTTCTGCGGGCGAGTGCCGTTGTAGCGGATGACGTGCGGCAGCAGGATGGCGTTGGCACGGCCGTGCGGAACGTGATATTTGCCGCCGATTTTGTGTGCCATCGAGTGGTTGATACCCAAGAACGCATTGGCAAACGCCATGCCTGCGATGGTGGAAGCATTGTGCATATGCTCGCGCGCTTCGGGATCGGCCGCACCGTGTTTGTAGGAGCGTTCGAGGTATTGGAACACGAGCTTGATGGCTTGCAGGGCGAGGCCGTCTGTAAAGTCGTTCGCCAGTACGGAAACGTATGCTTCTACGGCGTGGGTCAATACGTCCAAACCGGTATCGGCGGTTACGCCTGCCGGCACAGTCATGGTAAACGCAGGATCGACAATCGAAATGGTCGGTGTCAGCGAGTAGTCGGCAATCGGATATTTTTTGTCGCCGTCGCTGATGACGGTAAACGGCGTGACTTCGGAGCCGGTGCCCGATGTAGTAGGAATGCCGATGAATTTGGCTTTACGGCCCAATTCAGGGAAGCGGAACGCGCGTTTGCGGATGTCCATGAATTTTTGGACTAGGTCTTCAAAATCGACTTGGGGCTGCTCGTAGAAGAGCCACATGGCTTTGGCCGCGTCCATTGGCGAACCGCCACCCAGCGCGATGATGGTGTCGGGCTGGAAGCTGCGCATCAAATCCGTGCCTTTATAGACGGTTTGGACGCTCGGATCGGCTTCGACATCGGTAAACAGCTGGATAGTCACTTTGTTTTTGCGTTGATGCAGTTGGTTGGTGATTTTATCGACAAAGCCCAGATCGACCATCGAACGGTCGGTCACAATCATGACTTTTTCGCAGTCTTTCATGTCTTGCAGATATTGGATGGAATCGCGTTCAAAATAGATTTTGGCGGGCACTTTGAACCATTGCATATTGTTTCTCCGACGGCCTACTTTTTTGATGTTTAACAGATTGACCGCGCTGACGTTGCCGCCGACAGAGTTTTTGCCGTAAGAGCCGCAACCGAGGGTCAGAGAAGGCAGGAAGGCGTTGTAAACGTCGCCGATGCCGCCGAAAGTAGAAGGCGAATTCCAAATCACGCGCAGGGCTTTGACGCGTGAGCCGAACGTTTTGACCAATTCTTCGTCGGCGGTATGGATGGCGGCGGAGTGTCCCAAGCCGTCAAAGGCAACCATTTCTTCGGCGAACTTCAAACCTTGTTCGGTCGAATCCGCCTTAATCATGGACAAAACAGGTGAAAGTTTTTCTCGGGTCAGCGGCTCGTTCGGGCCGACTTCGCGGCATTCGGCGATGATGATGTTGGTTTTTTCAGGCACTTTAAACCCGGCCTGTTCGGCAATCCATGCTGCCGGTTTGCCCACTACCGCAGAATTGAGTTTCGCTCCGCCGCAGCTGGCGCAATTTGCCGTTACGCCGAAGATAAACTCTTCGAGCATGGCTTTTTCTTTTTTATTGGCAAAGTACACACCGTAGGATTTGAATTCTTCGGCCAACTCTTTGTAAATCTCTTTATCGGCAATCACCGCTTGCTCGCTGGCGCACACCATGCCGTTGTCGAAAGATTTCGACATCACAATATCGTGTGCCACCTGTTTGATGTCCGCCGTTTTTTCAACATAGGCAGGTACGTTGCCCGCCCCGACGCCGAGCGCAGGTTTGCCGCAAGAATACGCGGCTTCCACCATCGCATTGCCGCCGGTCGCCAAAATCGTTGCCACACCCGGATGCTTCATCAGCGCGGAAGTGCCTTCCATAGAAGGCTTTTCAATCCACTGGATACAGTTTTCCGGCGCACCGGCCGCAATCGCCGCATCGCGCACGATACGCGCGGCATGGGCGGAACACTGCTGGGCAGACGGATGGAACGAGAAAATAATCGGATTGCGGGTTTTCAGCGCAATCAGGGATTTGAAAATGGTGGTGGAAGTCGGATTAGTCGTTGGCACAATACCGCAAACCACGCCGACCGGATCGGCAATTTCAGTAATACCGGTTACATCGTTTTCGCTGATGACGCCCACGGTTTTCAAATCGCGCAGGCGCCGCACGACGTTTTCGCAGGCAAACAGGTTTTTCGTCGCCTTATCCTCAAACACGCCGCGTCCCGTTTCTTCTACCGCGTGCATGGCGAGCACACCATGTTTGTCCAGTGCGGCGATAGAGGCTTTGGCCACAATAAAATCAATCTGCTCCTGATCCAACTTAAGAAACTCATCCAACGCGCGCAAACCCTTTTCAACCAGGCTGTTTACCTCGGCTACGGCTGGGCTGACGACGTTGTCGGCTGATGCGTTCATGGTGTATCTCCTTAATAAAAGGTGGCAACAATGTCAATAAATTTTCACTACGATAACTATAAGTAATTTAGTTACATTCTGCTTTGACCTACATCACAAACCATGATTGAACTTTTCAGACGGCCTTCTTATCATTTATTCATTTTAATTTATTGAAGTATAATGACTTCACCCTCACACAACTGAAGACGGTCATTCTTGGTCGCTTTCCCCGCATATTAAAATAAGAACAGAAAATCAATGTATTAAAATTACATACTCAAAATAAAACAAAGGCCGTCTGAAAATATTTTTCAGACGGCCTTTTCATGTATGCCTTTTATTGGCTGATGTCTTCCAGCGTACGGCCTTTGGTTTCTTCACCCAATACCAAGATTACCGCCACAATCAGCAGCATAACCAGCGCAAACATCATAAAGATATTGCCGAAGCCGCCGCTGTTGCTCACCATCGCCGCCACTACCATCGGGGCGAGTATGCCGCCGACGCGGCCGATGGCGCCTGCCCAGCCGGATGCGAAGGCACGGAAGCGCAAGGGGTAGAGTTCGGGGGTGTAGGTGTACAAAACGCCCCATGCGCCCAAGTTGAAGAAGGACATCAGGCTGCCCCAGATCATGACTTCGGCCGCAGTTGTACTCTGCCCGAAAAACCATGCACACACGGCACAAGCGGCCAGGAAGCCTGCCAGCGTTGCTTTGCGGCCTATTCTTTCCACCAAAGCCGCGGCGGCAATATAGCCGGGCAGTTGCGCAACAATCATCACCAGCACATATTCAAAGGTTTTGACCACGGTATTGCCCTGCTCGACCAGCAATTTGGGCAACCAAGTGAAAATGCCGTAATACGAAAACACAATGCCGAACCAAACCAACCACAACATCAGCGTGCGCCGTGCAAACGGATGTTGCCAAAGCTGAACGAAGCGGATGCGTTCGCGCGGTGCGGCCGGTGCGGCAACGGCTTCTGTCGGCGGCGTGATGCCCGATTGAATTTCCAGCGCAGATACCAAACGGTGCGCTTCGTTGGTTTTGCCACGGGAAAGCAGATAAGGCACGGATTCGGGAACGAATTTCAACACCAACGGTACATAAAACAGGGGCAAGGCGCCGAATAAAAACGCGCTGTGCCAGCCGGTTTGCGGAATAAAGAAATAAGACACCAGCGCGGCCGATAGCCAGCCCAAGCCCCAAAAGCTTTCCAACAACACAATAAAACGGCCGCGTACTTTCGGCGGCGCATATTCGCTGACCAGCGACACGGCGACGGGCAGTTGGCCGCCCAAACCGACGCCGACAAAAAAGCGGCACACCAGCAAAACCGTCAAATCAGGCGCAAGCGCGCACAAACCTGTGGCAATGCTGTACACCACCATTGTGCCGGCAAAAACGGTTTTCCGTCCGAACCTGTCCGCCAACCAGCCGCTGAATACCGCGCCCAAAGCCATGCCGACAAAGGCAATGCTGACAATCCAGCCCAACTGCGCCGGAGCCAGCGCCCAATCTTTGCCCAAAGCCGGCAATACAAACGACACCAAGCCTGTATCCATGGCGTCAAACAGCCAACCGATGCCGACCAGCACTAACAGTTTGTAATGAAAGCGGGAAGGCGGCAGATTGTGCAGCCGCGTCAGAATATCCATAGTTTCTTTTCTTTGTTTGTGTATTATTGAATTAGATTTTATAAATAACTGCTTTAGTTTCAGCGACAAACCTAAAAATAGAGCATTATGTCGATTTTAACATTTATACAATATGCAAAGAATAGGAAGCACGCGTTTTTTGGCTATTATTTGAATATCTTAATCTTGGCGATAAACCGCATACCATATTGAAACATGAAACAAGAAATTACTTCAGGCCGTCTGAAAGTCGTTGGTTTGGTTTTCAGACGGCCTGCCGTTTTTTGCAAAGGCTTCATGCTTGGGTTATGATGTTTATTTGTAATATGTAAACAGATGATTGCCTGTTTTTACATAACAGGCCGTCTGAACAACGGAGAACGATATGAATGCGGTTGTAATTGCGGTCATCATCATGCTTGTGCTGTCTTTATCGCGCGTGCATGTGGTGCTCAGCTTGGCTGTCGGCGCGTTTGTCGGCGGCTTGGTGGCCGGTATGCCTTTGGAGAATGTAACCAACGCGGCCGGAGATGTGGTGCAGCAAGGGATTATTCCTGTTTTTAACGAAGGCCTGAAAGGCGGGGCGCAAATCGCGCTGTCTTATGCCATGCTCGGCGCGTTTGCCATGGCCATCACGCATTCCGGCCTGCCGCAACAGCTCGCCGGCGTGATTATCCGCAAACTCAACGGCGGCGAAGGCAATGCGAAAGGCGAAGGCGCGGTCAAATGGCTGCTGCTGGCGATTATTTTGTGCATGGGCGTGATGAGCCAAAACGTCGTGCCGATTCATATTGCGTTTATCCCGATGATTATTCCACCGCTGCTGTTGGTGTTCAACCGTTTGAAACTCGACCGCCGTTTGGTGGCCTGTGTGATTACGTTTGGCTTGGTAACGACTTATATGTTCCTGCCTTACGGTTTCGGCGCCATCTTCTTGAAGGACATCATGTTGGGTAATATCCGCTCGGCAGGCATGGACACCAGCGGCATCAATGTGATGCACGCAATGGCGATTCCGGCTTTGGGCATGGTGTCCGGCTTGCTGCTGGCCTTTTTGCACTACCGCAAACCGCGCATTTATCAAAACAATACCACTGACACGGAAGACAACCGTGCGGCAGTGCAACAACAAGAGCCGTCAACCTATCGCAGCTTGGTGGCGGCCGTGGCGATTGCCGTGTGTTTTGCCATTCAGCTTTTGTATGATGGTTCGCTGGTGTTGGGTGCTATGTTGGGCTTTGCCGTGTTTATGATGTTGGGTGTGATGAACCGCTCCGCCGCCAGCGATGTCTTCGGCGAAGGCATCAAAATGATGGCGATGGTCGGCTTTATTATGATTGCGGCGCAAGGTTTTGCCGCTGTAATGAACGCGACCGGCGACATTCAGCCTTTGGTCGAACGCAGCATGGCTTTGTTCGGCGGCAATAAAGGCATGGCGGCATTGACCATGTTGTGCGTCGGCTTGCTGGTGACCATGGGCATCGGTTCGTCCTTCTCGACTTTGCCGATTATTTCCGCGATTTATGTGCCTTTATGCATTAGCTTGGGCTTCTCGCCTATGGCAACCGTCGCCATCGTCGGTACCGCCGGTGCGCTGGGCGATGCAGGCTCCCCTGCTTCCGACTCGACACTCGGCCCGACCATGGGTTTGAACGCCGACGGTCAACACGACCACATCCGCGATTCGGTTATCCCGACTTTTATCCACTACAATATCCCGCTGCTGGCTGCCGGCTGGATTGCCGCGATGGTGCTGTAATATGAGCGATATTCAGGAATTGGAACACCGCATCACAGAGCTGGAAATTCAGACGGCCTTGCAGGAAGATTTAATCGGCAGCCTGAACGACACCATTGCCAAGATGCAGCAGGCTTTGGATTTGCAGCAAGGCCAGCTGCGGCTTCTGTATCAACGGATGCTGGACAAAGGCGCAAACGGCGAACGCGAACCGTACAGCCTGCGCGATGAAATTCCGCCGCATTATTGATTAACTGAAAAAGGGCGTATTGGATACATGCCCTTTTCTTTCATAACAAAGGCCGTCTGAAAGTCAATCAAGCTTTCAGACGGCCTTTGAAACAATCAAACCTTACAAACAAGCCAATTCGTTGGCCATTTGCTGTTCGACGGTTTCACGTTGGCGGATAAGTTTGCACTCGCTGCCGTCAACCAATACTTCCGCCGCACGGTTGCGCGTGTTGTAGTTGCTCGCCATGCTTGAGCCATACGCACCGGCGCTGCGGATAAGCAGCAAATCCCCTTCTTCGCAGGCGATGGTGCGGTCTTTGCCGAGGAAGTCGCCGGTTTCGCAAATCGGGCCGACGATATTGGCCGTCAGAGGCTCAATGTCTTTGGTTTCAACCGCTTCAATGTGATGATAGGCATCATATAGAGCGGGGCGCATGAGGTCGTTCATCGCCGCATCGACCATCACAAAGTTTTTCTCTTCGCCATGTTTGACGAATTCGACGCGCGTCAGCAACGCGCCTGCGTTGCCGACCAAGCTGCGGCCGGGTTCGAGAATGAGTTTCAGACGGCGTGTGCCGATCAGTTTTTGAACCGCCCGGGCATACGCGCCCAAATCAGGCACATTTTCGTCTTGGTAAACAATGCCGACGCCGCCGCCCAAGTCCAAGTGTTCCAACACAATGCCTTCGGCGGCAAGCGCGTCAACCAAAATCAAAATGCGTTCGCAGGCTTCGACAAGCGGGCTTAAGTCGGTCAGTTGCGAACCGATGTGGCAGTCGATGCCGACGATTTTCAAATTGGGCTGTTGTGCGGCGTGGCGGTAGGCTTCGAGCGCGTCGGCGTAGGCGATGCCGAATTTGTTGGCTTTCAGACCTGTGGAGATGTAAGGATGGGTTTTGGCATCGACATCGGGGTTGACGCGCAGGGAGACGGACGCGGTTTTGCCCAAGCGTTCGGCAACCTTTTGAATGCGGTCGATTTCGGGGATGCTTTCCATATTGAAGCATTTCACGCCTGCATTCAGCGCGAATTCGATTTCCGCCTCGCTTTTGCCCACACCTGAAAATATGGTTTTCGCCGCGTCGCCGCCCGCCGCCAAAACGCGCGCCAATTCGCCGCCGGACACAATGTCAAAACCGCTCCCCAAAGAAGCAAAGTACTTGATGATGCTCAGGTTGCCATTGGCTTTCACTGCGTAGCAGACAAGCGGATTTAAAGTGGCAAACGCGGTTTGGTAGTGTTCAAATGCTTCGGTCAGCGCGGATTGGCTGTACACATAAAGCGGCGTGCCGAATTCTTCGGCAAGGCGGGGGTAGGGGACTTGTTCGCAAAATAGGGTCATATCTTCGTTTTCATTTTCGGGTTGGTGGGGCAGATTGCGGCTTGCTTTGAAGCTGCAAACCGGTTTGGATTGCGCCGAAACGCGCCGTATCGCCTTCTTTGGGCAGGTAGAGGTCGCCTTTGTAACCGCAGGCAGAGAGCAGCAGAGCTGTTGCCGCTGCAAAAAATACGCCGTATTTCATCAGTAAAACTTTCTTCATCATTACGAATGTGGCAAGATTCGGTATCTTAAACAAAAAACACACAAAAAGCCATGATGACCGAAAGCGAGTTTATCCGCGCGAGCGAAGCATTATTTGAACATATCGAAGACCAAATTGACGAAAACGGCTGGGATTTCGACTGCCGGTTTGCCGGAAACGTCCTGACCATCGAAGCCGAAAACGGCACGCAAATCATCGTCAACCGCCACACGCCCAACCAAGAATTGTGGATTGCCGCAAAAAGCGGCGGCTACCATTTCGCCGAGAAAAACGGCAAATGGCTGGCAACGCGCGACGGACGCGATTTTTATGACGTTTTAAACGAAGCCCTGAGCGCGGCTTCGGGCGAAGCGGTGGAAATTGCGGAATTGTGATTTGGGTGTTATCACGGAAAGAAAAAATGAACACACGTCCCTTTTATTTCGGACTGATATTTATCGCGATTATCGCTATACTTGCTAACTATTTAGGAAACACTGATTTTTCCCATCATTATCATATCAGTGCTTTAATTATTGCTATCCTACTAGGTATGGCAATCGGCAATACCATTTATCCGCAATTTTCAACACAAGTGGAAAAAGGCGTTTTGTTTGCCAAAGGCACGCTTCTTCGCACAGGCATTGTGCTGTATGGTTTCCGCCTCACTTTTGGCGATATTGCCGATGTAGGATTAAATGCAGTCGTTACCGATGCAATTATGCTAATTTCAACCTTCTTTTTTACCGCACTTTTAGGCATTCGTTATCTAAAAATGGATAAACAATTGGTTTATCTCACTGGAGCAGGTTGCAGCATTTGCGGTGCGGCAGCAGTGATGGCGGCAGAGCCTGTTACCAAAGCAGAATCCCATAAAGTTTCAGTGGCGATTGCCGTAGTGGTCATTTTCGGGACGCTTGCTATTTTTACTTACCCCTTGTTCTACACGTGGTCACAACATTTAATTAACGCCCATCAATTCGGTATTTATGTTGGTTCTAGTGTACACGAAGTGGCTCAAGTTTATGCGATTGGGGAAAATATTGATCCTATCGTGGCGAATACTGCCGTCATTTCCAAAATGATCCGAGTGATGATGCTCGCCCCCTTTTTATTAATGCTTTCTTGGTTATTAACACGTAGTAATGGAGTATCAGAAAATACATCACACAAAATTACAATTCCTTGGTTTGCTGTACTTTTTATTGGTGTTGCCATTTTTAATTCTTTTGATTTATTACCAAAAGAACTCGTGAAATTATTCGTTGAAATCGATTCTTTCTTATTAATTTCATCAATGGCTGCGCTTGGCTTAACGACGCAAGCAAGCGCAATCAAAAAGGCAGGATTAAAACCGTTTGTTTTAGGAATACTAACTTATTTATGGCTAGTGGTTGGTGGATTTTTAGTGAACTATGGAATATCAAAATTAATATAAAATTCACTAAAGAGAGCATTACCCAATGGCACAATTACCTCTATATCGGACTGCCGAAATTAAAGACTTTACTGTCGGCACGCCCGAAGTTTTACAATCATTTTTCGAACATGTCCCTTATGGTGTTGTCTTTGAAGACGACGGCGACACAGGCTACTTCTATGCCGCTTCGCAAGACGGGATTCTAGATGCCTTGCACATCTACAATGTCGAAGATGTATCCGACAAACATATCCCCAATCATGTCTTGATTTTATGGGATGATGCCTGCACCATAGCCGCATTGTGTATCAACGACTACATTCATGCTGTCTATGATTTTGTCGAACAGGCAGGATATTGCCGCAACGGCTTCCCTGAAACAGGCGGCGAATGGGTGAAAGTCGAAAACCGCGTCTTGGACGATGAATTGCTGGACAAAATCCTCTCCCGAAAACCTACATAAACCATTCAAAAGGATAACCAAATGCCCCTGTTAGACAGTTTCAAAGTCGACCACACCCGTATGCACGCCCCCGCCGTACGCGTGGCGAAAACCATGACCACGCCCAAAGGCGACACCATTACCGTGTTTGACCTGCGTTTCTGCATTCCCAACAAAGAAATCCTGCCTGAAAAAGGCATTCATACGCTGGAGCACCTGTTCGCCGGTTTTATGCGCGACCACTTGAACGGCAACGGCGTGGAAATCATCGACATTTCCCCGATGGGCTGCCGCACCGGTTTTTATATGAGTTTGATTGGTACGCCTTCCGAGCAGCAGGTTGCCGATGCGTGGCTGGCTTCGATGCAGGATGTGGCCAATGTCAAAGACCAAAGCAAAATCCCCGAGTTGAACGAATACCAATGCGGCACTTACCTGATGCACTCGCTTGCCGAAGCACACGAAATCGCCCAAAACGTTTTGGCACGCAAAGTCGCCGTCAATAAAAACGAAGAGCTGACATTGGACGAAAGTCTGTTGAACGCTTAATCCGCCATGACAGTAAAGGCCGTCTGAAACTTTATATGACAAGTTTCAGACGGCCTAAAATCTTTTATTCCAATTTTCAACCTTTCAGCCATAGTTTTACACCGCCTAAAAATAAGTTGGCGGATGCTGACAGTGTACATAGTATAATTGCACTTTGAACAAACAACCTGATTCTATTGCCTTTATGAAACCGTTTTTCTGCAAAACCGCCATTGCCCTCAGCCTGACCCTCCCTGCCGCCGCCAATGCTGCCGAGTATGTCTGCAATGTTGAAGGCATCACCGTTTATGCTTCATACCAGATAAACAATACCTGCCGCGTTACCGATTCGTACAACCTAGTAGAAACAAATGTATCTCAAACAAACGCTGAGCAGCTAAATTTGAATTCGACTCTTACAGAACAACAAACAGATCCGAAAGCTGAAAACTCTTCTGCATCGTCCGACAAAACCAATATATCAACAGGATCTACAACCGAGATTTTCGCACTGACAGACTCGGTCAAGCCGACCGAACCCATACCAGCGACAGCAACTCCAACGAAGCCTACCAAAACCCCATTGTCCAAAGCATATAGACCAACCACTGATGCACTCTTCAGTGATAAAGATGTCGATAACGACATCAAAATTCTGCCAAATGGTCCGATCGGTGGCGTTACCAATACTGCCGAAGCTGCTAATCCGCGTCTGAATATCCTCCTACGCAACAGCATACAGAAACGTCAGGCCAAGCAAAACAGCCAGCAATACATCCACCGCAAAGCACCGGTTCGTACCATTCCCGCAACCATTGCTGCACCACAACCCAAACCTAAAGAAACACGTAAACAGGTATTACAAGGGGAAATTCGCAACGAACAGACCGCTATCATCCGCCTTCAAACCCAGCTGAATGCGGCCAAACAAAAAGGCGATCAGATTAAAATCCAACAGCTGACCCGTACCATCAACGCCCGTAAAGCGAATATCCGCGCTATTCAAGGTGAGATGTCTCGTTAATTGGTTTTTAATGACGTAAACCTTTTTTATTCAATAGACAAATACTTTCTCTAAAATCATTTGCCGATCACGCCAAAGTATATTTCTTCACATCCCTACCCTCTTGCGCCATTACTGCTTCTATCCAATCGGCGATATTTTGCCAATAATATTGCGGCTTTTCAGACGGCCTATCAGTCTGAGTACCTTCATCATTCAACACAACGGGAACACCCTGCTCTGCACCGGCTTCAAGCACAATCCAAATACTGCCTTCATGAGTATCGGCATGAGCCGCTTGATGTTCGTATGCCCAGCCAACCGCAGCTTGTCCGCCATTTTGCAAAGACTGCATTGCCAGCAATAATGGATGAAAGCAGGTATCTACATTGTTGTCGGCAGCCACAACCAAAGTTGCACCATGCGTGCCTAACGCTTGCGCGGCATGAAAAACGGGGGAATTGTGCAGGTTGGCAATAAAATCAAACGGCATCGCGGCGTAATGGTTCAGCACATTGTCTGCCATTTTTTCAAATATGGATGGCGAAGAAAATGGCGTACCGAGAAAAACAGCGCAATCAGAACGGATTTTGCTTTGTTCCTTTAGCTGCCCTGCACCAAGTGCGGCAATCAAACTCAAGCGACTGAGGCGGCGGGTATCTATACCGCTTTGCTGCTTTAAGGTTTGTTTGAGGATTTTACCGCCGGTGCCGGCATCAGTATCAAAACGCACGGCGGCGGTAATACGGATATTAGGATTTACGGTTGCCATTGCCATACCAAAGATGTGTTGCTGCCGCCAAAACCAAACTGATTGGCCAAACAGAAAAAGCCGCCTTTTTGTGAAACAGCGCATTCGGAAAAACGAATTTCCTGCCCCTGATAATCGTTGCTTCCGCCTTGTTTTAAAGCGGATAAAAGCAGGGCCGTTTCAAGGGCTGCCGTTGCGCCAAGCGTGTGTCCGATTTGCGGCTTGAACGCCATCAAAGGCGGCAGTGTACCGAATATATTTTCCAGTGCGGCCAATTCGGCAGCATCGCTGTCAGTTGTGCCGATACCGTGTGTTTTAACGGCTGTAATGCTTTCAGGAGCGATGCCTGCAATATCTAACGCACGGCGCATCACCTGCTCTTGCGCTTGGCCATCGCTTTGAATCAGGTCATTGCCTGTATTGGCAGCGTGTCCGATAAGTTTCAGACGGCCTGAAGAAGATTCGGGAGCAGTGGAAGATAAGGCAAGTGCGGCAACACCTTCGCCTAAAATCAAACCGTTTCCGCCAAAAGGCTGATACTGTTTGGACAGCAAACCCAAGCTGTGAAAATGCAGCAAAGTCAGCCGATTGAGGCTTTCAATCCCAAGCACAAAGGCACGCTCCACCCTGCCACGCAAACAATTATCCGCCTGAATCAGCGCATGGGCAGATGAAGTGCAGGCAGTAGCGAAACTGAAAATCTGCCGATTGCCGCTGCGCCGGCGCAAATCTTCGGCGAGATAAAGCAAATTGTGTTCTTCTTCCACCCTATTGCCCGCAAAATGGCGGTTTTCATATTCGGAGATGGAATAGGAACTGGAACCGATAAACACCGGCGCATCATGCCAACTTTCAGACGGCCAGCCTGCATTTTCGGCGGCTCGGCGCAAATGTTGTTCGGCGATATCCGCAAATTCCTTCCGCCCCAAACTGTCGTCGGCGAATGCACGAAAATAAGCAGCCTGCTGCGGTTGGTTTAAAAACATATAAGACACCGCGTCAGGCCGTCTGAAATCCGCTTGCGGATTCAAGGCAGAAGTGGCCGCCGTACCGCAAACCCAACTCATGCGCCATGCTCCGCACGGATAAACGCCGCCAAATCACGTACGCACATCATATGTTTGCGCACCATACGGTCGCCCTGCAGGCGCACTTGGAAATACTGTTGCAAGGCAACGCTGATTTGTAGCGCATCAAGCGAATCCAAACCGACCGGACTGTCATCGCCAAACAAAAGTGCATCGTCGGTGAAATCATCCATATCCACATCGTCGGCCTTATCGGCCTCTTGCACGATTAGCTTTTTCAATTCCGCTTCCAGATCGTGCTCGGCCAGTGTAAAGGTGTAAGACATTTTTAAACTCCCATTTTTATCTCTTGAAGCAACAGCTTATTTTAGCGAAACTCGCTACGCTCGTTTTCAGACGGCCTGAACTTTATGCAAAATCGCCCCAAAGCGTCTGCATGGCGGCGATGGCCGCAAGTGAGGCGGTTTCGGTACGCAACACCCGTTTGCCAAGCGTAACGGATTGAAAACCGGCATCAAATGCCTGCTGCTCTTCCTTCTCCGTCCAGCCACCTTCCGGGCCGACCATAAACACGACCTTACCGGATTGCGGCCGAACATCGCTCAGTTTTTGTGCGCGGTTCAAACTCATTAACAGTTTGGTCGTTTCCTGCGGCAACTGTTGCAGAGCCTGTGCATAAGTCGTCAGTGGCAAAACCTTTGGCACAATATTGCGGCCGCTTTGTTCACACGCAGAAACAACGATTTCCTGCCAACGCTCTACCCGCTTTTCAGCACGTTCGCCGCTCAAGCGGACGACACAGCGTTCGCTGATGACCGGGCGGATTTCTGCCACGCCCAATTCCACGCTTTTCTGCAAAGTGAAATCCATGCGCTCGGCGGCGGATACCGCCTGTACCAACGTAATGTTCAGCGGCGATTCGTTGTCCGTTGCCTCTTCACGCAAAATGCGCACGCTGGCGCGGCGTTTTTCCAAAACTTCGGGCAAAGCCGGATATGCCTTGCCATTGCCGTTAAACAACACGATTTCTTCCGTGTTTTTCACGCGCAATACATTCAAATGGCGCACCACATTATCGGGCAATTCGACCACGCTGTCGGGGCTTAAGGCAAAATCAACATAAAATCGGGGCATGGTTTCCTGCTTTATTCATGTATATAATTTGAGCTTTCGTGAACGAAATTGAAACACGGCGACATACACTTGCCTGCCTGATTTCGATTTCATCCACTATAATTTGAAAACTTCACGAATTTTAATCCACTGTCACGCAAAACTGCAAAAAACAAGGATACGCCGTGCTATACCGTTTACAGAAAGTCGTCCGCCACATCGCCCAAACCGAAGTCATGCCGCGTTTTCTGAACACGCCGTCACGACGCAAGGAAGACGGCTCGGTTTTAAGTGAAGCAGATTTGGCCGCACAAACCGCTTTTACCGCCGCCCTGCCCTTATTGGAAGATTGTCCGATGTTGGGCGAGGAGATGAGCGTTCAGGAGCAAACCCGTTTGTGGAACGAACATTCAGACGGCCTATGGATTGTCGATCCTATCGACGGCACAAACAACTTCGTCAACGGTTTGCCGCATTTTGCCGTATCCGTCGCACTGGTTAAAAACGGCCACGCCGAATTGGGTGTGATTTACAATCCGGTCAGCGGCGAATGTTTCTACGCCGAACGCGGCAAAGGCGCATTCCTCAACGGTACGCCGCTGCCGCTGCGTTCCGAAAACAAAAAACTCAACGAATCCATTGCCGGCGTAGAAATCAAATACCTGCGTTCGGGCAAACTCGCCAGCCGCATGAATACCCTTGCCCCATTCGGCACAATCCGCAGCATGGGCAGCAGCACGCTCGATTGGTGCTACCTTGCCAGCGGCCGCTACGATATTTACATCCACGGCGGACAAAAGCTGTGGGACTACGCTGCCGGCGCATTGATTTTTGAAGAAGCCGGCGGCTGCCTGACCACTTTGGAAGGCGACGATTTTTGGAGCGGCGAACATGTATTCAAGCGTTCCGTCATCGCCGCATTGCAACCCGAGCTGTTTCAACAATGGGTGAAATGGATTCGAGAAAATCAGTAAAAATACCGTTTATCTTCAAAAAATCACGATTATCTTGCAACTTATTTGAATTATTTTACTTCTTAACATAATTTAACACCAAAAACGGTAGAATATTAATCGCTGACACAACACCGCTCTTTCATCCCTTTTGGGCGGTGCAGCAAGTAAGACGTTTTCCCGCAATGTATTGGCCATTCATACTTCTCCCTTAGTATGAATGGTTTTTTTTATCTGCAAAAACAGCTCAGGCCGTCTGAACGTTCAGACGGCCTGTTTACATGACTATTTGAAAAACTGTCCGCAACACGCCTTAAACTTTTTGCCCGAACCGCACAAACAAGGCTGTTTCATCGTCGGTAACGCAACGGTCGGATCAATAAAGTACCAACGCCCGTCTATTTTCACAAATGCCGACAACTCATGATGGCACTCGGTTTGCCCATTCTCTTCAAAATACGCCTCAAACTCGACCAAAGCATGCAGCTTGCCAAACGGCACATGACGGACAACCTTCAATCCCGACCACTGCGTCTGCTTACTCCATGCCGCCAAATCCTGCTTGTCCAACAAATTCTGCTGCACAGGGACAGTCGTGTCCACGATATAGTCGATTTCCTGCAAAACATACGCGCTGTAACGCGAACGCATCAACTCTTCCGCCGTCGAGGCCGCCGCCTCACGCGCATGAAACGGTGCGCAACATTCCGTATAAACACGCCCCGACTGACAGGGGCAAAGTGTAGCCGTCATTCCTAATTACCCGAATAAATCCATTTCAAAATTATAACGTAAACCCGACTCAGGCCGTCTGAAAACGAGCGTAGCGAGTTTCGCTAAAACGAGCGCAGTGAATTTCACTAAAACAGACACAGCATGTTTCGCCAAAATAAACGCAACAATCTGATATAATGCGCCTTTTCGATTTTGACTACCCATGATGACCATTCCCATTCAAAGCATCAGCCGCCTGTTGCCGCAAACCCAATGCCGTGAGTGCGGTTATGGAGGCTGCTTACCCTATGCGCGCGCCCTGTCGGCAGGGGAAGCGCCGGTAAACCTGTGCGCGCCGGGTGGGGAAACCGTCATGAAAGACGTTGCCGACCTATTGGGCAAGCCCTATCTCGCCCCGGCAAAAACACAAATCAAAGCCGTAGCCCTGATTGACGAGGCCGTCTGCATCGGCTGTACCGCCTGCATCCGCGCCTGTCCTGTCGATGCCATTATGGGCGCATCCAAACTGATGCACACCGTCATCAGCGACGAATGCACCGGCTGCGGCTTGTGCGTTACCCCCTGCCCCGTCGACTGCATCGACATGGTTCCCGTATCGCAGCCCTTCCTGCCGTCCGCACGCCGTTTCAGCACCTCTGCCGAACCGCGCTTTGCCGCCGCCGAACACGCACAAAACCGTTTTGAACGCCATACCGCGCGCAAACAGCGCGATGATGCCGAACGCAAAGCCCTGCTGGCGCAACGCGAAGCCGCCGTCAAAGCCAAACAGGCCGCACAGGCACAAAGCCAAACAGCCGCACCAAGCGCCGCATTCAACCCCCTGGATTTGATTGCCAAAGCCATGGCCAAAGCGCAATCGCAACAGGACAAACTCGTCTCCTCCGACAACCGCGAAGACTTCAAAGCGCGTCAAATCAAAGAAGCCAAAGAGCGCGCCGAACTGCGCCGCGCCCAACGTGATGCCAAATACGGCAACGAAGCCGAAAAAGCCGCCGCCATCGAATTTTTGCGCCGCTACAAAGCCGAGCAGGAAGCAGCCAAAGAAGCCCGCTGATTTCCAAAACAACAAACCCATTCCAACCGCATCAGGCCGTCTGAAAACATTGCACGAAAACCAATAACTTTATGACCACACAAGAATTTCCACACCAGCATACCGCCCATTGTGAAAGCGGTGTGATGTCCACCCTGCTCAAATACCATGGCCACAATTTAGACGAAGCCATGATTTTCGGCATTGCCCACGCGCTGACATTTGTCTGGATGCCGCTGATCAAATTAAATGGCATGCCGCTGGTTTCCTACCGCATCGCACCGCGCGGTATCATCAAAAACACCTGCAAAGCATTGGGGCTGAAATTATCCGTCCGCAAATTTTCCGACGCACAAAGCGGACAAGCCGCATTGGATGCCGCGCTGTTCTCAGGCAAGCTGGCCGGTTTGCAAACCTCCGTCTTCTGGCTGCCCTACTTCCCGCCGCAAATGCGCTTCCATTTCAACGCACACAATCTTTTAGTGTACGGCAAAGACGGTAACGACTACCTGATCAGCGACCCCGTATTTGAAACCGTGCAGCGCTGCGCCGCCGAAGATTTGCAACGGGCACGCTTCGCCAAAGGCGTATTGGCGGCAAAAGGCA
The DNA here is from genome assembly GCF_005221285.1 of Neisseria flavescens. Taxonomy (NCBI): domain Bacteria; kingdom Pseudomonadati; phylum Pseudomonadota; class Betaproteobacteria; order Neisseriales; family Neisseriaceae; genus Neisseria; species Neisseria flavescens. Next base: position 1,594,210 of record NZ_CP039886.1, read on the forward strand.
TGATGTACACCTTGGAAGACAACAGGCCGTCTGAAAAAATCATGGCAGACTTGCCCACCATTATCCGCAAAGCCATACGCAAAAACGCCAAACATATGCTCGCACCGGTCTTTTTCATCGGCGTAAAAGGCATCCGTACGCTGGCCAAAAAAATCGAATCCCTGCCCGCCAAACAAAATGAGAAATACCAAAAACTGTTTCTCGGCCATTTGGTGCGGATGCAGGAAGAAATCGGCACCGGCGGCGCAGGTTTCCGCTACATCTACGCCTACTTCCTCGAACAGGCCGCCCGTATCTGCGACAACCCCGCATTTCAGACGGCCTCAGAACAAATGACCGCCATCGGCGACCAATGGCGGCAGTTTGCAGCGATGTGCGTGAAACAGTGCAAAAAACCATCCGAAAACGGCTGCCGTAACATTGCCGAATTTCTGCGCAAGATTGCAGATGATGAAGAAGCCTTGTGGCGCGGATTGTTGAAATAATGGGGAATCATGCGGTATCGATAAATTTTCTGTAAACGTTTGTGCACAGGTAAACCGATGCCGTAGCGATTTCACTATGCTCCACCGATACTAAGGCCGTCTGAAACCATGATTCAAATCCAATCCCTCTCCCACCATTATCCCAAAGCCGAAACTGCCGCGCTGGACAATGTGTCGTTCGATATTGCCGACGGCGAATGTTTGGGGCTGCTCGGTCACAACGGTGCAGGGAAAACGACGCTGATGTCGCTTTTGGCAGGCTTGCAGGAAGTACGGCAGGGCGAAATTTTGTTTGACGGCAAGCCGTTGCGCCTGTTGAGCCGCAGCGAGCGGCAGAAAATCGGTTTGGTGCCGCAGGATTTCGCGTTTTATCCGCAGCTTTCTGTGTGGGACAACCTGCTGTTTTTCGCCTCGCTCTACAAAGTGCGCGACAAAGGCCGTCTGAATGCGCTGTTGGAACAGACCGACCTGACCGCCCACAAAAACAAAGCAGCAAAGCATCTTTCAGGCGGGCTTAAACGCCGTCTGAATTTTGCCATCGGTCTGATTAACACGCCGCAACTGGTGTTCCTCGACGAAATCACGGTCGGCATCGACCCGCAGTCGCGCCGCTTTATCCTCGACAGCGTGGCGGATTTGACACGGCAGGGGGTAACGGTGGTTTACACCTCGCACTATCTGTCGGAAATCGAGCAGCTTTGCGGTAAAATCGCGCTGCTACAACACGGCAAACTGGTGTATCACGGCGGTTTGGACAAGCTTTTAAGTACGCAAACCGGTGTCGTGCGCTTTACCGTCGAACCGCCGCTGCCACCTCAAACGCTGGCCACTTTGGGTGCCAAGCAAGTGGACAGCCGCGGCATGATGGAAACGACACACGATGCCGCCGCCGTTTACGCCGCCCTACAACAAAGCGGCGCGCAAATCCGCTACTTCCAGCAGGGACACGGTTCGCTGGAAACGTTTTACCTTGATTTCCTGCGCAAAGACGAACCGGCAACAGATAAGCAAAATCCACAATGACGATTTCCTCCCTCCTCAAAGAACTCAAACTGCTCTGTCGCGACCTGCACGGTTTGGCCGTGTTGTTTGTGATGCCCATCGCCTTTATGCTGATTATGTCGTTGGCGCTGAGCCGCGACCAAGACCCGCACACCGACAGCCGCATTGCGCTGGTCGGCGCGGCAGACGACAGCGTCAATACCGCACTGGCCACCGCGTTGGAAAAAGAACAGATTCATGTCACGCTGATGCCGTCTGAAAAACTGACCGACGCGCAAAACGGTCTGCACGACAAGCGTTTCCAACTGGTGCTGCACAACCCGAACCCCGCTTCCGGCAAAATCGCCGACAACAAAGCCTTGCAAATCTATGTACCGCCCGATACCGAGCCTTCATGGCTGGCGGCAGTCAAAGGCGTTTTGCAGCAGCACTATACCGAAACACGCTTGGACGCTTATTTCGACAACAACGACGGCATCAAAATCGATAATAAAAAACTGCCCCGCGCCATCCGCAAAGACATCCAGAAAAAAGTCGATGAAAAAAACGACGAGCAATTCGCCGCCGTGCGCAGCTTTCTAGATAAAAAAATGCTGGAAGAACACTATCTGAGCGCAGGCAGTGGCAAGGTTGAAAAACCCAACGCCGTACAGCACAGCGTACCCGCATGGCTGATTTTCGGTATGTTTTTCATCATGATACCGCTGTCGAACGTCATGGCACTGGAACGCCAGACCAACACCATTACCCGCCTGCGTCTCGCCCGTGCTTCCGCATCCGGCCTGATTGCCGCCAAACTCGTCCCCTATTTCCTGATTAACCAGCTTCAGTTTGTCGGAATGCTGCTGCTCGGCCGCTACCTGCTGCCCGAAATCGGCGTACCCGCCCTCATACTCAACGGCAGCCTTGTTCCCTACGGGCTGCTGTCCGCCGCTGTCAGCGCCGCCGCACTCGGCTACGCGCTGTTAATCAGCGTCTGCGCAAAATCCACCGAACATGCCGTCGTACTCGGTGGTGGTGGCATTATCCTGATGGCGGCAATCGGCGGCATTATGGTGCCCGCCCACGTCATGCCCGAAACCATGCAGCAACTCACTTGGATTTCCCCGATGGCTTGGGGCTTGAAGGCTTTTCAGGAACTGCTGCTCAACCGCAGCGGACTGGACGGAATCAGCCGTTATCTGCTTTTATTGTCCGCATTCTCTTGTGCCACGCTGACTGCTGCCGTATTGGTTTATCGTAGGCAGTTGCAGACGCAGGTAAGGTTTTAAACGTTTGTCTGCCCTAAGTAGAAAACTTATTTCTCAAAACCATTCCTATAAAACATCAGGCCGTCTGAAAATATCTTTCAGATGGCCTGATGCTTAATGTGCTATGTAATTGTTTCAATAACAAAGCAGGACGGTGCGGCTTTCTCCTGTCGATTTTTCCAAACGCGCCAAAGTTTCGGCGTGTGCGGGTGTGAGTTCGATTTGAGCAAGCATTATTTTGTCTCCTTTAATTCATTGGAAATTGGTAAGCTGGCCGGGCCAATATCTCCCATATTAATACCATCATCATGCCATAATGGATAACAAAAATAGTCAGCCATTAATCTAATTTTAATTTTACAAATCCTCAATAAATGGTTGAATATTTCTAGGTTGTCCTTTTTTGATCTGCGGAGGCATTCTGCATAATCAATTGCGTCCAAGCCACATGACAAAACCATCACTATCTAATAAAGATTACCACATTTAATGAGGATACAAACCTTCTATATAATCCTTATTCAAATAAAAACTCTTATAAAAATCTGTGTCATCTGTCGGGATTGAAAAAAAGATTTTATCTTTATCATCAGGTTTAAATTTGTTATCAATATTAAAAAGAGAATAAGGATCACAATGAGTTCGACATATTAATGGTAAAAATTTATATCTTGGATCATGAGATATTCGATATTTATCAGGATCGAAAGATGCTAAAAATTCATCAATATTGGTATCAGATATTTTGTCATCACTAATAAACATCGCTAGAGATGGGCGACCTTGATTTTCCATTTGTTGATTAGTAAAGGCTATAAATGCTAACTTGCCATTGTCGTCATACCACATAGATTTATAGTTATTGCCTTTGGGAGAATAAATTCTAGCAACACATAACATAGCTCTATCTTTACAGTCGTTATATAGAGTTTCATCAAACTCAACTGCATGGCACAATAAAGGCAATAGAAAAAACAGGGTTATTAATTTATTACTATACATAAGATAACTTTATATTTTCAACAAAATCCTAAAATCCAAACGTAAAAAAACCTGCTTTTTTCAAAGCAGGTTTTCATATTTGGTGGGTCGTGAGCGATTCGAACGCTCGACCAACGGATTAAAAGTCCGCTGCTCTACCGACTGAGCTAACGACCCGATAAGCTGTGCATTATAGAGACGTGTCACACAGCTGTCAACACCTTTTTTAAACTTTTTTATTCGACGACGATTTTCGGGAAGCGGCTGCTGAAGTCTTTGCCTTTATCGGCAATGGCCAGCGCGATTTGGAATGCGGCTTCGGTGTAGATGTCGGCGATGGTTTGGTTGTTTTCAAACAAGGCCGAAGATGTGCCGCTGTCCATGGCTTCGCGTACAGGCAGGCTCAACGGAAGCTGGCCGAGCAACGGTACGTTCAAACGCTCTGCCAAGTTTTTACCGCCTTCTGCGCCAAAGATTGCTTCGGCATGGCCGCAGTTGGAGCAGATATGGACAGACATGTTTTCCAAAACGCCCAAAATCGGGATATTGACTTTATTGAACATATCCACGGCTTTGCGTGCATCAATCAGGGCGATGTCTTGCGGCGTGGTGACGACAACGGAGCCGGTCACGGGGATTTTTTGCGACAGGGTCAATTGGATATCGCCTGTACCCGGCGGCAGGTCGATGAAGAGATAATCGACATTGTCCCATTCGCTTTGGAACATAAGCTGTTGCAAAGCTTGGCTGACCATCGGGCCGCGCCAAACGATGGCTTGGTCGGTATCGACCAGAAAACCGATAGACATCACTTGAATGCCGCTTTCGGCTTCAACGGGAATGAGTTTTTGGTTTTGTTGGTCGGGTTTGCGGTCTTGTACGCCGAGCATGGTGGGCTGGCTTGGGCCGTACAGGTCGGCATCGAGTACGCCGACACGCGCACCCATTCTGGCCATTGCGGTAGCAAGGTTGGCAGTGGTCGTTGATTTGCCGACACCGCCTTTACCGGATGCAACGGCAATAATGTTTTTCACGCCTTTGATGGTCGCCACGCCGGGTTGGACTTTGTGCGTACCGATTTCGGTATCGATACTCAAATGGATATGAGTGTCGCCGGTATGCGCCATGACGGCTTCTTGGAGGGCGTTGGCAATGTCTGCGGCGATATGGGCAACCGGGAACGCAAATTTCAGGCCGATATGTAGGCCGTCTGAACGCTCTTCAAGGAGTGTAACGGCTTTTTCGCTGCCTAAGGTGCGCATTGTGTGGGGAATCAATACGGCATCGAGTGCGGTTCGGATGGCTGGGATATTCATAATCTGCCTCTTGAATGTGGGAAATTGTTTATGTGCGCGATTTGTCGTGCGACAAATCTGCCGAATTATACCCTTGAACGCCATGCAAGGGATACGTCCGAAAAACTTCAGGCTGCCTGAAACATCGGGCAGCCTGAAAAGAGAGTCAACTGAAACGCGGCCTTATTCACTCAAGAGCGCAATGTCGGCAACTGCGTTCATTTGTTCTGCCAAACGGTTCAGCAAGTTTAAACGGTTTTGTTTCACGGCGGCATCTTCGGCCATTACCATCACGCCGTCGAAGAAAGCATCGACCTGCGGTTTGACGGAAGCCAGTTCGGACAAGGCGGTTTGGAAATTGCCTTCGGCAACGGCGGCGGCGATTTTCGGCTGCAAGCCTTGTGCGGCGGCAAAGAGGGCTTTTTCTTCGTCCTGTTGCAACAGGCTTTCGTTAACCGCGCCCAACTCGGCATCGGCTTTTTTCAGCAGGTTTTGCACGCGTTTGTTGGCGGCGGCGAGCGCGGCGGCTTCGGGCAGTTGTTTGAACGCAGCGACGGCTTGCAGTTTGGCAGTCAAATCGTCCAAACGGCGCGGCTGTTTCGCCAATACGGCGGCAACGATGTCTTGCGGATAATCGTTTTGCAGCAACACGGCAAGGCGCGCCTGCATAAAGTCGGCGGTTTCAGACGGCGTTTTTTCGTTGAGCAAACCTTGCGGGAAGCTGTCGAATGCCGTCTGAATCAGTTCGTTCACGTCCAAACCGTACTGCATCAGCATCCGCAAAATACCCAAGGCGGCGCGGCGCAGGGCGTAGGGGTCTTTATCGCCGGTCGGAATCAGACCGATGCCCCAAATGCCGACCAGGGTTTCCAGCTTGTCCGCCAGTGCCACGGCGGCGGCAATTTTGCTTTCGGGCAGCTTGTCGCCGGCAAAACGCGGCTGATAGTGCTGCTCGATGGCTTCGGCGATTTCTTCGGTTTCGCCGTCCAAACGGGCATAGTATTTGCCCATGGTGCCTTGCAATTCAGGGAACTCGCCGACCATTTCGGTTACCAAGTCGGCTTTTGCCAGACGCGCGGCGCGTTCGGCGGCGGCGGCATCTGCGCCCAACGCTTTAGCGATGTGGGCGGCAATGCTTTGCAGGCGTTCGATGCGTTCGGCTTGCGAACCGATTTTGTTGTGATAAACCACGTTTGCCAGCTTGGGCAGGCGGCTTTCCAAAGTCGCTTTTTGGTCTTGTTTGTAGAAGAACTCGGCATCAGACAGGCGCGCGCGCAAAACGCGTTCGTTGCCTTGGATGATGTGCGACGGGTCTTCGGTTTGCAGGTTGGAGACCAGCAGGAAGCGGTTCATCAGCTTGCCGTTTTGATCGAGCAGCGGGAAGTATTTTTGGTTTTGCTGCATGGTCAGAATCAAACATTCTTGTGGCACGGCGAGGAAGTGTTCTTCAAAACCGGCTTCCAATACCACAGGCCATTCGACCAATGCAGTCACTTCGTCCAACAATGCTTCATCGGCGGCAACGGTCGCGTTCAGACGGTGTGCCTGCCCTTCCAATGCCGTCTGAATCGCGGCTTTGCGCTCGGCAAACGAGGCTTCCACTTTGCCTTGCTCGCGCATTTGTTCGGCGTAGCTGTCGGCGTTTGTAATAGTGATTTCTCCGTCGGAGAGGAAGCGGTGTCCCAAGGTTTGATTGCCGCTTTGCAGACCCAAAACGCTGACGTTTACGATGTCGCTGCCGTGCAGCACAATCAGCCCGTGAACAGGGCGCACGAAGGTAAACGTGCTGCTGCCCCAACGCATCACTTTCGGAATCGGCAGTTTTTTCACTGCGGCATTGATAATGTCTTCCAAAAGCTCGCCCAGCGGTTTGCCGGTTTGGACGTATTCGTAGGCATACACGTCCTGCTTGCCGTCGTGGACGATGGTCAAATCTTCGATTTTCGCCCCAGCACCGCGTGCGAAACCTTCCAAAGCCTTGGTCGGCGCACCGTCTTTCATGGCATTCGCCACAGCAGGGCCTTTTTTCACGATTTTCTGATCGGCTTGAACGGCTTTGACGTTTTTGACTTGGACCGCCAAACGGCGCGGCGAGGCATAAGCCGTAAATTCGGCTGCGCCGTCAACCAGTTGCGCTTTTTCCAAGCCTTCGGCAACGGCGGCGGCAAAATGGTTGCCCAGATTATTGAGTGCTTTTGGCGGGAGTTCTTCAGTGAGAAGTTCGATTAAAAGGGTTTGGGTTGTCATGTGCTTATCGTTAAATAGGAAATTGGTTTGGCGTCTGAATACGGCATCATGCGGTTTTCAGACGCAAGGTTAATTGAATTGACGGCGATTTTATCATTTTCAGACGGCCTGTGGCTGTCTTTCACAAACAATTTGCCCGATTTTTAAGCAACTTCGTCCGCAACGGCTTCAATTTGCGGCGCGGATATACGGCAAACCGCTGGTTTCGTCTGATTCGGGAATGTCGTTTCCGGCAAACAGCGCACCGGCCAAACGCACGGCCGCACCAGTCACGGCAGGAGAAATCATAAAGCCGTGGCGGAACAGGCCGTTGACTTCAATCAGGCGACGTTCGCGGTTGAAGCGGATTTCGGGGTTGTGGTGGTTTAAAGTCGGGCGCAGGCCGGTGGCCAGTTCCAAAAGGTTTGCCTCGCCAAATGCCGGATGCACGGCATACAGCGCGGACAAAAGTTCCAAACCGGAACGCACGCTGGCCGGCGCTTGGCTTTCGCTTTCAATTTGGGTCGCACCAATCACAAAAATATGGTTTTCCTTCGGCGCGATGTATAAAGGGTAGCGCGGATGCAGCAGGCGCACGGGGCGGGACAGCTCGATTTCGGGTGCGTAAACGCGCGCCACTTCGCCGCGAACGCCGCGCAACACACTTTCAGACGGCCTGTTCCACGCGCTCTTTGCACCATAACCGCGGCAGTCGATGACCCAATCGTATTGCGCCGCTAAATCTTCGACTTCACGTTCGCACGACCAATGGCACGCGACATTCATCGCTTCCAATGCATCTGCCAACGCATTCAATACTTGCCGTCCGTCCAACTGCCCTTCTGTCGGCAGATACAGGCCGTCTGAAAACCGCCCTGCCAGTTGCGGCTCGTTTGCTGCGATTTCATCCGCGTTCCAACGTATGGTTTCATGTTCCGCCACGCCGCCGCGCTTCAAATGACGGGCAAACTCGGCAGAAAGCGGTTTGTCCTGCGTGTGCCAAACAATCAGGCTGCCGTTTTCCTGCATCATCACCGGCGTATTCAGACGGCCGACAATCGCGCGCCAAAGCGCAATGCTTTGTTTGCCCAAACGAATGACTTCGGGCGTTGCCTCCACCGCTTCGGCAGACGGCGCCAACATGGCCGCGGCAACATAAGCGGCGGCTTGCGCGCCGTTGCGTTCGCCTTTCTCAAACAACTCGACCGAAATGCCCTGCTCTGCCAGTTGGAATGCCATCAGACGACCTGACAGACCGCCACCGAGTACCGCAACCTTAGACATCAGTTTCTCCTTGTTTTTAATATATAAATAAGCAACATATTTTAGAACTTGTTTTGCTGTACCACAATATCGACAGAAAATGAGAACAGTTTTTGCAGATAGATTATGCTCGGACTGAATCAGTAATGAGTAAACAAAATCTTCCCTCAAGCTGCCAATCAGCTTTTATAAAAATATCTTCCTTACACAAAACTTACTATTTGAAGTGAGTTTGTTGCGGCGGCAAATCAAATTATGTTGACGCGTTAAATACGCCCGCCTGCTTATCCGAACTTCACTTCTGCCCCGAACACTTCCTTCCACAATTTCCTGACATTGCCGTAATGTACCGGCAATTCGCCGCTTACTTCGGTTTTTTTGGCATCGCGCAGTTTGGTGTTGTGCTGTTGCCGGCGGTAGAAGCGGTAGGCGGTGCGGCTTTGTCCGGCAAGCGTTTTATCAATCAAACCGCAGTCGGCGGCGATGTTCAAGAGGGCGATGTTGCCGTAGTTGTCGAGGAGTTGCGGATATTTTCGGGCGTGGGCAAGTATCAGATATTGGACGATAAATTCGACGTCTACTACGCCGCCGCGCGCGTATTTGACGTTGCTGTCGGAAGGCGGATGGGTGGGGAACATTTTTTCGCGCATTTCGATGATTTCGCCTGCCAAGGCGGTTTGGTCGCGTTCGGCGGTGAGGATTTCGGTGCGGATGCGGTCGAATGCCGTCTGAATTTCGGGCGAGCCGCAGATAAAACGGGCGCGGGTGAGGGACTGGTGTTCCCACGTCCAGGCGTTTTCGTGCTGGTATTTTTCAAAGGCAGTGATGCTGTGCGCGAGGAAACCTGCGTCGCCGTTGGGGCGCAGGCGCAGGTCGGTTTCGTAGAGGCTGCCTGCGCCGGTGGCGGCAGAAAGCCGGCTGGTCAGGCGGCGGGCGAGGCGGCTGTACACGTCGCCTGCGTCGGGGTGCAGGTCGTCGTAGAGGTAAACCAAATCCAAATCGGAGGCGTATCCGAGTTCTTTGCCGCCGAGCTTGCCATAACCGATGACGGCGAAGTGCGGGGTGTCGCGGTGTTTTTTGGGCATATCCGCCCACGCGCACGAAAGGGCGGCGGCAATGACGGTGTCGGCAAGGGCGGAGAGTTGGTCGGAGAGGAATTCTACCGTCCACAGTCCGGCGAGGTCTTGGACGGCGAGGCGGAAGACTTGGGCGTGTTGGAAATGGCGCAGGGTGTCCATTTGCGCTTCGGTGTCGCCACCGCAGGTTTTGATGCCGTCTGAAAGTTCGGCGGCGAGTTTGTCCCAATCAAACACCGTATCTAATAATTGCGCGCTGATGAGTTCGTCCAACAAAATCGGATATTTGTTCAGATACGCCGCCACCCAAGAACTTTGGCCCATAATCTCTGCCAGTTGCGCCAGGGTTTGCGGATGTTCGTTAAGAAAGGCGAGATAGGCGGAACGGCGGCTGATGTTTTCGAGGAAATCCAACAGCCGCATCAATGTATCGGTCGGGTTGGTTTGCGCTGCCGCCGCCCGTACCAGCAACGGCACAAGCGCATCGAAACGCGGCTGGGCGTGGGCGGAAAGGCGGCGGTATTTATGACCGTGCCGGATTTGGTCGAGCCTTGCGGCGATGGTTTCGGCATCGAACCCGAGTTCTTTCAGACGGCATTGCCGCCCTTCTTCGTCGGGTTTTTCCTGCCAAACCCACTGCCATTCGCCGCTGCTTTGCGTTTGTTCTCCGGGTTCGCTCAAAATTTCGTTGAACAACCGGTTGACTTGGTTTCGATGTTGATTTAAAGCGTTCAAAAAATCGGCGTAATCATCAAATCCCATACTTTCGGCAAGCAGTTGCCGCTGTTCGGGCGAAGCCGGCAGGGCTTGGGTTTGCCGGTCGTCCCAGTATTGCAAGCGATGTTCGACATCGCGCAAAAAGCGGTAGGCGGCAAGCAGGGTTTCGACGTTTTCAGACGGCATAATCCCGGTTTCGGCAAGTTTCTCCAGCGTTTCCTGCGTACCTTTCAATTGCAGCGCGCGCATTTGGCCGCCGCGTATCATCTGGAAAATCTGGGCGATAAACTCGACTTCGCGGATGCCGCCCGCGCCGAGTTTGATGTTGTCCGCCATGCCTTTTTTGCTGACTTCGCTGCGGATTTGGCGGTGTAGGTTACGCATCGCCTCATACGCGCCGTAATCCAGATATTTGCGGAATACGAAAGGGCGCACCAGCGATTTGATGTCGTTCGGATACGGCGTAACTACGCGGCCTTTGCACCACGCATAGCGTTCCCATTCGCGCCCCTGCGTAATCAGGTATTGCTCCAGCGCGGTTTCGCTCAACACCAGCGCGCCGGAATCGCCGTCCGGCCGCAGCCGCATATCGACGCGGAACACCTGCCCGTCGGCGGTGATGTCGTTCAGCAGCGCAATCAGTTTCTGCCCGACTTTGGTGAAAAACTCCTGATTGCCCCGTTCGCGCCTGCCGTCGGTGTCGCCTGATTCGGGATAGACGAAAATCAAATCGATGTCGGAAGACACGTTCAACTCATAGCCGCCCGCCTTGCCCATCGCCACCACGCTCAAATGTTGCGGCGATTTGGTATAACGCCCGATCGGCGTGCCGTACATATCCTGATAATAGGCGTAGGCAAAGTCCAACGCGGTATTGATGGCAAAATCGGCAAACAGCGTAATCGTACGGGTTACTTCGTTCAAATCGCTGATGCGGTTTATATCGCGCACGATAATCTGCGACACCACATAACGGCGCAACTCGCGCAACTGCCGCGCCAATTCTTCCTCGTTTTCTTCCGCGCGGATTGTGTCCCAGTCGGCAAAGGCTTGGAAATCCGCTTCAGTCAAAACCTTGTCCAACATGGGCAGGAATATTTCAGGCTTGAGTTTGCCGTTGTCGAGCTGGCGGGCGAGGAAGAGGGAATGGCGGCGGGCGGTGTCGAGGCGGTTCATAATCTTTGCCTGAATAAACAGAAAAGACCATCATAGCAAGGTTTCAGGCCGTCTAAAACCCACGCTTTCCCCTATCCGTGCAATCGGCTAAAATACCAACCTTTGCAACCCCCACATAAGGAAACCGCCATGACCCGTATGGTTCACTGCGTCAAACTCGGCAAAGAAGCCGAAGGCATGAAATTTCCGCCGCTGCCCAACGAATTGGGCAAACGCATTTTTGAAAATGTTTCCCAAGAAGCATGGATGGCTTGGACCCGTCACCAAACCATGCTGATCAACGAAAACCGCTTGAGCCTTGCCGATCCGCGCGCACGCGAATACCTCGCCCAGCAGATGGAACAATACTTCTTCGGTGACGGCGCAGATGCCGTACAAGGCTACGTTCCGCAAGAGCCTAAATAAGCATTGAAAAGCCAAGGCCGTCTGAAACCCGATTTTCAGACGGCCTTTAAAATTCCCGACTGCCCCGCATATTAGGCAAATAGAACAGATAAATCATACAAACCCATGATTTTCTGTTAAAATCCAAATTTCATTCATTTTCATCCATACTGGAGCAAACGCCATGCAAAACGACGTTTACGACTATACCTCGCAAGGCTCGGTTGCCAAAAATACCGTCCTGCAAAAAACCTACCGCCTGCTCGGCCTGTCTTTCATTCCTGCCGTTGCCGGCGCATTCTTTTCCGCCAAAACAGGCTTTAACATTTTCGCCATGTTCGGTTCATACTATGTTGCCCTGGCCGCCTTCTTCGGCTTCTTCTACGGCATGACCTTCCTGATCGAGAAAAACCGTTACAGCAACGTCGGCGTAGCCCTGTTGATGATCTTCACTTTCGGCATGGGCCTTGCCATCAGCCCTATGTTGCAATACGCCCTGTCTATTAATAACGGCGCGCAAATCGTCGGTACGGCCGCCGCCATGACCGCCGGTGTATTCTTCACCATGTCCGCCATGGCACGCCGCACCACAATGAACATGAACAAACTCGGCAGCTTCCTCGGTGCCGGTGCGATCGTGCTCATGATTGCCGTTGTGGCCAACATCTCCCTCAACATCCCTGCCCTGAGCCTGACCATCGCGGCCGGCTTCGTTGTCTTCAGTTCCCTGATGATTATGTGGCAGGTGCGTACCGTTATCGACGGCGGTGAAGACAGCCACATCAGCGCGGCGCTGACCATCTTCATCTCCATCTACAACATTTTCAGCAGCCTCTTGAGAATCCTCATCGCTATTAGTGGTGACGACTGATCAAGCCGCAAAGGCCGTCTGAAATTTCAGACGGCCTTTTTGATTTTTGACATCACCGGCAAACTCCCCTATCCTGAACGCCACACAAATCCCATTCCCAACTCAAAATGACCACGACCACTCCGCGCCGTGCCGTGTACGCAGGCAGCTTCGACCCTCCCACCCTCGGCCACCTGTGGATGATACAGGAAGCCCAGTCCCTCTTTGACGAACTCATCGTCGCCATCGGCACCAATCCCGAAAAGCGCAGCACCTACACCATAGAAGAACGCCGCGCCATGCTCGATGCCATTACCCACCCCTTCCCCAACGTCCGCATCAGCGTGTTTGAAAACCGCTTTTTGGTCGATTACGCCCGCGAAGCCAACGCCAATTTCATCGTCCGCGGCATCCGTTCCTCCGCCGACTACGAATACGAACGCTCGATGCGCTACATCAACAGCGACATCGCCCCCGAAATTTCCACCATATTCCTGATGCCGCCGCGCGAAATAGCCGAAGTGTCCTCCACCATGGTCAAAGGCTTGGTCGGTCCCCAAGGCTGGCGCGACATGATAGGCCGCTACCTCCCCGACCCCGTCTATCAAAAAATCCTGCAAGACCACGAAACAAACACATAAAACAAAGGCCGTCTGAACATTTCAGACGGCCTTCCAATTTTCATTGATTATTTACGGGCAGACATCAGCGCCTGCAGGTTTTGATTCAACGTTTCCATGTCCAACCAACCGGCGGCAATAAACAGCATCAAAATCACCGTACCCACACACAGCACGCCGATACCATACAACAGATAGCCCACCAAAACACGGCCTAGCGTCGCATTTCCCATCCACATAAAACCGCGTACCTGCACCACAAAAACCCAAGCCTGCCACAGCAGCGCAAACGCAGCCAACGCCGGCACATACAACACCAGCAACAACGGCAGCAGCAAAGCCTCAGACACCAAAATAAAGCCCCACAAAGGCAGCTGGGGCGCACCGTAATAATGCAGCACCTTGCGCATCGAGCGGCTCAACACCAACCATTTCACAATTACCAAAATCACCGACAGGCACACCGCCGCCGCGCCACTGCCAAACAAAGGCGACATGCTGGCCGCGTTTACCACACCCAACAGCAGCAATACCGCCGCCATCACCAAAGGCGAATACAAATACGTCTCCGGCGAACGATAGCGCAAACGCAAAACATCCCACATATCACGAACAAACACATACAGCATGGCATAAATCCAAAGCAAAAAAGCCGATTGTATCTTAGGCCGTCTGAAAATCAAACCGGTAAACCTAAAAACCGCCAATCAAAACGAAAAATAATTCAATACAAAACAAAATCTTAATTTACCGCCTCAGAAATAAAGCCCACAAACGCTTGCACAAGGCAACGAAATTTGGTTTAATTCACATCTCGCAACGAAACACGCGAAGGCCAGATAGCTCAGTTGGTAGAGCAACGGATTGAAAATCCGTGTGTCGGCGGTTCGATTCCGCCTCTGGCCACCACCAACCGCCTTGAAGCGGTTATTTTTTTATCTATACGATTTGCACGCATGCTTTAAGCGCAAATTCCGTTCCAGACCATGCGTCCCGATTTCCACACAAGGCCGTCTGAAAAATTTCAGACGGCCATTGTTCATGTTGGCATGGCATAAAAATCCGCTTTACCGCCCCATTCCGACAAAATACGGCGCCTCCTCCATCCAAATCGGCTGAAACCTTCGCGAACATACTGAATATGAATAAAGTTCAAGGCCGGTCGGTTTACTATATAATACTGTCCAAACCAACCATAACTTACTCATTGCAGGGAAGATAATGAAAAAAGTGCTGATTGTGCATTACTCGCAAACGGGACAGCTCTCCATCCTGGCGCGAAATTTTGCCGCGCCATTGCAAACAGTCGGCATACAGGTCGATTTCGTCAATATCGTACCGGAGCAGACATTTCCGTTTCCATGGCCGTTTTGGCGTTTTTTCGATACCTTTCCTGAAACCGTCCATTTAAAACCCGCCCCGATTCTGCCGCCGCAAATCCCATCCGAAAATTACGATGTGGTGGTCATTGCCTACACCGTTTGGTTCCTCTCTCCTTCGCAACCGATTACCGCCTTTTTGCAACGCGAAGAAACGCGCCGACTGCTGGACGGCAAACCGGTCATCACGCTTATCGGCTGCCGCAATATGTGGCTGGGCGCGCAGGAAAAAATGAAATCTTTGCTGAAACAAAACGGCGCCAAACTCATCGGCAACATCGTAAAAATCGATGCCTGCAACAGCGCGGCAAGTTTCATTACCACGCCCGCATGGATGCTGACCGGCGACAAACGCTATTTCCACTCCCTGCCCTCTGCCGGCATTGCTGAAGAAGAATTGGCGGATGCGGCGCGGTTTGGTACGAAATTGCGCGATGCACTATTGAACCAACAACCTTTGGACGAAACCCTGTTTCAAAACATGGGCGCAGTGACAGTCAATGAAAAACTGATTTTCAGCGAACATGCCGCCAGCCGCAGCTTCTTCGTCTGGGGCAAGCTTTTGATGGCGGCAGGCCGTATTTCTCCGCTCTTGCGCCGCGCGTTGTTGTGCTTCTACATCGTCTTTTTATTGGCGATGATTTTGGTGGTTTTACCCGTCAGCGTGATTTTAAAAAAACTGCTGCATCCGCTGCTCAAAGGCCGTCTGAAAAAGCTGGCGGATTATTATGGACAACCGTCAGGCAGATAATAGGTTTCAGACGGCCTCGAACTAGGAATCCATCATGCCCGAAGTTATCCACTACCCCGAACGCCGTCGCTTTCAAATCGATATTGACGGTTTGGAAGCAGGCTATATCAGCTATACCGAACACAACGGCGGCTGGGACGTAAACCATACCGAGGTCTCGCCCAACTTCCGTCATCGCGGCATGGCCAAACTGCTGGTGAGCGCGCTGATGGAATACGCCGAAACACACCATATCCCGTTGACTGCAAGCTGCGACTACGCGGCGCGGTTTATCGGTTGATTATTTTGACAAACACATTATGACATCGAATAACACACTCAAAGACGTTTATCTCAACCGCGTTTCTGCCTTTTTGCCCAATGCCCCCGTCGGCAATGACGAAATGGAGGCCGTCCTCGGCATGGCAGGTGATGTACCGTCACGCGTGCGCCGTATGATTTTGCGTTCCAACGGCATTTTGTCGCGCCATTACGCCATCGATCCCGAAAGCCGCCGCAAGACACACACCAATGCCGAATTGGCTGCCGAAGCGGTCAACTGCCTGTTTGCCCAAGGCGTTCCAGCAGAAGCCATCGGCAGCCTGGCCTGCGCCACTTCCTATCCCGACCAAACCATGCCGGGACACGGTGTGATGGTGCATGGTTTACTGGATATGCCGCCTTGCGAAGTGTTCAGCATGGCAGGCGTATGCGCGGCAGGTATGGCGGCGATGAAACACGCTTACAACGCCGTGCGCACCGGCGAACACGCACATGCGGTTTCCGTTGCTTCCGAAAACGCCTCGGCGGTCATGCGCGGTGAAGTGTTCCAAAGTGAAACCGACCATAAAAAACTGGAAAACGCGTCCCCCGAAATTGGGTTTGAAAAAGACTTTTTGCGCTGGATGCTGTCTGACGGTGCAGGCGCGGTGTATCTGTCCGACCGCCCCAATTCAGACGGCCTCAGCCTGAAAATCCATTGGATAGACCTGCTTTCCTACGCCAACGAAATGCCGCCCTGCATGTATGCCGGCGCAGAATTCCGCGACGGCGTATTTGAAGGCTGGAAACACGCCGATGCCGATTACGGCCGCCGCCACAGCCTGATGGCGGTCAAACAAGACGTCAAACTGTTGAACGAAAACATCGTCCGCTATACAGTGGAAAAACCCCTCTCCCAAATCGCCGCCAAACACGGCATCCGCGCCGAAGAAATTGATTGGTTCCTGCCCCACTACTCTTCCGGCTTTTTCCGCGACCGCCTTTCAGACGGCCTGAAAAATATCGGCTTCGACATTCCGCAGGAAAAATGGTTTACCAATCTGCACAGCATGGGCAACACGGGTTCGGCCTCGATTTACATCATCCTTGAAGAATTTATGCGCACTTTCCCCATCGAACACGGCCAAAAAATCCTGTGTTACGTTCCGGAAAGCGGACGCTTTTCAACATGTTTCATGCTTTTGGAAGCAGTAAAGGCCGTCTGAATGAAGATTGACGACATCCCTCAAGACAACAGCGCCAGCTACCACGGCCACCGCAAAGTCATCTACGGCACCCGCGACGGCCACTACGAAGCGGCCACCAGCAACGGTTGGCAGGATGAAGCCTACGCCACCGAAATGGCGGTGTGCGAACTCGATGCCCAAACGCAGTCCGCGCACGAAGCCGTCGAAAAAGGCGAATATTCGCCGCTGTACTACCATATGTTCCGCTGCCGTTATGATGAAACCGGCTTGGCCATGGCGGCAGGCGTATGGAAATGGCAGCTGCGCCGGCATTTCCGCCCCGAAGTGTTCTCCAAACTACCGGCCAAAACCCTGCAAAAATACGCCGATGCCTGCCAAATCAGCATAGACGGCCTCAAACAAACCGATATTTAAAGCCCCTCATGATTACCCTGCATTCGCTTGACCAATCCCGCGCCCTGCGCATTGTTTGGCTGCTTGAAATCCTCGGTACGCCTTACCGCCTGCAAACCTACCGCCGCCATCCCGACACTTTGCTCGCCCCTGACGAACTCAAAGCCATCCACCCCTTAGGCAAATCGCCTTTATTGGATGATGACGGCTTTATCTTGGCAGAAAGCGGCGCGATTACCGACTATCTGATTCAAACCTACGGCAACGGCCGTCTGATGCCCGAACGCGGCAGCCGTGAATACTGGCAATATCAACGCTGGCTGCATTACGCCGAAGGTTCTCTGATGCCGTTATTGCTGCTCGGACTGGTGTTCCGCCGGATTGAAAGCGCACCCATGCCGTTTTTCGTCAAACCGATTGCCCGCAAAATCAGCGGCAGCGTCAAAAGCAGCTTTATCCATCCGCAAGCCGCGCTGCATCTTTCCCACATCGACAGCGAGTTGGAAAACCGCAAATGGTTGGTCGGCAACAGCCTCAGTGGTGCTGACATCATGATGAGCTATCCGCTGCAAGCCGCGGCCGACCGCTTCGACTTTACCGACTACCCCAATATCCGCGCTTATTTGCAGCGCATCGAGGCGCATGAAGCCTACCGCCGTGCCGTTGAAAAAGCAGGTTCGCCTTTATTGAAACTCGACAAATAAAACAAGGCCGTCTGAAAATGTTTCAGACGGCCTAAACCTTCTATACATATCGGATATATCGAGAAGCCAAAGTTTTTAACAAGGTTTCCGCCCGAGTGCTTTGTTCCCCCTCGCCGTTCCACTATAATGGCAACCCATATCCTTCTAAAAAATAACACCATGCCAACCGACAACTGCCCGACTCTTGCCATCGACACCAGCACATCCTTTCTGTCCATCGCATTGGAACATCAAGGCGAAATCCGCCTGTTTCACGAAAACGTCGGCACCAAGCAATCCGAACAAATCCTGCCGCAAATCGAACGCCTCTTTAAAGAAGCGGGCATCACGGCTGCCGATTTGGGCTGCATCGTTTATGCACAAGGTCCCGGCGCATTTACCGGCCTGCGTATCGGCGCGGCGGTTGCACAAGGTTTGGCCACGCCGTTTGACACGCCCATGATCGGTATTCCCTGCCTCGATGCCGCCGCTTCGCTGCTGCCACCGTCCAGCTGCGTACTGGCGGCCACCGATGCGCGTATGGGCGAAGTGTTCTACGCATGGTTTGATACGCAAAACCACGTCCGCTTGAGCGATTACATGGTTGGCAAAGCCGCCGCCATTACCGCGCCTGAAGGCAAAACGCCTAGCGGCGGTATCGGCAATGCCTTTGCCATCGCCGACAAACCGCCTTTTGACGGCCAAGCCGATATGCCGACCGCCGCCGACTATCTTAAACTTGCCCGCAGTGGCCGCTATGTTGCTACTGACGCGGCGCACGCCGAGCTGCTCTACGTCCGCAACAAAATTGCCCTGACCGCACAAGAGCAAGCCCAACAAAAGGCCAAACCGTGAACCTGCGCCCAGCCGTACTTGCCGACTGCCCCACCCTTGCCGCCATCGACGCACAAGGCAATCCTTCGTCGTGGACGGCGCAGCAGTTTGAATCGGCCGTTCAACACCATCCTGACAGCGTTTGGCTCAGCCAGACCGACCACCAAATTACCGGTTTTATCGTGTGGCAAACCGTATTTGACGAATCCGAGCTACACCTGATTGCCGTCGTGCCCGAATACCGCCGCCAAGGCATTGCGTCCGCTCTGTTGCAACACTGGCAAAACGCAGTGCAACAGCAAGGCGTAACCCGATTGCTGCTCGAAGTCCGCGCAAGCAATGAAACCGCGCAACAACTCTACCGCAAACACGGCTTCCAAACCTGCGGCCGCCGCAAAAACTACTACGCCCTGCCCGACGGTGGCAGCGAAGATGCCGTATTGATGGAGAAATCATGTTAAGCAGTCGCTACCTGCACCTGCACGAAGCCTTGGGCTTGGGCCCGATGTGGCTGAACCAAAACGCCAAAATCATCCATGCCGCGCCTCAAGCCGCAGCCGCACCCGTCTGCCCCAAAACCATTGCTGCCGATACCGCGCAAGCCGTGCGCACTTTATCCGCAGGCGTCCATCAGGCACGCACTGCCGCCATTGCCGCTGCGCAAACGGCCAAACCTGCTGTCCGCGTTCCCGAAGCGGCACCCAAAGCCATTGCCGAAACGCCGGCAAAAACAGAAAAAGCTGCGCATTCAGACAATCTGCCCCGTCTTGACGTAACCATCAGGCCGTCTGAAATCATGGTGGTCAGCATTTGCCCATCTACCGAAGACAGCCTGCACGGTACGCTGTTTAGCGGCGACGTCGGCACGCTTCTCGACAACATCCTCGCCTCTATCGGCCTCAAACCCGAGCAGGCGCATAAAACCGCATGGGTCAAAACCGCGCCCGTGTTCACCGCCCTGCCCGATGCCGAACACATCCGCTCCGAGCTTGCCGAAATGCAAAACGAGCTGACCGCTTCGCAAGCGCGCGCAGTATTGTTCCTCGGCAAAATCTTCGACAGCCCCGACATGATCGGACTGATGAACGAATTGTGCGCAGAGCGGCCGCATTTCGTCATTCCCCACCCCGCCCGCCTGCTGATGCAGCCTCAACTCAAAGCGCAGGCATGGCAAATCTTAAAGCCATTGAAACAGCTTTTGGCCAAGGCCGTCTGAACATTCCGTTCAATCTGAAATCAGATTTTTCACCAACAAAAAAGGGCGTGTTCGACACGCCCTAATGTTTTTCAATATTCCGCCGAATGCCAGAAAGGCTGACCCACCGTCGGCGTACTGGCGCGCGCTTTTTCGCGTGCTTCGACAGGTTCCGCCTCATAAGCCAGACGGCCCGACTCGACTGCAAGCGCAAAAGCGCGTGCCATATTGACCGGATCGCCGCTACGGGAAACGGCGGTATTCAGCAACACGCCGTCAAAGCCCCATTCCATCACTTGCGCCGCCTGCGAGGGCAAACCCAAGCCTGCGTCGATAATCAGCGGCGTGTCGGGCAGGCGTTCTCGCAGGACTTTCAGCGCATAAGCATGAACCGCGCCCAGACCCGTGCCAATCGGCGCCGCCCACGGCATCAACGCCTGACAGCCTGCGTCAAGCAGTCGGCGGCAGGCAATCAGGTCTTCAGTGCAATAAGGCAGCACTTTGAAGCCATCTTTAATCAGGATTTCCGCCGCTTCGACCAGTTGGAACACATCCGGCTGCAACGTGTCATCATCGCCGATAAGTTCGAGCTTGATCCAATCGGTATCAAACACTTCACGCGCCATTTGCGCAGTGGTCACGGCTTCCTGAACGCTTTGACAGCCTGCGGTATTGGGCAACACAGGTATGCCCATTTCTTCCAACAACGACCAAAAACCCTGCCCGTGCGCTTCGCCGCCGCTGCCGGCACGACGCAACGAAACGGTAATCATCGCCGGTTGCGCGATTTGGACAGACTGCTTGAGTATTTCCGGTGTCGGATAAGCAGCCGTACCGAGCAGCAGCCGTGAAGGGAAAGTTTCTCCATATAGGGTAAACATGATGGATTCCTTTGTATTATTTTTTAGATTTTAAACATGGGGCAATCGGGCAACCCTGCCCGATATTCAAACAGGCAAAAGTCGGGCGCAAATACCCGACCTGCTGATTGCAAAACGCTTAGCCGCCGACTACGGGGCGCACGATGTCCACTTTATCGCTTTCGTTCAAAACCGTTTCCGCATACGCGCCTTTGGCGACAAAATGGGTATTGACGGCAACGGCAAACGGTTTTTGCGGCGCGGTTTGGGCGATAAGGTCGGCAACGGTTGTGCCGTTAAGTTCGGCGGATTCGCCGTTTAAGATGATGTTCATGGTTTTTCAATATTTCGTATATATAGTGGATTAACAAAAATCAGGACAAAGCGACGAAGCCGCAGACAGTACAGATAGTACGGAACCGATTCACTTGGTGCTTCAGCACCTTAGAGAATCGTTCTCTTTGAGCTAAGGCGAGGCAACGCCGTACCGGTTTAAAGTTAATCCACTATACCCGCTGCTGCCTGTATAGCATCCGAAATAACGGCAATCGAATATCCTAATCGAGCAGGTCGTCTGAAATTTGGTTTTCAGACGGCCTTATTCATTCCACAAAGCCTGAAACGCTTTCACCACCGCTTCGGGATTTTCCGCTTCAGTCACGGCGCGGACGACGGCGAGTGAGGAAACGCCGGTGGCAAGGACGGCTTGGGCATTGTTCAAATCGATGCCGCCGATGGCGACGACAGGTGTGCCGTGTGCCTGTCTGACGTATTCGCGCAGTTTGTCCAAACCTTGCGGGGCAGTGGGCATTTGCTTGGTTGTGGTCGGGAAAATCGCGCCGCTGGCCACATAGCTGGGATGTACGGACAAAGCGCGGTCGAGTTCGGCGACGGAGTGCGTACTCAAACCCAAACGCAAACCGGCAGCTTCAATCGCGGCTAGGTCGGCAGTGTCCATGTCTTCCTGCCCGAGATGCACGCCGTATGCGCCAGCGGCAATTGCTTCGCGCCAGTGGTCGTTGATGAAAAGCTGGGTTGCACTGTTTTGACAGGCGGTGACGCAACGTTCGATTTCGCGTTTCAACTCGTCGCCGTGCAGGGTTTTGCAGCGCAGTTGCACCGTGTCGGCACCTGCTTTGACCATGCGCTCGACCCAGTCGGCAGTGGGAACAACGGCGTAAAATTTCAGAGGGGATTTGAGTGGCGGGAAGGTCATAACGGCTCCGAAAGGAATAATTCGTTGTTATATTATCAGAAAAGGCCGTCTGAATAATATTTGTTTTCAGACGGCCTTTTAAACGGTTTGAAAAAGGACATATCGAATACGTCCTTTTTTCCTATTACAACAGGAATATGGTTGCCAATCCCAAGAAAATCAGGAAGCCGCCGGAGTCGGTGACCGCGGTAATCAGCACCGAGCTGCCCAATGCCGGATCGCGTCCGGCTTTGTCCATCATGACGGGGATAAGGACGCCGACGGTCGCGGCAAGCAAAAGGTTCAAGGTCATCGCGGCCACCATGACCAAACCAATGCCGATGTTGCCATAGAGCAGCCATGAAATCACGCCCATGACCGTGCCCCAAATAATGCCGTTGACGAGGGCGACGCCGACTTCTTTTTTCAGCAGGCGGCCTGCCTGTGTGCCTGTCATTTGCCCCATTGCCATGGCGCGGACGATCATGGTGATGGTTTGGTTGCCGGAGTTGCCACCGATACCGGCGACGATGGGCATCAGCGCGGCCAGTGCGACGATTTTTTCGATACTGCCTTCAAATGCGCCAATTACGCGGCTGGCAATAAAGGCGGTACACAGGTTGATGGCGAGCCACATCCAGCGGTTTTTCACCGAATCCCAGACGGGCGCGAACAAGTCTTCCTCTTCCTGCAAACCCGCCATGTTCAACATGTCTGCTTCCGATTCTTCACGGATCACGTCCACCATTTCGTCAATGGTGATCCTGCCGATCAGCTTTTTGTTTTCATCGACAACCGGCGCGGTTACCAAGTCATAACGTTCAAACGCCTGCGCCGCTTCTTCCACGTCGTCTTCCGGACGGAAGCGCACGACTTCGGTGGCCATCACGTCCGCCACCATATCTTCAGGATCGGCGACCAAGAGTTTGCGGATGGGCAGCACGCCTTGCAACACGTCGTTTTCATCGACCACAAAAATCTTATCGGTATGGTCGGGCAAGCTGTCGAAACGGCGCAAGTAGCGCAACACGACCTCACACGTCACATCGGCGCGGATGCTGACCAATTCAAAGTCCATAATCGCGCCGACTTGGTTGTCTTCGTAAGACATCGCCGCTTTGACCTGCTCGCGCTCTTCTTCATCACGCGTTTGCAGCGCTTCATACACCACTTGGTGCGGCAAGTCGTCTGCCAACTCTGCCAATTCGTCAGCGTCCAAATCATCGACGGCGGCCAACAGCTCGTCTTTGTCCATGGACTCGATCAGCATTTCGCGCACGGAGTCGGATACTTCCAGCAAGACTTCGCCATCGTCTTCAGGGGCGACCAACAGCCAAACGATGTTACGCTCGCGCGGCGGCAGGGATTCCAAGACGGCGGCCACGTCGGCAGGGTGCAACTCGGCCAAGAGGACGGTCAGCTCGGTGAACTTGTCGCGCAGGCTTTCGTCTTCAATCGGCACGCCTGCTTCGATTTGTTCAAAGGACGGCTCGAGGATTTCGCATAAAGCATGGATGCGGTCGATATCATCAGAGATACGATCGTCAGAAATGCGGTCTTCTACCACATCATTGTCGGGGGTATTGTCGCGATTCGGAGGGGTTTGTTCGATGCTCATAAATGCTCCGCCCGCCGGACGCGGGAAGGCATTTCGGCGGGATGATTATTGTTGTTGTGTATCAGATGGGAAGTTCAAAGGCGAACTGGGAAGGTCCATAATTCAAGCCTACTGAGAGGCACAGAGTTGTAAACGGTGCATATTCTACTCTTTTTTAGGCCGTTTTACCATTTTTAACGGGAAAGGCCGTCTGAAATTTAAGTTTCAGACGGCCTTTTCATTTGCTCAAACCTTATTCTTTAGGCAAGCGCAGGACGGAGACGATGAATCCGCCCCAAATGACGATCAATGCGACAAGCATCATAATAATGGCTGAAGTACTCATTATTCGTCTCCTTCACGTTCGTGTTCATGTTCGTCTTTGACGTTGAAGTTCTGACCATGTTTCCACGGCAAGAACGACAGCAGGACAGACAATACCAAGAGGGCGCCCACCATGCCCCAACCGAAGATATTGAGGAAACTGTCAGGATAGCCGCTGTAATTCTCTTTCAAGAGGCCGGCGGTATCTTGATAAAGCATATAGCCGAGCATAGCGACGGTAACCACCACGCTGGCAGTCCATACTTTACCGACACGGATGGAAGACAGCGCGTTCAAATGGTTGCGCAGTTCCGGCAGCTTGTGCAACAGGACAATCGCCAAAACATAAACAAAACCAGAAGCCACAATGCCGTAGGTATTGATGAATTTATCCAATACGTCCAACACAGGCAGGCCGGTGGTCGTACCGAACAGTAAGGTAGAAATAATCGCCATTGGCACGCCTGCAATCAACGTTGCGCTGACACGGCCGATGTTCATTTTGTCTTGAATCGCGGCCACAATCACTTCAACGATGGAAATCATGGAAGTGACACCGGCAAACACCAGCGAGCCAAAGAACAACACGCCGATCAACGCGCCCATAGGAGCTTGGTTGATGATGGTCGGGAACGCGATAAACGCCAAGCCGATACCGTTGGATGCCACCTCGCTGACTTCCTTGCCTGCCGCGTGCGCCATAAAGCCCAATGCTGCGAATACGCCGATACCGGCGAGCAACTCAAAGCTGCTGTTGGCAAAGCCGACAACCAAGCCTGTGCCGCCCAAGTCGGTTTTTTTCTTCAGGTAAGAAGAATAAGTAATCATGATGCCGAAGCAGATAGAGAGCGAGAAGAAGATTTGGCCATATGCGGCTACCCAGACTTTCGGATCTGCCAAACGGCTCCAGTCAGGCGTAAACAAAGCGTCCAAACCTTTTACCGCACCCGGCAGAGTCAGGGCGATGCCCACCATGATGACAAACATCACCACCAACAAAGGCATGAAGAATGTGGACGCACCGGCCACGCCTTTTTGTACGCCCAAAGCCATAATCGCCAGCGTAAACACCCACACGGCAATCAGCGGGCCGGCTACTTTGCCGACAAAATCCAAACCCAAGTCTTTGGCATCGGCCATTTGCAGGAAGTCTTTGAAGAAGAAGGTCTGCGGATCCGCACCCCATGCCGAAGTCAACGAATAATAGGCATAGCTTGCCGCCCAGCCGACAATCACGGCGTAGTAGATACAGATGATGACGTTGGTCAGGAAGTTCCACCAACCCATCGGCTCAAACAAACGGCCGAGGCGGCGGAAGGCCAAAGGTGGCGAGCCGCGGTAACGGTGGCCGATGGCGTAGTCGAGCAGCAACAGCGGAATACCTGCCGTCAACAGCGCAACCAAATAAGGGAGGATGAAAGCACCGCCGCCGTTGTCGAAAGCGATGTAAGGGAATCGCCAAATGTTGCCTAAGCCCACGGCCGAGCCGATGGCAGCAAACATAAAGGCGCGGCGACTGCTAAACGTCGCGCGTTCGCTGGATTGAGAATTTGACACGATGAACCTCTTAAAAATCAAGTGTCGCCAAGGCCGTTCAGCCTTGCGCGTATATATTTAGGAATCGGGCCGGGCAAGCCGGTCGGTTAAAGTAGATATTCGGACAAGGATAATATCCGGCATAGAGAATGCATCGCTTATGACCATGCAAACATAATCTGACCTTATCGTAAAAAAATTTAACAGTGTTGACAAGTCATAATTAAATTTAAATCACAAGCAAAATCCTCATGCACTACGACTAAAAACTTCATACACTTATTTATATAACCCCAAACACCGAACAATCCCTCCGTTTCCCCCTCCCTTGCTCCGACCATTTCCCCTTTGCTAAAAACCGCCCTCCCCTTATCCGGCAAGGAAAAGCAGGAATCCAAGACGTTTAAATTCTATGTCATCAAAAATGTTCAGACGGCCTTTTACTTTTGCTCCATCAAACCCGGGCTGTCTGAAAATTACACTGTTGTATGTTGTAATCAAAAGCCACACTCAAATTCTGTTTAATATAAACAAAAACAATCCGCCTTTTCCCGTTTCCTTCATTACCATGATTTAAAACGAGCATAAAACACTAAAAATAGAATTAATAAAAAATAAAATTTCAAAAAAATATAAAATAACATTAAATTTAAACCTGTATTTCTACTCTAATCATCTACAATCAAAAATAATCGAACCTAAAAATTTCAATAAAACATTAATTACACAGCACTACAATTTTGCTATAATTGCCACCATTCGCTCCATAACCCAAACCCAAAAGAAGAGGAAAAGCCATGGGTATCAAAGTTGCCATCAACGGCTACGGCCGTATCGGCCGCCAAGTAGTGCGCGCTATTTTTGACTACAAACTGCAAGACCAACTCGACATCGTTGCCATCAATGCCAGCGGCAGCATCGAGACCAATGCTCACCTGACCAAATTCGACACTGTTCACGGCCGCTTCAACTCTGAAGTTTCCCACGATGAGAAACACCTCATCATCGACGGTAAAAAAATCCCTTACTTCTCTACCCGCAACCCAGCCGAATTGCCATGGGGCGAATTGGGCGTTGACCTGGTCATGGAATGTACCGGCGCGTTCACCAGCAAAGAGAAAGCCAAAATCCACTTGGAAAGCGGCGCGAAAAAAGTACTGATTTCCGCTCCCGGCGGCGATGACGTTGACGCAACCATCGTTTACGGCGTAAACGACGACGTGATTACCGACGACATGACCGTTATCTCCAACGCGTCTTGTACCACCAACTGCCTGGCGCCTGTTGCCAAAGTATTGAACGAAAACATCGGCATTGTAAACGGCGTGATGACCACCATCCACGCGCTGACCAACGACCAAACCGTAACCGATGTACGCCACAAAGACCTGCGCCGTGCGCGTAGCGGCGTGGAAAACATGATTCCGACCAAAACCGGCGCAGCAAAAGCCGTCGGTTTGGTATTGCCGGACCTGAAAGGCAAACTCGACGGCCTCGCCATCCGCGTACCGACCGTCAACGTTTCCCTGGTTGACCTGAGCTTCCAAGCAGGCCGCGACACTTCTGCCGAAGAAATCAACGCGCTGATGAAAGCCGCTTCCGAAGAAGGCCGTCTGAAAGGCGTATTGGCCTACAATACCCTGCCACTGGTTTCTATGGACTTCAACCACACTACCCAAGCCAGCACATTTGACTCTACGCTGACCAAAGTTACCGCAGGCAAAATGGTTAAAGTATTCGCATGGTACGACAACGAGTGGGGCTTCAGCTGCCAAATGCTGAACACCGCGCGCCGTATGTTCGGTTTGGAAGTACGTCCGTTCTAATCGGCTTCCAACACAAAGGCCGTCTGAAACATCTTTTCAGACGGCCTTTTGTATTTCCTTTAAAATATCGCATTCCCATTTATTTTCAGACGGCCTCTTCATGTTTCCCAACGAATCCGCCCCCAACCTCCTGCAAGGCTTAAACCCCGAACAACTCTCTGCCGTAACCTGGCCGCCGCAATCCGCCCTTGTGCTGGCGGGTGCGGGCAGCGGCAAAACACGCGTACTGACCACGCGCATCGCATGGCTTTTGCAAACCGGTCAGGCAACGCGACATAGCATTATGGCAGTTACATTTACCAACAAAGCTGCAAAAGAGATGAATCGTCGTGTTAGCGAACTCTTGCATCTCAAAGATACAGGGGAAACAACAAGAGCAGAACCCATGCTGATCGGTACATTTCATGGGATTTGTCATCACCTTCTACGAAGACACCACCGCGATGCCGGTTTGCCGTCTTCCTTTCAAATCCTCGACAGCGGCGACCAGCTTTCCCTCATCAAACGCCTGCTCAAAAGCCTCAACATCGCCGAAGAAATCATCGCGCCGCGTTCGCTGCAAGGCTTTATCAACGCGCAAAAAGAATCCGGTTTGCGCGCTTCCGTGTTGAGTGCGCCCGATCCGCATACGCGCCGCATAATTGAGTGTTACGCCGAATACGACAAAATCTGCCAACGCGAAGGCGTGGTTGATTTCGCCGAGCTTATGCTCCGCAGCTACGAAATGCTGCAAAACAATGAAATACTGCGCCGGCACTACCAAAACCGCTTCAACCACATTCTCGTTGACGAGTTCCAAGATACCAACAAACTGCAATACGCGTGGCTGAAACTGATGGCGGGCGGCAACGCGGCGGTATTTGCCGTCGGCGACGACGACCAAAGCATTTACCGGTTCCGAGGCGCGAACGTCGGCAATATGACCGCACTGATGGAAGAGTTCCACATCGACGCGCCCGTCAAACTTGAACAAAACTACCGCTCCGTCGGCAATATCCTTGCTGCCGCCAACGCCGTTATCGAAAACAACGACGAACGCCTCGGCAAAAACCTGCGCACCGACGCCGAAGCAGGCGACAAAATCCGCTACTACTCCGCCTTTACCGACCTCGAAGAAGCCCGGTTCATCGTTGACGAAACCAAAGCCCTCGAACGCGAAGGCCGGGATTTGGACGAAATCGCCGTCCTCTACCGCAGCAATGCCCAATCCCGCGTCATCGAACAAAGCCTGTTCCGCAGCGGCATCCCCTACAAAATCTACGGCGGCCTGCGCTTTTACGAACGCCAAGAAATCAAACACGTGCTCGCCTATTTGCGCCTCGCCGTCAATCCCGACGACGACAACGCCCTCTTGCGCGTGATTAACTTTCCGCCGCGCGGCATCGGCGCGCGTACCGTCGAAAACCTTCAGACGGCATCGCAAGAGCAAGGCGTTTCACTTTGGCAGGCAGCCTGCAATGCCGGCGCAAAAGCCGCCAAAGTCGCCGCCTTCGTCCGCCTCATTGAAGCCCTGCGCAACCAAGTCGGACAAATGCCCCTGCCCGAAATCATCGCCGGCATCCTCAAAGACAGCGGTCTGACCGAATACTACCAAACCCAAAAAGGCGACAACCAAGACCGCCTCGACAACCTAGACGAACTTGTCAACGCCGCCATCGAGTTCAAACCCGAAGACAGCAACTTCGAAATCCTGTCCGACAACATTTCAGACGACCCCGCCTTCCCCATCCTCGCTTTCTTGAGCAACGCCGCCCTCGAATCCGGCGAAAACCAAGCAGGCGCAGGCGAAAAAGCCATCCAACTGATGACCGTCCACGCCGCCAAAGGCTTGGAATTTAACGCCGTCTTCCTCACCGGCATGGAAGAAGGCCGCTTCCCCAGCGAAATGAGCCTTGCCGAACGCGGCGGCCTCGAAGAAGAACGCCGCCTCATGTACGTCGCCATCACCCGCGCCCGCAAACGCCTCTACATCACCATGGCGCAACAACGCATGCTGCACGGACAAACCCAATTCGGCATCGTCTCCCGCTTCGTCGAAGAAATCCCGCCCGAAGTATTGCACTACCTGTCCGTCAAAAAACCCGCCTACGACAGCTACGGCAACATGCGCCAAACCGCCACGTTCAAAGACAAAATCCTCGATGACTTCAAACAGCCGCAAACCTACGCAGGCTTCCGCATCGGCCAAAACGTCCGACACGCCAAATTCGGCACCGGCGTGATTATCGATGCCGCAGACAAAGGCGAATCCGCCCGCCTGACCATTAACTTCGGCAAACAGGGCGTGAAAGAGCTGGATACCAAGTTTGCGAAATTGGAAGAGGTGTAAACACGAGAAGGCTTGAAATAATAAAGGCCGTCTGAAAATATTTAGGGATTTGAACTGCACCCCAAAAGTTGGACACCCCCCCCTCCAACTCACAAGGTGCAGTTTTTTTATGAGCAAATATACATTACACTTCAAATACCAAGCCGTACTCCACTACCTGCACATACGCAGTCAACAGCGTACCGCAGACCACTACGGCATTTCCCGAACCAACCTGCGACGATGGATACGCGCCTATCAAGAAGGCGGCATCGGCGCACTCGAACATCCCCAATCCAAAACCATGCCCCAACACCGCAAAAACCCCTTCATCGCCGACAAACCCGACCACGAAAAAACACAGGCAGAGCTTATCGAAGAGTTGTGCTATATGCGCGCAAAGGTTGCCTACCTAAAGGAGTTAAAAGCCCTCAGCAAAAAACAGACCGAAAAGGACAAAGCCAAACCGTCCAAACACTGAGGGCGCAACACCCGCTCAAATACCTGCTGCACATCGCAAACCTGCCCAAAAGCAGCTTTTACTACCATCATCAGGACCGACCCGACCCCAATGAAGCCGACAAAGCCCTTATCGCCGAAATCTACGAACGGCATAAAGGACGCTACGGGCAAAGGCGCATTGCAGCAGCATTAGGTTGGAACCGCAAAAAAGTGGCGCGGCTGATGAGGCAGCTAGGACTGAAAGCCCTCATACGGGCAAAAAAAGCCTACCGCCATCCCGCCATGGGCGAAATATCGGAACACCTCCTCAAACGCCGGTTCAAAGCCCGAAAGCCCAACGAAAAATGGCTGACCGACGTGACCGAACTCAAAGGAAAGGACGGCAAACTGTACCTCTCGCCGATCTTGGACCTGTTCAACCGCGAAATCATCGCCTACGCCATGAGCCGCAGAGCCGACAGTGAAATGGTGAAGGAAATGCTCGAAAAAGCGGCACCCCGGCTGACTGATAAAGGAACGATGCTTCATTCCGACCAAGGTGTGCTGTACCGTACGGCGGGGTATAGGGAATTGCTTGCGGAGTATTTCATGGTTCAAAGCATGTCGCGAAAGGCGAATTGTTGGGACAATGCACCGATGGAAAGCTTCTTTGCGGTGCTGAAGACGGAGTGTTTCTACCGTGCAGGGGAATTGACGGTGGATGAATTGATGAAACAGATAGATGACTATATGGATTACTACAACCGCGAGCGTTGCAGTTTGAAATTGAAAAAGCTGAGTCCTGTCGCATACAGAACCCGGCTTACACAGAGTGCCTGAATAGGCTTTTATGAGTGTCCAAGATTTGGGGGCCAGTTCAATTTTCAGACGGCCTGAGATTAATTAATCCTTCTTAATCGGCGGATTGGCATTAATCGGCAACGACGAGCGGGACACTTTAACGTTTGGATAATGCTTACGCATTAAGTGCTGAAACACTTCCGCCTTGCGCTCTTTTCCGCTCTTTTCGTAATTCGTCCCCAAAATTACTTCATCAACAATATCGCGTATATCAGCATAAGGCAGATAGACAGATTTTGTATCCTGACAATATTTAATGTCTTTAGAACCAATTTGTTCGATTTTCAGCAGGCGGAACTCTTCCTCATCGCGGAAAGCAAAATCTTTAAACAGATAGCGGATATATTCCAAAGCTTTTCTGTCTTCATCACTGATATTAGCTTTGCCCTTGAAAATTCTAATTAACTGCTTCAATGCTTCTTCAAGTTTACCGATACGATACTCATGCCACCCCTTATTTCCAAAGGATTTCAAACGGATGCCAAAATTTGGATTGTCTTTATTCGGCAACCATATACGGCATTTTTCTTCAGCAATATATTCATCCTTATAAGCAATATAAGCCACTTGATAAAGCGGCAAGTTAACAGCTAATATGTCTGACACTTCCGCTGATGTTTCAGGGGCTTCATCCGATTTATCCGTAAGTCTTCGAAATGACTCTAAAACATTGGAACCTTTCAACCACCTCACTTTTTTATTAAATACAAGACAACAGCCCGACGCTTCCACACTATTTTCTTTACCATACAGACGGAACTGGTTTAAATCATTGACACGACTGGAAAAGCAGGTAAAGAAAGCATTATAGTCAGGACAATCAGCTTTATTTTCCAATTCTAAATCCTGCAGATTCAGCAACTCCAACAGTCCTTCTCCTTCTGTTGGATCGTTCATATAAGTGGAGCTGCCAATTCTCATTGGATTGGCCTTTTGTTTATCAACGGGATCCTTACCTTTATTATTAACATCATTTTTATCATGAATAATGCCAAACAATTTCTCGCATACAGAAGGCGAAGTATAATGAGCAAGCGGAGTTGAACCTAATTCAATAGGTGAAATATTTAAAACAGCTAGAATGGTGGAAACAGCACTTGTTAAACCTTCTCCGTTATTTTCAAATAATTTTTCCTGTATTTCCTGTTTTTTCCATTTGAAATATTCTTCCCATTTTTCTTGATGTAAATAGATTTTCCTTAAATAAAGATAGATTCTCTTTTTATTATTCTGCTTATTACCTGACGGTGGCAAGTTCTCAGAAAGCTCCAATGCTTCTTCAAAAGATTCAATAGCCTCTTTAAACTTCTCCTCTCTCACTCTCATCGCTTGTTCAAAGTAGCAATGGCCTAGCCAATATTTTGCATTGATCTGTTTCTGAGTACCGTTTTTACCCTTCAGCTGCTCGGCAAGACGTAATCTTTCTTGAAACTGTTCCATGGCATGCTCAAACAATCGTTCAGAATCGCTACCTTCGGCTTTCATCGCTTGCTCTAAATAACAGCGTCCTAGCCAATATCGAGCAAAGATCTGTTCCTGAGTACCGTTTTCACCCTTCAGCTGTTCGGCAAGACGCAATCGCTCCTTCCGGTGTTTAACAGCCTGCTCAAACAACCGTTCAGAATTCTCTCCTTCTGCTTGCATCGCCTGCTCAAAATAGCAACGACCAAGCCAAGATTGGGCATAGATTTGTTGTTGAATACTGTTTTGCTTGTTTTCCAGCTGTTCGGCAAATTCTAACGATCGTTGGAAATGTTCAACTGCCTGTTCAAATAACTGTTCCGACTCCTTGTCTTTGGCTTTCATCGCCTGCTCTAAATAGCAACGGCCTAACCAAAATTGGGCATTGTTTTGCTCTTGAATCTTGCTATTTTTATCTTCAATTCCATCTAAAGCCTGATTCAGTTTGGCAATCGCTTCGTCAAATTCTTTGTTTTCAAATAACTCTATGCCTTCATTAATTAAATCTTGAACATTCATTACTTTATCCCTTTCTTAAAACAATCTGTTAAATACCATACTATTTCAATGCGCCTCTTCCCAATTCATTCCCGCGCCCACCTCCGCCACCAGCGGCACGTTCAACATCCCTTCGTCCACTTTCGCCATAATCTGCGGCAGTTTTTCTTTCACTAAATCCAGTTCGGCTTCGGGTACTTCCAGCACCAGTTCGTCATGCACCTGCATAATCAGTTTGCTCTTCAGGCAGTCCCACAGGGAGGCTTCGCACTCTGAAAGCCATCGGGACACGTCTATCATGGCGCGTTTGATGAGGTCGGACGCAGTGCCCTGCATGGGGGCGTTGATGGCGGCGCGTTCGGCTCCGGCGCGGGCGTTGGCGTTTTTGTTGTGGATGTCTGGCAGATAGAGGCGGCGGCCGAACAGGGTTTCGACGAAGCCTTGGGCGGCGGCTTGTTCTTTGGTGCGCTGCATGTATTCGGCGACGCCGGGGTAGCGGGCGAAGTAGCGGTCGATAAAGTTTTTGGCGGAAAGGTTGTCGATGCCCAATGATTTGGCAAGGCCGTATTGCCCCATACCGTAGATTAAGCCGAAGTTGATGGTTTTGGCGTAGCGGCGTTGCTCAGGCGAGACGTTTTCGGGCGCAGTGCCGAACACTTCGGCGGCGGTGCGGCGGTGTACGTCTTCGCCGTTTTGGAATGCGGCAATGAGGGTTTTGTCTCCAGAGAGGTGCGCCATGATGCGCAGTTCGATTTGGGAATAGTCGGCGGAAACGATGACGCTGCCCGGTGGCGCGGTAAAGGCGCGGCGCACGCGGCGGCCTTCGGCGGTGCGGATGGGGATGTTTTGCAGGTTGGGGTTGTTGCTTGCCAAGCGTCCTGTAATGGCGACGGCTTGGGCGTAGGTGGTATGCACGCGGTTATCCCGGGGAGAAATCATTTCGGGCAGTTTGTCGGTGTAGGTGGATTTGAGTTTCGCCAGGCTGCGGTTTTGCAGGATGATTTTGGGCAAGGGGTAGTCGGGCGCGAGCTGTTCGAGCACGGCCTCGTTGGTGGAAATGCCGCCCTTGGCGGTTTTTTTCAGCCCTTTTGTCGGGATGCCCATTTTGTCGAACAGGATTTCTTGCAGCTGTTTGGGCGAGTTGAGGTTGAACGGCTGCCCTGCGGCGGCGTAGGCTTCTTGTTCGAGCTTCATCAGCTCGGCGCCGAGTTCCGCGCTTTGGCGGGCGAGTTCGGCGCGGTCGATTTGCACACCGTTGCGTTCCATTTCAAACAATACTTGCGCGACGGGCAGCTCCATTTTTTCATACATTTCAAGCTGTTTGGCGTCCATTTGCGCGCGCAGGTGCGCTTCGAGGCGCAAGGCGAAATCGGCGTCTTGGGCGGCGTATTCGGTCGCCTGCCCGATGGCGACATCGGCAAAACTGATTTGCTTCGCGCCTTTACCGCACAATGATTCGTAGGTAATGGTTTCCAAGCCCAGCCAACGTTCGGACAATTCGTCCAAGCCGTGTCCAAGATGGCTTTCGATGATGTAGGAAGCGAGCATAGCGTCGCCGGCAATGCCGTTCAGGGCGATGCCGTAGTTAGCGAAAACGTGTTGGTCGTATTTGAGGTTTTGCCCGATTTTCTTCAGGGCGGGGTTTTCCAAATGCGGTTTCAGACGACCTAATACGTCCTGCAAATCAAGCTGTTCGGGCGCGGCGGTCTGGCTGTGTCCTACGGGGATGTAAACCGCTTCGCCTGCTTGGAACGCGATGCTGATGCCGACTAACGAGGCGTTCATCGCGTCTAATGACGTGGTTTCCGTATCGATGCCGATTGTGTCCGCCTGCGACAGTTTGTCTAACACGGCGGCAAACTGCGCTTCGGTGGTAACGGCTTGATAATCCAGCTTTTCGGGGGCAACGGCTTTTTCAGGTAGCCTTTCAGACGGCATCTCCGCATTCAAAGCCGCCTGCTCGCCGATGCTGTCGCTGCCGAACAAATCATCGGTCGATCCGGTATTCATGTTTGATTCCGCTTCTTTCAGCCAGGTGCGGAAGCCCCAGCGTTTGAAATCGACAACCAGTTGCGCCCATTTCGGCGCGGTACGGCGCAGGCTTTCGATGCCGTCTGAAAGTTCGGTGTGCAAGTCCACATCGGTTTTAATCGTCACCAAATCATACGACAGCGGCAGGCGCGGCAGGGCGGCACGCAGATTCTCGCCCACTTTGCCCTTGATTTCCGAAGCGTGTTCCATCACGCCTTGCAACGAGCCGTAGGCTTCCAGCCACTTCACTGCCGTTTTCGGGCCGCATTTCTCCACGCCCGGCACGTTGTCCACCTTGTCGCCCATCAGCGCGAGATAATCGCGAATTTGGTCGGGGCGCACGCCGAATTTCTCCTTCACACCTTCAATGTCCAGCGTTTCGCCGCTCATCGTGTTCACCAGCGTTACGCGTTCGTTCACCAACTGCGCCATGTCCTTATCGCCGGTGGACACCACCACATTCCAACCCGCTTCGCCTGCCATTGCCGCCAGCGTGCCAATCACGTCATCCGCTTCGACTTGCGGAATCACCAGCACCGGCCAGCCCATCAACCGCACCAAATCCGGCAAGGCTTCCGCTTGAGGACGCAAATCGTCCGGCATCGGCGGGCGCGTCGCCTTGTATTCTTCAAACATTTGATGGCGGAAATTTTTGCCTTTCGCATCAAAAACCACCGCGCAATAATCATGCACATAATCCGCCCGCAACCGACGCAGCATGTTCAACACGCCATACATCGCCCCCGTCGGCGCACCGTCAGGCGCAGACAAATTCTGCCCCATGGCATGATAGGCGCGGTAAAGATAAGAAGAGCCGTCAACGAGAAGGAGTGTGGGCTTGTTGGACATGGAGAACCTGCTGTGTGTATGAAAATAATGTACGGATTATAAAGGAAAAGGCCGTCTGAAAACCGAAAATCAAGTTTCAGACGGCCTGATGTTTATATGAGCATTTCGATAAACCCTATTATTTCAAATGTTTAAGAATTTAACTCTATTGAAATCTCAATAAATTAGAAATTATCTAATCTGTTTTATTGATGCTGGAAAAGATTTAAAAAGACTATTTTACCAGCATAACAAGGCTAACTGCTTGACCAGAATCTATCAAAAATTCAATCATAACCGTGATTATATCGTCTCGACTCCTGCTTATCTATCGACATTTCAATACCAAATTGCTTATCTTCAGGCAAATAAAAAAGCACAACATTTCGTTGTGCTTTTTCTTGATGAACCCACATTACTTGTTTTTTTGCGAACGAAGGTAATCCAAAGTTTTCAGCTGGGCAATGGCGGCTGCCAATGCTTTGTGCGCTTCAGCCAAAGATTTTTCGTCTCTGGCTTCAGAAACACCTGTTTCGGCTGCTTTTTTAGCTGCTTCAGCACGTGCCTGATCCATTTCTGTACTGCGGACGGCAACGTCTGCCAATACGGTAATCTTATCAGGTTGTACTTCTAAAACGCCACCGGAAACGGCAACCAGCACTTCTTCAGCTTCACCCGGAACAGTCAAACGTAATGCTCCGGGGCGTACCAAACTCATAATCGGCTCGTGTCGTGGATAAATACCAAGCTCACCTTGAACGGTCGG
Source organism: Neisseria flavescens (assembly GCF_005221285.1). Classification (NCBI taxonomy): domain Bacteria; kingdom Pseudomonadati; phylum Pseudomonadota; class Betaproteobacteria; order Neisseriales; family Neisseriaceae; genus Neisseria; species Neisseria flavescens. Next base: position 1,630,750 of record NZ_CP039886.1, read on the forward strand.
AACCACCACAAAGCCGGCTTCGCCCGAATAGATGTTTTGCTCGCTACTGACCACTTCAACTTGCATGGTGCTCATGCCGGCCTCCTTAGTTTAAGGTTTTCGCTTTCTCAGCCGCTTCTTCGATGCCGCCTACCATGTAGAACGCTTGTTCAGGCAGATGGTCGTATTCGCCGTTCAAGATGGCTTTAAAGCCGGCGATGGTGTCACGCAATGCAACGTATTTGCCTGGAGAACCGGTAAATACTTCGGCAACGTGGAACGGTTGAGACAGGAAGCGTTGGATTTTACGGGCACGCATCACAGTCAGTTTGTCTTCGTCAGACAATTCGTCCATACCCAGAATGGCGATAATATCGCGCAATTCTTTGTATTTTTGCAGAGTAGACTGTACACCGCGCGCTACGTCGTAGTGCTCTTGACCCAATACCATCGGATCCAATTGGCGTGAAGTAGAATCAAGCGGGTCAACTGCCGGGTAAATACCCAAAGATGCAATATCACGGCTCAATACGACGGTTGCGTCCAAGTGGGCGAAAGTTGTCGCTGGAGACGGGTCAGTCAAGTCATCCGCAGGTACATAAACGGCTTGGATGGAAGTAATGGAACCGGTTTGCGTAGAAGTAATACGCTCCTGCAAACGACCCATTTCTTCAGCCAATGTCGGTTGGTAACCCACTGCAGAAGGCATACGACCCAACAGTGCGGATACTTCGGTACCGGCCAGAGTGTAACGGTAGATGTTGTCAACGAAGAACAATACGTCGCGACCTTTACCGTTTTCATCTTTTTCGTCACGGAAGTATTCGGCCATAGTCAAACCGGTCAAAGCAACGCGCAGACGGTTGCCTGGAGGTTCGTTCATTTGACCATACACCATGGCTACTTTATCCAATACGTTGGAATCTTTCATCTCGTGGTAGAAGTCGTTACCTTCACGGGTACGTTCACCCACACCTGCGAACACGGACAGGCCGCTGTGCGCTTTGGCGATGTTGTTGATCAATTCCATCATGTTCACGGTTTTGCCCACACCGGCACCACCGAACAGACCTACTTTACCGCCCTTAGCAAACGGACACAGCAAGTCGATCACTTTAATACCGGTTTCCAACAATTCGGTAGTTGAAGACAACTCATCGAATTTCGGAGCAGTTTGGTGAATGGCACGGCTCTTGTCGGTATCGATCGGACCTGCTTCATCAACAGGCGTACCCAATACGTCGACAATACGGCCCAATGTACCTTTACCTACCGGCACAGTGATTGGCGCACCGGTATTGCTTACAGACATGCCGCGTTTCAGGCCGTCTGAACTACCCATTGCAATAGTACGGACAACGCCGTCACCCAGAAGCTGTTGAACTTCCAGAGTCAGACCGTTCTCGTCCAATTTCAGGGCATCGTAAACATGCGGAATAGCGTCGCGTGGAAATTCCACGTCAACCACCGCACCAATAACTTGTACGATTTTGCCTTGGCTCATTATCGTATCCTAATTTCCTGTTCAGGCTTCAGACGGCATTAAACTGCCGCTGCACCTGCTACAATTTCTGACAATTCTGTGGTAATCGCGGCTTGACGCGATTTGTTGTACACCAAGCGTAATTCTTTAATGGCATTGCCTGCATTGTCGGTTGCGGCTTTCATCGCTACCATACGCGCGGCTTGTTCAGATGCCATGTTGTCGCTCAATGCCTGATAAACCACAGACTCTAAATAGCGGCGAACCAAATATTCCAATACAGCGATAGGACTCGGCTCGTAGCGGTATTCCCAAGCAAATGAAGAATGACCTGCTTCGTCGTCAATAACGTTTTCACCGATAGGCAGCAAAACTTCCATACGCGGCTCTTGGCGCATTGTATTGACAAAACGTGAGTAAACCATATGGATACGGTCTAATTCATGCTTCTCATAACGTTGGAAGATTTCGGTCAGAGGGCCGAGCAGCAATTCCATTTTTGGGGTATCGCCCAAATTGGTTGCGCTGGCAATAACATTCAAACCGATACTTTGGCATGCAGCCAAACCTTTACTACCCAGGCACACGACTTCGACTTCGATGCCTTGTTCCTGATACTCTTGAACTTGCGCCAAAAACTTTTTCAGTACGTTTGCGTTCAAGCCACCGCACAAACCTTTATCCGAGGTAATCAAAATGAAACCGGCACGACGCACTTCGTGGCGCGGCTCCAACAATTTGATACCATGATCGGCATTAGTCTGTGCAAGATGGCTCATCACAGTACGCACTTTTTCGGCGTACGGACGCGCTAAGCGCATCCGGTCTTGAGTCTTCCGCATTTTAGAGGTCGACACCATTTGCATCGCTTTAGTGATCTTTTGGGTATTTTGAACACTACGGATTTTGGTGAGAATCTCTTTTCCGACTGCCATTTCAGACTCCTTTCATCTCAATACTTATGCTTGGTAAGCGTAAGAAGATTTGAAAGATTTCATGGCTTCGGTCAATGCTTTTTCGCTTTCGTCAGACATTGCGCCTGATGCATTAATCGCTTCCAGAACCTCAGGATGTTGCGTACGAACGAAACTCAAAAATTCTGCTTCGAAAGCCAAGGCTTTGGATACCGGAACATCTGCGTAAGAACCGTTGTTGATCGCCCACAAAGTCAATGCCATTTCGGCAGTGTTCAATGTGCTGAATTGTTTTTGTTTCATCAATTCAGTAACCACTTCACCGTGTTGCAGCTGTTTGCGTGTTGCTTCGTCCAAATCGGAAGCAAATTGCGAGAACGCCGCCAATTCACGGTACTGTGCCAACGCCAAACGGATACCGCCACCCAGTTTTTTGATGACTTTGGTTTGTGCTGCACCACCCACGCGCGATACGGAAATACCGGCATTGATTGCAGGACGGATACCGGCGTTGAACAAGTCGGTTTCCAAGAAGATTTGGCCGTCTGTAATCGAAATTACGTTGGTTGGTACGAATGCTGATACGTCACCGGCTTGGGTTTCAATAATCGGCAATGCAGTCAGAGAACCGGTTTTGCCTTTTACTTCGCCATTGGTCAGTTTTTCAACTTCGTTTTCGTTGACGCGGGCCGCACGTTCCAACAGACGGGAGTGCAGGTAGAATACGTCGCCAGGATATGCTTCACGACCGGGAGGACGGCGCAACAGCAGGGAAATTTGACGGTATGCAACGGCTTGTTTAGACAAGTCATCGTATACGATCAACGCATCTTCACCACGGTCACGGAAGAATTCGCCCATGGTACAACCGGAGTAAGGAGCGATGTATTGCAGTGCAGCAGCTTCAGAAGCAGTTGCGGCAACCACGATAGTATGTTCCATCGCACCATGCTCTTCCAATTTGCGCACTACGTTGGCAATAGAAGATGCTTTTTGACCGATAGCCACATAAATACAGATAACGCCTGTACCTTTTTGGTTAACGATGGCATCCAATGCCACGGCAGTTTTACCGGTTTGACGGTCACCAATGATCAACTCACGTTGGCCACGGCCAACCGGAACCATAGAGTCAATGGCTTTCAGACCGGTTTGCATTGGTTGGTCAACCGATTTACGCGCAATCACGCCTGGTGCAATTTTTTCGATTGGAGCAGTCAATGTTGTGTTGATTGGACCTTTACCGTCAATAGGACGACCCAATGCATCAACTACACGACCAACCAGTTCGCGACCGATCGGCACTTCCAAAATACGGCCGGTACAGGTAACTGTATCGCCTTCTTTAATGTGTTCGTACTCACCCAACACTACGGCACCGACGGAGTCACGCTCCAAGTTCATGGCCAGACCGAAAGTGTTACCGGGGAATTCGAGCATCTCACCTTGCATCGCGTCTGACAAGCCATGAATGCGCACAATGCCGTCTGTAACAGAAACAACGGTACCACGGGTACGCACTTCTGCATTGACGGACAGATTTTCGATTTTGGCTTTAATCAAATCGCTAATTTCAGCAGGATTAAGCTGCATGAAAACTCTCCTAATTTGTCATAGTCGCATACAAAGCATTCAGTTTGCTTTGTACGGACAAATCCAAGACCTGATCACCCACTTCTACTTTGATGCCGCCGATTAATTCAGGGGCAACTTTAGCTACCACATCCAATTTGCTGTTGAAGCGTTTTGTCAGGATATCGGTAACATCGGCCAGCTGCTGAGAACTGAGTTCATACGCGCTGTAAACTACTGCCGATTTCGTATTGTTGTGTATCAAGGTCAAATCTTGATATTGGGCATAAATTTCCGGCAATACCAGCAAACGCTTTTGCTCGGCCAAAACGGTAATGAAATTTGCCAATTCGACATTTTTGATACCGACAAGACCTTTGAGCGTTTCTGCTTTTTCGGAAGCTCCCGTTTCCGGTTGCTCGATGAAAGCAATGACTTTCTCATCTTGAACAACCGCTGCGAGTTCTTTCAGTTCGCCCAACCAAGACTCGATTTGGTTTTTTTCCTGGGCCAGACTAAACAATGCTTTCGCATAAGGTCTGGCAATCGTTGCGAACTCTGCCATAAGATTACAGCTCCTGTTTTAAGGTACTGAGCAAATCTGCATGTTTGGAAGCATCAACTTCTTTACGCAAGATAGATTCCGCACCTTTAACAGCCAGTGTAGCAACCTGTTCGCGCAACACTTCGCGCGCACGGTTAACTTCTTGCTCCACGTCAGCTTTTGCTTGGGCTGCAATGCGTGCCGCTTCATGAGAAGCTTGCTCTTTGGCTTCTTCTACAATTTTTGCAGCACGTTTTTCGGCGTTGGCAACCATTTCGGTTACCTGATTACGCCCTTCGGCCATAAGTTCTGCAACTTTTTTCTCTGCCTGCTCAAAATCGCTCTTACCGCGCTCGGCAGCAGCCAAGCCCTCGGCGATTTTTGCGGCACGCTCATCCAACGCTTTGGCAATCGGAGGCCATACGAATTTCATCGTAAACCAAACCAAGCCAAAGAAAACTAGGATTTGCGCAAATAAGGTTGCATTAATATTCACGTTACTTAACCTTCGTATCCGGGTTAATCAAACAGGCCGTAAGCCTGTATCTGAACGGATCGCTCCGTCTTGATTACGCAGCACCAAACGGGTTAACGAAGGCGAACAACAGGGCAATAGCCACACCGATCAAGAAGGCCGCGTCGATCAGACCAGCGATCAAGAACAGTTTGGTTTGCAGAGGACCGATCAGCTCAGGTTGGCGGGCAGAAGATTCCAAGTATTTAGAACCAACCATTGCGATACCGATAGAGGCACCCAATGCGCCCAAGGCAACGATCAAACCACATGCGATAGCAATCAAACCCATTTTTAAACTCCTTAAAATAGTAAAGGTTAAACTACGAAAAACAAACTACGAAAAAACTACTTGATTAGTGTGCATCATGCGCTTGTCCGATATATACGAACGCCAACGCCATGAAAATAAATGCCTGCAAGGTGATAACCAAAATGTGGAAAATCGCCCAAGCCAAACCGGCAATCAGGTGGAACACAAATAAAATTGGATCCAAAGTTTCGATACTGCCGGTTGATGCCCATGCACCACCCAACAAAGCAATCAGCAAGAACACCAGCTCACCGGCATACATATTACCAAACAACCGCATACCGTGGGATACGGTTTTGGACAAGAACTCTACCAAGTTCAGCAGGAAGTTGGCCGGAGCAAGCATTGGGCCAAAAGGTGCGCTGAACAATTCGTGAATCCAACCGCCAAAGCCTTTGATTTTGATATTGTAATAAATACATACCAACAATACGCCAATTGCCAGAGCCAAAGTCGTATTCAAGTCAGCAGTCGGTACAACGCGCAACAGTGCATGATGATTACCGGTAATGCCTTGCCATGCCATCGGCAGCAGATCAACCGGCAACATATCCATGGCGTTCATCAGGAAAATCCAGACAAACAGGGTCAAACCCAAAGGCGCAACAGCTTTACGCGATTGTTCGTTGTGAATAATGCCCTTACACATGTTATCCACAAATTCGAACAAAATCTCAACAGCCGCCTGAAAACGGCCGGGCACGCCAGCAGTTGCTTTTTTGGCTCCACGCCACAAAAGGAAGCTGCCGATTACACCCAACAGAACGGCAAAAAAGATTGCATCAAGGTTAATGAACGAAAAATCAGCGATGTTTTTCAGTCCTTGACCCTGAGTAACATCCGACATACTGGTCAAGCTTTGCAAGTGGTGCTTGATGTAGTCGGCAGCGGTCATAGTTTCACCTGCCATAGTGTTTCACTCTCAACAATACTAAAAAAACCAAATGACTGACACTGAGTAACCCCAATAAGAATGGGAAAAATACCAGCGATTGATGCCATATCGCAAAAACGACCGACATAGATACCAGCGACAGCACTACTTTTAAAACCTCTCCACCGACAAACATTGAACTTTGCAGATCGGGATTTCGTCGGGAAAACTTTAAAAGTAAAACTGCAACTAGGGTAGGCAAAATGTACGAAAATCCTCCCGCTAAAGCAGAGAGGAGGCCGGGCAACCCGGAAAATAACGCACAAACAACTGAAATTATTAACAATACAATCACTTGCAATGGGACTATCCGATTCATTGTACTCCACACCCCAAAAACGCAAGGCAAATTAATATAATCAAGAAGTTTGTTAACGTCAAGCAATATGTTAATCTTTGTGAACCTTTCACAGATAAATGATTAACACATATAAAACAAATCTTTGCAGGAACGGAGTTTAACACAAATTACATGTTGCTACACAGATTTTACAGAAGATTTTGATTTGTATTGTAAGCATCTGTACGACCAGTCCTTTTATCAAAAATTTAGGCCGTCTGAAATTTTTTTTCAGACGGCCTGTTTATAAAACCGTTAAAACTCTTGATTGATGCCCAACTGCTTCAGCAAATATTCAAATGTTTCCGGTGTATCAAAATGCAGTACGATTTTGCCTTTCTTCTGATTGCTGGTTTTGACTTCTGCATTGACACCCAAACGCTCGGTCAGGGCATCATTAATGCGGCGGATATCCGGGCTGATGGTTTTGGCTGCTTCAGGCTTGGCTTTTTGATGCGCCAACTGGCTGCGACGTTCTACTTCGCGTACCGACCAACCGTTTTTGACGGCTTTTTGCGCCAACTCCAACTGGTCAACCACATGCAAGGTCAGCAACGCACGGGCATGGCCCATTTCCAGACGGCGTTGATAAAGCATTTCCTGAACCGGCTCAGGCAGGCTCAACAGGCGCAGGCTGTTGGAGATGGCACTACGGCTTTTACCGACGGCTTTTGCAATGGTTTCATGAGTCAGGCCGAATTCGTCGGCAAGGCGTTTCAAACCTTGCGCTTCTTCAATCGGATTGAGGTTTTCACGTTGCAGGTTTTCAATCAAACCCATGGCCAACGCAGTTTCGTCGCTGATGGTTTTGATAACGACGGGAATTTCGGTCAAACCGGCCAACTGGGAAGCGCGCCAACGGCGTTCGCCGGCAATCAATTCATATTGAGACAGACCACGCTCACGTACGATAACCGGCTGGATAATGCCTTGCGCTTTAATGGAATCGGCCAATTCCTGTAAAGCTTCATCATCAATTTGCACACGCGCCTGATAACGGCCGGGCTGAATATCGGCGATGGCAACCGTTGTCAGGCGGTCGCTACTGCTGCTGTCCACTGCATTGGAAATCAGCGAATCCAAACCGCGTCCCAATCCACCTTTTGCTTTTGCCATATTGTTTTCCCTTTCAGACGGCCTCATTGTTGAAATGACGTATTCTATCGGATATTGCCGCTTTACGACAATTTGAATCACGATGATTTGACTATTGCCATTTATTTACGGAGCGAAACCGCAAACACGCCCCTTAAAGCGTTGCTCAAGCGGATTTCTTCCGCATTTTCCAACATAGCACGCGTGATGTGTGTTTCCTTGATTGCATCCACACCTAAATATAGCTGTGGCTGCTTCAATACCGCTTGGCGCATTACCCCATTCAAAATATCCAAATCCAAAGACGGCGTGAGCCATTGTCCTTGATATTTGACGAACACATTGCTTCTTCCGCCCTCTAACAAAAGGCCGTCTGAATTGAAAAACAGGCTGTCAAATGCGCCCTGCCCTTCTGCCGTTTTCCATGCTTGGTCAAGAATGTCACGGCGTGTGGTTTTAAAACGGCGCAGATAATCGCGTTGACTTAATGTGTGTTCACTCAAGATAACGTATTGCTGCCCATCCAATTCGGAAACAGCCGCATGGCTCAATGCAAGACCGCCTGAAAACAAAGCGGCTTTGACTCTAAATAACCCACTTGGCAACGCATCTATATAGTGTTGAATTTGCTCTGCCGCATTTTCAGGCCAAGTCAGATTGAGCGCTTGTGCCGAAATTTTCAGACGGCCTAAATGCAAATCAAGCAAACGGCATTGTCTATCTTCCACACGCATGGTCTCAAAAATACCGAAATCAGGCCGCAATTCATTGAGGAAACGCGCCTTCCAACCACACTCGCGATATTCGGCTTCAGGATCGCTATCAATCACAATCCCCGAACCCACACCATAAACACCTTGATAAAGGCCGTCTAAAACCGGTTTCAGGGATAAGGTACGAATCACGACATTAAACACGCCTTCAAATCCCAAACCCATATCGCACGGATGCAAAAAGCCGATGCTGCCTGTGTACAAACCGCGCGGTTCGGATTCAAGAGACTCAATAATCTGCATGCTCATGCGTTTGGGCGCGCCGGTAATACTGCCGCAGGGGAAGGCTGCACGGAAAATATCGGCAACCGAAACATCAGGCAACGCCTGCGCCTCGATGGCACTGGTCATCTGCCAAACACTGCCGAAACGGGAAACTTTAAACGGTTCAGGCACGCGTACTTTGCCCGTTTGTGCGATTTTGCCGAGGTCATTGCGCAACAAATCGACAATCATCACATTTTCGGCGCGGTTTTTAGGGTCGTTTTGCAATTCAACGGCGCGGTGTTCATCTTGTCCGTCATGAAGAATCGGCGCAGTGCCTTTCATCGGCTCGGTTGTGATCAGGCCGTCTGAATCGATTTTGAGGAAAAGTTCGGGAGAAAAACACAAAGTCCACGCTTCCTGCCCTGCCCCGTCGGGCAGACAAGACAAAACGGCATACGGCACAGGCTGTCGCAAGCGGCGGTAAAGCTGAATCGGATTGCTGTAAGTTTGCAGGTGCAGGCGTACGGTGTAATTGATTTGATAGGTATCGCCGCGGCGGATGGCTTCGTGGATTTGGTTGATATGCTCGAGATAACCGGCTTCGGATACGGAGAATCGGGGAGTGGAGATACCTGCCTCAAGGCCGTCTGAATGATTGGCCAGCCAGCTTTCGGCATCGATTTCGGAACAAGTAGCAAACCAGTGCAAACGCAAATTGCTACTGCGCGCGGATGAAATATCCATCAGTGGCAATCCGAATTCGTAGTCTGCAAACAACACTGCATGCAGGCCTTTTTTCCAACCTGCCTGCAAAACATCATCCAACGACTCCAGTTCGTTATAATGAAAAAGGCAGCTTTCCACATGATTTTGATAGAGTTTTGCACGACCGCTTAATGCATCGTCGAACAGGGCGAAATAAGGCATGATGTATTATACAAATAGGTTGATTATACGCTGTTTTTACAAAAATTATCAGACAAACCGGAAAAAATTGCTTATATGTAATTTTATGTAGGCTAACACAGCATAAAGGAGTAAAATCAAGTCATACCACACCATATCATTTAAAACTTAATCGATAAGGAGACTTTATGGCAGACCACCAATTAGAACCGTTCGAGAATGTTGAACTGGGCGAGAAACAAGACCAGCTGCAAGTATTCGAAAAGGCTGTTTTGGAACACGAAGGACGCGGCACTGACGAAGATTCCGGCAGTGCACCGCTTCCTGCCAACTACCCGTACAAACAACGTATGCGCCGCTCTGTTTACGAAAAAGAAAAACAGAAGCTGCAAATCGAATTGTTGAAAGTACAAAGCTGGGTTAAAGATTCCGGTCAGCGTATCGTCAGCCTGTTTGAAGGCCGCGACGCAGCCGGTAAAGGCGGTACCATCAAACGCTTCATGGAACACCTGAATCCGCGTGGCGCGCGCGTGGTTGCTTTGGAGAAACCAACCACTACCGAACGCGGCCAATGGTATTTCCAACGCTACATCCAAAACCTGCCGACCGCAGGCGAAATGGTATTCTTCGACCGCTCATGGTACAACCGTGCCGGCGTAGAACGCGTAATGGGCTTCTGCGAACCTAACGAATACATGCTTTTCATGCGTCAAACCCCTGAATTGGAGCGTATGCTCGTTGCCAGCGGCATCCATCTGTTCAAATTCTGGTTCTCCGTATCCCGTGAAGAACAACTCCGTCGCTTCATCTCCCGTCGTGACGACCCGCTGAAACACTGGAAACTGTCCCCTGTGGATATCCAGTCGCTCGACCGCTGGGACGACTACACCGAAGCCAAAAACGCCATGTTCTTCCACACCCACACCGGCGACGCGCCTTGGGTCATCATCCGTTCCGACGACAAAAAACGTGCACGTTTGAACTGTATCCGCTACTTCCTGCATCAGCTGGACTATCCGGGCAAAGACGTGAAAGCCATCGGCAAAGTGGACGAGAAAATCGTTTTGGTTCCCGATACACGTTACAAAGACAAAACTGTCGAACTCGGACACGATTAATTTGTAACATTACCAAAGGCCGTCTGAAATTTCATCTTTCAGACGGCCTTTTCTTAATCCTCGCGATTCCAGTACGTTTTTTGTGCGAATACCAATTTATTGTCAGTGAATTTCACACTGTCCAAATTCAATGCCCAAACATCGCTTCTCATCACTCTGGCAGCAGGATGCGCTTTGTAATACAAAGACTGCGCCACTTTCAAATCCGCTTCATCTTCAATCAAAGCGGCGGTCGCCGCAAACTGAATGCCGCTGATTTTCGTGATGCTGTCAGGCTGTCCGGCAATGGTACCGGCTACTTTGGCAGAGCGGCTCATTATTCCGCCATGCTTCGTTTTCAAAGATGTCAGCACAATCAATCGGGCATTCGCCTCGTCAAATACATAAAAACAGCAAGCCGCCCAAACTTCGCCCTCTTCCGCAGCAGCAATACTGACTACATGATGATTGCTCAAAAACTTCACTATATTGGCAGGAATCGTTTGCATGGTTTTTATCTTCCTTCTCAGTAAACGTAATTATGCCCAGGCCGTCTGAAACATCATCCCTGCCAGCGCGGCACATCGTTTTGAATGATGCCAAACAAGTCCAAAGCATGAGAGACGCTGTGTGTAATCATATCTTCAATGGATTCGGGCTTCTGATATAAAGCCGGAACGGGAGGAAACACAATGCCGCCCATCTCTGTCACGCGGCGCATATTTTCAATGTGCGCCAAGTTTAACGGAGCTTCACGTACCATCAACACCAACTTGCGCCGCTCTTTCAACGTTACATCCGCCGCACGGCTGAGCAAATTATCGGCAAATCCATGGGCAACCGAAGCCAAAGTTTTCATTGAACACGGCGCAATCAACATTCCATCCGTCAAAAACGAACCGCTGGCAATACTTGCCCCGACATTACGGACGGAATGCACGACATCCGCCAAAGCATAAACGTCTTCTTTGGTGTAATCCGTTTCCAAAGCGCGGGTCATCTCCGCCCCTTGCGAAACCACCAAATGCGTTTCTACCTGATGCTCACGCAAAAGCTGCAAAGCTTTCACGCCATACTGAAAACCGCTGGCACCGCTGATGCCGACAACCAAACGCTTCATTGTATTTCCCTGTCTCGTCCTAAAGATATAGTGGATTAAATTTAAACCAGTACGGCGTTGCCTCGCGCCTTGCCGTACTATTTGTACTGTCTGCGGCTTCGTCGCCTTGTCCTGATTTAAATTTAATCCACTATAAATGAAAGTCAGATTCTCAAGACGAAAAAATAACCGCTAAAAAGCGGTTAGATTTTCTAATGTGGTGCCGACAGCGAGATTTGAACTCGCACAGCCTACGGCCACTACCCCCTCAAGATAGCGTGTCTACCAATTCCACCATGTCGGCATAAATCAAATTGTCTTACTGCTGCTGAGGATTCGGTGCAACAGGAGTTGTATTGTTTTGTGCAGGCGTTGCAGGCTTAGGAGCTTGCTGGGTCTGCTTCACATCGCTGAAGTCTAAACCGTGCTTACTGGAGTGGGTGTGAATATACACCATCGCCATGCAGGTCGCAAAGAAAAATGTTGCAGCAATGGCAGTCGAGCGGCTGAGGAAGTTGGCATTACCGGCAGAACCGAATACGCCTTGCGCGCTACCGCTGCCGGAACCGAACGTTGCGCCGGCATCCGCGCCTTTACCGTGTTGCAACAATACTAACACGATTACGGCTAAAGCGGAAATAATATTAATGATCCAGATAAGGGTTTTAAAGGCTTCCATATGTTTTCTACGAGGCTTGTGCTGCGTTGATGATGGCGGTAAAGGAGTCATATGATAATGACGCGCCACCAACCAATGCGCCGTCTACATGAGGTACTGCGAAGATGTCGGCCGCGTTATCCGCTTTCACACTTCCGCCGTAAAGAACGCGGATTTTAACATCGCTTCCGCACAAAGACAAGATTTCTTTGTAGATAAATGCGTGCATATCGGCGATTTGTTCGACGGTGGCGACTTTGCCTGTACCGATCGCCCAAACCGGCTCGTAGGCAACGGCGATGTTTTTGGTGTTCAAACCTTGCAGAATGGAAAGTTGGTGGGCAATGACTTCGTGTTCTTTACCGGCTTCGCGCTCTTCCAAGCTTTCGCCGACGCACAACAATGGAATCAGGCCGACGTTGAGGACGTTTTCCATTTTGCGGCGTTGGATTTCGTTTTTCTCGCCGAAATAAAGGCTGCGCTCGGAGTGGCCGATGAGAACGATGTCTGTACCGATGTCGGCAAGCATTTCGGCGGACACTTCGCCGGTGTATGCGCCGTTATTCGGGAAACGGCTCACGTCTTGCGCACAGGTCAAGATGCGGTTGTTGAGGACTATCTGCATGGCGTTGTGCAGTTGCAACAGATAAACGGTCGGAGCGGCCAGGCCGATGAGGACGCGTTCGGCGGTGGGCATGATGCGGAAGCGGTGCATAAGCGCATTGTTGTTTTGGAGTCGGCCGTTCATTTTCCAGTTGCCGATAACCCATTTTTGGTCCCACATTCCGATTTGGTGATACATCTTTATTGCTCCGTGTGTTGGTTGTTGCTTGCTGTAGCGTCGTGTAATGTGAAAGTTTAGTGGATATATGTGCGCTTGGCAATTATTAACGAGCCTCCGGGGTCGTCTGAAAGATGGCACACTCTCCGACAAGGATTTATAATGTACGCTTCGATAAAATTAAGAATTGAACGGAGCACAAATATGGACTTTGAAAAAGCGCGTTTCAATATGGTTGAACAGCAGATTCGTCCGTGGGATGTCTTGGACTTCGACATTTTGGATGCTTTGGAGGAGATCGAGCGCGAACATTTTGTCGGCGAAGCTTTTCAAGGTTTGGCCTATGCGGATATGGAGCTGCCGCTGGACAACGGCCATAAGATGTTGGAACCCAAAGTCGTTGCCCGCCTGGCTCAAGGTTTGAAACTGAAAAAAGACGAAACCGTCTTAGAAATCGGTACAGGCTCAGGCTATGCAACCGCCCTGCTGTCCAAATTGGCCGGCAAAGTCGTCACTGACGACATCGATGCCGAGCAGCAGCAACGCGCCAAAAAAGTTTTGGACGAATTGGGCTTTGCCAACGTCGATTATGTGCAAAACAACGGCCTGACCGAAGCATCGCAAGGCGCTCCTTTTGATGCGATTTATGTGGGCGGCGCAGTAGACAACGTACCTGAAATTCCGAAAGAGCAACTGAAAGACGGTGGCCGTATGGTGGTCATTGTCGGCCGCAAACCGGTACAACGCGCACTTTTGCTGACGCGTAACGGCAATGAGTTTTCCGAAAAAGTATTATTCGACACCGTTGTAGCACACTTGGAAGACAAATCGGCCAATCCGTTCGGCGATTTCGATTTTTAAACAACAGGCCGTCTGAAAGTTTAGACGGCCTCATACTTTTACACCCTACCCCATGACCGACATCATCCAACTCTCGCCCACCGAATTGAAACAATGGCAGGACGAAGGCCGCGCATTTCATCTGCTCGACGTCCGCACCGATGAAGAACGCGCCATCTGCACCCTTCCCGCTGCCATTCACATCCCGATGAACCTCATCCCCCTGCGCCAAAACGAGCTTCCCGACGACGATTTGCCCATCGTCGTTTACTGCCACCACGGCATCCGCAGCCTGCACACGGCAATGTATCTAGAAGATGCCGGATTTGAAAACCTCTACAACCTGCAAGGCGGTATTGATGCTTGGGCAATGCAGGTGGACAGCAAAATGATGCGGTATTGAATCGGCTTTATCAATAAAAGGCCGTCTGAAACAGGATTTCAGACGGCCTTTTTCAAACCTTTCTGCTTACACTTGTAAGCTAGCGACAAACTGCTGTACGGCCGGCACAGCCAAAATCAACAGCAATACCAGTACGGCTTTTTCCATACGGTTGAACTGACAACTTCCGTAGTGTTTCTTTTGCGAATAGAGAAACAGCAATACGCCGGGCAAATAGAGCAAGACTGAAAGCAGCAAATATTCCGTGCCTGCCGCATAGACAATCCAAGCCGCATAAAGCGTTGCTGCCGCGCCGATAAGACGGTATTTTGCCGCAGCCTTTTGTGTCAGCGATAATTTGAGCAGATATGCACCAATTAACAGATACGGTATCAAAATCATGGAAGTCGATACCATCAGCAAGGCAGAATAATCCTCACCTTTTAACCACACCAGCAATAGGCACAACTGCACGGTCAAGGTGGTAAACATCAACGAACCCTGCGGCACTTCGTTTTTATTCAACGGGATAAACGATTTTGGAAATGCACCGTTTCTCGCACCCATGTGCGGAATCTCGGTCGCATACAGCGTCCAGCTTAAATAAGACGACAGCACAGACACAATCAGGCAGAAAGAAATCAGCACTTTACCCCAAGGGCCGACCATGTGCGCCAACACGCCCGCCATAGACGGATTAGCCATTGCTGCAATATCCACACGAGGCAAAATGCCTTGAGCCAAGACAGTAATTGCCACATACATCGCCAGCGTCAAGCTGACTCCGATAATGGTTGCCCGACCGACATCAGCACGACTTCGCGCATGCTTGGACAAAACCGCCGCACCCTCAATACCGGTAAACACCCACAGCGTAATCAGCATTGTGTTTTTCACCTGCGTCATCAGGCTGACATCAGGATTTTCAGGCGTAGCAAGGCTTGCCCCTGTCCAATCGGACATAAACACTTCGGTTTGAAAGAAATAGGCTGCCATACCGATAAATAAAATCAGCGGAAATACTTTGACTGCTGTCGCAATCAGGTTCACTCCTGCCGCTTCTTTAATACCGCGCACCACCAACCAGTAAATCAGCCATACAATTACCGATTCACCGACAAAAGCAGCAAATGTGTTGCCTTTACCGAAAATCACGCTGTCCGGCGTATCGACAAATCCACCTACTGCTTCAAACGCAACCACCAAATAGCCGACAATACCGACCGTGGTGCAAAGCCAATAGCCCCACGCTGAGAAAAAACCCATCAAATCGCCGAAGCCGTCGCGGGCGTACGTATAAATACCGCCATCCAATTCGGGCTTAAGTTTGGACAAGGCCGAAAATGACAGGCCGAGAAAGATAATGCCCACACCGGTAATCAGCCAGCCCAGCAGCAAAGCCTGCGAACCTGCAACGGCAGCCATATTCTGCGGCAGGCTGAAAATACCCGAACCAATCATGGAACTGATAACCAAGGCCGTCAGCGCGACCAAGCCGATTTGAGATTTTTGCGACATATTTATTCCTGATTTTTATAATTATGTGTTTGTGAAGCGACGGCATTACCGGCTTTTTTAGCCTGTTCTAACCGTATCAAAATATTATGCAGCCACTTTCAGACGGCCTTAAATCCTTGCGCCAACGCACGGATATGTTCAGGTGCGATACCGCAGCACCCGCCGATGATTTCAGCACCCAAATCCGCCCATTTCCTCGCCCACGCCAAATAATTTTCCGGCGTAGCATCGGCACGAATCGGATCCAAACCGTCGTTGGCCTCGTTCATCTGTCCTTGTACCGGTTCAAATGCATTGGCGTAAACACCCAGTTTCAGACGGCCTTGGGCTTCATGTGCCACTTTCAAAGCTTCCGCCATCACTTCAGGCTGACTGCAATTGAACAACATTGCCGCCGCACCTATCTCTACCGCGAAATCCGCCGCTTCGTGCACGTTTTCTCCCGAACGCAACACCGGTACATCATGCGGCATCGTATCTTCCAAAGTAAACGACACCCAAAACGGCTTACCATCATCAGGCAGACTACTGCGCCAGAAACGCGCTTCTTCCAAGCTGGATACGGTTTCTGCCAACCAAATATCAGCAAACGGCATCAAACCCGATATTAAAGGGCGCGCCAAAGCAGGTGCGACTTGTTTGTCAAACAAGTCAGGGCGGTAAGAACCGAACAACGGCGGCAGGCTTGCGGCTACTTTTGCAGCAGTCCCGCTTTGTTCCACCGCTTCACGCGCCAAACGGCCGGCCTGCCTTGCCCATTCGGCAGCTCGAGCATCAAAGCGCTCCTGCCCGATATGAAACGGAACAAGCGCATAGCTGTTGGTCGTAACTACTTGTGCGCCTGCGCGAAGAAAGTCCAAATGCGTTTCGCGTACAATCTCCGGCGTTTCCATCAAAGCCAAAGCAGACCATTCCGGCTGACGAAACGGTGCGCCGCGCCGATGCAGTTCACGCCCCATTCCGCCGTCTAAAATCGTTACCGTCATGATCGACCTCCAGTGATGATTTTTTTAAAATCGCCATTCTACGCTTTTTTAACTCCTTACCTTTAATCTATAAAGAATTAAACTTATGCAGTTTTGTTATATAAAAGGCCGTCTGAAACTGGGTTTCAGACGGCCTTTGCGATTATTTCACAAACCGTGCATCTGCCATAAACGGCCGTGTAGCCGCCGGTTTGGCGGAATAAAAGCGGGAGAAAGTGCTGTCGATTTTGGTCTGTATCGGTTTACCGTCCAATGTTGCCGATGCTTCCAATTTCACGCCACCGCCACTGGTTTCGCCCAATTTCATATTTGGGAGCATCAGTTTGGCAATATTGAGTTTCACATTTTCCACTTTGGCATCGGGAGACATCAGCTGTTTGCCGACGGGGCGGATTTTCTCACCCTCATCATGAGGCGCGGCACCACTGTTGTCATCAACCACGCCGATATTAATCAATCGTGCAGACGCCAAATCCATCTTGCCGTTTTTAACCGGAATACCGACAAACAGTTTTACGCCGCGATGAATGAACGTATTGTCCCGCCACTGAGTTTGGCCTTCTTTCGGCGGTTTAGTTTCTGCCGCCACCGAATAAGTGCGGCCCATAATCATCAATTTATAACCCGGAATTTTTTTCGCACTCAATCCATCGGTAATGTCTTCGACCAGTTGCGGCGCAGTCAGAGTTTCGTTTGCCAAAATACGGGCTGAAGTTTCTGCCAGATGGGCGGGCTTGCCGTCTATGGTCAATGCCTGTTCATGGCCGAAATCAGACGCAAATGCAGGTATAGCGGTCAGTGCGGCGGCCAATGCCAGAATACGGATAGTTTTCATTGCAGACTCCTGATAAAAGTATAATTGGGTTGATTACCCGATAAAATCCGGGCGATATTGATAGGAGTCGATATTTTTATATAAATGATATAGATTATTAAGAATATTTGTTCTTTAAAAATAAAAAAGGCCGTCTGAAACCCAGTTTCAGACGGCCTTATATATTGCGTTCCATCAGGGGCGCATATTCTTAATTCTTGTAAAGCCCCTTAACTCTAGCCAGTGAAGGGGCTTAATCATGTTTATTTTCTATACCGTCAATCCCGAACCCTTATCTTTCCCGAAAGCATACATCTTGAAAGTGTTCAGGGATAAAGACAACGAATCCCAATGCATCAAAACAGTTTGTTTTCCTATCCGCAATCCGACTTTGAAACAAAAAACCGAAAACGAAGCGTATGAATGCGGCAGATTGTTTGTAAAAGAACTGATGGATAAGGAATGCAACCATGAAAGCCTTGGCAGATAAAGCCGTGGCGGTAGGCGCAGATATGGCGGCCGCTTTAGCGGACGGCAATCCTGCGCCAACCGCCGAAGGCTGCCCCCCTAGGCTAATAGGGGGGGAGCAAAATAAAACCCCTAATCCGAAGGGTGCTGAAAAATCGGAGAACCAAGACTTCGAATTCGAATATTTCAGCCATTTCGTATCGGATGGAAAAGGCAAATTCATCGAAATACCGTTAAGAAGAGGAAGGGATGACGGCGCATTTATTGACCAAATCACTTTCACGATTCACGAAGACAGTTTACCGAAAGTAACAGGTAAAGGATTGGTATCAGATACAGAATTTGTTGTGAAGTATAGCGAGCTGTTAGAAGAAATTTTAGGTTTTGGCATTACCCAAAAACTACCGTTCAAAGGAAAGTTTTTCTACAAAAGCTGTTACCAACTAGGACCCGATAACGTCGAATACGGAAAGGTTCATTATGGCGGTCAGCGAGAAACAATGCTGGTTGAATTGAATGGTACAGGTTGTCAGGCTGCCATACCCGGTTGGGAAAACAGACTGTATGAGTTTTTAAGTAAGTGTATACGTCCAAAAATTACCCGTGTTGATGTCGCCCATGATTTTTTCAAAGGCGAATACACACCCGATCAGGCATTACTTGATCATGATAACGGTCATTTTGACGTTCACAATATGAGGCCAAAAAGCGAATGTCGCGGTACTGCATGGCGCAATGATGATGGTAGCGGCAAAACCTTTTATGTAGGTAAACGCGGAAATTCTAAATTTACCCGCGTTTATGAGAAAGGAAAACAATTTGGCGATGTCAATAGTCCTTGGGTCAGGTTTGAAACTGAATTTAGGGCAGGCGATATAGAAATCCCCTTAGATGTTTTGCTTTATCCCGGTTCGTATCTTGGCGGTGCTTATCCGATATGTACAGGGATATTCAAAACAGAAGCCAAGCGGATGGATGCCAAGACAGAAACAGTGAATCTATCTTTCGATCACAAACTGTTCCATGCGCGTAATCAGGTTGGAAAGATGGTTAATTTCCTTCGTGATATAGGTTGGGATGATACAAAAATTGTCGATGAACTTGTAAAAGGCATTGAAGGTTATCCCAAAGGTTTACAACCTGAACAATACGACTGTAGAGATCAGACACAAAAGATCCAGTATATACACGAAGAGCAAAAAGCAATTGATGATTTGAACATGCAAACATTACTTGATGATTTGCTTGATGAGAAAGAAACCGCATTCCCACAAGACAGGGAAAAACAGCACATTAAAGACATCGAACTCGAAGAAAAAATTATTTCAAATTTTTTAAACAGTAAAGGAAATTCAAATGTTTGAGCAAAGCCAAGTAACCACATATTCAGCAACCTTTTTGGGCGCAAAACAATTTAAAGGCGAAATCGACGGTAACAAAATCGATTCATGCACCGTTTTAGTAGCCAGCCCCATGCCTTCAAACGGCAATGCCGTGGGCTTTACCGCGGCAAGCATTAAATTTGGCGATAGCCATAATTTTGAAAAGCTGAAAAATCTTAAATTCCCATGCGCGGTTGATGTAACTGTTGCCATGGAATCAACCGGTAAAGGTCTTGTTCCAAAATTGCTTTCTTTTCAAGTTAAAGGCGCAACGCCCAAAGCATAAGAAAGGCTGAATCATGAGTAAGTATCAGCAAAAATTTATTGTTCAAGAACTCGAAAATCATGAATTCATCTATCCTGATCCATTCGGTGATATTGGCTTTACGCCCAACATTAAATCTGCCGGTACGTATGAAAGCTATGAAGACGCTTTCAGTTCAGCGATTGAGGAAATCGGCGGAGAATTTTTAATTTTCAGTTTTTATACAAAAGAAGATTAAGTTTAAGAGGCTCGGCGGGCGGTCTCTAAAACCTTCACATAGCCCGCAAACATATTTTTTAAACATTTTTTAAAGGAAAACATCATGAAGTT
Organism: Neisseria flavescens; assembly: GCF_005221285.1. NCBI lineage: Bacteria > Pseudomonadati > Pseudomonadota > Betaproteobacteria > Neisseriales > Neisseriaceae > Neisseria > Neisseria flavescens. The sequence continues at coordinate 1,650,944 of NZ_CP039886.1, forward strand.
GATGAACTCTTGCCGTAAATACGGCGCAAAACTGGCCGTTGTTGCCGCTGCTCCTCTGGCTTTATCCACATCTGCCTATGCCGCTTTGCCCGAAGCCGCAAAAACAGGTATTGAATCAGCGAAAGCCGACGGCCTTGAAGCCGGTTGGTTGGTAGTCGGTGTATTTGCTGCCCTGTTCGTGATTGCCATCGTGAAACGCTTGTTGCGATAAAAGGTAATTAAGATGTACTACCAAGTTGGGAATAAATGTCTTGAGCAAAGCCAAGCTGAAAACGTCTATTTCAGCTTGGTAGTACCTCAAATAACACAAGACGGCAAAATCATCAAACCTGAGTACAACGGCACATTATGGAAACTGAACGGACAGACGATTAAAGCTGATTTACCCAAATGCGACCCTGCCGATAATCTGAAAAGCGGTTTAGATACAGGATGGCTTTTATTCGGCGTGATGGCATCGGTTTATTTCGTATCCATTTTGAAAAGGGTACTTAAATGATGGATTACTATTTTTACTTGGGTCTTGTAGTACCTGTTTTGATAGGGGCAATTTTATTTAAGGATTGATACCCTATTCGGGTAATGGCAGAATCTAACTTTCAGCAACCATTACGAAAGTTAGTATTATGAAACCGTTTATTACAGAAGCCCAATTAGCACTTTTTAAATATCAAGCAGAATCTAAATATTTTGGCAGAACATTTGCAATTATTTTTTCAGAAGAAATTTTAGAATTTTCTAAAAAAAATAAATTTATGATCATTGAACAGATTCAATGGTTTTTAAATAGAAAAATATCTAATGACGTTTGGAAAATATATTTTAATGATGATTCTGTTTTGTATATAAAGATTCATAATTTAAAGGCAGATTATCGTGATATTGAAATCCAAACTTTTGATTTTAATCCCAATTCTAGCGATATTTTCAAATAGTGCTTTAGCTGAAATGCGTCAATATCCTATTGGAAATACTCAAGTAAGATTAAGTATTGACCATTCTAAATCTGTTGTAACTGATTTTAGATTAGATGGACAAAGATTTTCAGGTCGAATTATTGAGCCTGCAATAGTTGATTATATGCCATCAGGAGCTAGAGCTTCAGCTAAAGTACCTTTAACGCTTGAAGCTTCAGTCTCCCGAAAAGCCGTACTATCAGGCGCATTTCGCCTTGTAAAAGCAGGTGCAAAACTTGCTTTAAAAGCTGCTCCATACGTTGGAGCTGCATCATATGCATATGATGCCTATCAACTCGTAAATCCTACATTAGAATCAGCAGGTTATCATTATTCTGCAAATGCCGATACATATCTTAAAGTTTATGATAATGCGCTTTGTTTAGGTAAATTTATGAGTCAACCCGGTTATTACTCCTGTGTTGGCGTAGATTCTTCCGTAATGCTTGCTCTTTCAAAGGGGGGAAAATCAGCAAAAGATGCTCAAACCCTCCTAACAATGCAAGTTCAATCCGACTATGAAAAAATTCATAAAGGTTTAATGGATCAATATTTCGGGGATGAATATGCTAGAACGTCTCCAAAATGTAGATGGAATGGCTGGGGGGTTAGTTGCCATATTCAAACCTTATCAATTGCATATGGTTTTATAAAAAATTACAGCGAAGAACTTACTCCCGATAAGTTTTTAGAAATTGCTACAAATACAATAGATTCAAATCCTACCCCTTTTGTTGAAGGAACTGGCAAACCTGAATATAAAGAAAATATCAAAGTTCCTGCCGGTACAGTCGTAACCATTGGCCCTGTAACCCCTGAAAACGGTAAGCCGGTGCAAATTACCATAACTTTCGGTCAAGATTCAAACGGCAATACAACGGCAAATGTTTCAACAACTCAACGACCTGATCTTGATCCAGGTAGCCCAGAAGCACCTAAATCTAAACCTGACGGTAATCCCGACAGTAATCCCGATGGAAAGCCCGATAAAAAACCTGACGGTAATCCCGATGATAAGCCTGATAAACGTCCAGATGATAAACCTGATCCGGATGATGATCCATCTGATAAAGATAAAAGAAAAGAAGATAAAAAAGATGATAAGAAAGAAGAATCAAAAGGCTTACTTTGTGATTTTTTTCCAGACATTTTAGCCTGTGACAAAATGGGCAAACCTGAAAAAGGTATGTTTGATGATATTAAAATTCCACAGGTAACTGATGAAAAAACGTGGGATAGTGACAATTTCTTGCCGCCAAATGGCGTTTGTCCTCAACCCAAAAGTTTCAACATTTGGGGAAGACCGGTACAAATAAGTTATGAACCGCTCTGCGTTTTCATGGAAAAAGTTCGTTTTGCCGTTCTACTTGGATTCATTATTATGTCTGCCTTTATCGTTTTCGGCTCTTTGAGAAAGGGATAATATGCCGCTGCTCGCCGGATTGATTCCTCTTTTAGGAATCCTGTTAAAAATGCTCATTGTCAGAATAATTATTGCTACTGGCATGACGTTTGTGACATATGCAGGCTATATGATTGCGCTAAACAAATTTAAGGATTACACCCTAAATGCCATAAATTCCATGTCGTCTGATATTCTTAATTTACTTTTAATCGGTGGTTTTGGCCAAGGTCTCGGTTATTTATTCGGTGCATTCAGTTTTTATATTGGAATGAATACATTAAGTAAATTAACTTTTGTTATGCCAAGGTAGCCTTATGATTTATTTGTTTACAGGAAACATGGGTACGGGCAAGACTTCGCGCGTCGTGTCCATGATTCTGAACAATGAAGACGGTTTGTTCAAAATGAAACTAGAAGATGGTACTGAAGTAGATCGCCCGCTCTATTTCTGCCATATTGACGGTTTGGATAAACGCAAATTCAATGCCCATGAACTCACTGAAGAAGAAATCATGTCTGCACCGTTGCGCGATATTATTCCGCAAGGCGCCGTCTTGATTGTAGATGAAGCACACTATACCTATCCTGTTCGCGCTGCCGGTCGTCCTGTTCCGCCCTATATCCAAGAATTAACTGAACTCCGCCATCACGGCCATACAGTTATTTTGATGACACAGCATCCAAGTCAGCTTGATGTATTTGTGCGTAATCTTGTGTCAAAACATACACATCTTGAACGAAAAGCCGTGGGGATGAAGCAGTATTCTTGGTATAAATGTGTAACAAGTTTGGATAATCCCGCCGGTGTCAGCGGTGTTGAATCAGCTAGTTGGAAACCGCCTAAAGATGCCTTTAAGTATTACAAATCATCCAGCCAGCATCAGAAGTTTAAAAAGAACATTCCGCTTGCTGTTTGGGCTTTGATAGGTATATTTGCTTTCATGGCTTGGAAAGGTTTCAACGTCTATCAGATTTATAAACAAGGTAGCGGCCAATCTGAAGTAGTTCAATCTGTTTCTGATTCCTCTGCAAGTGAACCACAGTCAATCCCTGAAACTGACCAATCTAAAAGTCCGCAAGATATAAATTCAAACCTTAAGTCTACAGACTTTGTTCCGACACTTGCCGAAAAGCCTGAATCAAAACCTATTTATGACAATGTAAGACAAGTTAAAACCTTTGAATACATCGCCGGTTGCGTTGAAGGTGGTAATAGTGGCTGTACTTGTTACAGTGACCAAGGCACGCCGCTGAAAGAAGTTACTAAAACCATGTGCAAAGACTACGTGCGTAACGGTTTGCCATTTAACCCTTACAAAGATAAAGCCCAAACTACACAGTCAACACAGCCCCAAAACCAAGCTAAATCCAATGACAATAGTCAAGTTTTATCACTTGGCGGAAAATCTCCGCAAAATCTCATGTATGACGGTTATGTAGAGGCAGGGGAACAATTCCAACAACGTGGAGGGACTGTAGGATCTAATTAATTAAGCTGCTTTTTACTGTGTTGATGTAGCCCTAAAGGCGGAATCAATATAGTAAAAAGTAGCACGGGGTGCGGGAACGCCCGCTACTTTGAATAATAGGATAACTATCCGAAGCTGTAAGCCCTTTGATTCAGACGGCTTACAGGTTTGGATTAGCTACCCAAACCGAAAAACGCCCATCTTGAAACGGCCTAAGTCATCAGACTGTAGAAAAGATGAAGAGGGCGTTTTTTTATTGTCTGAAAATTGAGTAGCATTAAAGAACACACAAAAGTGTGAATCTGCATAGTAAGGGAAATTATGAGAAACGCTGTTGGTTTAGATATATCGCAAAACACCTTTGACGCTGCCGCTATTGTCAACGGTCAATGTAAGCAAGCCCTGTTTGACAACAGCATCAATGGCTTTGAAAGCTTCAAAGCCTGGCTTGACGGTTTTGGCTGTGAATTGCATATCTGCATGGAAGCAACCGGCAATTACTTTGAAGACGTTGCCGATTATATCGGCCAGTTTTACACCGTATCCGTTATCAACCCATACAAAATCAGCGAATACGGCAAAAGCCGCTTTCACCGCACTAAAACAGACAAACAAGATGCAAGGCTTATTGCCGAATACTGCCATACGGCCATGCTCAAAGACTTACCTGCTCGGCAAAAAATAAGCATAGGTCACTACCGCTTGAAACGCTTATTGGCTCTGTACGAACAGCTTAAAACCCAAAAGACCGCACAAAAGAACAGGCTGAAAGTCGCTAAAGACGAATTTGTTCGAAAAATCCATCAAGCTCAAATACAAGAATTGGATCAACACATTCAGCAAGTCGAAGCAGAAATACAGGCAATCACAAATAGCAATCAAGACTTGAAAGCTGTTTCAGATCGTCTGCAAACCATTCCGGCCATTGGCAAACTAACAGCTGCTATTCTCACAAATTATTTACTTAGCGGCGACTTTAAAACCGCCAATCAATTTACCGCCTTTGCCGGCTTGAATCCGCAACAAAAAGAATCAGGAACTAGCGTAAAAGGTCGTTCAAGCATGACACGCTACGGAAACAGACGGCTAAAATCCGCTCTGTTCATGCCTGCTATGGTTGCGCTCAACAGGAATTACTTTCCCGATTTTGTCAAACGTCTGAACGCCAAAAACAAACCAAAGATGCTGATATTAGGTGCGCTCATGCGTAAGTTGCTTGTCGTGGCCTACTACGTTTATAAAACCCAAAAACCTTACAATCCTGAACGCTACAAACCTGCATAGAGTTTGCACAAAATAACAAAGCTGTTTTTGCCTGAATGTCAAGCAAAAACAGCTCAAAACGCTTGCGCCCTGCGTAATTACATAAAATAAATATCAATAAAAATCAATATATTATAAAGATTACTCAAAATGGGGCTGGACGTTTAAAGTAGCATCTTTTCTAATAAAACCAGAAAATAATGGAATAAGGCGGAGAATATGAGAAAATAATAGCTGCCTGCCGGTCACAACAGTTGATTGAATTAACTTTTATCGGCAGCCTGAATGTCCGGATTGGATAAAATAAGCCATCAAGAATAAAGACCAACAAGCATATTATGTAAAATTGGCGGCTGAAAAATCGGCTCTGCGCTTTACTTTACAAATCAACAACTTTAAAGGAAAACCCATGAAAAAAACCTTACTTGCCCTGATGATGCTATCTGCCGCCGCCGCGTATGCCGGTGAGGCGGAAGACCGTTTGCTGTCCGTCCAATCGGTTTACCGTGCCGCTTTGCATGAGCAAAACAGCAACGACAGCAAAATCATTTCCCTGCAAAGCGATTTGGAAAGCGCGCAGCGCCGTTTGCAGGCCGCGCAATCCGATATTGACCGTTTGAAAGGCGAAATTCAGACGGCCTTGGCGCAGAAAGAGCAGCAAAATGCCAAGCTGCAACAAGCCGGTCAGATGTTGGACGCGGCTTGGAATGCCGTTTACGGCGCAGGCGGCAGCAAGGCGAATCAATAATTTAGACATTGTATTATTTGCGTTTTACGCTTCTTTTATCATATTTATAAGGAAACCTCATGTCCCTACCTCCCTGCCCGAAATGCCACTCCGAATACACTTACGAAGACGGCGCTCAATACGTTTGCCCTGAGTGCGCCCATGAGTGGAATGAGGCCGATGCTGCGGCTGCAAGCGATGATGCCTTGGAAGTCAAGGATGCCAACGGCGCGGTCTTGCAAGATGGCGATACGGTTGTCTTGATTAAAGATCTGAAAGTCAAAGGCAGCTCTATGGTCATCAAGCAAGGCACTAAAGTCAAAGGCATCCGCCTGCAAGAGGGCGACCACAATATCGGTTGCAAAATCGATGGCAGCGCGATGAACTTGAAATCTGAGTTCGTCAAAAAAGCCTAAAGATTTTATTTTTGAAAGGCCGTCTGAAACCCTAATATCAGGTTTCAGACGGCCTTTATATACTTCATTCAAAATAAAACAAATCTTTATTTAAAATTAAATAACTTTGATAGAATTACATTTGAGGCCGTCTGAAAAAGCGGCGGAAAAATGTTCCGCACATACGCGGGTGTAAAACCGTTAAAATAACGCTTTCCCCTATTCTACGGAACCATTATGCCTCAGCCGACCGCCAAACAGATTTTGCACGAAGTATTCGGTTATCCCGAATTTCGTGGCAAGCAGGAGGCTATCGTCAATGCTTTGGCCGGCGGCGAGAGTTTGATGGTGCTGATGCCGACAGGCGGGGGCAAGTCTTTGTGTTACCAGATTCCGGCGCTGATGTGCGAAGGCGTGGCGGTTGTCGTATCGCCGCTGATTGCGCTGATGAACGACCAAGTGGCCAGCCTGCATGTAGCCGGGATTGAAGCGGCGGCAGTCAACAGCGGCACATCGGCAGATGAGGCGCGCGAGATTGCCGACAAGCTTGCCCAAGGCCGTCTGAAACTGCTTTATGTTGCGCCGGAACGCTTGGTTACCGACCGCTTTTTGCGTTTTCTCGACCAACAAACCGTCAGCCTGTTCGCCATTGACGAGGCGCATTGTGTCAGCCAGTGGGGACACGATTTCCGCCCCGAATACCAACAGCTCGGCATCCTTGCCGAACGCTATCCGAACGTCCCGCGCATCGCCCTGACCGCTACCGCCGATGCCGCCACGCGCGCTGACATCAAGCATTATCTGCACTTGGACAATGCGCCCGAATTTGTCTCCAGCTTTGACCGCCCGAATATTTATTATCAGGTTATCGAAAAAAATAATGGCAAAAAACAATTGCTGGATTTCATCCGCAAGCAGATGCATGGGCAAAGCGGCATTGTGTATTGCCTAAGCCGCAAAAAAGTCGAGGATGTGGCGCAGTTTTTGTGTGAAAACGGCTTGGAGGCGATTCCGTATCATGCCGGTTTGAGCATGGACGTGCGCGAGGAAAACCAACGCCGCTTTACGCATGAAGACAATATTATTGTGGTGGCGACCGTGGCGTTCGGCATGGGCATAGACAAACCCGACGTGCGCTTTGTCGCCCATCTCGATATGCCCCAGAGTGTCGAACATTTCTATCAGGAATCGGGGCGCGCCGGCCGGGACGGGCTGCCAGCCGTGAGTTGGCTGTGTTACGGCTTGAATGATTGGGTGTTGCTGCGCGAACGGATTGCCGAAGGCAACAGCGACGAGGTGCAAAAGCAAATCGAAATGCAAAAACTCGATGCTATGCTTGCCGTCTGCGAAACCGCCGCCTGCCGCCGCGTACTGCTGCTCAAACATTTCGGCGAAGCATCCGAACCCTGCGGCCGTTGCGACAACTGCCTGCATCCGCCCGTACGGTTTGACGGCACGGTGTTGGTGCAAAAATTACTCAGCTGCGTGTACCGCGCCGGACAACGTTTTGCCGCCGGTTACATCACCAACCTATTGCGCGGCAAAAGCGACGATTGGATACGCGGCAACCGGCACGAACAACTGTCCACCTTCGGTATCGGTGCGGAGTTGTCCGACAAAGAATGGCGCAGCGTCATCCGCCAGTGCATCAGCCTGGGCTATCTCACCGTCAATGTCGAGCAACATCAAGCCCTGCAGCTGACCGAAGCGGCCAAACAAGTCCTCAAGGGCGAAACCGAAGTCATGCTACGCCCCCTGCGCCGCGAAAAAACGGCTACCCAAAAGCCGAAAGACGATTGGTTGCGTACCGAGCGCGAAGAGCGTTTGTGGCAGGCATTGCGCCAATGGCGGCAGCAACGCGCCCGGGCAGAGGAAGTGCCTGCCTATGTGGTTTGCGGCGACAAAACCCTGCGCGATATTGTCGAAAAAATGCCCAGAAGTTTGGAAGATTTACATCAAATCTACGGCTTGGGCGAGGCGAAAATCAATAAATTCGGTTTGGAAATACTCGACGTTTGCGAAACGGCCGAAGCCGGTACAGTTTCCACAGACAGCGCACAAGTTATCCACAGCTTGGGCGAGCGTGAACAGGCCTTAAAACAGGCGTTGGAAACTTGGCGCGAGCAGCAGGCAAGTGCCAATCAAGTGACGCCGGGTACGGTATTCTCCAACGAAAGCATGGACGACTTGCTGACCAATACGCCTGCCGAACCCATCGACCTTTTGGGCGTGTATAAACTCGGCGAAAAACGTATCGAGCAATACGGCGAGGGCATTTTAAACATCTGCCGCCCGTTTTCAGACGGCCTGAGCGAAGAGGACAAACGCAAACGCCGCTTGATGCGCCGTTTGCTTCAGTGGAACATCGATACTGCCCGCCATGAGGGCCTCGAAGCCTATCAGATATGCAGTAAAGTCACCTTGCGTGCCATTGCCGCCCGACAGCCGCAAGATTTGGCGGAGCTGGCGGAAATCCACGGCATGAATGAGGAGAAAACCGACAAATACGGTGTGGAAATTGTCGAATTGTGCAAACAAGCGGATTAATTGACCGCGTTTATTGTCAAAGGCCGTCTGAAACCCAATCAAGCATGGTGTTTCAGACGGCCTTTTTGAATTTTTAATCTTTATAAAACAATGAATAAGAAAATAACTTTATTTGTTTTGTCAGTTTTTTAAAGCTGCCGCGTCTAAACAGGCATGAAATATGGGATGGTGCCGATTGATTTTCGTCCCAGTCCATTTGACACACATCGATAAGGAAAATAAATGAACACCTCATCCAATCCCTCTTGGCAGGCTGCTTTCGGTTTGTTGGCACTCAGGCTTTTTGCCGCGTATGAATTTCTTGAGTCCGGCTTGGAAAAATGGAACGGGGAAAACTGGTTTGCAGATATCAACAGTCAATTTCCCTTTCCATTCAATTTGTTGCCGGATACGGTCAACTGGAATTTGGCCATGTGGGCGGAACTGGTTTTGCCTGCGCTGCTCATCGTCGGCTTGGCAACGCGGCTGTCCGCGCTGGGATTGATGGTCGTAACGGCTGTCGCATGGTCTGCGGTACATGCCGGCTTGGGGTACAATGTGTGCGACAACGGTTATAAAATGGCACTGATTTATTTGGTGGTTTTATTTCCTGTCCTATTGCAGGGCGCAGGCCGTCTGTCTTTGGATGCCCTGCTGAAGAAACGCTGTTGCCGTATCAAGCATTTTCTTTAAGGATTAACGGTCGCGGGCCGACTTTAAATGCCCGATATTATCCCTTGATTTATTTAAACCCATATTTTAAAAAGGAAGTTAAAATGAAAAAAAATGTAGCTGCTGCTTTGGCCGGTGCGCTGTCCCTGTCTCTGGCTGCCGGCGTTGTTGCCGCTGATAAACCGTTAAGCAGCAAAGCAGGTGTTCAAAAATCTGCTCAAGGCTCTTGCGGTGCGGCTAAAGCTGCTGAAGGTTCATGCGGTGCAAGCGCTGTTTCTAAAGCAGGCGAAGGCAAATGTGGCGAAGGCAAATGCGGTTCAACCGTGAAAAAAACTCACGCTAAAAAAGGCAAAGCATCTAAAGCCAAAGCTGCCAAAGTAGTAGAAGGCAAATGCGGCGAAGGTAAATGCGGTTCTAAATAATCCTGCAACATACCTTTAACAAAGTCGCATTTTATAAACGAAAATGCGACTTTGTCGTTCATACGGCACCATAACAGGACATCACCATGATTCAACATGCAGGCTTGGGTTACCGCCGCGACTTGGCGGAAGACTTCCTCTCGCTTTCAGACGACAGCCCGATACGTTTTATCGAAGCCGCCCCCGAAAACTGGCTGAAAATGGGCGGCATGGCGCGCAAACAGTTTGACCGCGTGGCAGAGCGGCTGCCGCTGGCGTTGCACGGATTATCCATGTCATTGGGCGGACAAGCCCCGCTGGATACCGCCTTGATAGACGGAATCAAAGAAATGATGCGCCGTTATGACTGCACGTTTTTCTCCGACCATTTGAGCTATTGCCACGACGGCGGTCATCTTTACGATTTGTTGCCGCTGCCTTTCACCGAAGAAATGGTGCGGCATACCGCGCGCCGTATCCGTGAAGTGCAGGATAGGTTGGGCTGCCGCATTGCTGTGGAAAACACCTCCTACTACCTGCATTCTCCGCTTGCCGAAATGAACGAAGTCGAGTTTCTCAACGGCGTTGCCCGCGAAGCCGACTGCGGCATTCATTTGGACGTGAACAATATTTACGTCAATGCCGTCAACCACGGCCTGTTGTCGCCTGAAGCATTTTTAGAAAATGTGGACGCAGAGCGCGTGTGCTATATCCATATTGCCGGGCATGACGTTGAAACGCCAGAATTGTTGATTGATACGCATGGCGCGGCGGTTTTGCCGACCGTTTGGGATTTGCTCGAACTGGCCTATGCCAAGCTGCCGACGATTCCGCCCACCCTGTTGGAACGCGATTTCAATTTTCCGCCTTTTGCCGAACTTGAAGCCGAAGTCGCCAAAATCGCCGATTATCAAACGCGTGCCGGAAAGGAATACCGCCGTGCAGCCTGAAACCTCCGCCCAATACCAACACCGCTTTGCCCAAGCCATACGCGAAGGTAAAACCGCCGACGGATTGCCGCAAGAACGGTTAAATGTCTATATCCGACTGATACGCAACAATATCCACAGCTTTATCGACCGCTGTTATACCGAAACGCTGCAATACTTTGACCGCGAAGAATGGGGTCGTCTGAAAGAAGGTTTCGTCCGCGACGCGCGCGCCCAAACGCCCTATTTTCAAGAAATCCCCAGCGAGTTCCTACAATATTGCCAAAGCCTGCCGCTTTCAGACGAACTCTTGGCATTGATGGACTTTGAACACGCCCAGCTGCTCGCCGAAACCGCGCAAACCGACAGCCAAACAACCCATGCCGATTCAGATGATTTGGCCTACACCCTTTCTCCCACCGCTTTTGTGCGCCGTTATCAGTATGACGTGACCGACGAATTACAGGAGGCGGAAACTGCCGTTTTGGTGTGGCGCGATAAGGAAGACGACGTGATGTATCAAACGCTTGATGGATTTGGTGCATTATTGTTGGAAACACTGGTAGAAACGCCCACTTCCCTAAACGGCCTGCAAACCATGCTGGCAGAGTTCATGCCGTCTGAAAATGTTTGGCAGGACGCATTAAGGCAAAAATGGACGGAATGGTTGGAGCAGGGTATTTTGGTTGCGGCATAAACCAAGACCGTCTGAAACGGGCGCAGTCGGTTTCTGCGAAACAAAAATACTACTGAAATCGTTTATAGATTCAATCGCATGCTCTTTCCGTATCAGTGTAAAATCAGAAGCATATTGATCATTCATTTCATACTGATACATTATGGCCCTACCCGAACTGACCGATGCTGAGCTTGCCGAATCCCGCAAACTGCTGCTGCGCTTTGCCCATATCCAGCTGCCCGACCGCCCCGATTTGGCGGAAGACCTCGTACAGGAAACCATGCTTTCCGCCTACCGTGCGGCCGAGGGTTTCAAAGGCGGTGCCCAAGTGAGCAGCTGGCTGTTTGCAATCTTAAAAAACAAAATTACCGACTGCCTGCGCCAAATCGGGCGGCAACGCCAAGTTTTCGTCACGCGCGACGAAGAAGCTTTGGATGAAGCCTTTGAAGGACATTTTGCCGCCGACGGGCATTGGACGGACGCAGGACAGCCTCAGGGTTGGGACTCGCCCGAAGCCAGTTTGAACAATAAAGAGTTCTATCAAGTTTTGCAGACCTGCCTCTACCAGCTGCCGGAAAATACCGCTCGTGTGTTTACCATGAAAGAGATTATCGGCTTTTCAAGCGATGAGATCTGCGAGCAATGTGGCATCAGCCATGCCAACTACCACACCATCATGCACCGCGCGCGCGAAACCTTGCGCCAGTGTCTGCAAATCAAATGGTTCTCCCATGCCTGACAGGAAAATGCCATGAAAAAATGCCGCAAAATAACCGATCTGATTTCCAAACAGCAAGACCAAGTACGTCTCAGCCTTTTTAACCGCATTGCCCTTGCTGTGCACCTGTCGCTCTGCCCCCGTTGCCGCGAATATAAGAAACAGATCGAATTAATCAGCAACGCCATGCACAAGATATTTCGATGATTCAAAAAAAGGCCGTCTGAAACCTAACCCTGTCAGTTGAACTGGCCCCCAAATCTTGGACACTCATAAAAGCCTATTCAGGCACTCTGTGTAAGCCGGGTTCTGTATGCGACAGGACTCAGCTTTTTCAATTTCAAACTGCAACGCTCGCGGTTGTAGTAATCCATATAGTCATCTATCTGTTTCATCAATTCGTCCACCGTCAATTCCCCTGCACGGTAGAAACACTCCGTCTTCAGCACCGCAAAGAAGCTTTCCATCGGTGCATTGTCCCAACAATTCGCCTTTCGTGACATGCTTTGAACCATGGAATACTCCGCAAGCAATTCCCTATACCCCGCCGTACGGTACAGCACACCTTGGTCCGAATGAAGCATCGTTCCTTTATCAGTCAGCCGGGGCGCCGCTTTTTCGAGCATTTCCTTCACCATTTCACTGTCGGCTCTGCGGCTCATGGCGTAGGCGACGATCTCGCGGTTGAACAGGTCCAATATCGGCGAGAGGTACAGTTTGCTGTCCTTTCCTTTGAGTTCGGTTACGTCGGTCAGCCATTTTTCGTTGGGCTTTTTGGCTTTGAACCGGCGTTTGAGGAGATGTTCCGATATTTCGCCCATGGCGGGATGGCGGTAGGCTTTTTTTGCCCGTATAAGGGCTTTCAGTCCTAGCTGCCTCATCAACCGCGCCACTTTTTTGCGGTTCCAATCCAATGCTGCGGCAATGCGCCTTTGCCCGTAGCGTCCTTTATGCCGTTCGTAGATTTCGGCGATAAGGGCTTTGTCGGCTTCATTGGGGTCGGGTCGATCCTGGTGATGGTGGTAAAAGCTGCTTTTGGGCAGGTTTGCGATGTGCAGCAGGTATTTGAGCGGGTATTGCGCCCTCAGTGTTTGGACGGTTTGGCTTTGTCCTTTTCGGTCTGTTTTTTGCTGAGGGCTTTTAACTCCTTTAGGTAGGCAACCTTTGCGCGCATATAGCACAACTCTTCGATAAGCTCTGCCTGTGTTTTTTCGTGGTCGGGTTTGTCGGCGATGAAGGGGTTTTGCGGTGTTGGAGCATGGTTTTGGATTGGGGATGTCCGAGTGCGCCGATACCGCCTTCTTGATAGGCGCGTATCCATCGTCGCAGGTGGGTTCGGGAAATGCCGTAGTGGTCTGCGGTACGCTGTTGGCTGCGTATGTGCAGGTAGTGGAGTACGGCTTGGTATTTGAAGTGTAATGTATATTTGCTCATAAAAAAACTGCACCTTGTGAGTTGGAGGGGGGTGTCCAACTTTTGGGGTGCAGTTCAAGATTTTCAGACGGCCTTTTTGTATCTGCTTTATGTATCGCTAATCTTGAATAAGCCATGGTTTGCGGTTCACTTTTTTAGCAGCATTTGTTTTCAAACTTGCGCCGTTGGCCTTTGCCTTTGGAGGCATAGCTGCGGATTTTGATACGCTAGAACAAGATAAAGGCCGTCTGAAAGATAAATTTCAGACGGCCTTTTTCACGGCTCTTATTGTTGCTCTTCCGGCTCCGGTTTGTCTTTGCCGAACAGGTTGTCAAAGCGGATGGTGTATTTCAACTCGCCGCCGGAGGAGCGCGTACCGATGCGGGCAACGGCTTGGATGGCGCGGGTCAGTTGGTACACGAGTTTGACGGATTGTTCGGCGCTGGAGACGCCGTATTCGTAACCTACGTAGAGGTTGTTGGTGAGCTGTTTGCCGACGGTCAGGACTTGTTCGGCAGGGTTGAACTCGCCGGTTTGGGCGTTGCGGCTGCGTTTGCTGGTGAAGCCCAAATCATCGACAAGGCCGATGCGATCGTTGATTTGGCCGGCAAGCAATGCGCTGGCGGCCGCAGAGAGCGTGGCGTTGTCGCCGTCGCTGCCGCTGCTGGCACGGTTGAGGATGAGCCAGGAGAGTTTGTCTTTTTCACTCATGGCTTCTTTGGCAACCAAGGTCACGCGCGGATTGTTGAGGCTGCCGAGAACTTCGACGCCAGCGCCGACCGGGGAGAGGCGACGTTCGGCACGGATGTTGAGGTTCGGATCGGTCAGTGGGCCGACGAAGGAAACCGCGCCTTTGGTGATGTTGAGGTCTTGGCCGTAGGCTTTGTAGCGGCCTTTGACAACGCGCACGGTACCGACGCCTTGGACGGTTTCGCCCGGGCGGGACGTGATGGTCAGTTTGCCGCCGATGGTAACGTCTGCACCGTAGCCGACAAAACGGATATTGTCGTTGATGTTCAAGACAAGGTTCATATTAATCGGCGTGGTGGCCGTTGCTTCTTTGGGGGTTTCGCCCAGTACGACCACGTCGTCATCGAGGGTCGGCATGGAGGATTTTTGCGAACCGAACCTGCCGAAGTCGGTGTTGAGCGTGCCGTTGAGCGATACGCCTTTTTCCAGATTGTAGAGGACTTTGGCCGCGCCGGAGAGCTGTAGTTGGCGGTTTGGACGCGAGAGGGTGCGGTATTTGTCGAAGATGATGTCCACGTCGACATCGGGGTTGACGTTGGCAAGGTTGACCGCGCCTTTGAGCTCAATCGTGCCGCCACGGTGGAATTTGAGGCTGTCGATGACCCATTTTTGACCCTGCAGGCGCGAACGCAATACGCCGTTGTCGAGAATCAGGCCTTGGGTTTGATGGCGGTAATATAGGTTGTCGCCGTTAATCAGGCCGCTCAGTTGCGGATCGTTCAGACGGCCTGCCAAGTTGACGGCGGCGTTCAGACGGCCTTTGAGGGTTTGGCCGACGGGCAGGAAGTTGCGGAAGACTTCGAGGTTGGCAACGTTCAGATTGAGTTTGCCGCTCAGAGGGGCGGTATCAAAGCTGGTGCCCTGACCGATGTTGACGGTACCGTCGGCACGGCCGTAATTGGTTTGGAGGTCGAGGTTGCTGTTGATGGTGGGCGAACCGAGTTGGCCGCCGATGGTGGCGGTCGCGTTCAGACGGCCTGCAATGCCTTGGGCTGTCGCCGGCATAAAGGATTTGAGCGAGCCCAAATCGGGAACGCTGATATTGACTTTGCCGCTGACGGGGGCGTTGTTGATGTTGTTGCCAAACTGTTGGGCGATACCGAGCGTGCCGTTAACTTTGCCGAAGCGGGTGTTGCCTTCCAGCGTGCTGTCGATGCGGCCGTTTTGGAAACGGGTGCGCAGGGCGAGTGCGGAAAGCCCCAAAGGCTGTTTGTTTTTCGGGTCTTTGCTTGGCAGGATGATGTCGCCGCTTTGACGGTTGATGTTGAGGAAGCCGCGCGCGTTTTGACTGTACGCCAAATCCCAGTCGCCGCCCAAGACGAGGTTGTGTTCGATAGGCGGAGTGTAGAAGTTGTGCAATTCGGTAATGTGCAGATTTTGTGCGCTGCCTTTACTGGTAATGCCGGCTTTCTTGTCCCAAACGAAATTTTGCAGGTTGAGGCTGCCGCCCATGGCCGCCCAGCGCGCGCTGCTGAGGGAAACGCGTTCGCTGCCGGCTTCGAGGTTGAGACGGTTTTGCAGTTTGAGGTTGAACGCGCCGTTGATATCGAGCGTGTCGACCGTGCCTTTCCATTGGGTTTGGTCTTTGTTGAGACCGCCGGTGGCGTCGAGGTCGAGCTTGTAGCGTTTGTTGTCCACCGCCATGCTGCTGTTGCCGCGGATGTGGTGGTGCGAACCTGTGCCGCTGATGAGCAGGTTGACGTTGTCGATCATGGCCGCGCCGCCGGAGACGGCGATGTGTTCGCCTTTAATATCGGCACTCAACGGACGGTTGGTATCGGGCGAACCTTTAAGCTTGAAGTCGAGGGTGCGGATGTTGACGGTATCGGCGACTTTGAAGTTGCGTGCTTCGCCGTTCAAATCGGCTTCAAGGGTTTTGAGGCCGTCTGAAAAACTGCCGGAGATGTAGCCGCGCGCGTTGAGCAGGCCGCCCAAGCCGAAGCCGAAACGCGACAAATCGGGGGCGGTAATGTTGAGGTTGAGGCGGTCGCCTTTTTTGCCGAAGCTGCCGTTGGTTTTGACGATGTTGTTGCCAAGGGTCAGGTCGGTCAGCGCGCGCGAGAGGTGTTTGTTTTCATAAGCGACGTCGGCTTTGCCGCTGAGTGGAACGCCGTTGAGCGTACTCGGTGCAAACTGCATTTTGCCGGCGAATTTTTCTTGCGCCAATATGCCGGTCAAGTTGATGTCGCCGTTGACGCTGCCTTGCGGAAGCTGCGGATCGATGCGTGCAGGGTTGAAGGCTTTGCTGACGATGTCCAGTTGCAGTTTGCGGTCTTTGAAGAGTTCGAGCGAGCCTTTGGCGTTGAGTTCGCCGCCGTTTTGCGGAATCAGGCGGACTTTGTCGAGCTTGAGCGTGCGTTGGCCGAGCTGTTTGTCGGTTTGGAAAAACAGCATGCCGTCTGTGCGTGCGAATCCGCTGTCGAGATTCCAGTTGACGACAGGGGAGGAGGTTTCGCCTTTGACGTCGATACTGCCGTTCAGACGGCCTGCGATGTTTTGACGGACAAAGTCGTCTACGCCGGTATTGTTGATGCCCAGTGCGAGTTTGAGCTGGTCTTGGGCGGTATCGATAGAGCCGGATACATCGATGTTGCCGTCTTTGAGCAGGTCGACGCCGATGTCTTCAATCATGACCGTGCCTTTATCGTCGACGATGAATTCGCCGAGGATGCGTTTGACAGGGATATGATTTTCGTCGGCAAAACCGGCTTGGTCGTTTTCCAAGTCAATCGAGCCTTCCAGCGCAACGCCGTTGGTAAAGGACGGAATGGTGGTAGCGTCGAAATTCAGGCGCGCTTTGGGCAGGTTGGGCAGGAAGGCCTGCGGATTGATGTTGGAACCTTTAATCAGGATTTCGCCGACGGTTTCATTGAGGCTGTCGGCGAATGGGTGAATGGTGGATTTGGCCGACAAATGAACGTTTTCGCTATCGAGCAGCAGGTCGGTGGATACGTCTTGCAGGCTGCCCCACAGGCGTACTGTGCCATGTAGGGTTTCGCCCTCAAGCTGGCCTTTGGTGTAGATGGCGGTATTGAGGACGTAGGGTTTGTTCAAACCGAGCACCACCGCGCCTGTCGAGCTGCTCCATGGCGTATCGGCGGTTTTGATGTGGAGGCGGTGCTCTTTTTTGTCGTAATGATAGGCCGCGTGCAGATGGTCGAGATAGACGGTCTGCTTGTCAAAACGCTTGCCCACGCTGATTTTGCCGGTTTCCAAACGGTCGAGATAGGCGGTAACGGGCAGGTCTATGCTGTCGGGCAGGCCTTTTGATGGCTCTTCTTCTTTGGGCGGCGTGCGTTTGGTCACGATGGCGATGTCGCCGGCCACGACTTCGGTGATGTGCAAGGATGGACGGGTCAGCTCGGATGGTTTCCAATCAAAGCGGAAGCTGCTGATTTTGACATCCGCACCTTCTGTTTCGATCAACCATTTGTCGCCTTCAAAACCTTCAATCAGCGTGCCTTTCAGCGTATCCGAAGAGATTTTGACGCCGAACCATGACGGGATTTTGTACAAACCGAAACGCAAACCCGACTCCGTACCGACCAGCCAGCCGATCGCGCCGGCGGAAACGGTCAATACGCCCAAGGCGGACAGGACAAAGCCGCGCAACAGGCGTTTTTTGCGCTTTGGCGGGGCGGGCTGTTGTTTAGACGGCGTGGAAGTGTTTGCAGTATCGGTCATGATATTTTTCTGTTTGTCTGTTGTTCAGACGGCCTGAAATGGCTGAGGCCGTCTGAAAGAATGAATGGTGAGTATGTTTTTTTAAAACCTTGTGCCCAAGCTGATGTGCCAGCGGATTTTCTTGTCGTGATGGCCGTAGGCAATATCGAAGGAGAACGGTGCAACCGGGCTGAACCAGCGTACGCCCAAGCCGGTACCGTGTTTTAAGGTCATGTGTTTGAAGTTGCTTGCCGCATCGCCAACATCGTGGAAGATGGCGCCGGAGAAGCTTTTGGTAACCGGGAATTGATATTCGAGGCTGCCGACCACCAAGGCGCGTTGCGGCAGGATGGAGCCGTTGGGGCCTGCCAAGCCAATGCTGTCGAGTTCGTAACCGCGTACGGAAGTTGCGCCGCCGGTACGGAACATCAGGCCGGACGGTACTTCTTCGCCTTCGCGGGCATAAACGTAGCCTGCCTGTCCGCGTACGATGAATGTACCGAGTTTTTTGTTTTCAGGCGTGAAGAAATAGCCTGCCCGTGCTGTAGCGCGTGCCATTTGGGTGGAGGAGAGGAATTTGCCCAAAGTTGCCCCGATTTTGCCGTCGAGGTAGTAGCCGTTTTGAGGATGAAGCTCGGTTTCGATGCTTTGCCGTTTCCATGAGGCGGTCAGCATGGTGGCATGGCTTCGACCCAAATCGTAGCTGGTGTCGGGGACTTTGCGGTCTTCGGTAATGAATTCGAGGCCGAAGCGGGCATCGATATTGTTGCGGTCGCGGACATACCAAATACCGCTGGTCAGGGCGTGTTTTTCAAGGTTTTGCGTGGTCGAGCGGTTGTAGGAAACGTTGCTGGTCCAGTAGTTGCCGCGGTTGTTGCGCGGTTGGCTGATACCGGCGGCCAGCGTGGTTTCGTATTTGTCCATGTCCCAAACGATGGAACCGATGTAACCTTTGTTAAAGAGGTTGTAATAGTCGTAGGCGATGCGGCCGCCGATTCCGTATTCGGAGTCGTAGCGGATACCGGTTTCCAGTTTGTGGCGCTTGACCTCGGTCACGTTGATTTTGACGGGAACGCGGTCGCCTTGCAGTTGATCGAAATCGGCTTGTACGGACGCGCCGGAATAGTGGCCGTTTTGCTCGAGCGCCTGTTGCAGGTCGAGGATTTTGTCCAAGTCGTAAGGCGAACCGGGGTGGAAACGCGCCATGCCGGAAACCACGCTCTCAGGGTAGCGGCGTGTGCCGGTGATTTGGAAATCGCCAAAGTAAATGGGGCGGTTGCTCTCCACGATGACGTTCAAGTCGGCTTTTTGCGTATTGGGATTGATGGTGGCTTGGGTGGTGGTGAGTTTCGCCAAAGGGTATTTTTTGCGTGTTACCGCGCTGAGGACGGAGGTTTTACTCGCATTCCAGCCGTCTTGGTCGAAGTTTTCGCCAATGGGCTGTTGCCAGTTTTCCATCGCATTTTGGTAGTACTCGGCCAAGTTGTCGTCATTCAATACGTCGCCGAGGATGGCCACGCTGACGTTGTCGACTTTGGTGCGCGGACCGGGGGTGACGTTGACGGTATAACTCTCGCCGTGGTCTTGAATATTGACGTTGCTGTTGAAGTAGCCTTTGGTCCGGAGCATGGTTTTGACGTTGTCGGATGCCTCTTCGGCGAGGAAGCCGACCTGCTCTTTGTCCAGTTCTTCTTCCTGCTGCTGGGTAATCAGCGGCAGGTATTCTTCAAGCATTTCTTTGACTTCGCTGTCTTGGGTATCGATTTTGACGGGGAATTTGGGCTTGAGTTTGCCTGTTTGGTCGTCTTTGGGCTGCTTGGGCATTTCGGATTCGGGAACAGCTTCGTAGTCTTCCGCTTTGGGAGTGGAAGTATCTACTTCATGAAGTCTGAACTCGGGACGGCTTCTCAAATCCGGTTCGCGCGGCATTTCTTCGGCATATGCCGCGCTTGCCAATAAAACCGGCAGCCATATCCATCTGTTTCGTGCAGGCATAAATGTCTTCCCACAAAAATAAAAATAAAAAATAACCATTATTAACCGGCGGATTGTATCAGTTTTTTATGCCGCTGTTCCAAACCCTGCCGCCCGATGCCGCAACAATGCCGTCTGAAGCCCGAACCGGGTCTCAGGTGGCAAAAAACCGGCAGTTTCCCGCCGGTTTCATCATTATGCGCTGCCCTTCGGGTCGGCAGGGTTCGGATTGGTGTGCCGCCTGTGCGTCAAAACATTTCCTGACGCATCAAAACAGCCATTTGACCGACAATGCGGCTTCTTTATCGCCGTCCGATCTTTTGCCGTATCCGAGACGCGCAGACAAATAATCCTTCCAACCGGCTTCAATGCCGAACCGCCCTTCGAGTGCCGTTTTGCCTGCCAACGTCTGTTTTTCGCCGTCCATTACCACGCCGAAAGATTTTGACCTGTGCAAAACATTAAAAGCGGCGAAAGGCTGGAGATTGACACCGTTACGCAAAGCAAAACGGGTTTTTGCCCGAATGCCGGCGCGGCTTTGCCACTGACCGCTGCCGAGCAGTCCGACCCCCGTCCCCTCGCTGTCGGTAAAGCCGCCGTTTACGCCCAAGTAGGTAAACTGCGCCTGCGGTTGCAGGTAAAACCGCACATTATTGCCTTTTCCGACAACGCCTTCCGCCACAAGCGCGTTGTAGCCGCCTTCGACAGAAGCCGTCCAACCTTTGGTTTTGTAGCGTTCCGCACGGTTTTCATCATTGATGCGGTGTTTGAAACGTTGGTATTGCAACCAGCCGTCCAAATACGCACCCGTTTGTTTATCGCGCAACTGATGCCACGCAGCATAAACACCCCCGCCATAACCATGCAAATAACTGCCTGCCGCACCGCCTTTGCCGTTGGCTGATGCGTGTTGGCCGGCCCTGCCGCCCATCACGCCGATTGCCAGTCGGCTGCCTTCATTTTGCCGTACAAACACCTCGCCGCCGATTTGCACGCCTTTGCGCCGCCCGTCCGCAGCCGCGCCGCCCCGTATATTTTGATGCGACCGGCCGCCGATGAAGCGCAGCCACAATTTTTGACGGGACGGATCGGCGGCATACACGTCGCCGCCCCTGTCGGCGGCACGCAGCCCAAACAAAGTATTTGCCGCATAAGCCTGTTGGGCATATAAAACCGCTTCCGCCTCGGGGATAGCCAAACGCTGCACGCCCAAGCAAAATCCGCCTTCGCATTGCTTGAGCAATAATTCGTACAGTCCCTGCCGGTAATTTTGTTTAAACGCAAACGAATTAGGGTCTGCCTTTTCCGCCGCAATCAGTTTGCGCCCGTCGAGCGTTTTCAGATTTTCCGGCCGGCGTTCCAAAACCACATTGGATTTTCCGCTGACTTTGTCTTCAAAGGTCAGGGCGGGTTTGTCCGACTCCCGCACGTCGTAGCCGAACAGGAAATCCGCGCCGCCCTTATATTCTTTATGGACGGTCAGTTTTTCATCTTTCGTGTTCAGGCGGATGCGGGCATTATCGGAAGTTTCCAGCGTATGGATGTCGGAATGGCGGCGCGGTTCCCAAAGGGAATCTTTCAGCGTCATCTTGGTCAGTTCCAACACCTGTCCGGCGACGTGGGATTTGTTTTCGATTTTGACGTGCAGTGTTTTATTGAAGATGTTGTCGAGTGTTTGGTCTGATACGTTAGTTATTTGAGCTGTTGTATTCGTTATATAACCTTGTAACGTTTGTTTTGCTAAAGCATCCCAAGTCTTTTCTGGTATTTTTTCCAGCACCTTCTCACCAAACTTGTTTACTGCTCCTTTTTTCAAATCTTGCTTGATTTTCTCTGCAGCTTTAGCAAATACATCTGGTTGTTTTTGCACAGTATCTTCTAATTGCTTCTTAACTGCCTCCTTTAAATTATCCCCGTAATTCTTTGTAACATATTTCTTAACAACGGGCATATTATCGACGGCGAGGATGCCGCTATTGTAGTTTTTACCCGTGATATTGATTTCGTCATACCCGTATTCGGATGAATTTTGATCGGTTTTACCGCTTGAGAAATAATGGGAAACGCCGCTTGCAGGCTTGTCTGAAAATGAAAAATCAGCATCGCCGCCGACATTTGTAGAACGAGTATCCGAACCAAGTTGATAACTGAACATACCGAAGCAATCAAAAGACACACTGCACGGGCCGCGCCAAACGTGGGAATCTCTGTTTTCCGCCGCTTCTAAAATGAATTTGTTTTTAATCTCGGCTTCTTTGACAGGATCGTACGCATCCGCACCCCAAGCATATGGCGTGCAAAACAGCGATAAAACAGATAATGTTAATAGATTAACCCGACCGCTTGCTTTCAGTGTCACTGAGAAATTTTCCTTTGTCAAGTGTTAAAATTATAATGATTATATACTACATCACACTACATCTCAATGAAAATCGGGAAAAACTAAAAACCCCTCCGCCGTCATTCCCACGAAAGTGGGAATCTAGGAATGAAAAGCAACTGCCAACGCGTGTCCGTAGGCGAGCGCCAATGATGCAAATAAAACAGGGTAGGTCAGTTTGGTCATGATGTGTGTTCGACAGCAACAATTCTTCAGTTTGGGGATTTTAACATTATTTCTGCAAGGTTTCAGGCTATGGTTATAAACGGAAATTTAGCGCGATAACGTTGCAAAATGCGACTTAAGGGCGGATTTTGGTTTGTTTCTATCTGATTGTAATAGTTATGTTTTGTGTTTTGACTGATGAAGTTGCCTTTGTATTTAGCCTTATGGCGCAGATTTCAGGCCGTCTGAAAGCAAGATACAGAGAAGTAAAGCAACGGTATGGGCATACTTTAAAGTAGGGTTTGACCGTATTTTTGGCATAAAGTGCCAACTGTGCCATAATGAACCTATCAAGTTCTATGAAAGACTTTAAGGCCTTGAGAATAATGACTTCAATGCTTTTTTATTGCGCTTTTAATGTCTATCAAACTCTCGAATTTGAGTAGTACGTTAAGAGTTGGAGCTTATTGATTGGTTAAATTGTTGCATTACTAAAGTGCTTCGTAATCGGTAAATATTAGCTAAAGGAGAAAAAATGAATATTTTATTATTAAACGGCGGAAAAGAGTTTGGTCATTCACATGGCGAGTTGAACCACACACTTCACAAAAAAGCGAAAGAAGTTTTGACCGCACTTGGACACAATGTACAAGAAACCGTGATTGATGCCGGCTATGATGTTGAAGCAGAAATTGAAAAATTCTTGTGGATGGATGCCGTGATTTGGCAGATGCCAGGTTGGTGGATGCACGAGCCTTGGACAGTGAAAAAATACATAGACGAAGTATTAACCAGCGGACACGGCAAGCTTTACCACAGCGATGGCCGTCATCGTGTTAGCCCAACTGAAGGCTACGGCACAGGTGGCTTGTTGCAAGGCAAAAAACACATGCTTTCACTTACTTGGAATGCTCCGATTGAAGCCTTCACCCGCGAAGGCGACTTCTTTGAAGGCAAAGGTGTGGATGCTTTGTATATGCACTTCCACAAACTTAACGAGTTCATCGGCTTGAGCCGTCTGCCGACATTCTTATGTAACGATGTGATTAAAAATCCACAAGTAGAAAAATACTTAACCGATTACCAAGCACACTTGGAAAAAGTATTCGGATAATTTCACAATATTAGTTTAGAAGGTGAGCATTTTTGCTCACCTTTTTTATTTCAAACGCTTATTAAATCCCCAGATAGGGAGAGGAAGATGAATAGACTGAGTTTAGATAAAACAAGCGGTCAAGTTTTGACGGAGATTTGCAAAAACACCTAAAAATTTGACCGCACTTTAAAATAAAAAGATCTAAACATCCTCAATTTGAAACTGCTTAAATGCAAACTTTGATGCTGTTTTTGTGAAGTGTGCATGAAAACCTCGCCGACAAATGATTTTTATTTTAGAATGTAAGACTTTTTTAACATATCTTTAAATTGTGAAGGAACGGATATGGCAAGTGGCAATCCGATTTTGAACGCGCTCAATCGCGTCAGCCTGGTGGCGCAAATCGCCATCGGCTTGGTTTTAGGTATTCTTGTGGGTGCAGTTTCGCCGCAAGTCGGTATCAGCGCAGGACTGCTGGGCAGCCTGTTTGTTGGTGCGCTTAAGGCTATCGCACCGATTTTGGTATTTGTTTTGGTGACTGCCGCCATTGCGCAACACCAAAAAGGCAATCAGGCCTACATCAAACCGATTTTGATTTTGTATATTTTCGGTACGTTTGCCGCGGCCGTGGTGGCAGTTATTGCCAGTATGGCATTCCCGACCACGCTGATTCTGCGTACGGCCGGCGATGTATCCGTTGCGCCGCCTTCCGGCATTGTCGAAGTATTGAAAACGCTGCTGATGAATTTGGTGGCCAACCCGATTAACGCGCTGGCCAATGCCAACTATATCGGCATTTTGGCTTGGGCTTTGGTATTGGGCGCGGCTTTGCGCCATCACGGTTCGGATACGACCCGCCAAGTGGCGGCCGATTTGGCCGATACCGTTTCGACCGTTGTGAAATGGATTATCCGTTTTGCGCCGCTGGGTATTTTCGGCTTGGTGTCTTCTACCATTGCGGAAACCGGTTTTGAAGCGCTTGCCGGTTATATGCAGCTGTTGGCCGTATTACTCGGCTGTATGCTGTTTATTGCTTTGGTGGTCAACCCAATTATTGTGTGGTCGCAAATCCGCCGCAACCCTTTCCCGCTGGTGTTTACCTGCCTGCGCGAAAGTGGCGTTTATGCCTTCTTTACCCGTTCTTCCGCCGCCAATATCCCTGTGAACATGGCATTGGCGAAAAAACTGGGCCTGCACGAAGACACTTACTCCATCTCCATTCCATTGGGTGCAACCATCAATATGGCCGGTGCGGCAATCACCATTACCGTTTTGGCGATGGCTGCGGCGCACACGCAAGGCATACAGGTTGATTTTGCCACCGCCTTGTTGTTGAGCCTGGTGGCGACGGTCAGCGCGTGCGGCGCGTCCGGCGTGGCGGGCGGTTCGCTGCTGCTGATTCCTTTGGCGTGCAGCCTGTTCGGTATCGATAACGATGTGGCCATGCAGGTGGTTGCCGTCGGCTTCATTATCGGCGTGATTCAGGATTCGGCGGAAACTGCGCTGAACTCTTCGACCGACGTTTTGTTTACCGCTGCCGCCGATTTGGGCCGACAGAGGAACCGGGCGGAATAAACCAAGCTATGCCGTCTGAAGCCCGTTTGGCGTTCAGATGGCATATTTTTACAATTTTATAGGCATACGGCGGAAACAATATTTATTGAATATGTTTCAACACACAGGGCGGCACATAAAGCACCGCCCTATGTGTTGCCCTGATTTGGAAGGGTTGCGCCCTTCCCAAATAAAGTCTGATTCCACCGCCCGAAGGACGGATGTCCAAGTGGCGGGGTTTAAACCAAAAAGGAAATACGATGAAGGAGATGATGATGTTTAAACGCAACGTAATCGCAATGGCTTGTATTTTTGCCCTTTCAGCCTGCGGGGGCGGCGGTGGCGGATCGCCCGATGTCAAGTCGGCGGACACGCTGTCAAAACCTGTCGCCCCTGTTGTTTCTGAAAAAGAGACAGAGGCAAAGGAAGATGCGCCACAGGCAGGTTCTCAAGGACAGGGCGCGCCATCCGCACAAGGCAGTCAAGATATGGCGGCGGTTTCGGAAGAAAATACAGGCAATGGCGGTGCGGCAACAGCGGATAATCCCAAAAATGAAGACGAGGGGGCGCAAGATGATATGCCGCAAAAAGCCGCCGGTACAGACAGTTCGACACCGAATCACACCCCGGCTCCGAATATGCCGGCCGGAAATATGGAAAACCAACCGGATATGGCAAATACGGCGGACAGAATGCAGGGGGACGATCCGTCGGCAGGGGAAAATGCCGGCAATACGGCTGCCCAAGGTGCAAATCAAGTCGGAAACAATCAAGCCGCCGGTTCTTCAGATCCCATCCCCGCGTCAAACCCTGCCACTACGAATAGCGGCGGCGATTTTGGAAGGACGAACGTGGCTAATGGCATCAAACTTGACGGGCCGTCGCAAAATATAACCTTGACCCATTGTAAAGACACAGTATGCGGTAGCAATTTCTTAGCTGAAGAAGCACCGTCAAAATCAGAATTTGAATCGTTAGATGATTCTGGGCGAATTAATAAATATAAAAAAGATGGACAGGATAAATTTACTAATTTGGTTGCGACAGAAGTTAAAGCTAATGGAACTAACAAATATGTCATCATTTATAAAGACAAGTCCACTTCATCTGCGCGAGTTAGGCGTTCTGCACGGTCGAGGAGGTCGCTTCCCGCCGAGATGCCGCTAATCCCCGTCAATCAGGCGGATACGCTGATTGTCGATGGGGAGGCGGTCAGCCTGACGGGGCATTCCGGCAATATCTTCGCGCCCGAAGGAAATTACCGGTATCTGACTTACGGGGCGGAAAAATTGCCCGGCGGATCGTATGCCCTCCGTGTGCAAGGCGAACCTTCAAAAGGCGAAATGCTTGCGGGCGCGGCCGTGTACAACGGCGAAGTGCTGCATTTCCATACGGAAAACGGCCGCTCGTACCCGACCAGGGGCAGGTTTGCCGCAAAAGTCGATTTCGGCAGCAAATCTGTGGACGGCATTATCGACAGCGGCGATGATTTGCATATGGGTACGCAAAAATTCAAAGCCGCCATCAATGGAAACAGCTTTAAGGGGACTTGGACGGAAAATGGCGGCGGGGATGTTTCCGGAAGGTTTTACGGCCCGGCCGGCGAGGAAGTGGCGGGAAAATACAGCTATCGCCCAACAGATGCGGAAAAGGGCGGATTCGGCGTGTTTGCCGGCAAAAAAGAGCAGGATTGATGCCGATGCCGCCCGAAGCGCAGGTATTCATTACGGCGGGACGGCGCGTTCAAACCATCAAACAAGCCCCCGAAGAGAGCTGAATCCCCAAATCCGGCACTGAAATTGCCGCGCGTATCGGCGGCATCCCGCCGCCGTCCGGGGAAACTGTCGGCAGCAGCCTTCCGCAGACTCCCCGCCCGCCTTTTCCGGGCTGTTGAAATATGGAAATAAAGCACAGGCCGTCTGAGAAGTTTCAGACGGCCTTTGTTTTGGGCAAAGAAAAGGAATTTTTAGATGGCTAAGCCGAGAGATTGGTTTGGTCGGACTGACGGTATCCGCTGTCATCAGTTGGATTTTTCCCGTAAAATACAGTCTTGAATGTATTTGAACACCTCTTTTCAGACGGCCTGACCGTCTTATCACATTTGCAAAAACAATGATTAAAAAAATATTCTCATGGTTCGAGTCCCGCATCGACCCTTATCCGGAAGCAGCGCCGAAAACGCCAGAAAAAGGGTTGTGGCGGTTTATTTGGAGCAACATTGAAGGCGTGCGCAAATGGATTGCCGTGTTGGCCGTGTTTACGGTCGGCGTCGGCATCATGGAAGCCTTGATGTTTCAATTTATGGGCAAGGTGGTCGACTGGCTCGGCGCTTATACGCCGCAAACGCTTTTTGTTGAAAAAGGCCATGCCTTAATCGGCATGATGGCCATGGTGGCATTTTTTGCCGTTTGGACCTTTTTCGCGTCCAGTGTGCGCCTGCAAACCCTGCAAGGCGTGTTCCCCATGCGCCTGCGCTGGAATTTCCACCGCCTGATGCTGGGTCAAAGTCTGGGCTTTTATCAGGACGAATTTGCAGGACGCGTGTCCGCCAAAGTGATGCAGACCGCGCTGGCGCTGCGTGATGTCGTGATGACCGTCGCCGATATGGTTGTGTATGTGCTGGTGTACTTCATTACTTCCGGCGTGATTCTGTCCTCATTTGATGCTTGGCTTATTTTGCCGTTTATCTGCTGGATGATTGGATTCGCCACGATTATGCGCTTCCTGATTCCCAAACTCGGCAAAACCGCTTCACGCCAGGCCGATGCGCGCTCGTTGATGACCGGCCGCATTACCGACGCCTACTCCAATATCGCCACCGTCAAACTCTTCTCCCACGGCGCGCGCGAAGCCGCCTATGCCAAGCAGTCGATGGAAGAGTTTATGGTGACCGTCCATGCCCAAATGCGGTTGGCTACGCTGCTGCACACCTGCAGCTTTATCGTCAACAGCTCGTTGACCGTCGGCACAACCGCCTTGGGCATTTGGCTTTGGTATCACGGCCAAGTCGGCGTGGGCGCGGTAGCCACCGCCACGGCCATGGCATTGCGTGTGAACGGTTTGTCGCAATACATCATGTGGGAGTCTGCCCGATTGTTTGAAAACATCGGTACTGTCAACGACGGCATGGCGACCCTGTCCAAACCCCACACCATCCTCGACAAACCGCAAGCCTTGCCGCTGAAAGTAACCCGAGGCGAAATCAAGTTTGAACACGTTGATTTTTCCTACGAAGCAGGCAAACCGCTCCTTAACGGCTTTAATCTGAACATCAAACCCGGCGAAAAAGTCGGCTTGATCGGCCGTAGCGGCGCGGGCAAATCCACCATCGTCAACCTGCTCCTGCGCTTTTACGAACCGCAAAGCGGCACGATTTCGATCGACGGACAAACCGTGGACAGCGTTACCCAAGAAAGCCTGCGTGCCCAAATCGGTTTGGTGACACAAGATACCTCCCTGCTGCACCGCTCCGTCCGTGACAACATTATCTATGGCCGTCCCGATGCGACCGAAGCCGAGATGATTTCCGCCGCCGAACGCGCCGAGGCCGCCGGTTTTATTCCTAACTTAAGCGATGCCAAAGGCCGACGCGGCTATGATGCACACGTCGGCGAACGCGGCGTGAAACTTTCCGGCGGCCAACGCCAACGCATCGCCATCGCTCGTGTCATGCTCAAAGATGCGCCGATTCTGTTGCTTGACGAAGCCACCAGCGCACTCGACTCCGAAGTCGAAGCCGCCATCCAAGAAAGCCTCGACAAAATGATGGAAGGCAAAACCGTGATTGCCATCGCCCACCGCCTCTCCACCATTGCCGCGATGGACCGCCTCATTGTCTTAGACAAAGGCCGCATCATCGAAGAAGGCAGCCACACCGAGTTGCTCGAGAAACAAGGCCTGTATGCCAAACTTTGGGCGCACCAAAGTGGCGGCTTCTTGAGTGAACATGTCGAGTGGGAAAACAATTAAACGCTTGGAAAGAAGATAAAAGGCCGTCTGAAAAAAACAATAATTTAGATCGTGCTTAATTTGATGTCATGAATTAAAATGGTTATGTAATTCAACGATAATTTACGCTAACTTTAGAAAGACAATATGAAACGATCTATCAAATATTTGAGTATGGCTGTATTTGCACTTGCAGCGAATGCATGGGCAGGAAGTGTGGAAGAAGAGTTGCTGAATGCATTTGTAAAATGTGATGCATCTATGTTTGATATCTTGAAAAACAAGCAGGAGCAATTGAGTAAATATGCTCCGATTGAGAAAGTAGGAAAGACTGCACGTTTTCAGTTAGGTAGTGCCGATGAAGATGGGAAAAGACAGGTCATCTTCAATAAACCGATAATATTAAACGGCATACGTTTTGTTAGTTTCGATACAATATATTCGGAATTTCCATTTAATGAGACCGGTAAAAATCCTGTTTTTTATTTCTGGGGGTTTGAGGTCGAAGAAGCACGGGCTGCTGATTTGGTGGTCAAGTTCCCGCAATGGGGGTTGAAACCGATGGGTAAAAACTTCGCAACGCCTTCACAAATTATTATTAACAGTCACCAGTCTGTACGCTGGCAACCTAATATGCAAGCAACGACTGGTTCGATACCGGCGAAAAATACAGTAGAAAAATTGCTGATCTTGGAAGAGAGTAATGGTAAAACTTCTCTCTACTGCACTATTCAGGGTTATCCGAACGACAAATTGATTCGTCGTGAACGACTTGATCTAATCGGAGGAAAGTAAAATGAAAAAGTTAGCTGTTTTTTTGATGACGATTTGTTTGCCAATCTCAGTATTTGCCGATAAGCCAAGATTTTTGCCAATGCTGGATGGTGCTCAGAGTCGTGTTTATGCAGATATGGAAAGTATCAAGAATCATCCTCACAATCCAAATTTGTTAGTATATGATGTGATAACTAATTTTGATGATACGAATAAAAATTTGGCAGGTACTTCCATGATAGAGAAGCACTATCTGGATTGTCTGAACAGGATTGATATTATGAATCCGGAGCCGGTAAAACTATACAGTCGTCATTTCGGGAAAGGGAAATTATTGCATGAGATCCCAAGGGAATCTGAACGGTTTGAAATGAAAGAGATTTCGATGATGAGTATACTATCTGCTACTGTGTGTAGTGTCGGCGGCCATAATTTTGGTGGTAATCCGAATGCTTTAGAAGATATGGGAAAAGCGTTGGATAAAATGGATAAGAAGAAAGATCGAAAAAGATAAATCTCAAGGCCGTCTGAAAACATTTTCAGACGGCCTTTATTAATGAATCAAAGGACAGGCGGGATAACCGCCCTTTGTTAGTTGAAGCCTTAGTTTTTTACAGCCCCAGCGACCAAGCATTTTGGTGTTCGGACAAATCTTCCAAGCGGTTTTCGTAATGGGCGAAGATTTCTTCGATGATTTCGTCTTCGTCGTCGATGACGCGGATCAGGTTCAAATCCTCTTCCAAAATCAGGTTTCTGCCCAACAACTGCTCGCGTATCCAGTCCAACAGACCCGCCCAAAATGCTTTGCCCACTAAGATAATCGGGCGGTCGGGCGTTTTACCGGTTTGCACCAAGGTCAGGCTTTCAAACAATTCGTCCAATGTGCCGAAACCGCCGGGCATGACGACATACGCCACGGCGTGTTTGACGAACATGACTTTGCGCGGGAAAAAGTGTTGGAATTTAATCGACAAATCCTGATACGGATTGGCTTTTTGCTCGTGCGGCAATACGATATTCAGCCCCACTGCCGGACTTGCGCCTGCAAACGCCCCTTTGTTGGCCGCTTCCATAATGCCCGGCCCTCCGCCGGAAATGACGGAAAATCCGGCATCCGACAGTTTGCGTGCCAAGCGTAATGTGAACTCGTAGTCGGAATGGTTTTCGGGCGTACGCGCGCTGCCGTAAATGCTGACGGCTGGCTGAATGGCGCGCAATTCTTCGCCGGCTTCGACAAATTCGGAAATAATCTTCAATACATGATACGACTCGCGCGCCTGAATATCGCGGCGGGTTTCGTCGGGCAGCATGGGTTTGGGCAGTTTTTTGAGCAGGCTCACGGCTTTTCCTTCGTGTTTTTGTGTGCGGTATTGTAACCCGAAAGGGGCTGGCCGTCTGAAAGTTGGGTTTTGGCGGCAAGTGTGTCTGCCACATTTTCAAAAGCCCGTTACAATATCTGCTTTTATTTTTACTGCTTTGCCATGCTCGATATTATCCACCGCGACAGCCGCACCATCGCCGTCAACAAACCTGCCGGAATGCTGGTGCACCGAAGCTGGTTAGACAAACATGAAACCCGTTTTGCCGTGCAGACCCTGCGCGACCAAATCGGGCAGCACGTCTATCCCGTCCACCGCCTCGACCGCCCGACTTCCGGCGTCTTGCTGTTTGCCCTCGATACGGAAGCCGCACGGTTATTGACGCAGCAGTTTGAAAACAAAACCATCGAAAAAACTTATTGGGCGATTGTTCGCGGTCATCTGCCTTCAGACGGCCTGATTGATTACGCCCTCAAATATATGCCCGACAAAATCGCCGAAGCGCAGACCGAGGCGACTTTGCAGGAAGCGCAAACCGCCTACCGCTGTCTGGCACAAACCGAGTTACCGTTCCAGTCCGCCCTGCGTTATCCGACCTCGCGTTATTCGTGGGCCGAACTTACGCCGCACACCGGCCGCAAACACCAACTCCGCCGCCATATGAAACACATTTTCCACCCCATCGTCGGCGACACCAACTACGGCGATTTGCGCCAAAACCATGCCGTTGCCGAACATATCGGCACGCAACGCCTGATGTTGCATGCGCGAAGCCTCAGTTTTCAAAGCATAGAAGACGGCAGCCGGATGACCGTACAAGCGCCGACAGACAACGACTGGCGGCTCTGGATGGAAAAATTCAAAACCGAGGCCGTCTGAAAACCCGAACCGCACATTTTCAGACGGCCCGGTCATGGAAAAAAACAGGCAAATCCCTTACAATACGCCCCTAAAATTTTGAAAGAATACAAGAATCATGGAAGCCGAAGTAATCAACCAGCTTAATAACACCTTAAACGACTTGGAGAAGCGCAGCGAAGACATCCGCGTCTATATGGACTACCAAGGCAAAAAAGACCGCCTTGAAGAAGTCGTCGGCCTCTCCGAAGACCCGGAACTCTGGAACGACCCCAAACGCGCCCAAGAAATCGGCAAAGAGCGCAAAATCCTCGAAGGCATCGTGGTGACCCTCGACAACATCGCCACAGGTATCGAAGACAACCGCATGCTGATTGAAATGGCCGTCGAAGAAAACGACGAAGAAGGTTTTGCCGCCGTGCAGGAAGACGTGGCCGGTTTGGAAAAACAAATGGCCGACCTCGAATTCAAACGAATGTTCAACCAGCCTGCCGACCCGAACAACTGCTTTATCGACATCACCGCAGGGGCGGGCGGTACCGAAGCAGAAGACTGGGCGGGCATGCTGTTCCGCATGTACAGCCGCTACGCCGAGCGCAAAGGCTTCAAAATCGAAATCCTCGAAGAAGACGACGGCGAAATCGCGGGCATCAACCGCGCCACCATCCGCGTGGAAGGCGAATACGCCTACGGCCTGCTGCGTACCGAAACCGGCGTTCACCGCTTGGTGCGCTACTCACCGTTTGACTCGAACAACAAACGCCATACGTCGTTCTCATCCGTGTTCGTGTACCCCGAAATCGACGATTCCATCGAAATCGAAATCAACCCCGCCGATTTGCGCATCGACACTTACCGCGCATCCGGTGCCGGCGGTCAGCACATCAACAAAACCGACTCCGCCGTGCGTATTACCCACGAGCCGACAGGGATTGTGGTGCAGTGTCAAAATGACCGTTCGCAACACGCCAACAAAGCCGCCGCGATGGAAATGTTGAAATCCAAACTGTACGAATTGGAAATGCGCAAACGCAACGAAGAGAAACAGGCGTTGGAAGAAGGCAAGTCCGATGTGGGTTGGGGCAGCCAAATCCGCTCATACGTTTTGGATTCCTCACGCATTAAAGACCTGCGTACAGGCTACGAAGTCGGCAATACCAAAGCCGTATTGGACGGCGACTTGGACGGCTTCATCGAAGCCAGCCTGAAACAAGGCGTGTAAACCGTAAGAGACAAACAGGCCGTCTGAAAGATTTCAGACGGCCTGTTTGTTGTTGAATATGGCAGTAACTACACCTACTTCGATGGTTTATATTTCCAGCGGAAAAGGTTTTATCTATTTGAATAAGATAAAGTCTTATCAGCCTAAATGGAATACTGAACGCAGTAAATATATCCGTTTTCAGCTACATGAAAAATACAATATAGAAAATCTAAAAATAAACGGGTTTTTGAATATGTAGGGCATGACGGAGATGGCCACGATATGCTTGTTATGTGGGTATTGAGTGCTTTTTAAATGAGAATATTAATCTTTTTGTAAAAATATGCTTTTTAATGTTTTGTAAATGCGAAGATTGACGGTAATATATGGCTTCCATAAAAGTGATTGATAGGTATCACAGGCCGTCTGAAGCCTGAGCCTGTCTAATATATAGGAGAATTCATAATGTCCAGTCAAAAGCCGTCTTCTGCCGAAAAAACCTTCTTCGGCCATCCTTTGCAATTATCCACCCTATTCCATATTGAGCTGTGGGAACGTTTTTCCTTCTACGGTATGCAGGGCATCCTGTTGATTTATCTGTATTACGCCGCGAATCAAGGCGGTTTGGGTATGGATAAGGCTTTGGCCGGCGGTATTGTTGGCGCATACGGCGGCAGCGTTTACCTGTCCACCATTCTCGGCGCATGGTTGGCCGACCGCATTTGGGGCGCGGAACGTACCCTGTTTATCGCCGGTATCGTCGTGATGATCGGCCATATTTTATTGGCGATTGTGCCGGGCTTGATGGGATTGCTGTTGGGCTTGGTGTTTATTGCGCTGGGCAGCGGCGGCGTGAAATCGTCTGCCGGTTCGATGGTCGGCTCTTTGTATGAACGGGACGACCTGCGCGAATTGCGTGATGCCGGTTTCTCCATTTTCTATATTTCCATCAATATCGGCGGTTTCTTAGGTCCTTTGTTGACCGGTATTTTGCAAGACAGAATGGGATTCCATTACGGTTTCGGCGCGGCGGCCGTCGGTATGGCATTTGGTCTGCTGTGGTATTCGCGCGGCCGTAAAAACCTGCCGCATACGCCGGCTCCCAATCCGTTGCGCCCTGAAAAGGTACAGACTGCAATAGCTGTCGGCGTGTTGCTGGTTTTGGTGTTGGGCAGCGTGATTGCTTCCGGCGCGCTCAATCTTGAAAACTTTTCACGCTGGCTCTTGGGCGTGGTCATTATTACCGTTATCGCTTATTTTGCACGCCTGCTGGGCAGCAGCCAGGTTGAGGCAGCCAATAAACGTTACATCATGGCCTATATTCCGCTGTTTTTGACCATTTGTATGTTCTGGGCGGTTTGGTTTCAGGTGTACACCGTTGCAACGGTTTATTTCGACGAAACGGTCGACCGTACTTTCTTCGGCTTTACCGTCCCTGTTTCATGGAAAGATTCGATACAGGCCATGTGGGTGGTTCTCTTCTCAGGCGTGATGGCGGCGGTGTGGACGAAAATGGGCAAGCGCCAACCTAAAACGCCGTTGAAGTTTGCGCTGGCCATGTTGGTAACCGGCGTCTCTTATTTGTGTTTCATCCCGTATATTTCATCCGAGACCCCGATGCCGATTATCGTGTTTATGCTGGTGTTGCTGGCGATTACAATAGGCGAGTTGATGCTGTCGCCGATTTCGCTGTCGTTTTCCACCAAAATCGCACCGAGCATGTTTAAAACACAAATGGTTGCTTTGAATTTCTTGGCATTGTCCATCGGCTTTACCTTGGGCGGAGTGTTGTTTAAAGACTACTACAATGCCCAGTCGCCATTGGATTTCTACTGGATGCTGGCCATCATCGGCGCAGTAACCTGCGGTATCCTGCTGGTACTTGCCCCGGTATTGAACCGCATGCTCAAAGGTATCGATTGATTTTTCTATTTAAAATAATGTGATGTACACAGGCCGTCTGAAAAGAATCAGTTTGAACTGGCCCCCAAATCTTGGACACTCATAAAAGCCTATTCAGGCACTCTGTGTAAGCCGGGTTCTGTATGCGACAGGACTCAGCTTTTTCAATTTCAAACTGCAACGCTCGCGGTTGTAGTAATCCATATAGTCATCTATCTGTTTCATCAATTCATCCACCGTCAATTCCCCTGCACGGTAGAAACACTCCGTCTTCAGCACCGCAAAGAAGCTTTCCATCGGTGCATTGTCCCAACAATTCGCCTTTCGCGACATGCTTTGAACCATGAAATACTCCGCAAGCAATTCCCTATACCCCGCCGTACGGTACAGCACACCTTGGTCGGAATGAAGCATCGTTCCTTTATCAGTCAGCCGGGGTGCCGCTTTTTCGAGCATTTCCTTCACCATTTCACTGTCGGCTCTGCGGCTCATGGCGTAGGCGATGATTTCGCGGTTGAACAGGTCCAAGATCGGCGAGAGGTACAGTTTGCCGTCCTTTCCTTTGAGTTCGGTCACGTCGGTCAGCCATTTTTCGTTGGGCTTTCGGGCTTTGAACCGGCGTTTGAGGAGGTGTTCCGATATTTCGCCCATGGCGGGATGGCGGTAGGCTTTTTTTGCCCGTATGAGGGCTTTCAGTCCTAGCTGCCTCATCAGCCGCGCCACTTTTTTGCGGTTCCAACCTAATGCTGCTGCAATGCGCCTTTGCCCGTAGCGTCCTTTATGCCGTTCGTAGATTTCGGCGATAAGGGCTTTGTCGGCTTCATTGGGGTCGGGTCGGTCCTGATGATGGTAGTAAAAGCTGCTTTTGGGCAGGTTTGCGATGTGCAGCAGGTATTTGAGCGGGTGTTGCGCCCTCAGTGTTTGGACGGTTTGGCTTTGTCCTTTTCGGTCTGTTTTTTGCTGAGGGCTTTTAACTCCTTTAGGTAGGCAACCTTTGCGCGCATATAGCACAACTCTTCGATAAGCTCTGCCTGTGTTTTTTCGTGGTCGGGTTTGTCGGCGATGAAGGGGTTTTTGCGGTGTTGGGGCATGGTTTTGGATTGGGGATGTTCGAGTGCGCCGATGCCGCCTTCTTGATAGGCGCGTATCCATCGTCGCAGGTTGGTTCGGGAAATGCCGTAGTGGTCTGCGGTACGCTGTTGACTGCGTATGTGCAGGTAGTGGAGTACGGCTTGGTATTTGAAGTGTAATGTATATTTGCTCATAAAAAAACTGCACCTTGTGAGTTGGAGGGGGGGTGTCCAACTTTTGGGGTGCAGTTCAGTTTTCAGACGGCCTGATGTTTTTATTGAGGTTTGGAAAAGGGCGGTTTCCAGATTTTTGAAGTAAATCGGACAGGTGGAAAACCCGAATTAAATGATACATGATTAAACTGAAATTAAAATTGTGAAATATTAAATAAGAATAAGAATTGTTCTCATAACTTTATTGAATTTATTAGTGTTTTTTTACTGATTTGCTGATATTTACCTTTAAATGGCTTTTGAAATTCGATAAAATAGTAATCTATTTTTAAGATTTGTCTGTCAACCAGTTAGGTACGACCATGTTGGCCAGTTACTTTCCCGTCCTCGTATTCATCCTCGTCGGCCTCGCGGCCGGCGTGCTGTTTATCCTGCTCGGCACGATTTTAGGCCCGAAACGCCACTACGCCGAAAAAGACGCGCCTTACGAATGCGGTTTTGAAGCCTTTGAAAACGCGAGGATGAAGTTCGACGTGCGCTATTACCTCGTCGCCATCCTCTTTATCCTGTTTGATTTGGAGGTCGCGTTTATGCTGCCGTGGGCTGTCGTGTTCAAAGATTTGGGTGCGTACGGCTTCTGGTCTATGCTGGTGTTTATCGTCGTTCTGACGGTAGGCTTTGTTTACGAATGGAAAAAAGGTGCGCTGGAATGGGAATAGAAGGCGTTTTGAAAAAAGGTTTCATCACCACCAGCGCGGATACGGTGTTGAACTATATGCGTACCGGTTCATTGTGGCCGGTTACTTTCGGCTTGGCCTGCTGCGCCGTGGAAATGATGCATGCGGGTATGGCGCGTTATGACCTTGACCGCTTCGGCATCATTTTCCGTCCGTCCCCACGTCAGGCCGACCTGATGATTGTGGCAGGTACGCTGACCAACAAAATGGCGCCCGCCCTGCGCCGCGTATACGACCAGCTCGCCGAGCCGCGCTGGGTATTGTCTATGGGCTCGTGTGCCAACGGCGGCGGCTATTATCACTATTCTTATTCCGTTGTGCGCGGTGCCGACCGCGTCGTGCCGGTAGACGTTTATGTGCCGGGTTGTCCGCCGACTGCGGAAGCCCTGATTTACGGTCTGATTCAGCTCCAACAAAAAATCAAGCGCACTTCCACCATCGCGCGTGACGAGTAAGGAGAGGACGATATGGCAAGCATTCAAAACTTATACGAAACCGTCAGCCGCGTTTTGGGCAATCAGGCAGGCAAAGTCATTTCCGCTTTGGGCGAGATTACCGTCGAGTGTCTGCCCGAACACTATATTTCAGTCATGACCGCATTGCGCGACCATGAAGAGTTGCATTTCGAGCTTCTGGTCGACTTGTGCGGTGTCGATTACAGCACTTACAAAAACGAAGTATGGCAGGGCAAACGCTTTGCCGTCGTCAGTCAGTTGCTTTCCGTTAAAAACAATCAACGCATCCGCGTACGCGTCTGGGTTTCAGACGACGACTTCC
Organism: Neisseria flavescens; assembly: GCF_005221285.1. NCBI lineage: Bacteria > Pseudomonadati > Pseudomonadota > Betaproteobacteria > Neisseriales > Neisseriaceae > Neisseria > Neisseria flavescens. Next base: position 1,688,842 of record NZ_CP039886.1, read on the forward strand.
CCGTAGTCGAATCCGTAGTCGATATTTACAACAGCGCGGATTGGTACGAACGCGAAGCCTTCGATATGTACGGCATCATGTTCAACAACCACCCGGACTTGCGCCGCATCCTGACCGATTACGGCTTTGTCGGACATCCGTTCCGCAAAGACTTCCCGATTTCCGGCTATGTGGAAATGCGTTACGACGAAGCGCAAAAACGCGTGATTTACCAACCTGTTACCATTGAGCCGCGCGAGATCACGCCGCGTATCGTCCGTGAGGAGAACTACGGTGGCCAATAAATTAAGAAACTACACCATCAACTTCGGCCCGCAACACCCTGCGGCGCACGGCGTATTGCGTATGATCTTGGAGCTGGACGGCGAACAAATCGTCCGTGCCGACCCGCATATCGGCCTCCTGCATCGCGGCACCGAAAAACTGGCGGAAACCAAAACCTACCTGCAAGCCCTGCCCTATATGGACCGCTTGGACTACGTTTCCATGATGGTCAACGAGCAGGCGTATTGCTTGGCAGTAGAAAAACTTGCCGGTATCGATGTACCTATCCGCGCCCAATATATCCGCGTGATGTTCGCCGAAGTAACGCGCATCCTCAATCATTTGATGGGCATCGGTTCGCACGCATTCGACATTGGTGCGATGACCGCCATCCTTTATGCCTTCCGCGACCGCGAAGAGTTGATGGACTTGTACGAAGCCGTGTCCGGCGCACGTATGCACGCCGCCTACTTCCGTCCCGGCGGCGTTTACCGCGACCTGCCCGACTTCATGCCCAAATACGAGAGCAGCAAATTCCGCAACGCCAAAGTATTGAAGCAGCTCAACGAATCTCGTGAAGGCACGATGCTCGACTTCATCGATGCTTTCTGCGAACGTTTCCCGAAAAACATCGACACACTCGAAACCCTCCTGACCGACAACCGTATTTGGAAACAGCGTACCGTCGGCATCGGCGTCGTCTCCCCCGAACGCGCCATGCAAAAAGGCTTTACCGGCGTGATGTTGCGCGGTTCGGGCGTGGAATGGGACGTGCGTAAGACACAGCCTTACGAAGTGTACGACAAAATGGATTTCGACATCCCCGTCGGCGTCAACGGCGACTGTTACGACCGTTACCTCTGCCGTATGGAAGAAATGCGTCAATCCGTACGCATCATCAAACAATGTTCCGACTGGCTGCGCGTCAATCCGGGTCCGGTCATTACCACAAACCACAAATTCGCTCCGCCCAAACGTACCGAAATGAAAACAGGTATGGAAGACCTGATTCACCATTTCAAACTCTTTACCGAGGGTATGCACGTTCCCGAGGGCGAGACCTACACCGCTGTCGAACATCCGAAAGGCGAGTTCGGCGTTTACATCATTTCAGACGGCGCAAACAAACCCTACCGCCTGAAAATCCGCGCACCCGGCTTCGCCCACCTGCAAGGCATGGACGAAATGGCAAAAGGCCACATGCTCGCCGACGTCGTTGCCATCATCGGTACGCAGGACATCGTATTCGGGGAGGTTGACCGATAATGTTATCCGCAGAATCCTTAAAACAAATCGACATAGAGTTGGCGAAATACCCTGCCGACCAACGCCGCTCCGCCATTATGGGCGCATTGCGTATTGCCCAGACCGAAAAAGGCTGGCTTGCTCCCGAGACCATCGCCTTTGTCGCAGAATATATCGGCATCTCGCCTGCACAAGCCTATGAAGTCGCTACTTTCTACAATATGTACGACCTTGAGCCTGTCGGTAAATATAAATTGACCGTTTGTACCAACCTGCCCTGCGCCCTGCGCGGCGGTATGGATACCGGCGAATACCTGAAGAAAAAACTCGGTATCGGCTACGGCGAAACCACGCCCGACGGTAAATTTACCCTTGTCGAAGGCGAATGTATGGGCGCATGCGGCGATGCGCCGGTGATGCTGGTCAACAACCACAGCATGTGCGGCTTTATGACTGAAGAGGCGATTGAGAAGAAATTAGCAGAATTAGAATAGATTATCCGGATGCAGCCGGGTTTGTAATCAAATTTAACCGGTTATTCCAAAATTTTAAATTGTGATTTTAAAAAGTAACAATAAAAAAAGGGGAGTGCTTCATGAGAGGGGTAATCGCCAAGTGGGATGACGAAAAAGGTTATGGTTTTATACGGATAGATGGCGGTAACAAAGAAATCTTCTGCCATATTTCCAACTTTTCCCCAAGGAACCCGCGTCCTGAGATTAACGAGGCGGTCGGTTTTGAAGTGGTTTCAGATGGCAAGGGAAGATTTTCTGCAAAACAGATACGCTATCTGAATCGGGAGCGTGCAGTTTCTCCCGTATATCACAAGAAACATCGAAAAGACGAGGAATCTCCCACTTCGATTGTTCAGGTTGTGCTGTCTTTGTCGGTCGGTTTGCTGCTTGTTTCGGTAATCGGCTATAAGGCGTATCAATATGCGTCAGAGAAGCTGACTCCGAAACAGGAAAATACGCCGGTTAAAACGCAAGTATTGCCCGAAATAAAACGGCAGCAGCCCGACAGCAGCCCATACCGTTGCGACGGCAGGCAATATTGCTCACAAATGACTTCGTGCGAAGAAGCCAAATGGTTTGTGAGGAACTGTTCCGATACCAAGATGGACGGCGATGGCGACGGCATTCCGTGTGAAAATATGTGCAGCGGATGGTAATTTTGATTGATGACGGGAAGAACAAACACAGGTTTGGTTCAGATTAAACGAAGACAGGAAAATGCCGTCTGAAAACAGACGAACCGTTTCAGACGGCATCAGGAACATTGAGACGGCAGGCAGCCGCAAACGATACGAAAACAAACAGGCACACCAAAAATGGCTATTTACCAATCAGGCGTGATTTTTGACCAAGTGGATACCGCCAATCCCGATTGCTGGACATTGGACGAATACGTCAAACGTGGCGGTTATACCGCCCTGCGTAAAATCCTGTCCGAAAACATCTCGCAAACCGATGTGATTGACGAAGTCAAAACCTCCGGCTTGCGCGGGCGTGGCGGTGCGGGCTTCCCAACAGGTTTGAAATGGAGCTTTATGCCCCGTTCCTTCCCCGGCGAAAAATACGTCGTCTGCAATACCGATGAAGGCGAGCCCGGTACATTTAAAGACCGCGACATCATCATGTTCAATCCCCATGCCCTGATTGAAGGCATGATTATCGCCGGTTACGCGATGGGCGCGAAAGCCGGCTACAACTACATCCACGGCGAAATTTTCGAAGGCTACCAACGTTTTGAAGCCGCTTTGGAGCAGGCGCGTGCCGCAGGCTTTTTGGGTAAAAATATTTTGGGTTCGGATTTTGAATTCGAACTCTTCGCCCATCATGGTTACGGCGCATACATCTGCGGCGAAGAAACCGCATTGCTCGAATCGTTGGAAGGCAAAAAAGGCCAGCCGCGCTTTAAACCGCCATTCCCTGCTTCGTTCGGCCTGTACGGCAAACCGACCACCATCAACAATACCGAAACGTTCTCCTCCGTTCCCTTCATTATCCGTGACGGCGGACAGGTGTTTGCCGATAAAGGTATTCCGAATGCAGGCGGTACCAAATTGTTCTGTATTTCCGGCCACGTCGAGCGTCCGGGCAACTATGAAGTGCCATTGGGTACGCCGTTTGCCGAAGTCTTGAAAATGGCGGGCGGTATGCGCGGCGGTAAAAAACTTAAAGCCGTTATTCCCGGCGGTTCGTCCGCACCCGTATTGCCTGCCGATATCATGATGCAGACCAATATGGACTACGACTCGATTTCCAAAGCCGGCTCCATGCTCGGTTCCGGTGCGATTATCGTGATGGACGAAGACGTGTGCATGGTGAAAGCCCTCGAACGCTTAAGCTACTTCTACTACGACGAGTCTTGCGGTCAATGTACGCCTTGTCGAGAAGGTACAGGTTGGCTCTACCGCATCGTCCACCGCATCGTAGAAGGTAAAGGCCGTATGGAAGATTTGGATTTGCTGGATTCTGTCGGCAACCAAATGGCAGGACGCACCATCTGCGCCCTCGCCGATGCCGCCGTCTTCCCCGTCCGCAGCTTTACCAAGCATTTCCGTGATGAGTTTGTGCATTACATCGAACACGGCGGGCCGATGAAGCCGAATAAGTGGTGTTGAGGTTTCAGACGACCTGAGTATCGGCGTGTTTGGGTTTCTCACCAGCGACTTAAATTCCCTCTCCCGCTCGCGGGGGAGGGTTAGGGTGGGGGTGGTGCTTAGAATATTTTGAAACGAATTTTTATACGGGCAAGATTCAGACGGCCTCCGTATAGGTCGTCTGAAAAAGATTGAGGCCAACTCGGCTATGCGGTACAGCACAAGAAATACGGCATTAAAACAGAATGTCCGTAATCTGAAGCAGAATATGACTTTGGCCGAGCAGAAATTGTGGTATCACTTGCGCGGCAAACGGTTGAACGGAATAAAATTCCGACGCCAACAGACAATAGGCGGATACATCGTCGATTTTGTCAGTATGGAGCATCGTTTGATTATTGAATTGGACGGTGGGCAACATTCGGAACAGATTGAGTATGACGAGCGGCGGACGGCGTTTTTGAATGCCCAAGGTTATCGGGTGTTGCGGTTTTGGAATAATGAAGTTTTGCAGCAAACCGAAGCAGTACTGGAAAAGATTATCGAAATGTGCGGCGGAAAATAAGACGGCTGCAAGGTTGCAAAGCCACCCCCATCCTAGCCTTCCCCCGCCGGACGGGGGAAGGGACAGACGGTAGCAGATTTGAATGTTTCGGGTTGAATCCTGAAATAAAGCAAATATAAAACATGATATTGAAAGACATTGCGGCGGAATCTGTTACTTTATGTTCTGACAGAAACCTGTTTCCTCTCCCGTACGGAGGAAGAGGGAGGTGCGATGGGTTGTATAGAATTTAGATTTTCAAAATTAAGAAACCCCTCCTAAAAATAAACAAGCAATAAACTTATACTTTAAAGGCCGTCTGAAACCCATTTTTCAGACGATCTCCATAAAAAATTATTTATTAAATACCCGTAACTAGGAACGAACCATGTTACAAATCGAAATCGACGGCAAACAGGTATCTGTGGAGCAGGGCGCGACGGTAATTGAAGCCGCGCACAAGCTCGGTACTTATATTCCGCATTTCTGTTACCACAAAAAACTTTCCATCGCCGCCAACTGCCGTATGTGTCTGGTGGACGTGGAAAAGGCCCCCAAACCTCTGCCCGCCTGTGCCACGCCGGTTACAGACGGCATGATTGTGCGTACGCATTCGGCAAAAGCCCGAGAGGCGCAAGAAGGCGTGATGGAGTTCCTGCTCATCAACCATCCACTTGATTGTCCGACCTGCGACCAGGGCGGCGAATGTCAGTTGCAGGATTTGGCGATGGGCTACGGCAAAACCACCAGCCGTTATACCGAAGAAAAACGTTCCGTCGTCGGCAAAGACATGGGACCTTTGGTTTCCGCCGAGGAAATGAGCCGCTGTATCCACTGCACCCGCTGCGTTCGTTTCACTGAAGAAATCGCTGGTTTGCAAGAAATTGCGATGGTGAATCGTGGTGAACACTCCGAAATCATGCCCTTTATCGGCAAAGCGGTGGAAACCGAATTGTCAGGCAACGTCATCGATTTGTGTCCTGTCGGCGCATTGACCAGCAAACCGTTCCGCTTCAATGCGCGTACTTGGGAATTGAACCGCCGCAAATCCGTTTCCGCCCATGACGCTTTGGGCAGCAACCTGATTGTACAAACCAAAGACCATACCGTCCGCCGCGTGCTGCCGCTGGAAAACGAAGCGATTAACGAATGCTGGTTGTCCGACCGCGACCGTTTCGCCTATGAAGGCCTGTATCATGAAAGCCGTCTGAAAAACCCGAAAATCAAACAGGGCGGCGAATGGATGGACGTGGATTGGAAAACCGCGTTGGAATATGTCCGTAGCGCGATTGAATGTATCGCCAAAGACGGCAACCAAAACCAAGTCGGCGTTTGGGCCAATCCGATGAATACAGTTGAAGAGCTGTATCTGGCCAAAAAACTTGCCGACGGTTTGGGTGTTAAAAACTTTGCCACCCGTTTGCGCCAACAAGACAAACGTCTTTCAGACGGCATTAAGGGTGCGCAATGGTTGGGACAAAGCATTGAATCGCTGGCTGACAACGATGCCGTATTGGTGGTCGGTGCAAACCTGCGCAAAGAACAGCCGCTCCTGACCGCCCGCCTGCGCCGCGCCGCCAAAGACCGTATGGCCTTGAGCGTATTGGCCAGCAGTAAAGAAGAATTGTTTATGCCGCTTCTGTCTCAAGAAGCCGCACATTCCGACGAGTGGGCAGGCCGTCTGAAAAACCTGTCTGCCAATGCGGAACACGCCGTTACCGCCAGCCTGAAAAACGCTGAAAAAGCAGCGGTGATTTTGGGCGCGGAAGTGCAAAACCATCCTGATTACGCCGCCATTTATGCCGCCGCGCAAGAGCTGACAGACGCGACCGGCGCGGTGCTGGGCATTCTGCCGCAGGCTGCCAACAGCGTCGGTGCGGATGTCTTGGGCGTGAACTCGGGCGAGAGCGTTGCCGAAATGGCAAATACGCCGAAACAGGCAGTCTTGCTGCTCAACGTTGAGCCTGAAATCGATACGGCGGACGGTGCAAAAGCCGTAGCCGCGTTGAAACAGGCGAAAAGCGTGATGGCGTTTACGCCGTTTGTCAGCGAAACGCTGCTGGACGTGTGCGACGTATTGCTGCCGATTGCGCCGTTTACCGAAACATCGGGCAGCTTTATCAATATGGAAGGCCGTCTGCAATCTTTCCACGGCGTGGTACAAGGCTTCGGCGATTCGCGTCCGATGTGGAAAGTGTTGCGCGTATTGGGCAACCTGTTTGACCTGCAAGGTTTTGAATACCACGATACCGCTGCGATTTTGAAAGATGCGCTGGATGTGGAAAGTCTGCCGTTCAAACTGGACAACCGCAGCACATGGGCAGGGGAGGGCGTTCAGACGGCCTCAGACCGCCTCGTGCGCGTGGGCGGAGTCGGTATTTATCACACCGATGCCATCGTGCGCCGTTCCGCGCCGTTGCAGGCGACCAGCCATGCCGCCGTGCCCGCCGCGCGTGTGAATCCGAACACTTTGGCGCGTTTAGGCCTGCAAGACGGACAAACCGCCGTCGCCAAACAAAACGGCGCAGGCGTGTCCGTGATGGTCAAAGCCGATGCCGGACTGCCTGAAAACGTGGTGCATCTGCCGCTGCATACCGAAAATGCCGCGCTGGGTGCGTTGATGGACACTATTGAACTGGCGGGAGCTTGATCATGCAAGAATGGTTCCAAAACCTCTTTGCCGCAACGCTCGGTCTGGGCGATTTGGGTATCACCGTAGGTTTGGTGGTATCCGTCATCGTCAAAATCGTGATTATCCTGATTCCGCTGATTCTGACCGTTGCCTACCTGACGTATTTCGAACGTAAAGTCATCGGCTTTATGCAGCTTCGTGTCGGCCCGAACGTAACCGGCCCGTGGGGTCTGATTCAGCCGTTTGCCGACGTGTTCAAACTCTTGTTTAAAGAAGTAACCCGTCCGAAGCTGTCAAATAAAGCCCTGTTCTACATCGGCCCGATTATGTCGCTTGCTCCGTCTTTTGCGGCGTGGGCAGTGATTCCGTTCAACGAAGAATGGGTGCTGACCAACATCAATATCGGCCTTTTGTACATCCTGATGATTACCTCGCTGTCGGTTTACGGCGTGATCATCGCGGGCTGGGCTTCCAACTCCAAATATTCGTTTTTGGGCGCAATGCGTGCTTCCGCACAAAGCATTTCCTACGAGATTGCCATGAGTGCCGCGCTGGTGTGCGTCGTGATGGTATCGGGCAGCATGAACTTCTCCGACATCGTTGCCGCGCAGGCAAAAGGCATCGCAGGCGGTTCGGTATTCTCTTGGAACTGGCTGCCGCTGTTCCCCATCTTCATCGTCTATTTGATTTCCGCCGTTGCCGAAACCAACCGCGCACCGTTTGACGTAGCAGAGGGTGAATCTGAAATCGTTGCCGGCCACCACGTCGAATATTCCGGCTTCGCATTCGCGCTGTTCTTCCTTGCCGAATACATTTTCATGATTCTGATTGCCGCGCTGACATCGTTGATGTTCCTCGGCGGCTGGTTGTCTCCGTTCCCGCAAAGCTGGGGCTTTATCGGTACGCCTTCCGCATTCTGGATGTTCGTGAAAATGGCGGCAGTGCTGTACTGGTATCTGTGGATCCGTGCAACCTTCCCGCGCTACCGTTACGACCAAATCATGCGCTTGGGCTGGAAAGTGCTGATTCCCATCGGCTTCGCCTATATCGTGATTTTGGGTCTGTGGATGATTTCGCCGCTGAATTTGTGGAAATAAGTTTCAGACGACGTATCAAGGCCGTCTGAAAACGCAGTTTTGAATATTTAACGGAATCCCTGTTTTGAGGGAACAGAATATGGCTAATTTAGTAAAAACTTTCTTGCTCGGCGAACTCGTCAAAGGTATGGGCGTAACGCTCAAAAACTTTTTTGCCCGCAAAGACACGATTTATTTCCCCGAAGAGAAAACGCCGCAATCCGTGCGTTTCCGCGGCCTGCACGCGCAACGCCGTTATCCGAACGGCGAAGAGCGGTGTATCGCGTGTAAGTTGTGTGAGGCAGTGTGTCCGGCAATGGCGATTAACATCGAATCGGAAGAACGTGAAGACGGTACGCGCCGCACCAAGCGTTACGACATCGACCTGACCAAGTGCATCTTCTGCGGTTTCTGCGAAGAGGCATGCCCGACTGATGCGATTGTGGAAACCCATATTTTTGAATACCACGGCGAGAAAAAAGGCGACTTGCACATGACCAAGCCGATTCTTTTGGCCATTGGCGACAAATACGAAGCTGAAATCGCCAAACGCAAAGCCGCTGACGCGCCGTATCGTTAAGGAGCAGACGAATGACTTTTTCCGCGATTCTGTTCTATATTCTTGCCGCCATCGTTTTGTACGGTGCGGTTCGTACCGTTACCGCCAAAAACCCTGTCCACGCCGCTTTGCATCTGGTGCTGACCTTCTGCGTGAGCGCGATGCTTTGGATGCTGATGCAGGCCGAGTTTTTGGGCGTGACTCTGGTGGTGGTTTACGTCGGCGCTGTGATGGTGTTGTTCTTGTTCGTCGTGATGATGTTGAACATCGACATTGAAGAAATGCGCGCCGGTTTCTGGCGACACGCGCCTGTTGCCGGCGTGGTTGGCACATTGTTGGCGGTTGCCCTGATCCTGATTCTGGTCAACCCGAAAACCGACCTCGCTGCATTTGGTCTGATGAAAGACATTCCCGCCGATTACAACAATATTCGTGATTTGGGCAGCCGTATTTATACCGACTACCTGTTGCCGTTTGAATTGGCGGCGGTATTGTTGCTGTTGGGCATGGTGGCGGCGATTGCGCTGGTTCACCGCAAAACCACCAATCCGAAACGAATGGATCCAGCCGACCAAGTCAAAGTACGCGCCGACCAAGGCCGTATGCGTCTGGTGAAAATGGAAGCGGTCAAACCGCAAACCGAATCTGCCGAAGAAAGCGAAGTTTCAGACGGCCTCAAGCCGGAAGGGGAGGGCAAAGCATGATTACCTTGACGCATTATCTGGTATTGGGCGCGCTCCTGTTCGGTATCAGCGCGATGGGTATCTTTATGAACCGCAAAAACGTGCTGGTATTGCTGATGTCCATCGAGCTGATGCTTTTGGCAGTGAACTTCAACTTTATCGCCTTCTCGCAACATCTGGGCGATACCGCCGGACAGATTTTCGTATTCTTCGTATTGACCGTCGCCGCCGCTGAATCCGCCATTGGTTTGGCGATTATGGTGCTGGTGTACCGCAATCGACAAACAATCAACGTTGCCGATTTGAACAAACTTAAAGGCTGATTTGGAATTTTTAAAGAAAAAAGAGATAGATAATGTTTGATATTGCTGTTGCTGGATTAGGTGCAACAGGAGTTAGTTTAATCAAACAGTTACAGGATGCAGTATATAATTTTAATTTGCCAAAGCCAAAAATTGCCGTGTTTAATCCGATGCAAACATTTGCAAGAGGAGAAGCATTCGGTTCGGCTGATATGATACATAAAGTAAATACACCGCCTGATATGTTGGCTATTTCGGATAGTGAACCTGATGCATTTTCAAGTTGGCTAGAAAAACAAGACAATTATGAGCGTTATCCGAATCGGTTTTTATATGCAGATTTCTTATCTTATTCATATAAATCAGTTGCAGAGTCTGATGTACTGGATATTTGCGAGTTTAATGTGTTATGTGTCGGTAATTGGGTAAAACAATGGGTTTTTGAAAATTTTAGAATTTCAGAAAGTGAAGAGTGATTATGTCATTCTCAATTGCTCTTCCATTGGTATATCTGTTTATTGGCATTTTGATTGGGAAATCCCCTTTTAGAAAAATTAAAGGCACTTTTTCTGTAATATTGAGCAGGTGGATTATCCCTTTTGTTATTGTCTATAACATAACGACATATCGTGATGGTATGCAGTATGTTATGGATGATTATTTCGATGGGGTTGATTATCCTAATCGGGAAAAGAGTTGATAAAGATCCTGTTTGGAATTTGTGTTTGTGCTATTTGAACATCGGATGGTTGGGACTTCCCATAGTTGCAACCTTGTTTGGAGATGAGGCGGCGCAAGTGCTTATTTCGGCATACGTGGGAAGTTCTTTATTCGGAAATTCGGTCGGGGTCGGGTTGTTATTGAATAATAGTAATTTCATATCCGGATTGAAAAAGACTTTAAAATCCCCTCCCGTTGTTGCATTGGTAATAGGAGTGTCCGGTATTCCGCTGGGGCATTTTGTAGCAGATTATTTTGGGGAAGTTTATTTTTTCTCGAAAATAGCAATGGGAATATTGGGGATGGTGATACTCGGTATTTGGCTGGCTGAGATAAAACTAAATTTGAATGATTTGAAGAAAAGTATTAAACCGTTTCTAATAAAAAACATTTTATTTATAGGGATTGTTTTTCTTTTTATCCAAATAGCTGCATATTTTGACTTGAAGTTGATTCTTGAAAACCAAAAAACATTGTATTTAATACCGTTGCTGCCGCCTGCTGCCAATATTATTGTGTTGGAAACGGCATATTTGAAAACAGGGCGTTCAGCTTCTATGATTGCGTATGGTACGATTTTTAGTTTAATCGCAATCAGCATTTATATTTTACTGGTGCAAATTTAAATGAACGATATGACTTTATATTTGATAATTGCCCTTGTTCCGTTGGCAGGCTCGCTGATTGCGGGTTTGTTCGGCAATAAAATCGGACGTGCCGGCGCGCATACGGTTACGATACTCGGTGTCGCTGTATCTGCCGCGCTGTCGGCTTATGTGTTGTGGGGCTTTATTGACGGCAGCCGCGCCAAGTTTGACGAAAACGTCTATACCTGGCTGACAATGGGCGGCTTGGATTTCTCCGTCGGCTTCTTGGTCGATACGATGACGGCGATGATGATGGTCGTGGTCACCGGCGTATCGCTGATGGTGCATATCTATACCATCGGTTATATGCACGATGAGAAAGTCGGCTACCAACGCTTCTTCAGCTATATTTCTTTGTTTACTTTCAGTATGTTGATGCTGATTATGAGCAACAACTTCATCCAGCTCTTCTTCGGCTGGGAAGCTGTGGGCTTGGTGTCGTATCTCTTGATCGGTTTCTATTTCAAACGTCCGAGCGCAACATTTGCCAACCTGAAAGCCTTTTTGATCAACCGTGTCGGCGACTTCGGCTTTTTGCTCGGTATCGGTTTGGTGCTTGCCTATTTCGGCGGCAGCCTGCGCTATCAGGACGTATTCGCTTATCTGCCCAACGTCCAAAATGCCACCATCCAGCTCTTCCCCGGTGAGGAATGGTCTTTGATTACCGTAACCTGTTTGCTCTTGTTTGTGGGTGCGATGGGTAAATCGGCACAATTCCCGCTGCACGTCTGGCTGCCTGATTCGATGGAAGGCCCGACCCCGATTTCCGCATTGATTCACGCCGCAACCATGGTTACGGCGGGTTTGTTTATGGTGTCGCGTATGTCGCCGATTTATGAGATGAGCAGCACCGCGCTGTCGGTCATTATGGTGATCGGCGCGATTACCGCCCTGTTTATGGGCTTCTTGGGCGTGATTCAAAACGACATCAAGCGTGTGGTTGCGTATTCCACCCTGTCGCAACTGGGCTATATGACCGTGGCTTTGGGCGCGTCCGCCTATTCCGTGGCGATGTTCCACGTCATGACCCACGCCTTCTTTAAAGCCTTGCTGTTCTTGGCGGCAGGCAGCGCGATTATCGGTATGCACCACGACCAAGACATGCGCCATATGGGCAACCTGAAAAAATATATGCCGGTTACTTGGCTGACTATGCTGATCGGTAACTTGTCGCTGATCGGTACGCCGTTCTTCTCCGGCTTCTATTCTAAAGATTCGATTATCGAAGCAGCGAAATACAGCACCCTGCCGGGCAGCGGCTTTGCTTATTTTGCCGTCCTTGCCAGTGTGTTCGTTACCGCGTTTTACGCGTTCCGCCAATACTTTATGGTGTTCCACGGCGAAGAGAAATGGCGCAGCCTGCCTGAGCATCATGACGATCATCATGGCGAAGAACATCACGGCTTGGGCAAAAACGACAGTCCGCATGAAAGCCCATTGGTTGTTACCCTGCCTTTGATTTTGCTTGCCATACCGTCCGTCATCATCGGCTACATCGCCATCGAACCTATGCTTTACGGCGATTTCTTCAAAGACGTGATTTTCGTCAACGCCGACGCGCATCCGACCATGCACATCATGAAAGAAGAGTTCCACGGCGCATTGGCAATGGTATCGCACAGCCTACATTCGCCTGTACTCTACCTCGCTATCGCAGGTGTATTGAGCGCATGGTTGTTGTACGTCAAACTGCCGCACCTGCCAGCGAAAATTGCACAGGTGTTCCGTCCGATTTACGTTTTGTTTGAAAACAAATACTACCTCGATGTCCTGTATTTCAACGTTTTCGCCAAAGGCACACGCGCATTGGGTACCTTCTTCTGGAAAGTCGGCGATACCGCCATTATTGACAACGGTATTGTCAACGGCTCTGCCAAACTGGTCGGCGCGATTGCCGCGCAAGTGCGTAAAGCCCAAACCGGCTTTATCTACACCTACGCCGCCGCTATGGTATTCGGCGTATTGGTCTTGCTCGGCATGACCTTCTGGGGCTTGTTCAGATAAAGGCGGGTTTCAGACGACCTGTTGATAGTTTTGTAGAGGTCGTCTGAAAAGAACCATTCAATTTGTAGGTCGGATACTTGTATCCGACATGAACAAGAAAACAGTACAGCGTGTCGGATTCGAGAATCCGACTAAGGCATATCGGGATTGTTCAGATAAAAATGAGATTTTCAGACGACGTTTAGGTCGTCTGAAAAAAGAAACTTGAGAAACAATGTCAAACACACAAACCATCTGCTCTGCCGACTTCACCGCTTCCCGCGCATGGGGCGCACTCGACATCGCCAATATGAACGGCACCACTGTGCGCCTGCACTGGACGGACCAGCCCTACAAATGGCACGTCAACGACGGCGAGGAAGTGTTTGCCGTGATGGACGGCGAAGTGGACATGCACTACCGTGAAAACGGCGAAGAGCACATAGCACGGCTGCGAAGCGGCGACATCTTTTATGCCGGCATCGGCGCGGAACACGTCGCCCACCCGCGCGGCGAAACGCGGATTTTAGTGATTGAGAAAGAAGGCAGTGTTTAGGGCGGATACGCATAAGTATTATGTGCTTTTTCAGGTATCCTGAAAATCATAAATCTATCAACGAGACTTTAATCATGGCAAATCTAAATGTGAGTAGTAAAAAAATTATTAATCTGCTAGGTAATCAAGATATGCAGGAAAAATATTTTATCATTCCTGAATATCAACGCCCCTATCGCTGGGATACCGAAAAATGCGCCGTATTATGGTCTGATATTGTGGATTTTCGCCAGTCGTCCACAGGAAAAAATGAAGAATATTTTCTTGGTACAATCGTTGTTTGCCCCAATGAAAAAGGTAATTTGGAAGTAATTGATGGGCAACAGCGTTTAACATCATTACTGCTGTTATTGCGTGCGTTTTATCGAGTTTTAGAGCAAACGGAAAGTACCCCCGATACCGCAGCCAAAATTACCACACTTAAAAGCAAAATTGCCCCCTGTATTTGGGATGTTGATGTTCTAACGGCTGAAATTACCGATAGAACCGCAATCCGGCTGCATACGCAAGTTGCCACAGAAACAGATAACGAAATTTTGCACGAGATTTTGGCAAACGGTGAAATCTCAGAAGAGTGTCGTTCTAATTACGCCGTTAATTATTTGTATTTCCTGAAACAGTGCCAAGAATACGCCAGAACCAACCCAATGGATTGGTATCATCTTTGTTTAACTATTTTGAATGACTGTATTTTACTTCCGATTGAAAGTGACAGTTTAAATAGTGCATTAACCATATTTTCCACATTAAACGATAGGGGCTTGCCTTTGTCGGATGCAGATATTTTTAAAGCCAGGCTTTATAAGATGGCGCAGCAGAAAGATAAATTTGTTGAACAATGGAAGGAACTTGTTGCGTTGGCAGAGGGTGCATCTATTTCCGTAGATGATTTGTTCCGCTATTACACCCATGTATTAAGGGCGAAAGAAAAGATTACGGATAAAGAAATTGGGCTTCGCCGTTTTTATACTGACAACCGAAACAAACAGTTGGAAAACGAAAATTTGTTCAATCACTTAATTGAGCTGGCTGGATTTTGGCAGGATATTAACAACAGCAAAACTAACCAAGACGTGGAAACTTCGAACTTTGTAAATGACGAGGCGGCCAAGTGGCTGCAATGTCTGAATGTCTATCCTAATGAGTTTTGGAAATACGCCGCGAGTGTGTTCTTCATTGCAAACAAGGGTGCGCAATCCTTTAAAGATGATTTTGCAGCATTATTAAAACAGCTTACTGCATTTTTGTATGCTAAATTTTTAGTTGCGCCAACCGTAACCGCAATTAAAGATGATATTTATAAATTATGTGTTGCGATTTATCACGGTGAAAAAAACGCTTTATCATATGTTATGCCTGCACCCATACACTATGAACAAAATACAGGACGTATAACTAAAGGGTTGTTAATGATTAATGCTTATCTATTTGATGAAAAGCAGAAATTATTGCCAACTAAAACTGAAATCGAACATATCTTTCCGAAAAAATGGCAGGAAACTAACTATAATGGTTGGTCAATCATAGATGCGGAACAATATTTAGAACAACTAGGTAATAAAATTGTTTTTGAAAAACGGTTAAATATTCAGGCAGGTAACGGCTATTTTGGTAAGAAAAAGGAGCAATATCAAAAATCCGATATTGTTGAAGTGCGTGAATTAGCAGGTGAAAATGCCAATGATTGGTTACCGAGTGATATTCAGAAACGCCAGCAGCAGATTGTGGATAGATTGAAACAGTTTTTCGATAATTGTTTTGAAGCAGCCAGCATCCCCAAAAAAAATTAACTTTTCCAATAACCTCCAAACCAAACAGGTAACGCAATGTTTTCTAACCATCTTCTCAGCTTGGCAATATGGATACCCATTGCCGCAGGTGTGCTGGTTTTGGCGACCGGTAAAGACAGCCGTGCGCCGCTGGCGCGTGTGCTTGCCTTCATGGGTGCGCTTGCCGGTTTCTTGGTAACGCTGCCCTTGTTTACCGGTTTCGACCGTTTGAGCGGCGGCTATCAGTTTACCGAGTTCCACGAGTGGATTCCGCTTCTGAAAATCAACTACGCATTGGGCGTGGACGGTATTTCAGTACTCTTTATCATCTTGAATGCGTTTATTACGCTGTTGGTGGTATTGGCCGGTTGGGAAGTCATTCAGAAACGTCCGGCGCAGTATATGGCGGCATTCCTGATGATGTCGGGTTTGATTAACGGTGCGTTTGCCGCGCAGGATGCGATTCTGTTTTATGTGTTCTTCGAGGGTATGCTGATTCCGCTGTACCTGATTATCGGGGTATGGGGTGGCCCGCGCCGCGTCTATGCGTCGGTCAAGCTGTTCCTCTATACGCTGATGGGTTCGCTCTTGATGTTGGTTGCCATGGTTTACCTGTACTATCAAACAGGCAGCTTCTCTATTGTCGATTTCCAAAACATCAAACAGATTCCGTTGGGCGTACAACAGCTTTTGTTTGCGGCATTCTTCCTGTCATTCGCTGTAAAAGTGCCGATGTTCCCCGTGCACACTTGGTTGCCGGATGCCCACGTTGAAGCGCCGACCGGCGGTTCGATGGTGTTGGCGGCAATTACGCTGAAACTGGGTGCGTATGGTTTCTTGCGCTTTATCCTGCCGATTATGCCGGATGCGGCACGCTATTTTGCCCCTGTGATCATTGTATTGAGCCTGATTGCCGTGATTTATATCGGTATGGTGGCTTTGGTGCAAACCGATATGAAAAAACTGGTGGCGTATTCGTCCATCAGCCATATGGGTTTTGTAACGCTTGGGATGTTTTTGTTTGTTAACGGGCAGTTGGACGACTGGGCATTGAAAGGCGCAATCATTCAAATGATTTCCCACGGCTTCGTGTCTGCCGCGATGTTTATGTGTATCGGCGTGATGTATGACCGCCTGCACACGCGCAATATCGCCGATTACGGCGGCGTGGTCAATGTGATGCCTAAGTTTGCGGCGTTTATGATGTTGTTCGGTATGGCCAATGCCGGTCTGCCTGCAACTTCCGGCTTCGTGGGCGAGTTTATGGTGATTATGGGCGCGGTCAAAGTGAATTTCTGGGTAGGCGCGTTGGCGGCTATGACGCTGATTTACGGTGCGTCTTACACCCTGTGGATGTACAAACGCGTGATTTTCGGCGCAATCCGCAATCCGCACGTTGCCGAAATGAAAGACATCAATTGCCGCGAATTTGCGATTTTGGCGGTTTTGGCGATTGCTGTTTTGGGCATGGGTCTGTATCCGAACGCGTTTATCGAAGTGGTGCATCAGGCGGCAAACGATTTGATTGCCCATGTGGCACAAAGCAAGATTTGAGGTGTGTAAATGAACTGGTCTGATTTGAATTTAATGCCCGCCATGCCCGAAATCGTGCTGCTTGCGCTATTGGGTGTCGTATTGCTGGCAGACTTGTGGATTTGCGATAAAAACCGCTATTTGACCCATCTGATGAGTTTGGGAACGGTCATTATTGTGGCCGTCACCCAATTGGCAGTATGGGAGCAGGGCAGTGTCGATGCCTTTCATGGTATGTATATTGCAGACGGCATGTCCCGTTTGGCAAAACTGGTGCTGTATGCGCTGACGTTTGGTCTGTTTATTTACAGTAAACCGTATAACCAAGACCGCCAAATTTTTAAAGGCGAGTTTTATACCTTGTCGCTGTTTGCCCTGTTGGGTATGAGCGTCATGGTCAGCTCGGCACATTTCTTGACCGCGTATATCGGTTTGGAATTGTTGTCTTTATCGCTGTACGCCATGATTGCCCTACGCCGCGATTCCGGCCGCTCTGCCGAGGCCGCGCTGAAATACTTCGTATTGGGCGCGTTGGCCTCCGGTTTGCTGCTCTATGGTATTTCCATGGTTTACGGCGCCACCGGCTCTCTTGATTTTGCTTCCGTCTTGGCTTCTGCTTTCAATGAACAGGCCAATGAATGGTTGTTGAAATTGGGTATGGTGTTTATTGTAGTCGCCATTGCATTTAAATTGGGTGCGGTTCCATTCCATATGTGGGTACCTGATGTGTACGATGGCGCGCCGACCTCTGTTACCGCCTTTGTGGGTACGGCTCCGAAAATTGCCGCCGTTGTCTTTGCGTTCCGTATCCTTGTTACCGGTATGGGTACCATACATTCAGACTGGGCGCCAATGTTGGCCATCCTTGCCGTTGCTTCTTTGGTGGTCGGTAACCTTGCCGCCATCATGCAAACCAATATCAAACGTATGCTTGCCTATTCCACCGTATCACACATGGGCTTTATCCTGTTGGCGTTTATGGCAGGCGCGGTCGGCTTTACCGCAGGTTTGTATTACGCCATTACTTATGCTGTGATGGCGGCAGTCAGCTTCGGTGTTTTGATGGTATTGTCCACCAAAGATATTGAGTGTGAAGACATCAAAGACCTCGCAGGCCTCAACCAACGCCATGCATGGTTTGCCTTCCTGATGTTGCTGTCCATGTTCTCCATGGCAGGTATTCCGCCGCTGATGGGCTTTTACGCTAAGTTCGGCGTGATTATGGCACTCTTGAAACAAGGCTATGTTTGGTTGTCAGTGTTTGCCGTCATCATGTCGCTGATTGGCGCGTTCTACTACCTGCGCGTGGTCAAAGTCATCTACTTCGATGCGCCTGACCATGACCAGCCGGTCGGCAGCAACTATGCCGCCAAATTTGTCCTGACGGTCAATGCCTTCCTGCTGCTCCTGTGGGGTATCATGCCGCAAACCGTTATCGACTGGTGTGCCAAAGCATTGGAAAATACCCTGTAAGCTTCAAACAAAACCAACGGCGGCTGTTCCAAAGTCGCCGTTTTTGTTAGGATTCACATTCGGATGAAATATACCTAAAGTTCAGACGGCTTCAAGCCTTTGAATAATCGTCAAGCGGGCATCATCAAGATATTGAATATTCCACGGATAATGATGGGCAAGAATGCCCATTTAACATGTTAAAATCACACACACAGGCCGTCTGAAAACAGAAAGACCACCATGACCGCATCCATGTACATTCTTTTGCTGTTGGCACTTATCTTTGCCAACGCACCATTTATTACCACCAAATTCTTCGGCATCATCGCCCTGAAACGCAAACACATCGGCCATCACTTGATCGAATTGCTGGCAGGCTTCCTTCTTACCGCGATCCTCGCCTATATCCTCGAAGCGCGCGCAGGAGCCGTGCATGCCCAAGATTGGGAGTTTTATGCGACCGTTGTCTGCCTCTACCTGATTTTTGCTTTCCCATGCTTCGTATGGCGTTACTTTTGGAATGAGCGGAATAGAGAATAGGATTTGGATTTGAATAAGGAAAAGGCCGTCTGAAAGATTTTCAGACGGCCTTTATTTTGTTTGATGTTAAATATCGGTTAGAAAACAAGGCTGTTGGGGCGTAAAGCCTTGTCGTGAGGGCGGTTTAAAGGTACTATTCTCGGTTAATCCTGTTTTATTCCTATGAAATTGAAAGTATAAGATGATTAATGATATTCAAAAGACAGCTGAAGGCAAAATGCAGCGTTCTCTGGAAGTATTGAAAGACAATTTGGCTAAAGTGCGTACCGGCCGTGCGCATACCGGCCTGCTTGATCAAGTGGAAGTGGAATACTGGGGCAGCATGGTGCCTGTGAGTCAAGTGGCGAACGTGACGCTTTTGGATGCGCGTACGATTGGTGTGAAACCGTTCGAGAGCAATATGGCTGCAAAAGTTGAGAAAGCGATCCGTGATTCCAACTTGGGCCTGAACCCTGCTTCTGTCGGCGATTTGATCCGTGTCCCTATGCCTATGCTGACTGAGGAACGCCGTAAGGATTTGATCAAAGTGGTACGTGGCGAGGCTGAAGAGGGTCGTGTGTCTGTCCGCAATGTGCGCCGTGATGCAAACGACCATATCAAAAAATTGTTGAAAGACAAAGAGATTTCTGAAGATGAAGCCCGCCGTGGCGAGGAAGCGGTTCAGAAGTTGACCGACAAATACATTGCTGAGGCAGACAAGCTCTTGGCTGCCAAAGAAGAAGATTTGATGGCGATTTAATCCTGTGTGCAAACCGTTCAGACGGCCTTGGACGGTTTGCTCCCTGAAAGGCAGACATGAAAAGCAGTACGCAGACGATTTTGGAACACTCTGCCATCCCCCGACATATTGCTGTGATTATGGACGGCAACGGACGTTGGGCAAAGAAGCGTTTTCTTCCCCGTGTGATGGGGCATAAGCGCGGCCTGGATGCGCTGGAGAACATGGTGAAGCATTGTGCTGAACTGGGTGTGCGGTATTTGACCGTGTTTGCTTTTTCGACTGAAAACTGGCGACGCCCCGAGGAAGAGGTTTCTTTTCTGATGGGGCTGTTTTTGCAGGCTTTGCAAAAGCAGGTGCGCCGTTTGCACGATAACAATATGCGCTTGAGGGTCATCGGCAGCCGTGAGCGGTTTAATGCTGAAATCCTGAAAGGGATTGAGGCGGCAGAGGCGTTGACGGCAAACAATACCGGTTTGACTTTGAGCATTGCCGCCGATTATGGCGGCCGCTGGGATATTTTGCAGGCGGCAAATCAGTTGATTGCCGAGGGTGTCACTGAGATTACAGAAGAGGCGTTGTCGCGCTATTTGATGTTGGGCGATGCACCCGAGCCGGATTTGTTTATCCGCACCGGCGGTGAGACGCGCATCAGTAATTTCCTGCTGTGGCAGATGGCGTACGCGGAACTGTATTTTACGGATACGCTGTGGCCTGATTTTAATGAGAAATCGCTGAACGAGGCGATTGCTTCGTTTCAAAAACGGGAGCGCCGCTTCGGGCGGACTTCCGAACAGCTGCCGGTTGAGCAGCAACGGGGTTGAGAACTATGTTGAAACAACGGATTTTGACGGCGCTGTGGCTTTTGCCGCTGATGCTGGGTATGCTGTTTTATGCACCTATGTGGCTGTGGGCGGCATTTTGCGGCCTGATTGCCATGCTGACTTTGTGGGAATATGCCCGCATGAGCGGCTTGGACAAGCTGAAAATCAACCATTATTTGGCTTCAACGCTGGTGTTTGGTGTGATTGCCTATGCCGGCGGTTGGCGGTTGCCTGATTTGGTTTGGTATGTCGTATTGGCGTTTTGGCTGATTGTCATGCCTTGGTGGCTGAAAGCGAAATGGAAGTTAAACAGCGGCTGGCAGGCTTACACAGTCGGTTGGTTGTTGGTAATGCCGTTTTGGTTCGCACTGGTTTACCTGCGCCCTCAGCCTGAAGACGCGCTGTCTTTATTGGCGATTATGGGCTTGGTGTGGGTGGCTGATATTGGCGCGTATTTCTGCGGCAAATCGTTTGGTAAGCGCAAAATTGCGCCGACCATCAGCCCGGGTAAAAGCTGGGAAGGTGCGATCGGTGGCGCATTGTGCGTTGCCGTGTACATGACCATCGTATGGAAAGCCGGTTGGCTGGCTTTTGAAGCCGGTTGGCTAAAAACTATTTTGATCGGCTTGATTCTGACCGTTGTCAGCGTGTGCGGCGATTTGCTGGAAAGCTGGCTCAAACGTGCTGCCGGTATCAAAGACAGCAGCAATTTGTTGCCGGGACACGGCGGCGTGTTCGACCGTGTGGACAGTCTGATTGCCGTTATCAGCATTTATGCCGCCTTTGTATATTTGTTTTAAACCGCCTGTCTCACATGGCTGGGGGAGCTGATTATGTCCGAACAAAAACAGATTTCATCTTTATCGATCTTGGGCGTATTGTTGGCATTGGGATTGATGGCTGCGGCGTTTATTTTGGGCGTGCAGTTTAAGAATCTGCGCCAACCGGGGACAATTACCGTAAAAGGTTTGGCGGAGAAAAACTTCCAATCCGACAGCGCGACGTGGAATATGGGCGTAAACGCGCACGGCGAGAGCTACCAGGAAGTTTTGGATTTGCTGACGGCAAGGCGCAAGAAGCTGTCTAAGTTTTTGGGCGAGCAAGGCTTTACGGCAGCTGAAATGAAAGTGGGTCTGCCTGAAGTGTCGCGCGTTTTCAATGAAACCCGAGACGAACTGGGCAACGTAACCCGCACGCCCAACGGCTACGATGGCGACCTCAATATTGTGGTCAACACCAAAAAACTGGACAAAATCCAAGCCGCCCAGCGCGCCATTTTGAACTTCCGTGCGCAAAACGAATTCATCCGCTTCGACAATCCGCAATATTTGCTGGGCAATTTGGAAACCATCAAACGTGATTTGATTACGCAGGCGACTGAGGACGCGCAGAAACGCGCGGCTGAATTTGCTAAAACCGGCGGCGGCAAAGTGGGCGCCATGCGTTCTGCTTCGCAAGGTTCGTTCAATATCTATGCCGACACCGGCAGTAGCGAGGACGACGAGTACGGCGGTTCTTACGATAAAAGCACCGTCGGCAAACAAGTCCGATTGGTTGTTACCATCGAATACGGCATTGAGTAATTCTTTCAGACGGCCTTTTCAGCTGGGAGGCAAAAGGCCGTCTGAAAATTGGAAACGGCAAAGAAATCTATTTCAAATACACTAAATACCGTTTGCACAGCACATAAAGAACACACCATGACACAACAAGTTCTGACCATATTAGGCAGTACCGGCAGCATAGGCGAAAGCACCTTAGACGTTGTCTCCCGCCATCCCGAGAAATTCCGCGTGTTCGCGTTGGCAGGGCATAGGCAGGTGGACAAGCTGGCGGCGCAATGCAAACAGTTCCGCCCGGAATATGCCGTTGTCGGCGATGCCGGCCATGCCGCCGAGCTGGAAAAGAAACTCAAACAAGAAGGCATCAGTACGCAGGTCTTATATGGTTCTCAAGCCTTGATTGATGTCGCCTCTGCCGATGAAGTCAGCGGCGTAATGTGTGCCATTGTCGGCGCGGCCGGCTTGCCGTCGGCTTTGGCCGCCGCTCAAAAGGGCAAAACCATTTATCTGGCAAACAAAGAAACACTGGTGGTTTCCGGCGCATTGTTTATGGAAACCGCCCGTCAAAACGGCGCTACCGTCTTGCCGATTGACAGCGAACACAACGCCATCTTCCAAGTGTTGCCAAGGGATTACACAGGCCGTCTGAATGAGCACGGTATCAATTCGATTATCCTGACCGCATCGGGCGGCCCCTTCCTTAACACAGATTTAAGTACATTCGACAGCATTACGCCCGAGCAGGCGGTCAAGCATCCGAATTGGAGCATGGGGCGCAAGATTTCCGTTGATTCCGCGTCAATGATGAATAAGGGCTTGGAGTTGATTGAGGCGCATTGGCTGTTTAACTGTCCGCCGGAAAAACTGGAAGTCGTCATCCATCCGCAATCCGTGATACACAGCATGGTGCGTTATCGAGATGGTTCGGTATTGGCGCAGTTGGGTAATCCCGATATGCGTACGCCGATTGCTTATTGCTTGGGTCTGCCCGAACGCATCGATTCCGGCGTGGGCGAACTGGATTTCGGCGCATTGTCCGCATTGACCTTCCAAAAACCTGACTTTGACCGTTTCCCATGTCTGAAACTTGCCTATCAGGCCATGAATGCAGGCGGTGCCGCACCTTGCGTGTTGAACGCTGCCAACGAAGTTGCCGTGGCCGCTTTTTTAGATAAACGCATCAAGTTTACCGATATTGCCAAAGTCGTTGCCCACTGCCTTGCCCAAGATTTTTTAGACGGCCGTCACAATATCGAAGGCCTGCTGGCGCAAGACGCGCAAACACGCAGACAGGCAGAAGCCTTTATCGGCAAACAATAAAGCTTCAATGACAGGCCGTCTGAAACGTCAACCGCTTGGCATTTAGGCAGACAAAATGGAACAACTGCCTTTATAATCGGTTTTCAGACGGCCTTATCCGTTGATTATCACATTCCATTCAGGGGATTTTTTTGCAAACCTTTTTAGCCTTTATCGTCGCCATTCTGATTTTGGTCAGCCTGCATGAGTTCGGACACTATATTGTTGCCCGCTGGTGTGGCGTTAAAGTCGTGCGCTTTTCGGTCGGTTTCGGTAAGCCCTTTTTCACCCGAAAACGCGGCGATACCGAGTGGTGTCTTGCCCCGATTCCGCTGGGCGGTTACGTTAAAATGGTCGATACGCGCGAAGGCGAGGTGGCGGAAGCAGATTTGCCGTACGCCTTTGACAAGCAGCATCCGGCCAAGCGCATCGCCATTGTTGCCGCCGGCCCTTTGACCAATTTAATTTTGGCTGTTTTGCTTTACGGTTTGAGCTTTTCCTTCGGCGTGACTGAGTTGCGCCCCTATGTCGGCATGGTTGAGCCTGCCAGTATTGCCGCCAAAGCAGGTTTTCAGGCAGGCGATAAAATTGTATCGGTCAACGGAATCACCGTTAAAGATTGGAGCGATGCGCAAACCGAGATGGTGTTAAACCTTGAAGCCGGCCCTGTAAAAGTTGCTGTTCAGACGGCCTCAAATACCCAAGCCATCCGCATAATTGATGCCGCCGGCACGCCTGAAGCAGGTAAAGTTGCGAAAAACCAAGGCAACATCGGCCTTTTGCCTTTTAGAATTACTAACCGCATCGGCAAAGTCTTGGCCAAAAGTCCGGCCGAAAAAGCAGGTTTGAAGGAAAACGACAAACTACTGACTGCCGATGGGAAGCCCATCGAAAGCTGGCAGGCATGGACGGAACTCTTCCGCGCCAGCCCCGGCAAACGAATCGAACTGACTTACGAGCGCGACGGTAAAATACTGGCGACCGCTATCCGGCTGGACAGCGTCGAGCAGTCGGCAGGCGTGCTGGTGGGTAGAGCCGGGCTTGCCGCCCAGGCGGATAAAGAGTGGGATAAAACCATCCGCTACCGTTATACGCCTTCCGTTGCCCAAGCCTTTGAATTGGGTTGGAACAAAACCGTCAACTATTCGTGGACGACCCTCAAATTTTTCGGAAAACTGGTTACGGGCAATGCCTCTTTGAACCATATTTCCGGCCCCCTGACCATTGCCGATGTCGCCGGACAATCTGCCAAACTCGGATTGCAGAGCTACCTCGAATTTCTGGCCTTGGTCAGCATCAGCTTAGGCGTGTTGAACCTTTTGCCCGTGCCCGTTTTAGACGGCGGACATTTGGTTTTCTATGCCGCCGAATGGATACGCGGAAAGCCTTTGAGCGAGCGCATACAGGCAGTCGGCCTGCGCTTCGGACTGGCAGCCATGCTTTTGATGATGGCTGTGGCTTTCTTTAATGACATCAACCGTTTGTTTGGATAATTTATGAAACTGAACCAGATTGCTTCCGCTTTAATGGTATTGAGCCTGTCCCCGCTGGCATTGGCTGACTTTACCATTCAGGACATCCGCGTCGAAGGCCTGCAACGCACCGAGCCGAGTACCGTCTTCAACTACCTGCCCGTTAAAGTCGGTGATAATTTCAATGATGCGCGCAGTGAAGAAATCATCAAAAAACTCTACGCAACCGGTTTCTTTGACGACGTACGCGTCGAGACCATGGACAATCAAGTCCTGCTGACCGTGATTGAGCGTCCGACCATCAGCTCGCTCAATATTACCGGCGCGAAAATACTGCAAAATGATGCCATCAAGAAAAACCTTGAAGCATTTGGTTTGGCGCAATCCCAATATTTCAACCAAGCAACGCTGAACCAAGTCGTTGCCGGTTTGAAAGAAGAGTATTTGAGCCGTGGCAAACAGTCTGTCCAAATCACTCCGACCGTAACCAAACTCGCCCGCAACCGCGTATCTATCGATATTGCCATCGAAGAGGGCAAATCTACCAAGATTACCGATATTTCATTTGAAGGCAACGAAGTTTATTCCGACCGCCGTCTGATGAAACAAATGTCCCTGAGCAAAAGCGGCATGTGGACTTGGATCACCAGGAGCAACCAGTTCAATGAGCAAAAATTTGCTCAGGACATGGAAAAAGTCACCAATTACTACCAAAACAACGGCTACTTCAACTTCCGTATTTTGGATACCGATATCCAAACCAACGAAGACAAAACCAAGCAAACCATTAAAGTAACCGTCAGCGAAGGCGACCGCTTCCGCTGGGGCAATGTACGCATCGAAGGCGATACGCTGGAAGTGCCGAAAGAAGATTTGGAAAAACTGCTGACCATGAAGCCGGGCAAATGGTACGAGCGCGCGCAAATGTCCAATTCGCTCGAAGCCATCCAAAACCGCATGGGTCAGGCAGGTTACGCATTCAGCGAAATCAATGTCCAACCGATTCCAAATGCCGAAACGCATACTGTTGATTTTGTGTTGACCGTTCAACCGGGCCGCAAAATCTATGTAAACGAAATCAACATTACCGGCAACAATAAAACCCGTGACGAAGTCATCCGCCGTGAGTTGCGCCAAATGGAATCGGCGCCTTACGACTCTGCCAAACTGCAACGTTCTAAAGAGCGCGTTGAGTTGTTGGGCTACTTCGACAACGTTCAATTTGATGCGGTTCCTGTGGCCAATACGCCTGACCAAGTTGACCTGAACATGAGCCTGACCGAACGTTCTACCGGCTCGCTCGATTTGAGCGCAGGTTGGGTTCAGGATACCGGTTTGGTGATGTCTGCCGGCGTGGCTCAGGACAACCTGTTCGGTACGGGTAAATCCGTTGCCTTGCGCGCTTCACGCAGTAAAACCACAGTAAACGGCTCATTGTCGTTTACCGACCCATACTTCACACCTGACGGCGTAAGCTTGGGCTACGACCTTTACGGCAAGACTTACGACCCGCGTAAAGCTTCTTCCAGCGCGAAACAGTATAAAACCACGACTTTCGGCGGCGGTTTGCGTATCGGTATTCCGGTTACCGAATATGACCGTGTGAACTTCGGTTTGGCCGCGGAACGCTTGACCGTGAACACCTACAAAGTCGCGCCTAAACGCTATGCCGACTTTATCAAACAATACGGTAAAGGCACGGACGGCGTGGGCAGCTTCAAAGGCTGGCTGTACAAAGGTACCATCGGCTGGGGCCGCAACAAAACCGACAATGCCTTGTGGCCGACCCGCGGTTATCTGACCGGCGTAAACGGCGAAATCGCTTTGCCGGGCAGCGACCTGCAATACTACACCCTGACCCACAACCAAACTTGGTTCTTCCCGTTGAGCAAAGATTTCACGCTGATGCTGGGTGGCGAAGTCGGTTATGGCAACGGCTACGGCAAAACCAAAACCATGCCGTTCTTTGAAAACTTCTACGGCGGCGGCTTAGGCTCTGTCCGCGGCTTTGAAAGCGGTACGCTGGGCCCGAAAGTTTATGACGAATACGGCGAGAAAATCAGCTACGGCGGTAACAAAAAAGCCAACGTTTCCGCAGAGTTGCTCTTCCCGATGCCGGGCATTAAAGACTCGCGTACTGTCCGTCTGAGCCTGTTTGCCGATGCGGGCAGTGTGTGGGACGACAAAACCTACAACGACAGAAGCAGCAATTCTTATTACACCAACAATGCCGCTCAAAACCCATACGGCTTAGGCAAGACCCACAAATCGACATTCAAAAACGAATTGCGCTATTCTGCCGGTGCTGCCGTGACCTGGCTCTCTCCGCTGGGTCCGATGAAGTTCAGTTATGCTTATCCGATTAAGAAAAAAGAAGGCGACGAAATCCAACGCTTCCAATTCCAACTCGGTACGACATTCTGATGATGTTTAGGCCGTCTGAAACCGGGTTTGTCCGTTTCAGACGGCCTCATGGCAGATTGGCGGCAAGCTTATTGCAAACCGCCCGTTTGTTTTCAAGCAAGGATTTTTATCATGAGTAAAATAGCCGACACCCTCCGTGTCCTCGCCGTAGCCCTGCCGGGTTTCGTGCTGTTGCCGCAAGCGGCGGCGGATGGCGTGCAGAAAATCGGTTTTATCAATACCGAGCGCGTTTATCAGGAATCCAAGCAGGCGCAAAACATTCAGATGACTTTGGAAAAAGAGTTCAAAAGCCGTCAAACCGCCTTGCAAAAGCTGCAGCAGGAAGGCGAGGCTTTAGAGCGAAAACTGAGCGGCGACAAGCTCAGCGACAGCCAAAGGGAAGCGGAAACCCAAAAATGGCGCAATCTGGTACAGAAATTCCGCAAGCAGCAGGCCGAGTTGGCAGAAGACTACAACCTGCGCCGCAATGAAGAATTCGCCGCGCTCCAGCAAAATGCCAACCGCGTCATCGTCGATTTGGCCAAACGCGAAGGTTACGACTTCATCTTGCAGGACGTGATTTACGTTAACGGCCGCTATGATATTACCGACAGCGTTATCAAAGCCCTAAACGCACACTGACCCTGCTCGGCAGCGAATGTAACCATACAGACAAACCTAAGGCCGTCTGAAACCCAAATCGGCAACTTTCAGACGGCCTGACATCTTGACGGCAGATTATCATGACTTCACAAGCATACACCCTGTCCCAAATCGTTTCCCAGCTCGGCGGCGAATGGAAAGGCGAAGACATCGCCATTACCGCCGTCCGTCCGTTGGATCAGGCGCAGGCGGAACACATCAGCTTTTTGGCCAATCCGAAATACAAAGCCGAAGTACACGACAGCCAAGCAGGCGCAGTGATTGTGTCGCCGAAAGCCGCAGACGAATTTGCAGGCCGCAACCTGATTGTGGCTGCCGACCCTTATCTTTATTTTGCCAAAGTGGCACGATTGTTCTCGCCGATTGTCAAAGCACAGGGCGGCGTACATCCGACTGCCGTTATCGAGGCAAGCGCCAAAGTGCCGGCAAGCTGCGAAATCGGCGCGAATGCCTATATCGGCGCGAATGCCGTATTGGGCGAAGGCTGTCGTATTTTGGCCAATGCCGTTGTCCAACACGATTGCACGTTGGGCGATGAAGTCGTGTTGCATCCAAACGCTGTCATCTATTACGGCTGTACTTTGGGCAACCGTGTCGAAATCCACAGCGGCGCCGTCATCGGTGCGGACGGTTTCGGCTTGGCCTTTGCCGGCGATTCATGGTTTAAAATCCCGCAAACCGGCGCAGTCACGCTGGGCGATGATGTGGAAATCGGTTCGAACACCAATATCGACCGCGGCGCAATGAGCGACACAACCGTCGGCAACGGCACCAAAATCGACAACCAAGTCCAAATCGGCCACAACTGCAAAATCGGTTCGCACACCGTTATCGCCGCCAAAACCGGCATTTCCGGCAGCGTCACCATCGGCAATTACTGTATTATCGGCGGCGGTGTCGGCACGGTCGGACACATCGAAATCGCCGATAAAACCACCATCGGCGGCGGTACATCCGTTACCCACAGCATTACCGAAAGCGGCCAGCATCTGGCCGGTATTTTCCCGATGTCGGGCTACAAAGACTGGGCGCGCAATGCCGTTTATATCCACCGTTTGAGCGAAATGAACAAACGCCTCAAAACGCTGGAAAAACAGCTTGCCGACAGTGACGAAGCCTAAATTGGCGGCGCAAACAGCCTGCACCCCGCATCCGAATACGTTTAAACCCAATACAAACAAGGAAAGACGAACATCATGGACGTACAACTCCCGATCGAAGCCAAAGATATTCAAAAACTTATCCCACACCGTTATCCGTTTTTGCAACTCGACCGCATTACTGCGTTCGAACCGATGAAAACCCTGACTGCGATTAAAAACGTCACCATGAACGAGCCGCAGTTCCAAGGCCACTTTCCCGACCTGCCCGTGATGCCCGGCGTGCTGATTATCGAAGCCATGGCGCAAGCGTGCGGCACACTCGCCATCCTCAGCGAAGGCGGCCGCAAAGAAAACGAATTCTTCTTCTTCGCCGGTATCGACGACGCCCGTTTCAAACGCCAAGTCATTCCCAGCGACCAACTGGTTTTTGAAGTCGAGCTGTTGACCAACAAACGCGGTATCGGCAAATTCAACGCCGTTGCCAAAGTCGACGGCCAAGTTGCCGTTGAAGCCGTGATTATGTGCGCCAAACGCGTGGTGTAAGAATGGGCCAGGCCGTCTGAAAGTTCAGACGGCATCTTGCAGCCAATACCTGTATCAGACAGCAAGGAGACAGCATGACCCTTATCCATCCGACCGCCGTCATCGACCCTAAAGCCGAACTCGACTCCAGCGTCAAAGTCGGCCCATACAGCATCATCGGCCCCAATGTGCAAATCGGTGCGAATACTGAAATCGGCCCGCACGTCGTCATCAACGGCCACACGACCATCGGTGAAAACAACCGCATTTTCCAATTTGCCAGCCTCGGCGAAATTCCGCAGGACAAGAAATACCGCGACGAGCCGACCAAGCTGATTATCGGCAACGGCAACACCATCCGCGAATTTACGACGTTCAACCTCGGTACGGTTACCGGCATCGGCGAAACCCGTATCGGCGACGACAACTGGATTATGGCCTACTGCCACCTTGCCCATGACTGCGTGGTCGGCAACCATACCATCTTCGCCAACAACGCCTCACTCGCAGGCCATGTGACCATCGGCGACTACGTTGTCTTAGGCGGCTACACGCTGGTGTTCCAGTTCTGCCAAATCGGCGACTACGCCATGACCGCGTTTGCCGCCGGCGTACACAAAGACGTACCGCCGTACTTTATGGCTGCCGGCTACCGCGCCGAACCGGCCGGCCTCAACAGCGAAGGTATGCGCCGCAACGGTTTCACGGCCGAACAGATTGCCTCCGTCAAAGATGTGTATAAAACCATTTACCATCGCGGCATTCCGTTTGAAGAGGCCAAGGCAGACATTCTGAAACGTGCCGAAACCCAAAGCGAATTGGCGGTATTTAAAGACTTTTTTGCACAATCCACACGCGGCATTATCCGTTGATTGATGGATTGAAGGCCGTCTGAAACTTTTTCAGACGGCCTTTGGATTGCAAAAATCCGCGCAGTAGGCAGGTTTCCTGTCCGCCTGCCGCTGATGCCGTCTGAAAACGGGCGGGCAAATGTCCGCCACAAAATCTTTTAGCTTCCGAACCTCAACAACATGAACCCCAATTCTTCCCCCCTTATCGCCATCAGCGTCGGCGAAGCTTCCGGCGACTTGCTTGGCGCACACTTAATCCGTGCCATTAAGGCGCGTTGCCCGAATGCGCGGTTTACCGGTATCGGCGGCGAGCGCATGAAGGCGGAGGGTTTTGAGAGTTTGTACGATCAGGAAAAGCTGGCGGTGCGCGGTTTTGTTGAGGTCATCAAACGCCTGCCGCAGATTTTGAAAATCCGCAAAGGGCTGGTGAACGATTTAATCCGCCTCAAGCCGGATGTGTTTATCGGCATCGATGCGCCGGACTTCAATCTCGGCGTGGCGGAAAAACTCAAGCAGGCAGGCATTCATACCATTCATTACGTCAGCCCGTCGGTTTGGGCGTGGCGGCGCGAACGGGTCAATAAAATCGTACATCAGGTCAACCGCGTGTTGTGCCTGTTTCCGATGGAGCCACAGCTTTATATCGATGCCGGCGGCAAGGCTGAGTTTGTCGGCCATCCGATGGCGCAAACCATGCCGGTGGAAGCGGATAGGGCGGCGGCGCGGCAGAAGCTGGGCGTGCCTGCGGACGTGCCCGTGTTTGCCATATTACCCGGCAGCCGTGTGAGCGAAATCGATTACATGGCGGCGGTGTTTTTTCAGACGGCCTTATTGCTGCTGAAACGTTATCCGCAGGCACAGTTTTTGCTGCCTGTGGCAACGGCCGCAACGCGCAAACGCATTAGCGAAATTTTGGCGCAGCCCGAGTTTGCCTCTCTTCCCATCACGCTGACCGACAAGCAGTCGGATACGGTTTGCACCGCTGCCGACGTGGTATTGGTTACCAGCGGTACGGCAACTTTGGAAGTGGCCTTGTGCAAGCGGCCTATGGTCATCAGCTACAAAATTTCGCCGCTGACTTATGCGTATGTGAAAAACAAAATTAAAGTGCCGCATGTCGGTTTGCCCAATATTCTGTTGGGTAAAGCCGCCGTTCCCGAGCTGCTGCAACACGATGCCGTCCCTGAAAAACTGGCGCAGGCCGTGGCAGACTGGTATGACCGCCCTGAGGCCGTAGCCGCGTTGGAACAGGATTTCCACTCCTTGCATCTGCTGTTGAAAAAAGATACGGCGGCATTGGCGGCGGCGGCAGTATTGGAAGAAGCCGGATTTTCAGACGGCCTGAAAGACAAGTAAGGAAAATACATGAATTTATTGGGAGCCTTGGCCAAGGTTGGCAGCCTGACGATGGTGTCGCGTATTTTAGGCTTTGTGCGCGATACGATTATCGCCCGTGCGTTTGGTGCAGGCATGGCGACGGATGCGTTTTTTGTCGCGTTCAAACTGCCCAACCTGTTGCGGCGCGTGTTTGCAGAGGGCGCATTTGCCCAAGCCTTCGTACCGATTTTGGCGGAATACAAAGAAACCCGCTCTCCCGAAGCCACGCAGGCGTTTGTGCGCCATGTGGCCGGCATGTTGTCGTTTGTGTTGGTCATCGTTACCGCGCTGGGCATACTCGCCGCGCCGTGGGTGATTTATGTTTCCGCGCCCGGTTTTGCCAAAGATGCCGATAAGTTTCAGCTTTCCATCGACCTGCTGCGGGTGACGTTTCCTTATATCTTTTTGATTTCCTTGTCGTCTTTTGTCGGCTCGATACTCAACTCCTATCATAAATTCGGCATCCCCGCCTTTACGCCGACATTTTTGAACATTTCCTTTATCGTCTTTTCCCTGTTTTTTGTACCGTATTTCGATCCGCCCGTTATGGCTTTGGCGTGGGCGGTATTTGTCGGCGGCGTGTTGCAGCTGGTGTTCCAACTGCCTTGGTTGGCGAAACTGGGCTTCTTGAAAATGCCCAAGCTCAGCTTTAAAGACGCAGCGGTCAACCGCGTGATGAAACAGATGGCACCGGCTATTTTGGGCGTAAGCGTGGCGCAGATTTCCTTGGTTATCAACACCATTTTCGCCTCGTTTTTACAGTCCGGCAGTGTGTCGTGGATGTATTACGCCGACCGACTGATGGAATTGCCGACCGGCGTTTTGGGTGTGGCACTCGGTACAATCTTGTTGCCTACCTTGTCCAAACACGCCGCCAGTCAGGATACCGAGCAGTTTTCCGGCCTGCTCGACTGGGGTTTGCGCTTGTGTATGCTGCTGACCCTGCCTGCCGCCGTCGGCCTTGCCGTGTTGTCTTTTCCATTGGTTACGACCTTGTTCATGTACCGTGAGTTTACGCTGCACGACGCGCAAATGACACAACACGCGCTGATTGCCTATTCCTTCGGCTTGATCGGGCTGATTATGATTAAAGTATTGGCACCCGGCTTCTACGCCCGCCAAAACATCAAAACCCCCGTTAAGGTCGCTATTTTCACGCTGATTTGCACGCAGTTGATGAACCTTGCCTTCATTTCGCCGCTCAAACACGTCGGCCTGTCCCTCGCTATCGGTTTGGGCGCGTGTCTGAATGCAGGTTTACTGTTTTTCCTTTTGCGCAAACACGGCATCTACCGTCCCGGCAAAGGATGGGCTGCGTTTTTGGTCAAAATGGCTATCTCTTTGGTCGTCATGGGCGGCGGTTTGTGGGCGGCGCAATATTATCTGCCGTTTGAATGGGTGCACGTCGGCGGCTTTAAAAAAGCAGGCCAACTCTGCGTTCTGATTGCCTTGGGCGGCGGCCTTTACTTCGTTTCCTTAGCCGCGCTCGGCTTCCGTCCGCACCATTTCCGCAGAGTGGAAAAATAAGGAAACTGATTTAAGTCATTGCCTGCTTTGAAGATAATCCACTAAAAAGGCCGTCTGAAACATTTTCAGACGGCCTTTTCTTGCTTTACGTTTTAGCTGTAAATCTTCGCGCCTTTTTTGACGAACTCAATCGCTTTTTCTTCCATGCCTTGCCGTTGGGCTTTTTGCTTGTCGGCATAGTCGCGCACTTCCTGCGTGATTTTCATCGAGCAGAATTTGGGGCCGCACATCGAGCAGAAGTGGGCGATTTTCGCGCCTTCGGCGGGCAGGGTTTCGTCGTGGAAGCTTTCGGCGCGTTCGGGGTCGAGGCTTAAGCGGAATTGGTCGCGCCATCGAAACTCGAAACGCGCCTTGCTCAGAGCGTTGTCGCGCAACTGTGCGCCCGGCCAGCCTTTGGCGAGGTCGGCGGCGTGGGCGGCGAGTTTGTAGGTGATGATGCCGGTGCGCACGTCTTCTTTGTCGGGCAGCCCCAAATGTTCTTTGGGGGTAACGTAACAAAGCATCGCCGTGCCGTACCAGCCGATGTTGGCCGCGCCTATGCCCGAGGTGATGTGGTCGTAGCCGGGGGCGATGTCGGTAACGAGCGGGCCGAGGGTGTAGAAAGGCGCTTCAAAGCAGTGTTGCAGCTCTTCGGTCATATTTTCTTTGACGCGTTGCAGCGGCACATGGCCGGGGCCTTCGATCATCACTTGTACGTCGTGTTCCCACGCTTTGGCGGTCAATTCGCCCAAGGTATGCAGTTCGGCGAATTGGGACTCGTCGTTGGCATCGGCAATGCAGCCGGGACGCAGGCCGTCGCCGAGGCTGAACGATACGTCATACGCCTTCATGATTTCACAGATTTCGTCGAAATGCGTGTAGAGGAAGTTTTCTTTGTGGTGGGCGAGACACCATTTCGCCATAATCGAACCGCCGCGCGATACGATGCCGGTGAGGCGGTTGGCGGTCATCGGCACATACCGCAGCAACACGCCCGCGTGTATGGTGAAATAGTCCACGCCTTGTTCCGCCTGTTCGATTAAGGTGTCGCGGAACAAATCCCAAGTCAAATCTTCGGCGATGCCGCCGGTTTTTTCCAAAGCCTGATAGATGGGCACGGTGCCGATGGGGACGGGCGCGTTGCGGATAATCCATTCGCGCGTTTCGTGGATGTGCGCGCCGGTAGACAAATCCATAATCGTGTCCGCGCCCCAACGCAGCGACCACACCATTTTTTCGACTTCTTCGGTCAGGCTGGAGGTAACGGCGGAGTTGCCCAAGTTGCCGTTGATTTTGACGCGGAAGTTACGTCCGATAATCATCGGTTCGAGTTCGGGATGGTTGATGTTGGCGGGGATGATCGCGCGTCCGGCGGCGATTTCTCGGCGCACGAATTCGGGCGTGATTTGGTCGGGACGGGTCGGGATGTTCGCGCCGAAACTTTGCCCTGCGTGTTGTTTCAAAAGTTTGGCGTATTCCGGTTTTTGGGACAATTCGTCTAATTTTAAACGTTCGCGTATGGCGACAAATTCCATTTCCGGCGTGATAATGCCTTGCCGGGCGTAATGGAGCTGGGTTACGTTGCGGCCGGCTTTGGCGCGGCGCGGGCGGGTGATTTGGTTGAAACGCAAATGGGCGGTTTTCGGGTCGTGCGCACGTTCGATGCCGTATTCGCTGGAGAGTTTGGGCAGGATTTCGGTATCACCGCGTTCGTCCAGCCACGCCGTGCGGATGTGGGGCAGACCTTGTTTCAGGTCGATGTGTGCCGCCGGATCGCCGTACACGCCGCTGGTGTCATAGACGGGAATCGGCGGATTGGCTTCCGTGCCTTGCGCCGTGTAAGTGTCGTCCTGGCGGATTTCGCGCAAAGGCACGCGGATGTCGTCGCGGCTGCCTTGCAGATACACGCGTTCCGAGTTCGGATATTTGAAGCGGATGCCGATGTCTTCGCTCAAGTCGGCAAGCTCGCGTGCTTCGTTACCGGAAGTTTTGGCGGTTTTTTTTGGCGTAGTCATAAAAAATGCTCCTGTTTTCTCGTTTAGGATAAGAAACAGGAGCGTTTTGCGTTTTCAGACGGCATTTGAAAACCAATGCCGTCTGAAAGGCAGAATCCGTGAAAACTCCCCACGCAGGTATTATCCTGTTCGGGTGTAAAGGGTATTTCTCAGCCACTTGGTTTGAAAGCAGCACCCCTGTTTCTTTATTAACGAAAATTAAACCATGCGGACGGTTTTTTGTAAAGCGGCGGTTTTCGCATTTTCTGTCAAAAACGCTTGACAGCGATTTCGTCTTTCCGTATAGTTACAACTTCTGACGCGGGATGGAGCAGCATGGTAGCTCGTCGGGCTCATAACCCGAAGGTCGTAGGTTCGAATCCTGCTCCCGCAACCAAATATAAAAATCCCCTGTAATCGCAGGGGATTTTGCTTTATGCGGCATTTATTGTTGCTTGGATTGATTGAAAGGCCGTCGGAACCATTGGGTTTCAGACGGCCTTTTTTATTGGCCGATGTCATCGGCGGCTAATTTGCTTTTATCTTTTATTTTGAGTTTGTGTTTTTCAGACGGCCTATTGTTGCTCCAGATCGGTATCGTTGCGCAGGTGTTCTTTGAGGCGTTGCAATTCTTTTTTGTCCAACCATTTATTGCGCGAACGTTGCAACAGGATCACCAATGCGGCGATTTCGTTACGCATATTGGTACTGAGCCAGAGGAAGCCTTGCCAGTCGTAATGCAGGCGGGCGGCCGGTTTGCTTAGTTCGGTATTGAGCGAAGTATCGATGCGGATACGGCGGGCGTAGTGGCCTTTGATGAGGCGGACGGTCAGCCGAAGCTCGCGTTGGAGTTGGTTGAAATGGCGGTCGAGCAGGCGGATTTCGCTTTCGTTGAGCGTAGGCGCGCGCAGTTTGGCGGCGGTGGTCAGGAGCAGCTCGGTGGTGGTGACGATTTTGCGGTGGGCATGCTGCATGGCTTCCATCATATTGTTGCTGATGTGGCTTTCGCCGGATGTGGCGGCCAGATGGCTGCGACTTTTGACCATGCGGGCGTTGATTTTGCGCATTTTAATCATGTTTTGTTCCAAACGCTCGCGCGTCATGCGCTTGCCGTTGCTGATTTCGGCAATCATTTTGGCGCAGTCGGTGAGGTTGTCGGCAAGCATGAAACGCCACATCAGGGTGGAGCGCAGGGGCAGGAGTTTGGCGGCGGCAATGGCGATGGCGGCACCGATCAAAACGTTCATGGCGCGCATCAGGCCGCTGTCGAGCCAGTGGTGGCTGCTGTCGCCGATGAGCATGCACATGGTCAAACCGGCAAGCATGGCGACATAGCCGTTTTTGCCGACCGCAGACCAACCGGCCACTGCGCTGGCGGCACCGATAATCAGATAGAAGAAAACGCCGTCTTGCAAATAATGTTGGTTCAACCATAAAACGGTCAACCCGACGCCCAAACCGATGGCTGTGCCGAGCATGCGTTCGACTGCTTTGGAGTAAATTGCGCCTTGGAATTGCAGCATGCCGAGGACGACAAAGACGGTCATGCCGATCCACTCGCCGTGTTGCAGGTGGAAGACTTTGGCCAACAGGGTGGAAAACACGATCGCCAAGCCGAGGCGGAAGGCGTGGATATGGCGGCGATAGCGGTAGCGTTCGTAGGCGTTGAGCCAGCGTTCGGAAAAATGGATGCGTTCGGATTGGGCAGGCATGTTGTAAGACGTATGGGTATGTGGGGATGTAAATTATAACTGATTGGTAAAGCAGATGAAATTTGAACCGCTCCCAAACGGCTTGCCCTATTGCGGATTTTATCTGCCGCAAGCGGATATAATGGCGGCTTTGAATCAGACAGGCGGTAAAGAAATGGCGACGGTTTTAAGCGCAGGCGTGGATGAAGCGGGACGCGGCCCTTTGGTCGGCAGCGTATTTGCGGCGGCAGTGATTTTGCCGGAACATTTTGATTTGCCGGGTTTGACCGATTCAAAAAAACTGAGCGAAAAAAAGCGCGATATGTTGGCGCAGATGATTAAAGAACAGGCGGTTGCGTGGAGCATTGCCTTTGCCGACCCCGACGAAATCCTGAAACTGAACATCCTGCACGCAACCATGGCAGCAATGAAGCGCGCAGTCGAGGGACTGTCGGTCGCTCCCGACAAAGTGTGGATAGACGGCAACCGCGTGCCGAAAGATTTGAATGTCCCTGCCGAAGCCGTGGTCAAAGGCGACAGCAAAATTATTGAAATCTCCGCCGCTTCGGTTTTGGCCAAAACCGCGCGTGATGCGGAAATGTATGAATTGGCGAAACGCTATCCGCAATATGGGTTTGACCGCCACAAAGGCTATGGCACGGCGCAACATTTGGCCGCGTTGAAACAATACGGCGTATTGCTGGAACACCGCCGCGATTTTGCACCGGTCAAAACCTTATTGGCACAAGGCAATCTGTTTGAAGAATGAAAGCATATCAAAAGGCCGTCTGAAAGATTTCAGACGGCCTTGTTTTTGGAAAAGTATTATTTCAACGCAGCCAAACACTCTTTAATCAACTCAGGGCCGCGATAAATCAAACCGCTGTACACCTGCACTGCGCTGGCACCCAAGCGGATTTTTTCTGCCGCGTCCGCGCCGTTCATGATGCCGCCGACGCCGATAATCGGTAGCTTGCCGTCAATGCGTTCCACTAAAAGTTTCAACACCTGATTGCTTTTCTCGCGTACGGGCAAACCGCTCAAGCCGCCTTGTTCGCCTGCGAGCGGATGGCTGCCCAAGCTTGATTTGTCGATGGTTGTGTTGGTGGCGATGATGCCGTCCATTTCCACAGATTTGACCACATGGGCGATGTCGTCGATTTGCGCTTCGTCCAAATCCGGCGCGATTTTGACCGCCAGCGGCACATATTTGCCATGTGCGGCCGCCAGTTGCGCCTGTTTGTTTTTCAAGGCTTCCAACAATGCGCTCAACTCGTCGCTGCCCTGCAAGGCGCGCAGGTTTTTCGTATTGGGGGAGGAAATATTGACCGTGATGTAGCTTGCGTGGACGTAGGCTTTTTCCAAGCAAATCAGATAATCGTCGGCCGCGTTTTCAATCGGCGTAACGGCATTTTTGCCGATGTTGATGCCCAAAATGCCTTTAAAGCGGCTGTTTTCAATGTTGCGGATCATCGCGTCGATGCCGTGGTTGTTGAAACCCATGCGGTTGATGATGCCTTGGTGTTCGGGAACGCGGAAAAGGCGCGGCTGCGGATTGCCCGGCTGCGGCTTGGGCGTTACCGTGCCGATTTCGACAAAGCCGAAACCCAAAGCGGCAAACGCATCGATACACTCGCCGTTTTTGTCCAAACCTGCCGCCAAGCCGACCGGATTGGGCAGTTGCAAACCCATCAGCTCGGTTGGTCGGGTGTGGCTGTCCACCTTGGACAGCAGGCCGAGTTTTTCGATAGAACGCAAACTGTTGAGCGTGAAATGATGGGCCTTTTCTGCATCGAAACGGAACAGGATAGGACGGACGAGTGAATACATGGCGGCGGCTTTCTGAACGGTTGATGAATTTGGCGTTATTTTACCTGAAACCGTCAAACTGCCCCAAACGTCTGTATCGATATGATTTTATTGTTTGGTGTCAAATGAAAATAAATAGGGTTTTTGCGTGTAGTCGGATAGTTTATTAAAATGGCAAGAGAGAGGCTTTTCAGACGGCCTGATGGATGTATCAAAAGTCCGTCTGAAAAGTTTTGATTTGATTGTTTACCTGATACAGGAAGATTTTTATGAAACAGGCGGTTGATCCTTATGCGAGTTTCCGTGAACTGACGCTGCGGGGGATGATACTCGGCGCGTTGATTACGGTGATTTTTACGGCATCCAATGTGTATTTGGGCTTGAAGGTGGGTTTGACTTTTGCGTCTTCGATTCCGGCTGCGGTAATTTCGATGGCGGTTTTGAAGTTTTTTAAAGGCAGCAATATTCTGGAAAATAATATGGTGCAGACTCAGGCTTCGGCTGCGGGTACGCTCTCCAGTATTATTTTTATTCTGCCGGGTTTGCTGATGGCCGGTTATTGGGCGGGCTTTCCGTTTTGGCAGACTACGCTGCTGTGTATGTCCGGCGGTATTTTGGGCGTGATTTTCACTGTGCCTTTGCGTTATGCGATGGTGGTGAAGAGCGATTTGCCTTATCCGGAAGGCGTGGCGGCGGCCGAGATTTTGAAGGTCGGCGACCATGATGCGGACCAACAGGAAGGCGGCAGCGGTATCAAGGAATTGGTGTCGGGCGGCGCTCTGGCGGGTTTGATGAGCTTCTGTGCAAGCGGTTTGCGCGTGGTGGCGGACAGCGCGAGCTATTGGTTTAAAGGCGGTGCGTCGGTGTTCCAAGTGCCGATGGGCTTTTCTTTGGCCTTGCTGGGCGCGGGCTATTTGGTCGGCCTGACCGGCGGTATCGCGATTTTGCTGGGTATTTCGATTGCCTGGGGTGTGGCTGTGCCTTATCTGTCGGCGCATATTCCGCAACCTGCCGATATGGAGATGATTCCTTTTGCGATGTCTTTGTGGAAGGAAAAAGTCCGTTTTATCGGCGCGGGTACGATCGGTATCGCGGCTATTTGGACGCTGTTGACCTTGATGAAACCGATGGTTGAGGGTATGCGCCTGTCTTTCCGCAATTTCGGCGGTGCGCAGATGACCGAACGCACGGAACAGGATTTGTCGCCTAAGGCGATGATTGCCTGGGTGTTGGCGATGATGCTGGTGTTGGGCGTGTCCTTCTTCCACTTTATCGGCGACTCGCATATTTCCGGCGGTTTGGCTTGGCTGTTGGTGGTTGTATGTACGCTGCTGGCTTCGATTATCGGCTTTTTGGTGGCCGCGGCTTGCGGTTATATGGCCGGTTTGGTCGGTTCGTCTTCCAGCCCGATTTCGGGTGTGGGCATCGTCTCTATCGTCATTATTTCGCTGGTGTTGCTGCTGGTCGGCGAATCCGGCGGCTTGATGGCTGATGAGGCAAACCGCAAATTCCTGCTGGCGTTGACGCTGTTTTGCGGTGCGTCTGTGATTTGTGTGGCTTCGATTTCCAATGACAACCTGCAGGATTTGAAAACGGGTTATCTGGTAAAAGCAACGCCTTGGAAACAGCAGGTTGCGCTGATTATCGGCTGCGTTGTCGGTGCATTGGTGATTTCGCCTGTGTTGGAGCTTTTGTATGAAGCCTACGGCTTTACCGGCGCGATGCCGCGTGAAGGCATGGATGCGGCCCAAGCCCTTGCCGCACCTCAGGCAACTTTGATGACCACCATCGTCCAAGGTATTTTCTCGCACAATCTGCAATGGGATTATATTTTCACCGGCGTGGCCATCGGCGTGGCGTTGATCGCGGTCGATTTCACATTGCGCAAATCTTCCGGCGGCAAGCGCGCTTTGCCGGTATTGGCCGTGGGCATGGGCATTTACCTGCCGCCGTCTGTGAATATGCCGATTGTAATTGGCGCGGTATTGGCTGCGGTGTTGAAATCCGTCATCGCCCGCCGTCAGGAAAACCGTGAAGGCCGTCTGAAAAATGCGGAACGTATCGGTACGCTGTTCTCTGCCGGTTTGATTGTCGGCGAGAGCCTGATCGGTGTGATTATGGCGTTTATCATCGCCTTCTCCGTAACCAACGGCGGTTCGGATGCGCCTTTGGCCCTGAACCTGGAAAACTGGGATACGGCCGCCAAATGGCTGGGCTTGGCGTTTTTTGTTTTCGGTATGTTCGTGTTTGCACGCCGCGTGTTGAAAGCAGGACGTTAAGTTTGTCGGTTGAGAAAAGGCCGTCTGAAACCCAAAACATTGGGGTTTCAGACGGCCTTTTCAGTGGAAATTTGTTTGGAATGATTTTAGGAAGTTTGGGTATAATTATCGCGGGGCTAGGTAGTGAAACAGCCCCATGGCAGTGGGGCTGTTTTATTTGAACCTCCCTAGAAAGGAGAGTTTCAACATGAAACGAACCAAGCCGAAAGGTCGTTCATGGCTGAGACTGCGGACAGTCGTTAGGATTATCTTAACCCTGTTCCTGCTCTTAGTCAATTAAACGGCTGAAAACAAAAAACTGTTTCTCAGTTTCCACCTGTTTGTCATGAACGGGCGGTTTTTTATTGTTTAACGCTGACTCAAACAATCTGCAATCGCTTTGGCAATTTTGGCACTGGCACCTTGATGTTGCGAAATGAATTGCTCGGTGTGGCTGATCAGCTGTTGGCGCAGCGTTTCGTCGTCGAGGTATTGGCGCGTGGTTCTGTACCAGGCTTCGGCGGTTTCGACGCGGACGGCGGCTTTGGCTTCGACCGCGCCTTTGCAGGCTTGGGCGAAGTTGTAGTTGGAGTAGCCGAAGAGGGTGGGGACGCGGCAGGAGATGGGTTCGATGATGTTTTGGCAGCCGGCATCAACCAGGCTGCCGCCGACGAAGGCAATGTCTGCGCTGAGGTAGTAGGCGGCAAGTTCGCCCATGCTGTCGCCTATCCAAACCTGTGTATCGGGGGAAACGGGTTGTCCGTCGCTGCGTTTTTGGACGGTATAACCAAGCGATTTGGCGGTATCGTAGGCCGTCTGAAAGTTTTCAGGGTGGCGCGGTACGATGACCAACAAGGCATTGCCGCGGTAGCCCTGCCATGCTTTGAGGAGCAACTCGGCTTCGTCTGTGCCTTTGTACACGCGCGTGCTGGCGCAGACGACGATGGGGCGTGCGCCGATGCGTTCTTTAAAGGCGACGGCAAGCGGGCGCGAGTCGTCGGGGGGAGCGATATCGTATTTGGTGTTGCCGCAGACGTGGACGTTGGACGCGCCGATAAGGTGAAGGCGTTCGGCATCGGCGGCGGTTTGGGCAAAGCAGCCGGAGAGGCTCTGCATGGTAGGCTCGACCAGCTTGCGGATTTTGAGGTAGCCGCGTTGGGATTTTTCGGAGAGGCGCGCGTTGGCCAAAAAGAGGGGAATGCCTGCTTCTTGGCAGCCGTGCATCAGGTTGGGCCAGATTTCGGTTTCCATCAAAATGCCGCAGATGGGGCGGTGTTCGGCTAAAAATCGGGCGACCCATTCGGATTTGTCGTAGGGCAGGTAACGGCATTGCGCATCGGGGAACAGGGATTG
Source organism: Neisseria flavescens (assembly GCF_005221285.1). NCBI lineage: Bacteria > Pseudomonadati > Pseudomonadota > Betaproteobacteria > Neisseriales > Neisseriaceae > Neisseria > Neisseria flavescens. The sequence continues at coordinate 1,731,360 of NZ_CP039886.1, forward strand.
CGCGGTGGCGCGTCCGGTCGGCGTCATTTGGGTAATCAAAAACGGCGAGTCGGGAAAATGGCGGCGCAATGCCTGGACTAAAGGTTCGGCCGCACGCGTTTCGCCGACGGATACGGCGTGTATCCAAATCGGTCGTTGTACGGGATTGGGATACGCCTGCCCGAAACGCTCGTCCCAATGTTCGAGATAGGCTGGAGATTTGAGGGCGCGGCGGCGCAGGTGGCGGCGAATCAGGAAGGGGGCGAGGTGCCACAGCGTGGCGTAAAGGCGGCGTATCATGCTTACGGGTCTTGTGTCGGAATAGGCCTATTTTATCGGAAACTGAAACGGAAGATATAGCTTTGATGCGTGTTTTACGCAAAGGAAACAGGCCGTCTGAAAGGTTTCAGACGGCCTTTAATGCAGGCATAAACGCTTTTACTTCACTTGCGCCATGTATTTTTTCAGACGGCCTTTGCTTTGCATGGCGCGGTTTTCCATTTCATCGACAACGGCTTGCGCTTTGGCTTTGTTCACCGGTTTGCCGACCTGAATCAGGCCACTCATGTTCATCATGCGGTGCGGCGGGCAGGTATAGACATACACGCCTTCTTTGTCGAGCTTGAGCGTGAAGTCTTTGCCGTCTTCGGAGAGGAAGTCAGCAACGCCGTCGGGCAGGGCTTTGCTTTGCACCCAGTGTCCGCTGTTAGTAGCTTTGAAGGTAACAGTGTCGCCGACTTTGGCGTTGACGTAGCCTGGTTCGAACACCATGCTGCCGTCTTTGCCGTTGTCGAGCATTTTGATTTCGTGGTTGGCGGCGTATGCGCTGAGGGAAGCAGTCAGCATCAGGAGAAAGAGTGATTTTTTCATGGGAAAGTCCTTTCTAAGGATAAAAAATAGAGGTCGGGCTGATGCGTCGAAGAACTAAGCCTTGGGCTTACCACCCTCTCCCTAACCCTCTCCCGCGGGAGAGGGGATAAGTTGCAGGGAGTTCGCAGGCCGGATGCTCAAATCCGACATTTCAGGAGCGGTCAAGTTACGCACTCTGCCGCATCGGGCGGATAACGGGCAGGCCTTTGCTGTCGTATAAAAGTTCGATATCCACCTTGTACAGCCTGCCGATCATGTCCGCCTGCAATACGTCCTGCGGCGCGCCCTGTGCCTGTACTTTGCCTTCGCCGAGCAGAATCACGCCGTCTGAAAATTGCGCGGCGAGGCTCAAATCATGCAAAACCATCAGCGTAACCAGATTGTGTTCGTGCGTGTATTGCACCACGCGTTCTAAAAGATTGAGTTGATGGTGCATATCCAGCGCGCTGACCGGCTCGTCCAGCATTAGGATTTCGGGGCAGCGCAGCATGACTTGGGCAAACATGACGAGCTGCCGCTGTCCGCCGGAAAGCCGCATGACGTCGCGGTGCGCCAGATGGCCGATGCCCAGCTCCGCCATGATACTTGCGGCTTCGTGCAGCAGTTCGTCGCCGACGTGCATGTGCAGCGCGTCCATGCGGCCGAGCAACACGACTTCCAGCGCGGTCAGCGAGGCTTCGGCGGCGGTGTCCTGCGGCATATAGCCTATGCGTTTGCGCCAGCTTTGCAGATTGAGCCTGCTCAACACTTCGCCGCCGTAACTGATTTTGCCTTGATGCGCCACTTCGCCGAAAATCGTTTTCATCAGCGAGGATTTGCCCGTGCCGTTCGGGCCGAGCACGGAATAGACTTTGCCTTGTTCCAGCGTCAAATCGATACTGTCGGCGACCACATAATCGCCGCGCCGGATATGGACGTTTTCAAGTTTCAACATTTCAGACGGCCTTTAAGCAAAGAGGGCGGCAAACCAGTTTTTAATACGTTGCCATAGTGACGGTTCGGCGACGGTTTCGGCTGATGCCGCAACAGTGTCGGCAGCCGCTTGTTTGTTGCAGTCTTCCAAACCGTCGCAACCCAAACGGATAAAGAAAGTACCCTGCGGCTCGACCGGCAGGTATTTACGGTGGAATTCACGGTAGGTCTCTTCCGGATTCACATCGGCAAAGGCTTCGGGATACAACGCTTTGGCGATAAATTGGGCGGATGCCAAATCGGAAAGCGAACGCGAAGCAGTATGGTAAATGCCGAATACACGGCCGTTTCGGACAGCGGGAATTTCCGCCCAACCGGCACGCCGGATGAAACCCTGTAAGCGTTTTTGCGCTTCGGCGGCTTCGATGCCGATGCCCATCGCCATTGCCGCCGGCTGCTTCAGTCCGGATTCGGTGCCGGAAATAATCACAACGTCGGGCTTGGCGGCAAGAAACTGCTCGGGATTAATCGCCCCCCAGTCTTTGATGAAGGCTGCGGCAATATTGTCGCCGCCCACTGTATCGGCAATCGCACCCCACATATTTTTGCCGAAAGTAAAGCTATGTTCGGCAGGACCCTTGTCTCCGAACTCGATATAGATTTTCGGCTTGGGCTTGCCCGCTTCGGCCACGCGTTTTTGAATGTCGGCCATGCCTTGGGCGTATTCGGCGGCAACCTGCCCTGCACGCTCCGGCGTACCGGCGATTTCGCCGAAAAGTTTGGCACTGGCGGTATGGCGTTCGACCGTTTGCGCATTGAAATCGACCACAACCACCGGAATGCCGGCTTTTTCGAAACGCGGCATTTCTTCTTTCAACGCGTCATACTGCCAATCCGCCAACACCACCACATCGGGTTTCATTGCCAAGGTTTTCTCAAACGAAAATGTACCAGCGTTCACATTGCCGATGTCGCCGATGTTTTGCAGCGAAGGGATTTTGGCGCGGTAGAGCGACCAACTGCCGGGGTTGAATTTCTCCCAAAATTCGCGCGAAATACCGACCACATTGTCAAATTTATCGACACCGGATACGGCAATATAATCAGGATAATAAAAGCCCAGCACCACACGTTTGGCAGGCACATCGACCCGCACTTCGCGCCCGCGTACGTCGGTAAGCGTTTTCACTTCGGCACAAACACCCTGCACGGCAAGACTGAACAAGGCGGCGGTTAAAATACGGCAAACAGGTTTCATTGGTTCTCTCTGTAAAATAAAAAAACAGTTTCAGACGACCCCGTCGCAACAAAAGACCGTCCGAAAAAACTTACCGCTTGGACAATACAATCCAAAAGAAAAACGGCACGCCGACAAACGACGTAACGATGCCCACCGGAAACAGCGCGCCCGGGATAATTACCTTGGACAACACGCTCGCCACCGACAAAAACGCCGCCCCCGCCAGCATTGCGCCGGGCAGGAAGAAACGTTGGTCTTCGCCCAAAAGAATCCGTGCCACATGCGGGGCAACCAAGCCGATAAAGCCGATGACGCCGACAAAACTGATTGCCGTTGCCGTCATAACGGCCACCAACACCAGCGTTTTCAGGCGCAAAAGTTGCAGATTGATGCCCAGCCCGACGGCGCGTTCTTCGCCCAAGCGCAGCGCAGTCAACTTCCACACATCGCGTGAAAGCAGAAACACGCATACCGCCGTAACCGCCGCCGTAACGATGACCGTTTCCCAAGTTGCTTTGTTCAAACTGCCAAACAGCCAAAACAAAATCTGCTGTGAAATCTCAGGCGCGGCGATAAATTGAATCAGCGACAAAATCGACTGAAACAGAAACAACAGCGCAATCCCGACCAACACCAGCATCGCCGAATTGAAGCGGCGTGCCGAGGCAAACAGAAACAAGATGCCCGAAGCCAGCATGGTCATCACAAACGCGCCGATGGGAACGGCGACCGTTTCAGGCAGCCCGAAACCGCCGAACGCAATCACCACCGACGCGCCCAAACCTGCCGCCGCCGCCAAACCCAGCGTATAAGGGCTGGCCATCGGGTTGTTCAAGAGCGTCTGAATTTCCGCGCCACCGACACCCAAAGCCGCACCGACCACTAGCGCCATTACCGCAATCGGCAGGCGCAGATCCATCACAATCAGGCGGTTCATTTCATCGACTTCGGGTTTGCCCAGCAAAACATTGACTACTTCGCCGACAGGCAGCGTGTCCGTCATCGCCGGGCCGGTGGCGATGTCGAATAGGAAACTGACCGCGGCGATGGCTAAAAACATCAACACAATCAACCAACGCTTGCCTTCCAACTTGCGCTGGTTTTTCACAATCTCGGCGACAACCGAATCATTCATTTTTTTAAACCTTTGAAATTAAGTAATAAGGCCGGACATCCATGCCCGACTATCTCTTTTGTCTGTATCCGTTTTGAAGGGTGGTTTTTGAAAACCGGGATAACGGCGTTCCAAACGGCTTTGCCCTCTCCCTAGCCCTCTCCCACGAGGAGAGGGAATCGGATAACTGAAGTCCGACCATTGTTGTGATTCTTTACAATTTGCTCCCTCTCCCACGGAGAGAGGGAATCAGATAACTGAATTCCGACCATTGTTGTGATTCCCTGCAATTTGTTCTCTTTCCCACGGAGAGAGGGCATCGGATAACTGAAATTCAACTATTGTTGCGATTCCCTGCAATTTGTTCCCTCTCCCCATGGGAGAGGGCTAGGGAGAGGGCAAAAACAGTCAAACCCACCTGAAGCTCCCTATTCGGTACGACGGAAAGTCGTAGTGTGGGCTTCACTCACGAAAACAGGAAACCCCATACCGTTTGCCATCATTTCTGCAAATGTTATCCATCGGCAAAGCTCACGCTACGGTTCTATACAAAAAAACACGCTGCTTTCAGACGGCCTTCCGATTTAAAAGGCCGTCTGAAAATCTAAACTACCTTATTGTCCTTTCGGATAGAGGTAGAACGTGCCGTTCGGTACGACGGGCAGGTTTTGGCGGTAGAAGTCGGTATAAGTTTTCTCAGGATTGAAGTCTTTGAACAACTGCGGATAAATCGCTTTGGCCATAAACTGAATCGATGCGCTGTCGGACAGCGTGCGCGAGTTGGCGTGGTAGGCGGCGTAGAGGCGGTTGTTTTTAATCGCAGGCAGGTTGGCCCAGCCGGCGCGTTTGGCAAAGCCTGCCAAGCGTTTTTCCGCTTCCGCTTTCGGAATGCCCCAGCCCATCACCATGGCGGCCGGGTTTTTCTTCAATTCGGTTTCGCGGCCGGTAATCACGATCACGTCGGGTTTGGCGGCGAGGACTTTTTCAGGATTGATCGGGCCGTAGAACTCGACCGAAGAAGCGGCGATATTGTTGCCGCCGACCAGCGTCGCCATCGAACCCCACATGCTTTTGCCGAAGGTAACGCTGTGCTCTGCAGGGCCTTTGTTGCCGAACTCGACATAGACTTTAGGCTTAGGCAGGTTGGCTTTTTTCACGCGCGCTTGGATGGTGTCGGCAACGCGTTTGTAGTCTGCCGCCAGTTTGTCGGCTTTTTGCTGCTGGCCGGTCAGCGTGCCGATGAGCTTGGTCGATTGGACGTGTTTGGCGACCGTTTGCGCGTTGTAATCCAACACCACAATCGGAATGCCCGCTTTGTTGATGCGGGCGAGGTCGGAACCCAAAGCCTTGTATTGCCATTCGGCCAAAACCAGCAAATCGGGTTTCAGTGCCAATACTTTCTCAATCGAGAAAGTGCCGACTTCCACTTCGCCCACGTCGGTCAGCTGATTCAGTTTAGGCACGGCTTTGCTGAATGCCGCCCAGCTTGGCGGCGCCCAGTCGGCCCAAACCGCTTTGGAAAAACCGACGACGTTGTCCAGCGCGGTTTTACCGCCGATGGCCATGTAGTCTTGGTAGTAGAAGCCCAAAACCACGCGCTTGGCAGGCAGGTCGACGGTTACTTTGCGGCCGACGGTATCGGTCAGCTGAATGGGTTTGGCAAAAGCGGATACGGAGCCGACTGACAAAGCGGCGGCGGCAATCAAGGCAGAAAGTTGCGTAAATCTCATGAATCATTCCTTTAGAATATGATGATAATTACTATCTTTTAGTAAATTTACAAGGTATTGGGTATTTTTTCAAGTTAAACGAAAGGATAGACATGTTTTGGAATAAAAAGTTGCATCATTAAACGAAGGAATAGTGTTGATATAAGGATTGAGTGTACTGAAGACCTAGTTAAAAGGACGAGTATGGTGTGCCTAAATCCATAGTGGGCAGTAGCTGAAATGGATAGGCAAAGGGTTTTTTATTGCAAAAAATAAAAGGTATCTGGTTGAATACAGCAGGCCGTCTGAAACCGTGTAATCAGGGTTCAGACGGCCTTTGGTGTGGGCATAAAAGTTTTATTGCACTTGCGCCATCTATTTTTCAGACGGCCTGTAAGCAGTATTTGGGAAAAGTGAAAAAGGTTGGTTTTTGAAATAGCGAAATAGGGAAGAAGGGGGCTTGAGGGAGAATCGGGTGTAAACCCAAAATGCGGACGAATAAAAAGGGCGTGTATCGAAACACGCCCTTGCCGGAGGTTCAGACGGCCTGTGATTCCGCCTGTTCGCTTTGGTTGAGGATTTTAATCAGCTTCTCGGTTTTTTCCGGATCTTCGCAGCGCAGGATTTTGGCGGCATCGTTTTCGAGATGGCCGGTGTGGCTGTGCAGGATGATGTTTTTAACCGAAAGCAGGTTGTTGGGGTTCATGGAGAAGCGGCGCAGGCCCATGCCGAGCAGCAGTCGGGTGAAGACGGTATCGCCGGCCATTTCGCCGCAGATGGACACGCCTTTTTCCATGCGGTTTGCCGTGCGGATGATGTGTTGCAGCGTTTTGAGGACGGCAGGGTGGCCGGGTTGGTAGAGGTGGCTGACGCTGTCGTCGCCGCGGTCAACCGACAGGAGATATTGAATCAGGTCGTTGGTGCCGACGGAGATGAAATCGACGAGCTTGAGGATGCTGCCGACGGTCATGGCGGCGGACGGGATTTCAATCATGCAGCCGATGCTGACCGGGCCGAAGGCTTCGTCGCGTTCGGCGAGTTGGCGTTGGGCAGTGTCCAGATGGATAAGGCATTGGCGCACTTCGGAAATAGATGTAATCATCGGCCACATCATGTGCACGGGACCGTGGGCGGCGGCGCGGAGGATGGCGCGCATTTGGGTGCGGAACATGACCGGCTCGGCGAGGCACAGGCGGATGCCGGTCAAGCCGAGTGCGGGGTTGAGGCTGCCGTTGGGTGTGCTGTTTTGGCCGAACCAGCGCGGATTTTTATCGACACCCAAATCGACGGTGCGGATGGTAATGCTTTTGCCTTTCATCTTTTTCACAATCGTGCTGTACACTTCGTATTGCTCGTCTTCAGACGGCATGGTGTCGCGGTTGAGATAAAGAAATTCGCTGCGGAACAGGCCGACGCCGTCTGCGCCGAAGTTGTGCAGGGCTTTGATGTCTTCGGCGGATTCGATGTTGGCTAAAAGTTCGATGTTGATGCCGTCGGCCGTGGTGGCGGCGGTTTTTTTGATTTTGTTGAGTTCGCGCTTATGGTTGCGGTATTCGCGGGCGAGGTGGCGGTATTCGTTGAGGACGACTTCGTCGGGATCGATGATGAGGATGCCGTTGATGCCGTCGACGATGACGATTTCGTTTTCGGTGATGAGTTTGCGGGCGTTGTGCAGGCCGATGACGGACGGGATGTCGAGGCTGCGGCCCAAGATGGCGGTGTGGCTGGTCGGGCCGCCGGCATCGGTTACGAAGGCGGTAATGTGCTGCTCTTTGAACAATACGGTATCGGCAGGCGAGAGGTCGTGCGCGATGAGGACGGTGTCGTCAAACAGGTTGTCGGCGAGGTTGATCTCGTTGCTTTGGCCGACAAGGTTGTTGTGGATGCGGCAGACGACTTGGAGCATGTCTTGTTTGCGTTCGCGCAGGTAGTCGTCGTCGATGCTGTCGAACTGGGCGGCAAGCTTGTCGCTTTGCTGTTTCAATGCCCATTCGGCGTTGATTTTCTGTTCGCGCAAAATGTCGATGGGTTCGCGCGAGAGGGTAACGTCGGTCAGCAGCATCAGGTGCAGGGAGATGAACGCGCCCAATTCGGTCGGGGCGTTTTCGGGAATCGCGCCGCGAAGTTGTTCCAATTCTTTGCGCGTGGCTTTGATGGCGGCGTCGAAACGGGCGGCTTCGGCGTCAATGAGGTCGTCTGAAACGTCATATTGGGGCACTTCCGTCGTGCCGCGCGTAATCAGGTGGGCGTGTCCGACGGCGATGCCTTTGCCCGCCGCGACACCGTGCAGCACGATGCTCATTATTCGCCCTCGTCGAAGTAGTCGTTGATGAGGTCGGTCAACGCCTGCATGGCGGCGGCTTCGTCTGCGCCTTCTGTTTCCAGCTCAATCACGGTGCCTTTGGCGGCGGCCAGCATCATCAGACCCATGATGCTTTTGCCGTTGACGCGGTTGCCGTTTTTGGTGACCCAGACTTCGCTTTGGAATTGGGAGGCGGTTTGGGTAAATTTGCTGGAGGCGCGCGCGTGTAGGCCGAGTTTGTTGATGATTTCGATTTCTTGTTTGAGCATGGATGTCCCCTAAATGTTCGTAAAGTGAATGTTTTCAGACGGCCTTAGCCGTGTTCTTTGCACACCAGGTCTTCAGGTGCGGATGTAATGGCGAAAATGCCCCGGATGGCGGCTTCTTTGACGGTTTCGGTGAAGTCGGAGAGGTTTTCGGCTTGTGATGAGTATTGGATGGCTTTAATCATCATCGGGGCATTGAGGCCGGTCAGGATGGCGGATTTGTTTTCGCGCACCAGTCGGCGTGCGGCGTTGCTCGGGGTTGCGCCGAAGATGTCGGTCATGATCAGCACGCCGCGGTTGTCGGGAAATTCCTGCAACGCGGCGATGGCGTTGTTGATGATGTCGTTTTGATCCTCGTCGGGCTGTACGCCGAGTATGTGGAGATTTTCGGGGAAGCTGTTGGGAAAGAAATGGTCGGCCAAACCGCGATAGGCTTCACCTATGGTTTCATGTGTAATGATTAACAAACCTATCATGATGTGTTCCTAGCATGGGGGTTGAGGCCGTCTGAAGATTTTTCAGACGGCCTTTGTTTTATTTATTGTTTAAGGCGTAGATTTCGCCGAGGTTGCGCCAACAGCCGGCGGCATCCATGCCGTAGCCGAAGACGTAGCGGTTGGGCACGTCCAAACCGACATAATCGGCTTTGGTCGGTTTTTCTTTATCGATCAGTTTGTTGGCAAACACGGCCGCACGGCAGCTTGCCGCTCCCATTTCCAACAGTTTTTCCTGAATGGCGGCCATGGTGTGGCCTTCGTCCAGGATGTCGTCCAAAACGACTACATGACGGCCTTTGATTTGCTCGGGGTCGGGCATGCGTTTCCAGTTGAATGCGCCGCCTGCGAGTTTGTCGCCGTAGCGGGAAACGTGGACGTAGTCAAAGTCCAAAGGGAAGCGCAACAGCGGCAACAACTGTCCTGTAAACACCACTGCGCCACCCATCACAGGCAGGAGTAGGGGGTATTTGTCGCCCAAGTCGCGGGTGATGTCGTCGGCAACTTTTTGCAAGGCCGCGCGGCATTGTTCTTGGTCAAACAGCAAGTCGGCATTGTCCAGCATGGCTTGGGTTTCAAGGCGTTTGGTTTCTTAAGTCGGTCATGATTAGGTCGGGTTGAGTGCGGTTAAAAACAAATTATATAGCGGATTCAATCAATTTTCGATACAAGGCGCGGCAATAGTGTAGTGAAAGGGAAGGGAATTTGAGCCGACCACGTTCAGACGGCCTTTTGCCCTTCCGCTTCGTCCACCAGCAAAAATGCCGTCAAAGCCAAAGCGGTCAATACCGCCGTCAACACCATTGCCCGTCCGTAATTGTCTGCACCGGCACGTCCGAGATAATCGTAAATCAAAGTGGTCAGCGTCTGCCATTCGGGGCGCGACAGGAACAATGTGGCCGCAAATTCGCCGATACACGTTGCCGAAGCCAGAGTCAGGCCGCGCCGCAAGGCCGGTTTCAATAAAGGTGCGGTGACATAACAGGCCGTCTGAAAACCGTTTGCGCCCATAGTACGCGCCGCTGCCGCGTAATCTTTGGGCAAACCGTCCCACGCGGCCAGTACATCTTTGGCCACAAACGGATACGCCAACAGCGCGTAAGTCGCCGTCAGCAGCCACAGCGAAGCCGTCCACTGCGGATAGAGCAGCAAAACGCCAAACGCGATGCACACGGGCGACACCATAAACGGCAAAAACATCAGCGCGCGCAACCACGCCACTTGCCGTGCCGCCGCCGCATACAGCACGCCCAAAACCGTCGCAGCCGCCACGGCTGTCGCAGAGAAACGGACGGTGTTCCACACAGCCGCCCACGTTTGCGCCTCTAGCAAGACTGCCCAAGAAGAGCCTGCCGATACCGCCTTGAGCCATACCGCCGCCAAAGGCAGCAGGCAGCACACTGCCAACATGACCAATACCGTTGCCGTCAGCCATTTTTCCCAAGCCCATATCGGCGCACGCGGAGGCAAAGGCGAGACTGACTTATCCACAGCCACGCGCCTGCTCCAATACGCATACAAACCGCCTGCCGCCGCCGTAACCGCCAGCACCAGCCACACCAACACCGACGCACGCGCCATGTCCAACTCATACGCCACCAGCCGGTAGATTTCCACTTCCACCGTTGCAAAACGTTCGCCGCCGAGCAGCAAGGCCAGTCCGAAGCCTGAAAAACAATATAAAAATACCAGGCACGCGCCACCGGCAACCCACGCACGCACCACCGGCCATTCGACCCAGACAAACCGCTTCCACGCGTCCGCGCCCAAAGATTGCGCCGACAGCAACCGCGCCTGCGGCACTCGCACAAATCCCTGATACGCCGAGCGCACCAAAACCGGCAGGTTGAAAAACACGTTGCCGTAAATCAGCAGCCACGGCGTGTTCTGCCAACCTGCCGCCAGCATACCGTGTGCGCCAAACAAGGCCAGCACGCCCATGCCCGCCACCAAAGTCGGCATCACAAAAGGCAGCATCAGCAGGCGTAAAACCGTGCGCCGTCCGGTAAAGTCCATCCGCGCCAGCACCCACGCCGCAGGTACGCCCAAAGCCGTGACCAAGACGCAGGTCAAAACCGCCTGGGCCACCGTCCAGCCCAAGCGCAGGCGCATATAGTCATCAGCCACCACTTCCGCCCAAGCGCCTTCGCCGTCGTAAAACGCCAACGACAGCAAAGGCGCGGCCACCATGACCGCCAAGAAACCCAAAGGCAGAAGCAACAGCGCATACCGCCGAATCCAAACCTGCATCGATGCGTACCCGAGAATAAAAACGTCTATTTTAGCCCGAGTTCGGCATAGGAGGTGGTATTCCTGCCCTTGTTTTCAGACGGCCCGGGCAGCCTTACGGATAAAACTGCCGTTTCTTCAAATTTTCCAAACATTTACGAAATCTCTTCAAAAAGGCAACATAATTGTTTGGGCATTTTTGTTACAATGCCGCCGATTCAAAAAAACCAAACAAATCAAAAACAAGGAAACATTATGACCACTACACGTCCACAAACCTACGATGCCGTCGCGCGCGCGTTGCACTGGCTGACCGTACTCGGTTTCATCGGCATCCTCTCCACCATTACCGTTTGGACCATCTACGATGGCGAAGAATGGGTCAAATCGCTCTTTGGCGTGCATAAATCCATCGGTTTCATCACGTTACTGGTGATTGCCGTACGCATTGTTTGGGCTTTGCTCAATGCGTCCAAACGTCCTGCCGCCGACAGCTTTGCCGCCAAAGCAGGCCACCTTGCCCTTTACGTCCTTATGCTCGTCGTTCCCGTTATCGGCATGATCCGCCAATACGGCAGCGGTCGCGGCCCGTTGAAAGTATTCGGTGTTGAAGTGATGCAGGGTTCGCCTGAAAAAATCGAATGGATGTCCAACCTCGGCAATATGGCGCACGGCAAACTCGGCTGGCTGCTCTTCGCGCTTGTCGCCGGCCACATTGCCATGGTCGTTGTCCACCGCATTCAAGGCCACGATGTTTTGTACCGCATGATCGGCCGCCGTTCTTAAGTGTAAAACGGTAAACAGCCAAGGCCGTCTGAAAACAGCTTGACCAAGCAAAAACTGTTTTCAGACGGCCTTTTTGTATTTGTGTTAATCTGCAAAAGTAGGGCAGGCGTTTTGCCTGACTGTTGTCTAAATACTGTAACCTGTACCGAGAAATACCATGACTGCTCCCATTCTCGCCATTACATCCGGCGAACCGGCCGGCATCGGCCCCGACATCTGCATCGATTTGGCTTTCGCCGACCTTCCTTGCCGCCCCGTTGTTTTGTGCGACAAAAACCTGTTGGTAAAAAGAGCCGAACAGCTCGGCAAATCCGTCATCTTGCGCGACTTTCAAACCCAAGCGGCCGATCTGTTGCCCAAGGGCGAACTCGAAGTCCTGCATATTCCTTTAGATGCCGAGTGTCGGGCGGGTGAACTCAATCCTGCCAATGCCGCATATGTCCTCCGACTGCTGGATACGGCGTATCAAGGCATTTCAGACGGCCTGTTTGCCGGCATGGTGACCGCGCCGCTGCATAAAGGCATCATCAACGATGCCCACGCAGGCAACGGCTTTTTCAGCGGCCATACCGAATACCTCGCCGAAAAAAGCCATACCGAACAAGTTGTCATGATGTTGACCGGCGGCGGCCTGCGCGTGGCATTAGTCACCACCCATCTGCCGCTGAAAGACATTTCCGCCGCCATCACGAAGCCTTTAATCGAGTCGGTTGTCCGCATTCTTGAACACGACCTGCGCCATAAGTTCGGCATAGCCAAACCGGTCATCCTCGTTACCGGCCTCAATCCCCACGCCGGCGAAGGCGGCCATTTGGGACACGAAGAAATCGACACCATTATTCCGGCGCTTCATGCCCTGCAGGCCGAAGGCATAGACGCGCGCGGCCCTTATCCGGCCGATACCGTGTTCCAACCTTTCCTGCTCAAAGATGCCGATGCCGTCCTCGCCATGTATCACGACCAAGGGCTGCCGGTGCTCAAATACGCCGGTTTCGACGAAGGCGTGAACATCACCCTCGGCCTGCCCTTTATCCGCACCTCTGTCGATCATGGCACGGCCTTGAACTTGGCAGGCACGGGCAAAGCCGATTCCGGCAGCCTGATTACCGCCGTCCGCGCCGCGCTGGATATGGCACACAATATGCAGAAACAGGCCGTCTGAAACGTAGAGGTTTAATCGTTTGCAGGCGTAATGTGTTCCCGTAAAGCATCATTTGGGATATTTGCCTGCCGGTTTATGAAGCCGATAAATGTTTGGACAATAATCAGCGTTTTATTTTAAAAACCATATAAAAGGCCGTCTGAAACCCAATGATTTGGGTTTCAGACGGCCTTTTGGTTTTTGGGTTTACCAAATTTCAGACAAAGTTTCTTTGACTTTGGCCTTCACTTCCGCACCGAAGCGGCGGCTGAGCATTTTGCTGAAATCGTCTTGCGGCGTGTAGTTGACCAGCTCGGGGGCTTTGACAACATCGCGGGCAACGCTGTAAATGCTGCCGAAGTCGTCAATCAGGCCGACTTGTTTGGCTTCTTTGCCGGTGTAGATGCGGCCGCTGAAAACGTCGGGATACTGTTTGTCTTTCAACCTTGCACCACGGCCGAGTTTGACGGCTTTGATGAATTCTTGGTGGATATCGCCCAACATGGTTTCCCAAATTTGGGTTTGTGCCGGTGTTTCAGGCGTGAAAGGGTCGCCCATGCCTTTGTTGCTGCCGGCGGTTTTCAGACGGCGTTTGACACCGGCTTTGTCCATCAGGCCGGTAAAGTCGAAACCGCCGCCGATCACGCCGATGCTGCCGACAATGCTGGAAGGGTCGGCGTAAATTTTGTCGGCTGCGGCGGCAATGTAGTAGCAGCCGGAAGCGCACATGTCTTCGGCAACAAGGTAAACAGGGATGTTTTTGTGTTCGGCTTTGAGGCGGCGGACTTCGTTAAAGGCCGTGTTGGACACGACAGGCGAACCGCCGGGGCTGTTGGCGCGGATGATGATGGCCTTGGCGTTGCCGTTTTCGTAGGCGGCTTCCATGCTGTCGCGCAGGATTTGGACTTGGTCGTCGATGTCGTTGCCGATTTCGCCGGTCAGGTCGATAACGGCGGTGTGTTCGCTGCGGGCGTGGATGCTCGTGGTTTTTCCTTCTTCTTCTGCAAGGCCGAAGATCAGGCTGAGGAAGATGAGGACGGCGACACCGCGCCAGATATTGCGCCAAATGCGGGCGCGGCGCTGTTCTTGGTAGGCGGCGAGGAGGACTTCGCGCAGGGTGTTGCGTTCCCAGTTGTCGACGGGTGTGGAGGCTGAAGATGGCGTGTTTTGGGCATCGCCTTCACGGTGGATTCGGTATTGCATGATGTGATGTGCTTTCTTGTAGGCCGTCTGAATGTTCAGACGGCCTTATCGGTTTTAGTTGATGGAAAAGCCGCGCAGGTATTGCGTACGTTCGCGGGTCATGCGGGTTTCACACTGTAAGCGCAGGTATTCTGCTTGCGCAGCGCTGTCTGCGGATGCGGCTGCTTGTTGGCAGTTGAGTTTTTTGCTTTGAATCCAGGCGCGTTGTTCGCCGAGGATTTGTTGTTTGACATCGCTGTCCATCCCGCCCCAGAGGTCGTTGATCTCGCCGTCTGCCTGACGGTTTTGCGCGCGCGCGTTGTCAAGTTCGCTTTGGCTGAGGCCAGGCGGTTCGTTGCGCGGAGTTTCACGGTCAGGGCGCAGGACTTCGTAGTCTGAATCGTCGTCATCATCGGTCAAGCCGACGGCTTGGCTGGCGGCGTTGTTTTCGAGGATGTCTTGCGGATTGACAGTCGGCGGCTCTTCGGTGTTTTGGTTTTGCAGCAGCTTGATGGCTTGCTCTTTGGATACTGGTTTGCCGTCTATCATGACGATGCTTTTCACGCCGTAGGGCAGCAGGGTGGCGGAAAGGGTTTGGGCTGTGGTGCTCAGGGTGTTGTCTTCGAGAACCGGTTTGCCGTCTTTATCGGGGGTGTAGAGCAGGGTGGTGCTGAACGTGTTGTTTTCAAAAGTCAGGTTGCTGCCCATCAGTTTTTGTTCGAGCATATCGGACAACGGGGTGTTGCCGTAAATCAGCGGGCTGTTGTCTATGGCTGTTTTGAGGATAGTGTCGGGAATGCGGATTTTGAGGTTGGCGCGGCAGATGGCTTTGCCGTTGTCTTCGGTTTCTTTGGGGTCTTCAAGCAGGGTTTCTAATTCGAGGCCGGCGGCGATGATTTTGTCGGCATCGACAAATTGGCGGCTGTCATCGCGGGCAAAGGAGCGCGCTTGTTGTTTGAGGGTGTCTTCGATGGTGGTACGGATGTTTTGCAGTGTGGCCGGTTGGGCGCAATCAAGCGCGGCTTTCGGCTCTTCTTTGCTGCATGCGGCAAGAAGAATTGTGCTTAAAATCAATACGGAAGCGGTTTTTTTGTACATGGGTACTCCTGAAGATGACGGCCTTTCAGACGGCCTGACGTGCCTATCATAACAAAAGCACTTGCAGCAAGTAAATGCGGCAAGTGCTTTTCTATGTCAGACGTATCAGCCCTTGATGACGCTGATGAAGCCGGAGAGGATGGCGGCGTTGAGCAAGTCAACGAAGAACGCACCCACCATAGGCACAATCAAGAAGGCTTTGTGAGACGGGCCGAAAGTTTGGGTAATGGACTGCATGTTGGCAACGGCAGTCGGGGTGGCACCCAAACCGAAACCGCAGTGACCTGCTGCCAATACGGCAGAGTCGTAATCGCGACCCATAAAGACGTAGGTAACGAAAGTGGCGTACAGAATCATCACGACGGTTTGTACGGCCAAGATGATGGTCACAGGGCCTGCCAGACCGGTCAACTCCCACAGTTTCAGGTTCAGAAGAGCCATGGCAAGGAAGAGGGACAGGGAGGCGTTACCGAATACGTCGATGGCGCGGTCAAACATATTGACTTTGAATGCGGCAGTGAGGATGTTGCGGATGACCACGCCGCCAAACAGACACCACACGAATTTGGGCAGGTCGAACAGGTATTCTTTGTCGAAGCCGTCCATAATCTCGGCAAATGCCAGACACGCGGCAAACATGGCAAGCGTTTCAACGGCAGATTCCGCCGTAATCAGGCGGGTGCGTTTTGCCTGCTCGAACACGTCGTCCGCGTTGTCGTCCTGATCCTGTTTTGTGTTTTCAACCGGTTTGCGGCCCATTTTGTTGATCAGGCGGCGCGCAACCGGCCCGCCGATCAGGCCGCCGAACACCAGCCCGAAAGTAGCCGATGCAATACCCAAACCGGTTGCGCCGACCAAGCCGTATTGCGTTTCAAAATTAGGTCCCCATGCACCTGACGTACCGTGTCCGCCCGTCAGCGACACCGAACCGGTAATCAGACCGATGAGCGGGTCCAAACCCAAAGCCGTAGCCAGTCCGACCCCGACAAAGTTTTGCACCAAGATAAATCCGCCCACAATCGCGGTAAAAACCACCAGCGGCAAACCGCCCGCTTTCAAACGGGAGAAGTCGGCACTCAAGCCAATGGATGTAAAGAAGATGAGCATGAACGCATCTTGCAGCGGTTTTTCAAATTTAAAGCTGACGCCGTAGGCTTCGTGCAGGGCGAACAGGACGATAGCGGCAATCAAACCGCCGGCGACCGGCTCGGGAATATTGAAGTCTCGTAAGAATTTGATTTTTTGAACCAGAAATTTACCAACCAGCAACACGAGCGTGGCGGCAATCAGTGTGTAATAACTGTTGAATTCCCATTCCATGTTGTTTCACCTCCTAGAAATATTTTTCCGAGCATCCGTTTTTGTTCCGGATGTAGTGTGTTTCAACGCTTGGCGTTATCCACCGAGTGTTATGGTATTGATGCGCGGACAAGGTGTTTTCAGAAAGAAATGAAAACAATGGTGTGTCCGTGAAAAATAACTGGCAAATATTAGGGGAATAGTTAAAGATTGTCAAAAAATGCGAGTGTAAATCTTTTCAGACGGCCTTTTGTCCGATGGCATGGTGTGCTTCGCGTCGCCATTGTTCTAATAGGGATATTAATGATTCGGCCGAAGTGTGGCCGTTGCTGATGGCAGCCTGCAGCCAGTAGCAGGCGGTCGGAACATGACAGCCGATACCTTGTCCGTGATAGTAAAAACAGGCGAGGTGGTATTGGGCGGAAGGGTGGTTTTGTTCGGCAGCAATGGCGTACCAGTGTGCAGCTGCCCAAGGATCTTGCGCCGTACCGAGGCCGTAATGGTAGATGCGGCCTAAGGCAGCCGCCGCGTTTTTATGGTGGAACTCGGCAGCTTCCATGTAATTTTTGCGTGCAGCATTATAGTCGGCGGGATGGCCGATGGCATGGGCTTGTGCTTCCGCCAAACGGTAGATGGCTTCGGTTTGTTGCTGTTGCAGGGCGGCAGTTTTGATTTGTTCGTATTGTTGCGGATGGTACAGCGCGGCGTCGCTGATGAGTTTTTGTGCCGCGGCGGCAGAACCCAGCGCGGCGGCACGGTGGTAGTAATCATGCGCAATATGGTTGTCGGCTTTGATGCCGAGGCCGTAGCGGTAGAGGTCGCCCATGATTTTCAGGGCTTCGGGATGGTCTTTCTCAGCGGCGGCTTTGGCATATCGTGCCGCTTGAAACGGATCGCGTTCGGAAAGTTCGCCGGTCAGGGCGTATTGGGCCAGCTTGGCCTGTGCTTCCGCTTGCTCTTTGTCGGCGGCACGACGATACCATTCTAAGGCTTCGGGTTTGCGTTGGGCAGCAAGAAGGTCGGCCAGCAGGGTTTGTGCGGCGATGTGGCCGGCTTGCGCGGCTTGTTCGAGATAGTGTTCGGCTTGTGCGTGGTTGGGGCTGACACCTGTGCCGTAGAAGTAGATTTGACCGAGTTGCCAGCAGGCTGCAGTCACGCCGAGCGCTGCCGCTTTTTCGTATTGTTCGATAGCTGTTGCAACGTCGCCTTGGCGTTGATGATGGCGTGCCAAATGGTAATACGCAGGTGCGGCATATCGGGCAGCGGCAAGCTCCGCCCAGTAGAGCGATTGTGGATCGTTGCGCTGCGTGTGGTAACGCATGAGAATTAATTGGGCTTCGAGGTGACCTTGCTCACTCAGCCAGGCGTATTCGTTAAGAAGCTGTCCGGTCGGGGTGCCGTTGTGTTCGCGTTGTTGCAACAGGGTGAAGAGTGCCTTGGGATGGCGTTGGGCCGCGGCGGCTTCCAACCATGGAAGTGCCTGCTCCGGATGACCGTTTTGCAGCAGATGGTCGCCCAATACAAAAGCAGCTTCCGTATATCCCTGCTCTGCGGCCTGTTGCAGCAGGGGCAGGGCTTGGGCGGTATTGGATTGTTCCAAAAGGGCGGCGGCTTGCCGGTAGAGGATATCAGGAGCGGCGGTCATGGTTTGCGGGCGGATATAAAGTGGAAGACGGATGCTGCGGCATATGGGCGGCGATACCGGTTGAGGGCTTTGTAAAAATATTGCTCGGCACAGTTTTATAGAGTGTATTGCCTTGCCGGCTTATCTTTAGGATGTTTGGCTTGTTATATTGTTTTGCCTAGGGATACATCCATATTTTTTGTGTTACAAAGGGCTCAGGTTGAGTCGGTATGGGCTCATGGCAGCTCGGTCATTATACTGTTTTTGTAATTTATTGTTAATGATAAATGCAGTTTTTTGTGTTTTGTTTACATGGCAGTAGCTAAGGTATTGATTGTTTCAGGCCGTCTGAAAAACATTTCAGACGGCCTGAGCTTTTCTTTCGCTAAGTCAGGTTGTCGGTGTGGAAGAGTCGGATGTGTCTTTGTTAGGAAAAAAGACCTGACTGTAGAAGTTGCCGTTAATTTGGGTCACGTTGAGGTGGTACATACGGTAGGCATGGAACAGCTCTTTGTCAGGCGGTGTCGGATGATTCCAAAATTCTGCCAAGGTATTTTGGTCAGTAATGCCGGGAATATCATAATAGGCACGGCCGAGAACCTTAACTGGCATATTGTGAATCAGTCCGGACAGGCCGCTGGTGCTGTTGATGGTAACCATGCCGAGACCGTGGCGCAGGAAAATGGGTAGGGGGACATCATGGACATAAATCACACGGCCTTTGAGTTCGGGGTGTTCTTTGATAAAGCGCTTAATGTCGCGCCAGTAGTCGATAAAGCCGCGGTCCATCGGATGATGCTTAATGATGATGTTGGTATCGGCAGGCGTGTGCTCGGCAAATGAACTCAAAACATGGAGTAGGAAGTTGCGGACGCTGGGAAAGTCGCAATGGATACGGACTTGGCTGTCGTTGAATACCTGTAAGGGAACAATAAAAAACTTACCGTATTTGCCTGCTTCCACACGTTTGGCGATTTGGATGTCTTCAATATAGTAGTTCAAACGCTTGAGGATGGAGAGCGACCACGGTTTGAGGTAATGGCCGGCATTGGGTGCGCGGTGGTGGATGTAGTCGGGGTATTTGCGTGGATTGCGGAACAACTCGATATAGTAACGGATGGCGTTTTTTGCCATGGGCGTAAAACCGCCGCGTACCGGCGTTGGCGCTTTATATTCTTGCTGGGCAAGCTTAGGGAATTGTTCAAGAAAAAAGTCGGCACGGCGCGGCAACGGGGAAAATGCGTTGACGCCGTCTTTTTCTAAGGTGATGTAGTAGGGGCGGAAATAGCCTTCTTCAAACGCCCAGAAACTGGCTTGGTTTTCGTTTGCAATGCGTTTTGCAATGACGTGATAAGGGCGTGTGTCGCCAAAGCAGACAACGGCCTGGATGTGATGTTGAGTGATGTATTCTTGCAAAAATTCAGGAAAGACATCGTAGTTATCGTTAAAAACAACGGTATGCGCTTGAGTGGGCAGATAAAAATAGTCGTCGCCTGCATTAAAGTTGAATTTATGTACGGTTTTGCCGTTTGTAGTCAGCCAGTCGGCAAGGCGCAGAAAAAAATTGCCGACAGGACCTTGAAGCAGCAGGATATTTTCTGCGCTTTCAAGCAGGTTTTGCAGGTTATTTTTGAGGACGGTCTGTTTCATGTCGCAATGTGGTTTTGTTTTTTATGTAATAGTTTTAGGTTGAACTTTCAAGCATACGCCAAGAGAATTAACGATGCAAAGGCAATGATGCCGCAATAGAGGCAAGTTTATGACGCATCGTTAATTTAGATGGTATTTATTTGAAAGATCGATATAGTTGTTTGATTTTACCTAATTTTTTAGCAAAGTACCCGCGATGTAATCCGTTGTTGTTTTTTTGCATATTTTTTTGTCGTATCAGGATTTGGGCTGCAGTTTCCGCATTGATGGCCTGATGGGTTTCGGGGTGGATGTAGTCGGGATAGTAGATGAGCGTGCCGGCAACCAGCTGCCAAAGCTCAAGCCTGCGGCTGCGGCGCGGAATAGGGAGCAGATCTTGGGTAAGCCCCCAACCT
Source organism: Neisseria flavescens (assembly GCF_005221285.1). Classification (NCBI taxonomy): domain Bacteria; kingdom Pseudomonadati; phylum Pseudomonadota; class Betaproteobacteria; order Neisseriales; family Neisseriaceae; genus Neisseria; species Neisseria flavescens. The sequence goes on from NZ_CP039886.1 coordinate 1,751,650, forward strand.
GCATAGAAAGGCAGGCCGTAGCAGCTGACTTTTTTGCCGCGCAACAAGGCTTCAAAACCAGTCAGCGAAGTCATGGTATGTACTTCGTCTGCGTATTGGAGACAGGTCAGGATGTCGGCTTGCTCGGCGGTTTGGTCGGCATATCGTGCAACATCATCAGGGGAAATATGGCCGATGCGGTTACCGCTGACTACATCGGGATGTGGTTTGTAGATGATATAGGCATTGGGATGGCGTTCGCGTACGGTACGGAGCAAATCCAGATTGCGATAGATTTGGGGCGAACCGTAGCGGATAGACGCGTCATCTTCAACCTGGCCGGGAACGAGGATCACGGTTTTGTCGGTTGATGGGGCGGTAAAGTCTGAGTTGCCGACGTTGTATTTGCTGATATGGTTTTCGGTCAGCATTTTTTGCAACTTCAAGGCCGTCTGAAAGTCTTGATCGTCGAAGTTTTGGTTTTGCAGGATGTGTTCAAGACGGGATGGGGCTTCGGCATTGAAATAAATGCCCATATCGTCGGTAACAAGCGACAGCGGCGGTACTAAGTTGGAGCCGAGTCCTACCGAGCGGATAAAGCCGTCTTCCATGCGCAGCAGGGGGATGTGGTGTTGTTCGGCAAAACGGACGATAGCCTCTTTGCCGTTGCCCCAAGCAAGGATGCGTGCATCGTCGGACAGTTTGACCCCGGCCAGTTTTTGGGTGGAGGAGATAAATTTTAGACGGCAAGAGGGTACGTTAAAGAACGGTTTGGCAACCGCGCGTTTCCACAAAGACATACCAACGCAATACAACTCGCCACGCAATTTGTCGTTTTTACGTTTGACCGTTGCCAGATAGTCGATGACATCAAAGAGGTTGCCTGCTTCGCCGGTATTGGGGTTGAGGTAGCGGCTGTATTGCAGATAGGCTGCGGCGAAGAGCTGCAGCAAGTTGCGGGGGGTGCGGCGTTGGGTTTGAACAAGGCTGTCGATTTTTGGGTAGCGGTCATCGCTCACACCCCATCCGGCATACCACGGCAGACCGAAAGTGGTCAGCGGTTTGCCGCACAAAAGCGCCTCAAAACCCATTTGCGAGGTAACGCAATAAACTTTATCGACGTTTTGCAACAAAGAAATCGGATTGATGTCTTCTGCCAAAAGATGGACGCGGTGTTGCTGCGCCAGTTGGGTCAGATAGCCTTGTTTTTTGCCGCACAAAACATCGGGATGGGTTTTGACCCAAATATCGGCTTGCGGGTTTTCATTTAAGGCCGTCTGAAACATCAGTTCAAACGTAGAGGCGTCTGCGCCGCCATATTGGATGGCCATATCGCCAAAGGTTTGGTCGATGATGAGGAGAGTTTCAGGCTTGGATGGGGAGCGTAAAGGATGATCGTCTGAAAGTTCGGGCTCGTGGTTGTATTTGGACAGATGGTGTTGCAGGATGAAATCCATCGCCTGCTGCGCCTGAGCCAAGGTTTCAGACGGCATGGTATCGGCGGCAAGAATCAGTTGTTCCAAACGCGAAGGACGGGTGGTGTCGTAGTAGATGCCGATGTCGTCATAGACGATGGAGTAGGGCGGATAACCGGCGACACCCAGTCCGAGCGATCGTAAAAAGCCGTCTTCCAAAGCAATAAAGGGAAGCTGGTGTTCGGTGGCAAAAGCACGCGCTTTGTGTGTCGTCGGGCGCAAACCCCAGCCGACAACAGCCTCTGCTCCTTTTCCGTCTTTGCAGATATGAAACTCAGGTAATAGGGTGGAGAGATAGGGGATTTTGCGGATGCCGCGAGAGGGGATGTAGGCGTTTTTCACAATGCGTTTTCGTCGATTATTGTTATTAATGGATTGTAGGCCGTCCGAAAAGAGGAACATTCTTTCAGACGGCCTGAATAGTCTTAAAACGTGACTGCTTCGGCCAATACTTTGCCTGCCAAGTCTTTAGGCGACAGGTTCGGCTCGCCTTGCAACGGCCAGTCGATGCCGACGGTCGGATCATTCCAAATCAGCGAGTGTTCGGCTTTGGGGTTGTAATAGTCCGTGCATTTATAGACGAACTCGGCTTCATCGCTCAGTACATAGAAGCCGTGAGCGAAACCTTCGGGTACCCACAGTTGGCGTTTATTTTCTGCAGACAGAATTTCGCCTACCCATTTGCCGAAAGTGGGGGAGTCTTTACGCATATCAACAGCCACGTCGAATACTTCGCCGACAACCACGCGCACGAGTTTTCCTTGTGTGTTTTCAGTTTGGTAGTGCAGGCCGCGCAATACGCCTTTGCCGGATTTGGAGTGGTTTTCCTGTACGAAGGTGCGGTCGCAGACTTGGGTTTTGAACCATTCGTCGCGGAAGGTTTCCATAAAAAAGCCGCGCGCGTCACCGAAGACTTGCGGCTCAAGCAGTTTTACGTCAGGAATGGCGGTATCAATGATGTTCATCGTTTTATCTTTCATCTAAAGGCCGTCTGAAAAGTTTCAGACGGCCTCAAACATTATTTTTTCAACAGGCGCAGCAAATATTGGCCGTATTGGTTTTTTGCCATCGGGCGCGCCAACTCTTCCAGTTTTTCATCGGAAAGCCAACCGTTACGCCAAGCGATTTCTTCCAGACAGGCGATTTGCAGGTCTTGGATGTTTTGCACGGTTTGGACGAATGAAGCGGCTTCGTGCAGGCTCTCGTGGGTGCCGGTGTCCAGCCACGCGAAACCGCGTCCTAAGATTTGGACGGACAATGAACCGTCTTCCAAATACATTTGGTTGAGGTCGGTAATTTCCAATTCGCCGCGTGCGGACGGTTTGAGCTGTTTGGCGAACTCGACGGCGCGGTTGTCGTAGAAATACAAGCCGGTTACCACCCAATCGGATTTGGGCTGTTGCGGTTTCTCTTCGATGGAAACGGCGCGGAAGTTTTCGTTAAATCCGACCACGCCGAAACGTTCGGGGTTTTTGACCTGATAAGCAAACACGGTTGCGCCGTGCGTTTGCGCTGCCGCCTGTTTCAATGTTTGCGTAAACGACTGACCGTAAAAAATATTGTCGCCCAAAACCAAGCAGACATTGTCTTCGCCGATAAAGTCTTCGCCGATGATGAATGCCTGTGCCAAGCCGTCGGGAGCGGGTTGCACGGCATAGCTGATGGAAATGCCGAAATCGCCGCCGTCGCCAAGCAGGCGTTTGAAAGAGGCGTTGTCTTCAGGCGCGGTAATCACCAAAATGTCGCGGATTCCCGCCAGCATCAATACGGACAGGGGATAGTAAATCATGGGCTTGTCGTACACGGGCAGGAGCTGTTTGGATACGCCACGTGTGATGGGGTAGAGGCGCGTGCCGTTGCCGCCTGCCAGTATGATGCCTTTCATCTTTTCTTTCTTCCTTTGCGATGGGTTTTCAGACGGCATTGCGTCGGGATGCCGTCTGAAAACTATTTGCCTGTACCTAAGCGTTCCAAACGGTAGCTGCCGTTCAATACGTTTTGCCACCAGGTTTTGTTGTCCAGATACCATTGCACTGTTTTGCGGATGCCGGACTCGAAGGTTTCCAAAGGCTGCCAGCCCAAATCCCGTCTGATTTTCGCCGCATCAATGGCGTAGCGCACGTCATGGCCGGGGCGGTCCGGGACAAAGGTAATCAAATCTTCATAACGTGCCACACCCGCCGGTTTTTCAGGAACAAGCTCTTCCAGCAGGGCGCAGATGGTTTTGACGACTTCAATATTGACTTTTTCATTGTGGCCGCCAATATTGTAGGTTTCGCCGACAACACCTTCGGTAACAACCTGATACAGCGCGCGCGCGTGGTCTTCGACAAACAGCCAGTCGCGGATTTGCGCCCCGTCGCCGTACACAGGCAGCGGTTTGCCGCCAAGCGCGTTCAAAATCGTCAGCGGGATGAGTTTTTCGGGGAATTGTCGGGGCCCGTAATTATTGGAACAGTTGCTGACAATGGCGGGCAGCCCGTAAGTCCGTTGCCACGCGCGGACAAGATGATCGGAAGATGCTTTAGATGCGGCATAAGGATTGGACGGCGCGTAGGGCGCGGTTTCGGCAGACAAATCGTCCGTGCCGTGCAAATCGCCATAAACTTCATCGGTAGAAATATGGTGGAAACGGAAGGCTTCGCGCTGTTCAGACGGCATTTGCTGCCAGTAGGCACGCGCAGCTTCCAGCAGATTGAATGTGCCGACGATATTGGTTTGGATAAACTCGCCTGCCGAATCGATAGAGCGGTCGACATGACTTTCCGCTGCCAAGTGCATCACGGCATCAGGCCGGTGTTGTGCGAATATGCGGTCGAGTTCGGCACGGTCGCAAATATCCACTTGCTCAAAAGCATAGCGAGGATTGCCTGCTACCTCAGTCAAAGATTCCAAATTGCCGGCATAAGTCAGCTTATCGACGTTGACGACAGAGTCTTGGGTGTTTTGGATAATATGACGGACAACGGCAGAGCCGATAAAGCCCGCGCCGCCGGTAATCAGTACAGTCATAGTATTCCTTATCAGGGCATGTTGTCTTGAATCAAGTATATCAGTATTATCTTTTGCTTTTCCAAATGATTATCTTATGTTGTGCCGTCTTGTCGATTGTTCGGACGGCATATGGAGGAATGTATGAACATCACCCAAATCCTCTCCCAAGAACTCTCCGCCACTGCCGCGCAAATCACCGCCGCCGTCGAGCTTTTGGACGACGGCGCGACCGTCCCCTTTATCGCGCGTTACCGCAAGGAAGCCACGGGTGGGCTGGATGATACGCAGCTGCGCCGGCTTGCCGAGCGGCTGCAATATCTGCGCGAGTTGGAAGAACGCAAAGCCGTTGTTTTAAAAAGCATTGAAGAGCAAGGCAAGCTTTCAGACGACCTCAAGGCGCAAATCGAAGCCGCCGACAACAAAACCGCGCTGGAAGACCTGTATCTGCCCTACAAGCCCAAACGCCGCACCAAGGCGCAAATCGCGTGCGAACACGGTTTGCAGCCACTGGCGGACGTGTTGCTTGCCGAGCAGCCGCAGGATGTTGAAGCCGCCGCGCAAGGCTACCTGAACGAAAATGTCCCCGACGCCAAAGCCGCACTGGACGGCGCGCGCGCGATTCTGATGGAGCAGTTTGCCGAAGACGCGGAACTCATCGGCACGCTGCGCGACAAGCTGTGGAACGAAGCCGAAATCCACGCGCAAGTCGTTGAAGGCAAAGAAACCGAAGGCGAAAAATTCAGCGATTATTTCGACCACCGCGAACCTATTCGCACTATGCCCGGCCATCGTGCGCTGGCGGTTTTGCGCGGCCGCAACGAAGGCGTGTTGAATATTGCGCTCAAATACCAGCCCGACGACACGCCGATTACCCAGCAAAGCGAATACGAGCAACTCATCGCCCGCCGTTTCAAGGTTTCAGACGGCTGCAAATGGTTGCGCGACACCGTACGCCTGACTTGGCGCGCAAAAATCTTTTTGTCGTTGGAACTTGAAGCCTTAAACAGCTTGAAAGAAGCCGCCGACACCGACGCGATTACCGTGTTTGCCCGCAATCTCAAAGACTTGCTGCTCGCCGCGCCTGCCGGACGGCTGACTACTTTGGGTCTCGATCCCGGCTACCGCAACGGCGTGAAATGCGCCGTGGTGGACGACACAGGCAAGCTGCTGGATACCGTCATCGTCTATTTGCATCAAGAAAACAATATGTTGGCAACGCTTTCGCGCCTGATTAAACAACACGGTGTGAAGCTCATCGCCATCGGTAACGGCACCGCCAGCCGCGAAACCGACAAAATCGCGGGCGAACTGGTGCGCGGAATGCCGGAAATGGGGCTGCACAAAATCGTCGTTTCCGAAGCCGGCGCGTCGATTTATTCCGCGTCCGAACTGGCGGCGCGCGAGTTTCCCGACTTGGACGTTTCCCTGCGCGGCGCGGTGTCCATCGCCCGCAGGCTGCAAGACCCGCTCGCCGAGTTGGTCAAAATCGACCCCAAATCCATCGGTGTGGGTCAGTATCAGCACGACGTGAACCAAAGCCGGCTCGCCAAATCACTGGACGCGGTGGTCGAAGACTGCGTGAACGCCGTCGGCGTGGACGTGAACACCGCCTCCGCCCCGCTCTTGGCGCGGATTTCTGGCTTGAATCAAACCCTTGCCCAAAACATCGTCGCCTACCGCGATGAAAACGGCGCGTTCGACAGCCGCAAAAAATTGCTGAAAGTGCCGCGTTTGGGCGAAAAAACCTTCGAGCAGGCGGCAGGCTTTTTGCGGATTAACGGCGGCAAAGAGCCGCTGGACGCGAGCGCGGTGCACCCCGAAGCCTATCCCGTCGTTGCCAAAATGCTGGCGCAACAGGGCATTACCGCCGCCGAACTCATCGGCAACCGCGAGCGCGTGAAGCAAATCAAAGCGTCCGACTTCACCGACGAACGCTTCGGCCTGCCGACCATTCTGGACATTCTGTCCGAGCTGGAAAAACCCGGCCGCGACCCGCGCGGCGAGTTTCAGACGGCATCGTTTGCCGAAGGCATCCGCGAAATCAGCGACTTGCAAGTCGGTATGATTTTAGAGGGCGTGGTTTCCAACGTCGCCAACTTCGGCGCGTTCGTGGACATCGGCGTCCATCAGGACGGTTTGGTACACATCTCCGCCCTGTCCGACAAGTTCGTCCAAGACCCGCGCGAAGTGGTGAAAGCCGGCGATGTGGTGAAAGTGAAAGTGCTGGAAGTCGATGCCGCACGCAAACGCATTGCGCTGACTATGCGCTTGGATGACGAACCGGGCGGCGCAAAACATAAAATGCCGTCTGAAAACCGCAGCCGCGAACGGACAGCCGGCCGCAAACCCCAACGCAACGAGCGTGCCCCAACCAATTCGGCGATGGCGGATGCGTTTGCGAAGTTGAAGCGGTAAGGTAGAAAATCAATTGAAGGCCGTCTGAAAAATGATATTCAGACGGCCTTTATAGTATGGGGCGAATGAGATAATTGGTGGAATAGATATAGTAATGCGTCCGTTGAATGTTACCGATACATTTTGTAGTAGGTATATGCAAATAAGCGTATAGTTCCAAATATCACAAATCCATCATCACAACCTTAGGAGTTCAAACCATGAAACCTGTTTTGTTTGCCGCGCTGATTTCCTGTTTCTCCGTTGCTGCGTATGCGGCCTGTACCGACAGCCAGCAGCAGTGCGTGATTTATAAAAACGGCAACGTCGCGACAGAAGGCGGCTGTACGGTCAGCAAGTGCCAGAGTACCGATGCGCAAGTGTTGAAATGGAAGCTGAAAAACGGCAAAGGCGTCACCGTTGAAATCGGAAAAAACGGTAAGGTTTTGGTGAACAAAAAACCGGGTGCGAAAGCGAACAACAGCAATGCGTCAGGCATGGGTTTGACATGCTATGCCGCCGATGCGGACAAACGCGAACAGTTTTGCTCGACCAATTATTGACTGGATTGTTACTTTGATTAAAGGCCGTCTGAAAAGTGTTTCAGACGGCCTTGATGTTTATCCTTCCGATATTTTTTCATTGAGAAAGTCGATAAAGCTGCGTACTTTCGCGCTGAGAAAGGCCCTGTCGACATAAGTGGCGTTCAGTTGGTCTGCCCAGATGGTGTAATCGGGCAGGAGTTGGATCAATGTGCCGTCCTTCAATTCCTGCTGAACTGCCCAAAGGGGCTGATAGCCTATGCCTGCACCTGCTTTAATCAGCTCGCGGATCATCAGCGTGTTGTCGCTGCGGATAACCGGGGAAAGATGGAGAATAGCCTTTTCTGCGGTAGCGCGGTGGGTAATTTCCCGGTCTTGTTGATTGGTATAGGAAGGCAGGATGGCTTGGTGCTGCATGACGGCTTCGGGTGTATCGGGTGTGCCGTGTCGGGCAAGATAGTCGGGGGCGGCAAGCAGGACGAACTCGATTTTGGCCAGCGGTTTGACGATCAGCGAAGGGGAGGGGGTTTTGGAAACGCGCAAGGCGAGGTCGAAGCCTTCGGCGATGAGGTCGATATGGCGGTTGTCGAGGACGAGGTCGAGCGTGACTTTGGGATAACGCTGGCGGTATTCGGCCAACCATGCGCTCATATTGCCGCCTGCAAACCACAGGGGCATGGTAACGCGCAACATACCTTGCGGCGTGTCGGCGCCGCCTGCCGCTTTTTGGGCGGCGGTGTCCAAGGTATCCAGCGCGTAGCTGCATTGGCGGTAGTATTCTTCGCCTGCTTCGGTCAGGTGGAGGTTGCGGCTGTTGCGGTGTAAGAGCTTGGCTTGAATGGTGTTTTCCAGATGGTTGACGTGTTTGCTGGCCATAGCGGTGGAGATGTCGAGCTGATCGGCGGCACGGGTAAAACTGCCGCTTTGAACAACTTGGCGGAAAACTTTTAGGCTAAATAGGGTATCCATGATTTCTTATTAGGAAACGTTGTATCAATAATTCGAGTATATATCTCTTACTGGGAATTATCTATACTGCACTTATTGAAGTTGCTCCCTACCTCTTTCAGGTAGCTATTAAAATAAGGATTATTAAGATGTCAGCCCTCAAATCATTCCAACCTGTTGTATTGTCTGTCTTACGTATTGTTACGGCGTATTTGTTTTTGCTGCATGGTACGGCCAAGTTTTTCAGTTTTCCGATGTCTATGGGCGGTGCGCCTGAGGGCTTGATGCTGGTGGCCGGTATTTTGGAAATTGTCGGCGGTATCTTATTGATATTGGGCCTGTTCACCCGTCCGGCCGCGTTTGTTTTGTCCGGTCAGATGGCTGCCGCCTACTTTATGGCGCACGCGTCTTCTGGTAATGTTTTGTTCCCATTGGCCAATCAGGGCGAATCTGCCGTTTTGTTCTGCTTCGTGTTCCTGTATTTGGCAGTAGCCGGTGGCGGAGCGTGGGCTTTGGATAATGTTTTTGGTAAAGATAAAGATTAATTTAAGGAAAAAATCATGACTTATTCTGTTTTGCAACAAGCTGCTGAAACCCGTCGTTCTATCTATGCATTGAACAACACCCTGCCTCTGCCCAATGAGGAAGTAACCAAAATCATCGAACATGCCGTTTTGCATACGCCGTCTTCTTTCAATTCGCAATCTGCCCGAGTGGTCGTATTGTTTGGCGAAGAACATGCCAAAGTGTGGCATTTTGTTGAAGAAGCTTTGCGTGCGGTTGTTCCTGCCGAGCAGTTTGAAGCAACTGCACAAAAACTGAACTTGTTTAAAGCAGGCGCGGCGACAGTTTTGTTCTTTGAAGATCAGGATGTTGTCAAAGGCTTGCAAGAGCAGTTCCCATCTTATGCAGCCAACTTCCCGATTTGGGCGGATCAGGCAAATGCCATGGTTCAATATGCTGTGTGGACAACATTGGCGGCTGCCGGTATCGGCGCCAATCTGCAACACTACAATCCGCTGCCTGACGCGGCCATTGCCAAAGAATGGAACCTGCCGAAAAGCTGGTTGTTGCGTGCGCAAATGGTGATCGGCGGTATTGCGGCTCCAGCCGGTGAAAAAACCTTCCAACCAATCGAAGGCCGTCTGAAAGTATTCGGCGCATAAATGAAATGATGTTTTAAACCAAGGGTGCGATGTTTGCGCCCTTTTGGAAATAGTAAAATAAAAGGCCGTCTGAAAACAGTTTCAGACGGCCTTTTATCTATGCCATGAAATCAACCGCGCCGCCAAGTCGTGCCGCCGGCGTTGTCTTCCAGAATGATTTTGTGTTCGTTCAGAAGGTCGCGGATGCGGTCGGATTCCGCCCAGTTTTTATCCGCGCGCGCCTGTTTGCGGCGGGCGATCAAGTCGTCGATTTCCTCGTTGGAGAGGCCGTCTGAAACCGCGCCGCCTTGCAGGAACTCGGTCGGATCGCGTTGCAGCAAACCGATGATGCCGCCCAAAGCTTTCAGGCAGCCAGCGAGGTGTGCATCATTGGTTTTGTTCACTTCGCCTGCCAGTTCAAACAACACGGCAACCGCTTCGACCGTACCGAAATCGTCGTTCATGGCGGCGTAGAAGCGGCGGGTGTAGTCGTTGGCGTTTTCGGATAATTCGAACGCGGTGGCAGGCGTGTTTTTCAAGGTAGTGTACAGGCGGGTCAGTGCGCCTTTTGCGTCGTCCAAATGCGCGTCGGAGTAATTTAATGGGCTGCGGTAGTGGGCGCGCAGGATGAAGAAACGCACGACTTCAGGGTCGTATTGTTTCAATACTTCGCGGATGGTGAAGAAGTTGCCCAACGATTTGGACATTTTTTCGCCGTCCACACGGATAAAGCCGTTGTGCAGCCAGTATTTGACGTGGCTGGCAATGCTTTGACCGTGGTGGGTTTGCGCGTGGTCGTGGCCGCAGGTATGACCGCTGGCACCGACGCTTTGGGCGATTTCGTTTTCATGGTGCGGGAATTGCAAATCTGCACCGCCGCCGTGAATGTCGAAAGTGTCGCCGAACAGGTTTTCGCTCATGGCGGAGCATTCGATGTGCCAACCCGGACGGCCGTTGCCCCAAGGGCTTTCCCATGCCGGTTCGCCTGCTTTCGCCGCTTTCCACAACACAAAATCAAGCGGATCGCGTTTGAAACCGTCCACTTCCACACGCTCGCCCGCGCGCAGGTCGTCCAATGATTTGCCCGACAATTGGCCGTAAGCGGCAAACTCGCGCACGGCGTAGTAAACGTCGCCGTTGGCGGCGGGATATGCCTTGCCGTTTTGAATCAGGGTCTCAATCATGGCAATCATTTGCGGAATGTTTTCCGTTGCCTTCGGCTCAATATCCGGACGCAACACACCCAGAGCATCGGCATCTTCGTGCATAGCCTGAATGAAACGCGCGGTCAGTTCACCAATGGTTTCGCCGTTTTCAGCCGCGCGGGCAATGATTTTGTCGTCGATGTCGGTAATATTGCGCACATAAGTGAGCGGATAACCGCACTCGCGCAACCAACGGGCAATCATGTCGAACACCACCATCACACGGGCATGGCCTAAGTGACAGTAGTCGTAAACAGTCATACCGCAAACGTACATACGCACGTTTTTAGGGTCGATGGGGGAGAAAGATTCTTTTTGGCGGGTAAGGGTGTTGTAGATGGTGGTCATGGGATTTTCAAAATTTGTTTAAACAGAGGAAATTATTTTGGATTTTTTGTGCAGGCAAATTCTTTATTCATAAGCTAAAAAAGAATCAAAAATTAATCCATTTGAAAGTATGGTTTGTTCGATTGGCTTTACCCAATCGACTAAATGTTTGTTTTTCAGATCTTGATGTTGATTTATCCATATTTGCAGCTGTGGATAGACGGATGAGTTGTCAAAAATAAAACTTTCGTCAGCAAATGGTAATGCGGTATGAAGGTTTTGCAGGCTCACATGGTAGCGTTTGAGGATTAACTCAGGATCTATCCAGTGTCCGCCGCTTGCGACGCGCTCCTGCATACGGCGGATATTTAATTCGGGCATCGCAAGACCAATATAGTTGAGTATGACGTAGAATCCGGCATTGCTGGCCGTTTGAATGCGGGTAAGGGCGGATTTGCCGGATAAGGTCGATTCCATGGAAAAAGAAATTCGATTATCCAACGCTTGACGGAATAAGCGCAATGCAGTTTTTCCCGCTTCCATATCGGCCAAGCGAGGCATTTCAGGGTTAATTTCTGCTGCGATATGGTCAGAATCAATCACTAACGAGACACGATCTTGATTGAATTGGCGCAGGGTAGATTTGCCCGAACCGTTAGCACCACAGTAAAAAATCGCTTTAGGCCGGTTGTTTGACATGGCCTACTGTTCTTTGAGTGCCGGAAGGATGATATTCGATCAGATTGCCTTCATTATCGACTACCGTGATTATGGCGTATTTCCGTTTTTCTGCCAGCCATGCCTGATACAAAATTTTAAGCATGGCTTGCTTTTTCGCCAATTCGACACGTTGTTTATCAGAAATCATGGTCTTCCTTGCTTTTTGTTCCTGTATTCGGACGGCTCTAATTATATTAAAAAGGCCGTCTGAAATTTTTACTCCGGCTTAAACACGCCGGTATCTGTTTTAGGCTGCTGCTCGGCAATTTCGGCTTTTACCGCTGCCTGTTCCGCTTCTGCTTTTTCGGCTTCCAAGCGTTTTTTCTCGGTCAGGTATTGGTTGATTTGGTGTACCAATTCCTGCGTGCCTTGGTGGGTCAGCGCGCTGATTTGGAAGAGGCGCGGGGTTTCCGTGTCGAATTGGAAGCGGTCGTCTGGTTTCGGATAGTCCCAGCCGACGGCTTCTAGGAAAGCCGCAGTACGTTCTTGGGCTTCTTCTTCGTCGAGCATATCGAGTTTGTTCAGCACCAGCCAGCGCGGTTTGCCGTAGAGTTCTTCGTCGTATTTGCGTAACTCGTTGATGATGGCGAGGGCTTCTTCGGCGGGGTTGGCGGTTTCGTCGAAGGGTGCCAAATCGACGACGTGCAGCAATAATCCGGTGCGCGATAAGTGTTTGAGGAAACGATGCCCCAAACCCGCGCCTTCTGCCGCGCCTTCAATCAGACCGGGGATGTCGGCCATGACAAAGCTGTGATTTTCGTCGATGCGCACGACGCCCAAGTTTGGATGCAGGGTGGTAAAGGGATAGTTGGCGATTTTGGGGCGGGCGGCGGAGACGGCGGTAATCAGGGTGGATTTGCCGGCGTTGGGCATACCCAATAAGCCGACATCGGCAAGGACTTTGAGTTCGAGTTGCAGGGAATGGGTTTCGCCTTCTTCGCCGGGCGTGGATTGTTTGGGCGCACGGTTGACGGAGGATTTGAAGTGGATGTTGCCCAAGCCGCCTTTGCCGCCTTTGGCGAGGCAGACGCGCTGGCCGTGGTAGGTGAGGTCGGCAACGATTTCATCGGTGTCGAGGTCGCGGATAAGGGTGCCGATGGGCATTTTGAGGACGATGTCGTCCGCACCTGCGCCGTAGCGGTCGGAGCCGTGGCCTTTTTCGCCGTTTTTGGCCTGGTAGCGTTTGACGAAGCGGTATTCGACGAGGGTGTTGGTGTTTTCGTCGGCTTCTGCCCAAACGCTGCCGCCTTTGCCGCCGTCGCCACCGTCAGGGCCGCCGCGCGGTACGAATTTTTCGCGGCGGAAACTGGTTGCGCCATTACCGCCTTTGCCTGCGGCGACTTCGATTTTTGCTTCGTCGATAAATTTCATGATGTTCTCTTATGGGTATTCGGTTGTTTCAGACGGCCTTTGTTGATAGAGGAGCTTGGTGTCTGAACGGATATAATGTTGCTTATTATAAAGGATATTTCGGTTTTAGGCCGTCTGAAATATGGTTTCAGACGGCCTTGGATTTATTGGGCGAGTGCTTGGTCTATTTCTTGATAGAGTTGGGAGAAATTGGGTTCGCCAACGTAGGTTTTAAGGATGTTGCCGTTTTTGTCGATCAGGATGGAAGTCGGGTAAACCTGTGTGCCAAAGGCTTTTGCGGCCGTTTTGTCGGCATCGTACATGACGGTGAAGGGAAGGCCGTATTCTTTGACGTACTGATGGACGCTTTCGATAGGGTCGATGGGTTGGGCAATGCCGAGGACTTGGAAATTTTTGCCTTGATAATCTTGGGCGGTTTTGATGATTTTAGGCATTTCGCTCACGCAACCGGGGCAGGAGGGGAACCAGAAGTTGATGAGGGTAACCTTGTCTTTTAAATCGGCGTTGGTAATGGTTTTACCTTGCAGGTCGGGTAGGGCGAAATCAGGGGCGGCTTTGTTGCTGGGGATAAGGACAAAGGTGAGAAGCGCGCCAATCGTGGCAACGATGAGGAGTGTGAGTATTTTTTTCATGATTCGAGATTTTGAATTGCGTGTGCTAAGGTTTGGGGAACGCTGATGCTGCGGCCGCTTTCGCTGCTGACGGGCATAAGGGTAACTTCGGCTTCGATGGCAGCTTTGCCGTTGGGCAGGGTCGCGGTTTGGCTGAGGATGATGTGGCGTGTGCCGATGTCTTTCAGACGGCCTGTAAAGGTTAAAACATCGCCTTCAAGCGACGGGCGGCGATAGCGGATATCAACGCGTGCAACAACGAGCATGATGCCTTTGAGTTCGGACAGAAGGTCATGCTCTTGAAAAAACGTCCAGCGCGCTTCTTCGAGAAATTCGAGATAGCGCGCATTGTTGACGTGGCCGTAGCCGTCGAGGTGGTAGTTGCGGACGGTCAGTTTCATCAGTTGAGATTGATGGGTTGGAACTCTTCGCGTGCGATGGGTTCGTGTTCGAGGTCGGTAATCACGGTGGAGAGTTGGATGTCGAACCATTCGTTGAAAATGTCGGCGTCCAAATCCGGCCATTCGCTCTCGTCTTCGCACCAGTCGGCCAATTCGGCAGCAAAAATGTCTTCAAAACGCGCTTCGATCTCATCCCATACTTCGTCGGCAGTTTCGCACGGGCGAACGAGGTAGGAATTGGCATCGGCTTGAATATCTTCAAGCGTCAGGCCATCCAAGTGATTGCCGGGCAGGGATTTCAGCCAGTTCCAAAATGGATCGAGGGGAATAAGCAGGAAGACGCTGCGGTTGACTTCGTACATGGTTTTTTCCTTGGTTTCTGTATAGTTGAATGATATAGCAAAGGTGGTGGACTGGCTATCTTTTGGGGGATAAAGGCCGTCTGAATTTCAGACGGCCTTTAATTTATGGAAACTATCAGGGATTTTCTGATGGTGTTTGATACAGGGTTTGGGGATTGGCTGTATCGGGGATTTCTGCCGGAGCAGTTTGGGGTGCTGCTGCCGGCTCGGAGGTGGCGTTGCTGTCCACCAAGTCATCGATGTCGATGTTGTCGTCTTCGCTTTGAGGGAGCGTGCCGCCGGTTTGTTGGGTGCGGACTTTCATGTAAAGGTCGCGTGTGTAGCTGTATTTGTCGATGGCTGCGCCTTCGAGGCTGTCGGTCAGGTCAAGCAGTTCTTCACGGGTATTGATGGCTTGCAGGCCGGTTGTGCCCCAACGTCCTGCACTGGTGTGGAAGACGGCGTTTTTAACCGGATAGACGGTGGTAACGGCGTTGCCGACGGTATCGCGTACGGTAGATGGGCCAAGCAGGGGGACGACGAAGTAGTTGCTGTTTTTCCAGCCCCATGAGGCGAAGGTGTCGCCGAGTGTGTTTTTATTGCTGGGTACGCCGCCTGCACCGGCTACGTCGATTAAACCGCCAAGGCCGAAGGTGGTGTTGATGCCGACGCGGACGAGGTCTTCGCCGGCGCGTTTGACGTCAAGGCGCAGAACATTGCTGCCGAAGCTGACGACATCGCGCAGGTTGTTGAAGAAGTTGCTCACGCCGGTGCGCACAGGTTTGGGCGTTACTTTGCGATAGCCGCGTGCGACAGGGGAAAGGACGTATTTGTCTGCTTTGTCGTTGAACTTGGAAACGGTGCGGTTGTAGCCTTCGTAAGGGTCGGCCGGATTGCGTTCGGCCAGTGCGGGCGCGGAGGCAAGGCTGATGAGGAGGCAGAGGGAAGCGGTGGTTTTTTTCATGATTGCAACCAGTCTTTGATTTCGTAAAGTTCGGCCAGTGCGCGGACGGAATCGGGAATGTTTTGAATGGTCGGTTTTTTGTCTGTCCGGCGCAGAGCGTTGAGCAGAAGGGAAACGCAGGCGGAATCTGCTTTGCCTACTTGGCTGAAGTCTATGCTGTCTGTTTCTTTCAGACGGCATTGTTGTTCGTAGCGCGCAAAGGCGGAGGCAGTCAGGGTTTTGACGGTAACGTCGCCGCTGATGTAGAGCGTGCCGTTGCGGATTTCTGTTTGCATGGTGTCTTTATGATGTAAGGCATCATGCCGTCTGAACATCAGGCGGCATGGTGCGGGGGTGGATTATTTACCGCCGTTTTTGGCTTTCAAGTCGGCAATCAGGCCGTCGATGCCTTTGGCTTTGATGGTTTCGCCGAATTGGTTGCGGTATACGGTAACCAAGCTTGCGCCTTCGACTGCGACATTGTATGCGCGGTATTTGCTGCCGCTTTGGTAGGTGGTGAAGTCCATGTTGACCGGTTTTTGGCCGGAAACGTTGATTTCGGCGCGGACAACGATTTCTTTACCGCCTTTGTTTACGACCGGGTTGTCTTTGATGTTGACCTTGGCGTTTTTGAATTTCAGCATGGTGCCGGAGTAGGTGCGGATCAGCAGGGTTTGGAACTCTTTGGTCAACGCTTGTTTTTGTGCGTCAGTTGCAGTACGCCATGGATTGCCGACGGCCAAAGCGGTCATGCGTTGGAAGTCGAAGTAAGGGATGGCGTAAGCTTCGGCTTTTTGGCGTGCGGTGTTGGCATCGCCGCTGTTGAGGATTTTCAGCACTTGAACGGAGTTTTCACGGACTTGGTTGACTGCGTCGGCAGGAGAGGCAAATGCCATGCTGATGCTCAATACGCCGATGCTCAATGCGCTGATGAAGGAAGTTTTTTTCATGGGAGTGTCCTGAATATTGGGTTGATATATGTTTATTGTTCGTTTTGACCGGCAGATTCACTGTCTGCGTTTTTTTCGGCAAAGCTGGTCATGAATTTGCCGATAAGGTTTTCCAAAACCATGGCGGAGCTGGTGACGGTAATGGTGTCGCCTGCCGCTAAAGAATCGGTATCGCCGCCTTGTTGCAGGCCGATGTATTGTTCGCCCAACAAGCCTGAAGTCAGGATTTGTGCGGAAACGTCGCTACTGAACTGATATTGGCTGTCCAGATTGAGGGCGACTTTTGCCTGATAGGATTTAGGGTCAAGCTGAATGGAGGCAACGCGGCCCACCAGCACGCCTGCGGATTTGACCGGAGCGTTGGTTTTCAAGCCACCGATGTCGCTGAAATCGGCATAGACGGTGTAGGTTTGAGAGGATTTGCCGAACGATTGTCCGCCGGCGGCGCGGAAGGCGAGAAAGCCGATAGCGGCCGCGCCCAGTAAGACAAACAGTCCTACCCAAAATTCCAAAGCATTTTTTTTCATGTGCTATTGTCCTTGTTTCATTCTTTTTAAGTGTCGTTTCAGACGGCCTTTAGTCGGTAAACATCCACGCGGTCAACATGAAGTCGACAGCGAGGATAGTCAGGGAGGAAGACACTACGGTGCGTGTACTGGCGCGCAAAATACCTTCGGAAGTCGATACGCAGTGGAAGCCCTGATGTACGGCGATCAGCGTAACGGCTACGCCGAAAGCGGCGGATTTGATTAAGCCGTTGAGTACGTCGTAATGGAAGGTAATGTTGTTTTGCATTTGCGACCAGAAAATACCGCCGTCCAAACCCAGCCATTCGACGCCGACCAAATACGCGCCGTAAATGCCGGCAACGTTGAAAATCGAAGCCAGCAAAGGCATGGAAAACACGCCCGCCCAAAAGCGCGGTGCAACCACGCGTGCCACAGGGTCGACCGCCATCACGTTCATTGCTTCAAGCTGCTCGGTGGTTTTCATCAAGCCGATTTCGCTGGTCATGGCACCGCCCGCGCTGCTGGCAAACAGAATAGCCGCCAATACGGGACCCAATTCGCGCAACAGGGAAGCGGCAACCATATAACCCAAAACATCGGCGGATTTGAATTTTGCCAGCTGCGTATAGCCTTGCAAGCCCAATACCATGCCGACAAACAGGCCGGACACGGCAACAATCAGGACAGACAACACGCCTGCAAAGTAAACCTGGCGGATGCTCAGGCGCGGACGGGTAAACGCCGTACCTGATTTGGCCAGGATGTGCAGGAAAAACAGCGTAATGCTGCCCAGCGATTGGATGAAGCCGAGGGTTTTTGCCCCGACGGAACGGATAAAATTCATAGGTTTCAGTTGATTGGTTAAATGGTTTTCAGACGGCCTTGTTTAAAATTCAGGCCGTCTGAACATCAGCCCAGCAAGTCTTGTTTTAAAGTCGTTTGCGCCGGATAGCGGTATGCAACAGGGCCGTCTGCCAAGCCGCCGACAAACTGGCGTACCCAAGGCGAGTCGAGTTCGCGCATTTCTTTGGGCGAGCCGGAGAACATGATTTCGCCGTGTGCCAAGAAAATGACTTGATCGACAATTTCCAATGATCTTTCAATATCATGCGTTACCATGACGCTGGTTGAGCGCAGGGCTTTGTTGGCACGGCTGATGAGGTGGGCGATGACGCCCAGCGAAATCGGGTCGAGGCCGGTGAAAGGTTCGTCATACAACATGATTTCAGGGTCGAGCGCAATTGTACGCGCGAGGGCGACGCGGCGCGACATACCGCCGGAAAGCTCCGAAGGCATCAGGTTTTCAACACCGCGCAAACCGACTGCATTCAGTTTCAGCACCACCAAATCGCGGATGACCGCTTCGGGCAAATCCGTCAGCTCGCGCATGGGGAAGGCGATGTTGTCGAAGACGGATAAGTCGGTGAACAATGCGCCGTGTTGGAATAAAACGCCCATGCGGCGGCGGTGTTCGTACAGCTCCTGCGCTGAAAATGCGGCCAAATCGCGCCCTTCAATCAGCACTTTGCCCGATTGCGGGTGAATTTGACCCGTAATCAGGCGCATCAGCGTGGTTTTACCGCTGCCCGAACCACCCATTACGGCGGCGAAATTGCCTTGTGGAATGCTGAAGTTGATGTTGTTCAGAATAGGACGGTCGCCATATGCGAAGGCAACGTCTTTCATTTCGATGAAGGGTGTGGAACTCATGCAGGAGAGGGGTGTCGAAAAATGTATTTTAATTACGGGTATTGTAAAGGGTATTGGATATTCGGGCAATTTTCAGACGGCCTGCGCTTAGGAATAACGGGTAAAAACGTGTGAAAGAATGCAGAAGCGTTGGTGCTACAGTCGTTTTATCGCGTGTTGTGTCAAACATACAGACGGCTGTGTAGGTATATTTTGTATAGAAATACAAAAAAACAACTGAATCAAATCTAATAAAAATATTTTTATCATCAAATATCAATACTTTTTTGGGGGCGCTTAGACAGGAAACAGCTAATCCAATATCTATATTGAATTCTTTGTAAAAAGAAAGAATAAAATATCGATAAATCTCCTTTACTCTCTCTTGTGGAATAATATATTTTTTATAGGTTTTTATTAAATAGTCTTCTAACTCTCTTATAAAGTTATAAGGATATTTCGTTAATTTTATTATTTTTCCCTGTGCCTAAAGCGTCCTAATTGGCCCATATATTTCCCCCGTTATGAGTCTATTTTCATCCATATAGTTTCAAATTTAGTGGGATACGGACTTAGCTAATGAGCTAAAATCAACGAATAGAAGGAATTTCTCCATTTTTCGAAACAAATATAGGCCAATTTCCAATAATAGATTTGTTTATATCCATTGTTTCTAAATATTCTTTTGACTGATATGGGAAAAACCACCCATCATCATTTTCTCGTACATGAGATTCAACTATTAATAATGACATTCCTATTTCTTGCTCTATTTGACTTAAAAAAGATACTGCAATTTTCTTTGCTTCTTGATAAGTAATTATCATGGCAATACTCCAAATTGAAAATGTTTAAAGGTAGTAAAATTGACTTTTTCTCCTTTTTGTATTTGCCTATCAATATGCCTTTTGGAACAACTGCACTTTATGGCCCGAGCTGGATCGGTTGTGTTAAACAAAGGCCGTCTGAAACGGTTTTTCTGTTTTTAGACAGCCTCTCAGCTCAAACCTTGAGAAGCGAATACGTGCGTTCCGCACACATCCTACCTGTTGAGTTTAGGTTTCATATGGGCTACGGCTTGCTGATTTCAGACGATCTTTTTAATTTAGTTGGGTTTTCAACTCAACCTACACACTTAATCTAAAAGTTCATATAGCATATCTAAAAAGGCATCAAAACTATCTGCAATATGGCTAGTTACCATTTTTGTATCTCCATTCTCATCTTCATAAAAATCATCATGATACATCAGAATGATACATGGATTTTTATTGCATTTTCTGTAATCAAAACAGATATAATCGCCATTAGCTGAAATCCCAAAAGCAATCACTTTTTTTGCATACCCATATTCATCATCAATACATGAATAGCTATAAATATCTTCATAGCCTAAATTTTGCTTATACCCTAAAAATGAAATGTCCCTTTCATCATTTTCACCGTATTGATTGATAAAATTGAAAATATTTTCTTTGGGGTATAAATGATCATGTTTACTAAGAAGTGATACATATGAAACAGGAAAAACGACCCCTACATCTTCAGCAAATTGTTGAATTGTTCTTATTGGAACCAATCCCTCATCTGATAATATTGATAGTTTTCTCATTTTTACTGACCTTTCTTTAACGATTTTTGACCAGTATGCCTAACAGCTTTATGAGTACTATTAGGAATTAACTGCATATTATAAAGAGGTGGGCAAACATGCCCGCCTTGTTTTTAATATTTCTGCAAACCTTCTACCTTGATTTCTTTGGCATTGGCATTGATGAAGGCTTGAGTCGCTTTCATCGTGGCTTGGATGCGCGGATCGTTCCAGCGCACGATTTGGTTGTTTTCATCGCGCTTATCCGACCAAATAATCACGCCGTCGGTGTATTTTTTGCTGATTTCGAGCATTTTGCGCCAGCGGACGGGGTCGATGAACTGTTTGAAATAGGGGCTGTTGGTGGCCGAATAATATTGCGGCCAGATGTAGCCGATGATTTTTTTGTTGGGAAAGCGTTGATGGATGTCGTCAACGGCGGTTTTCACGTCTTTTTCCCATTGCACCAAATCGGGGGAGGTGATGTAGAACACAGGATTGGCATAGTAGCTGATAGCTGCGGTGGGCGCACGGCGTTTGCTGACTTGCTGCCATTTAGCCAAAATGGTTTCGTTGTCAACGTTGGGGCGGTAGTGGCGGATGCCGTGCAGGTGTTCGGAAGGCATGCCGTAGTTGCTGATGATGGCGCGCGGGTTTTCTTCTCTGAAGATTTGGTACATCCGTGCGAAGTCGGTTCTCAATTCGT
Organism: Neisseria flavescens; assembly: GCF_005221285.1. Lineage (NCBI taxonomy): Bacteria > Pseudomonadati > Pseudomonadota > Betaproteobacteria > Neisseriales > Neisseriaceae > Neisseria > Neisseria flavescens. The sequence continues at coordinate 1,772,491 of NZ_CP039886.1, forward strand.
CAGGTGTCAGCAGCTGTCCGTCTTTTTCGGCAAACCAGCTTTCGATGTCGGTAGAAATGGTGCGGTAGCCTGCGCGGCGCGATTGTTTGGCCAATTCGCGGATACGCGTTTCGTTGAGTACGCCGTGTTTGCGTTTGCCCGTCGGATCGGGTTTGACTAGCTCGCTTTCGTAAATCAAGAACACCTTGGAGAGTTTGTCGGCGGTCAGGTCGGGTTTGCCGACATAGTCTATGCGGTCGTAGATGATGAAATCTTTGGCATGGGCGGAGAGGGCGGTCAATAAGAGGATAAGGGGCAAAAGGCGGTTGGGTTTCATATTAGAGGACAAATAAAGGCTATGAATAAAATTATTCAAGAAGAGGGTATGATTGGGTTAAAAGCGAGAATTAGGGCCTACACCGAAGATGTAGAAAAAGAAGGACGTAATTTTGTCAAAACATTAGGGCCTGCTGGTGATTATAAGGCATGGTTACATGAACCAGATATGAGGACAGGAGGCAAACCAACGGATGTAACGAAGGTAGGGGATAAACGGATAAACTCTATTTTGGAAGGGCAAGCAGATAGAATAGCCAGGGATATATTAAAAATGCCTGATGAAACAACTAAAATCACGTATCAATTGAAATTGAAAAAATAGCTTTATTTAATATTTTTAACATTATATTTAAAGGAATTTAAACATGGTAAGCATAGAACATTATAAAAACTTAGATGATGATGGCAAAATAGATTTTCTTGATAATTTTAATGATAATCCATCTGTGGAATTTTTGAATTATTTGGAAGGAGAGCTATTTTCTACAAATGTAGATGAATTTGTAAAAGTTGAAATATTAAAATTTTTATCTAGATTTAGGCATGATAATAGAGAAACAAAAGATAAAATAGTAAAACTAATAGTAGAAAGCTACCTAGATAATGAAGAGATGACCTTGTCTATTGCGGCACAGGTGTTAATGTTTTTTGATTTAGGAAAAGATGATTTCAGACAAATATCTGATTTATTGTTAGATAAAGAATATCAAAATATGGACATGATTGACTTAACATCTTCATTAATTAGGTTATTATGTACAAAAGAAAATAGAAGCAATGGTTCTGATGAGTATTTTCAGGAACTAGAAAAAATAGATTCTTATAGAGAAGATATAAAAATGTGGATAAATTAACAAAAATTCACAATTCATTAGTTTGTTGCAAATAAACCGTAGCCTGTACAAAACCTTCAGCCTCGACACAGGGTGGGCAATTGCAGCCCCCGCAGCCCCTTCGGGCTACCTGAAAAAGTGCAGGCTGCTTTCAAAGCCCCAAAACGGTTCAAATGCAGCCTGCACATTCAAAGTAGGCCGTAGCCCCGCACGAAACCTTCAAATTCTGATGTTAGGGTGTGTGTGGTACGCGCACACGCGGTTTCTGCTTTTCAGACGGCCTCAATCCGTTCTTTGAGGCCGTCTGAAACATTGGTTCTTTCGCCAGCTGCCCGACGGCGAAAACCAATATTACCAATACGATTTAGAAAACCAACTCGTCCGCGCCGAAATCAAAAAGCCCGCAGGCAATTTTTTAGGCAGATAAGGGAAAAGAGCCATTGTACGGGAAGCGGTGTTAAAGTGAGTCAAAGGCCGTCTGAAAGGATAAAAGTCCTTTCAGACGGCCTTTTATTTGAATGCAGCAGGAATATTCAGCTTTATGGCTAGTGTCACGGATTTATTGCGCTGCAGTTTTTTCCAGCAATAGGAAAGTCTCGGTTTTGTTGCGCGGTCTTGCGCCTTGCCACAAGGTTTGCCAGCCCGAAGGTGCGCCAATGTTGGCGGCTTGGCGGATGAGGCGGTAGCGGCAGGACGGGTTGTCGGTCGTGGTTTTAATATGGCTGTATTGTGTCCACGCGATGCGTGTGCGCTGGTCTTGGCCGTCGATGCTGATACATTCGAGGCCGTCTGAAAGTTTCTGTTTTAATTCGGAAGAAAGCGCGGCTTCCATTTGGTGTACTACCGGCGCATGGCTTTTGGCGGCGTTGAGCCATGGTAAAAACAGGGTCATCAGCAAGGCCCAGGCCAAGGTAACGCCAGCTGCCCAGTTGGTTACGGCTTGGCGGCCGCGGATGTTTTTACGCGTAATCGCCCAGAGCCACAACGGGGTAAACAGCAGGGCGACGGTCATCGGAATCGGGTCGATGTCGGGGATGTAATATGGGCTGAAATAGGCGGCGCGTTCGGCCAGCTTGGCAGGCCAGCCGTAGTTCATGGCGAAGAAGCCTAGCCACAGGAAGACGGCAATCAAACCGAATGCCATGATATCGAACCAGTTGATAAATGCCGCCGCACCGCGGCGCAGGCCGTCCAGTTGTACCGCGCCGAGCAGGGCAAGCGGCGGCAACAGCCAAACGAGGTTGTCTTGCAGGCGTTGCGGGTTGATGGCGAGCAGGGCTGTCATGATAACCAGCCACGACAGGCCCAGAATGCCCCAGTTTTTATCGTGGATACGCGTGCGGCTGAGCGTCCATGCTGCCAGCGGCCAAGCAGGCAGGGTAAACCACAGCAGGTTTTTCAGATAATAGGGCAGGTTGAAGGCCGTCTGAATCTGATGGAAGCCACCGAATACGCCTAAGGAATAATGGTTGAACCAAATATCAAACCATTCGGGATTGGTTTTGGATAAAACCAGCGGATACAGAATCAGCAGGGGCAGGGAAACGACGATGGCGCCAATCAGGGTCAGCAAATAGCGTTTGCTTTGCCAAGTAGAATGGAACGACAGGGCAAGTGCCAAAAACATCATGGCCGCGGTCAGCAGGTAGCCTGAAGAAAGGGAGAGTAAAACCCAGCCGCCGCACAACAGCAAAATGGCGATAATGACGCGGCGGCGTGCCAGTGAAAAGCCGCACAGAATCAATCCAAATGCGGCAAAATCGGCCGACATGGGATTGAGGAAGTGGGCGATGGGCAGCAAACCGATGCTGCCGATAAGGATTAAGACAACGCTGCGGCCGTGGTGTCTGCCGAGAAAGTTGAAGCCGGCAAAACCGCAGGCGGTCAGTCCGATGGCGGTAAATACCACGCCGGCAAAACGCGCGGCATCATAGGCATCGGCCGCCCAAGGCGAAAACAGGGTTTGGAATGCGGTTGACGCCCACAAAAAAGCAGGGGAGATGGTAAAGTCGGGTTGGCCGAAGATTTGTGCAATCAACAGGCTGCCGCCGTTTTTCATGGATTCGGAGGCAGTAAAGAGGGAGGGTTCGGCAGGGTTCCACAAGTCATGCGAGAACACGCCCGGCCACAGCCAAGCAAAGGCCATCAGCAGCAGAAGCCATGGTTTTTCATGGGTTTTTTGGGGGCGGCGCGGATCGGGCGGTGTGTAAGTCAGCATGGAAGGTCAAAAAACGGTTGGTTTGAATAGCAATGGTACAGGGTTTGACGGGTTTGCGCGATATGTCGGACCGGGGAGCTTTGTAAAATAATGCTGACGGCTCGTTTTTATCGGGTGTTTGGAATGATATGGCATTCGGTTGACGACAAAAAGCTCAGGCCGTCTGAAAGAAATGTTTCAGACGGCCTGAATGCAAAAAAGACTGCACGAAGCAGTCTTTTTGACAAAGCGGCAATTAGCGTTTGAACAGGTTGCCGAATTTGTTGTTGAATTTGTCCACACGACCGGTAGTGTCGACGATTTTTTGAGTACCGGTGTAGAAAGGGTGGCACAGAGAGCAAACCTCAACGTTGAAGCTGTCTTTTTCCATTGCGGATTTGGTCACGAATTTGTTGCCGCAAGAGCAGGTAACGTTGATTTCGTGGTAGTTCGGGTGAATACCTTGTTTCATTTGATTTCCTTTCGATTAAGCGGGCACAGGGGTTTTGCCTGTACTTCAGTTAAGCGTGGGATTTTCGCTATTTTTGGCTGTTTCGTCAAGAGGATATTTTGTATGTAGGGCAGTTTCGCAACAGACGAGAACAGTTTAGAATAGAGTTTCGAACCAAATATTATGCGATCAGATTGTGATCTAACTGAAAAGAGGATGTAAAACCTCCTCTAGATGTGAAACTTTAAGAAGAATAATAGTCTGAATAATATTTACGCTTGTACGAACAGGAGACGGAATCAATGTGGAAAAGGATATTGACGTGCATTTTGCGTGTTTGGGGAGGAATGTTGCCTCCGTCTTATTGCAAACCATTCGGCAGAAGTGCGCAAAAATTCCGTGCTGCTTTGGCTGCGTGCATTTCTCCAAACATCGGTAAAAACGTCAATATTGAAAAAGGCGGATACGTCTTTCCAGATACGGTAGTCGGCGATAATTCGGGCATCGGCGTAAACTGCGAAATCTGCCGCGGTTTGACCCTCGGCAAGAACGTGATGATGGGGCCGGAATGCCTGTTTTATTCGACCAACCACAAATTCAACCCTGAAACCCGCCGCTTTGAAGGCTATACAGATATCAGCCCGATTGTGATTGAAGATAATGTTTGGATTGGTCGGCGTGTGATTATCATGGGCGGCGTTACCATCGGTAAGGGCGCGGTAATCGGCGCAGGTTCGGTGGTTACCAAAGATGTGCCGCCTTATTGCGTGGTTGCGGGAAATCCTGCGATTGTTCGGAAAAAACTGCTGGATGAGCAAGAGCTTGCAGCCGAATAGCGTAAACAAAACAGCAAAATAAAAGGCCGTCTGAAATTCAGACGGTCTTTTTTAGAACCTGTATTCACAAAAATGATAAAATATCTTTATGACTAAAAAATCCTACCCAACAGACTTAACAGATGCCCAATGGCAAGCGATTGAGCCGCATTTTAACCGGCTACGCCACTACAAATGGGATAAACGTGAATTAGTGAATGCCGTTTTGTACATTACCAAAACAGGTTGCCAATGGCGTATGCTGCCCAATGATTTTCCACCTTATCCGACCGTATGGAGTTTCTATCGCAGAGCCAACCAATCAGGCTTATGGGATAGGATTCTTTTGGCATTGGTTCAAAAAAACGTTTAATCCATCAAAAACAAGCGATGCCGACTTATGCCATTATTGATTCGCAAAGTGTCAAAACAGCTTCCGGCGCACATGATAAAGGTTTTGACGGAGGTAAAAAAATCAAAGGCCGTAAGCGACATATAGCTGTTGATACGTTGGGTAACCTATTGTCTGTTGTGGTTCATGCAGCCAATATCCATGACACAAAAGCAGGTATTTTTGTAGCAAAAAAAGCGTTTGAGACCTATCCGGGTTTAAAAGGTTTCTGTGCAGACGCAGGTTATCGGAATACATTTGAGCGCGAAGTATCGGAGCAATTGGGTTTAACTGTTGAGATTTCAAAGAAAATTCAAGATATTTCTTGGCATATTCTGCCCAAGCGTTGGATTGTAGAACGAACGTTTGCATGGTTAGGTTGGTCTCGACGTTTGGCAAAAGATTTTGAGCAGACGAATTTATCTGCTGAAAATTTTGTCAAACTAGGGTATATTTCACAAATATTAAAATTTATCAAATAGTTGTTTGTGAATACAGGTTCTTAATATTGATTAAGCGGCAATTTTTTCGCATTCTTTAATACAAGCCAAGCAAGATTCGTAGCAGGCTTTGCATTCAGCGTGGTGGCCGGCATGTTCTTTGCAGGCGGCAGAACATTGTTTGCAGGCTTCGATGCACACTTTTGCCAAAGACGGAGTCAGGCGTGAATTTTGGGCGGCGAGGTTTTGCAATGTGCCGCACAGTGCCAACATTTGGTTAACTCCGGTTGCGCAGTCTTTCATGGAAGTATCGCCGGAGCTCAACAGAGCGATGCAGTGTGCCAGACAGATTTGGCCGGCTTCAACGCAATGTGCGGCTGCTTTGCGCGCAGCTTCATAGGCGCGCGGTGCAGAATGCGCGTGACCAGCATGATCGGCGTGGTGTGCATGGCCTGCATGGTCGTGAGCACGGGCAAAAGAAGCGGCGGCGGTGAGGGAGACAGCAGCGGCGCTGCCGATAAATTGACGACGGTTCATAAGATAGAGTCCTTTTTGCTTTGTGAAATGATATTACGAATGATTAAATCTATTCGATAACAATAGGTTAACATATTATTTGTTTGTAAACAATAAAGGCTGCCTGAATTTTTAGGCAGCCTTTCTTTTAGATTTACGCGTTAGGTTGATAGAGTTTTCTTTTCCTGAATCAGCAGCTTCAACAAAGTTGCCGCGCTGTCCAAGACTGTATCAGCATATCCAACAATAAAGGTTTTTGCCAATAAAAAAGAAAAGGCCGTCTGAAAAATATTCAGACGGCCTTTATTCAAACTAAAGCCTACATCAGATGATTTCTAAAATGAAGTACTGACGCAGTTTTTCGTACACATGGCTTTGTACGTTGATACAACCATTGGTTATGATGCGGTCGGCCACATGAGGGGAGACGATGCGTTCCATGCGCCTTTCTTGTGGCTTGAGCGTCCATACCCTATGTAACGCAAACAGAAAGTCATTTTCCTCTTTGAAGCCGATAACTTCGCCACCGTAACCCGGTTTGCTGGTCATCATCAGCGTCATATTGAATTTGCCTTTCGGTGTGGTCTTGCCAATCAGTACCGGATGGCACTGACCGTCATCGGCAAAGCAAAGCTCCGCCTTAGCAGTATTGACCACAACTTTTTTACGCTGGATATAGTCGCTGACAGCATCGGCAGCAGCCAAAGAATTCAGGCCTGCTGCCAAGGCTATACCCAATAGGATCCGTTTCAAATTTGTCCTTATTGACGGATGCGTTTAGGAGCTTCTTTAATGATCTCGCGGATGATCACTTGAGGCTCTTGTTTAGGTGCTGGAGGAGGACATACGGCATCTTTAGGGAATACTGGATTCCAGTAGAAGCTGCGGGCAAATTTGTCTTTATCGAAAATAATTTTGTATTGGCAGGTGGTAACGCCTTCTACGCCGGAAGTGTTTTCAGGGTCAACACCTACGCCCGGGGTGTAGAAGTGGAACAGGTAATCCCATTCGCGTACGCCGTACATGCCTTCGTTGTAATGCGGGCGACCCAAGATTTTGTAGATGTCGTCTTTGGTCAGGCCGGGACGCATCAAGTCCAATTCGTCATAGGTCGGGAATGTACCGCGATCGTTGTTGAAGGTCAGGGAGTAAGGTTTAGGGAAGCGTGGCTCGTCTGTAGTGCCTTCAGGAGTGATTTTGCTCTTAGTAGCACAGGCAGCCAGCAGGCCGGTAGCCAGCAGGACGAAGCCCACTTTTGCGATTTTTTTCATTTGATAATCCTTTTATTGATTTTACCGGCCGAACTTTTCAGACGGCCTGTTAGTGCCGGCAGCGAGTTTGCCGGTTTACCCAAATAATGTTGTGCTTCTTAAAGATGTACCCGACGGTTTGACAAACAGAACATCGGCACATTCCGGCAGGGCATTGCGCCTCATCTCCGTTGTATCCGCCTGAATCGGCAGAACCGTTTAGACGGCCTGACTGACATTTATTATCACTTTGTAATAATTTCACTGCGAGTAAGGCTTGGAGTTTAGAGATTTCCGGTTTTCGATAAATCAGGTTGTATTGCGTAATGCCTTGTTATCTTGGTGCTTTAGTTCTTTTTGGCATTTGCCGGAGATTAGGTACTTAATCTTTCGGGTGTTATCCCTGCAAATTGTATGCCAGTTTCCCTTTATACGCATAATCTGTGTATGCCGGAATGTTGGCTTTATACAACATTCATATTAACGAACCAGAAACGGATTGTACCTTTTCTCATGCCCGATACTGGTCATGCGGCCGTGTCCGGCGATAACTTGCGTGGTTTCGGGCAGGGTTAATAGTTTAGTGCAGATATTGTTTATGAGGTCATCATGATTGCCGCGCGGAAAATCTGTGCGACCGACGGTCTCATAAAATAAAACATCGCCTGCGACTAAAAGACCGTTTTCGGCGTTATAGAAAACGACTTGGCCGGGGGTGTGGCCGGGAATGTGGAGGACTTGGAAGCTGTGGTTGCCGACCTTGAGCGATTCTCCTTCTTCCAACCAGCGTGTCGGCGTGAATGACGGAGAAACGGGGAAACTGTATTGCGCCGTCGTTTGCGGAAGGGCTTGGAGCAGGAATTCGTCGTCTTTGTGCGGGCCGAGAACGGGTATGTCGCAGGTTTTCAAAAGTTCAACCACGCCGCCTGCGTGGTCAAGATGGCCGTGGGTCAGCCAAATGGCGGTCAGCTTGAGGCCTTTGTTTTGGACTTGCTGCAATAAATAGGGTACGTCGCCACCGACATCGGTCAAAACGGCTTCTTTGGTTTCGTCATCCCAAATCAGCGTGCAGTTTTGACGGAAGGGGGTAACGGCGTTGATTTCAAATTGGAGTGCCATGGGTGTTCCTAGGAAATGCTTATTAACGTTGTTTACGTTTCAGACGGCCTTTTGCTATTATGTATATATAATAAAAAGCAAGTCTGGAAAAGTGTCTTATGAATAATGTAATGCGAACCATGATACCGATTTTTGCGGCTTCTTTCATCTCTGCGGCGTTTGGTGCAGATTTGTTGTTGGCGCAGGAATATAAAAATCAAGATATTGCCGGTTGGGCCATGAGTGAAAAGTTGGATGGCGTGCGCGCGTATTGGGACGGCAGGCAGCTGGTCAGTCGTCAGGGTTATGTGTTTACACCGCCCAAAGGTTTTACAGCAGGTTTTCCGCCGTTTCCGATGGATGGCGAGTTGTACAGCGGACGAGGGCGGTTTGAGCAAATTTCCGCGACGGTGCGTTCTGCCTCGGGAAATTGGGACGGCATCCGCTTGCATGTTTTTGATGTGCCGCAGGCGCAGGGCAATCTATATCAGCGGCTGGAAACGGCTTCGAAATGGCTGAAATCACACCCGTCGGCACGGTTTACGGTTATTCCGCAAATCAAGGTGCGCGACAAACAGCATGCTTTGGATTTTTTGAAACAAGTCGAAGCGCTGGGTGGGGAAGGTGTGATGCTGCGTCAACCTGAAGCCCGTTATGCAAGCGGTAGAAATGGGCAGCTGTTGAAGCTGAAAAGTGAATATGATGATGAATGTACGGTAACGCGTCATTATGAGGGTAAAGGGCGCAATGTCGGGCGTTTGGGTGCGGTCGGGTGTAAAAACCGATATGGCGAGTTTCGTATCGGTAGCGGTTTTAAGGATAAGGACCGCGACCATCCGCCGAAAATCGGTGCACTGATTACTTACCGTTATCGTGGTTTTACGCAAAAAGGAACGCCGAAATTTGCAACATTTGTCAGGGTGCGTTCGGATCGATAAAACAAATTAAAGGCCGTCTGAAAATAGGTTTCAGACGGCCTTTAATATAGATGTTGCATAGTTTTTTATAAGGTTTCCAATACATCGGGCAATTCGGCCAAGCTGTTGAGCATGGCGACATGGGGCATGGAGGAAAGCTGTTGGGCGGTATGTGCGCCGGTGGTGACAGCGATGGCGCGGATTTTGGCATTGGCGGCCATTTCTAGGTCGTGGGTGGTGTCGCCGACGACGACGGCCTCTTCCGGTTCAATACCCAGTCGGTCGCAGAGGGCAAGTGCCATGTCGGGCGCGGGTTTGGACGGATATTCGCCGGCGCAGGCGGTTTCCAGCCAAAAGGCTTGGGTGTCAGTTTGTGCAATGGCTTTGTCCAAGCCGCCTCGGCCTTTGCCGGTGGCGACGGCAAGCCAATAGCCTTGTTGTTTCAAGCGTTGCAGGCAGGGCAGGGCTTCGGGGAACAGGGTCATGTTGTGATTGTTGGGATTGAGGTAGTGCGCGGCATAGGTCTCAATCAGGGTTTCCTGAACGTGTTCGCTGACGTTGTGGGCAAGGCGGCGGATGATGCCGGAGAGGCTGTATCCGATGAGCGGACGGATTTGGTCGGCTTCGGGAACAGGCAGGCCGCAATCGGCAAAGCTTTGCTGAAAGGTGTGGATGATGGGGTTGGTGGTGTCGGCAAGCGTGCCGTCCCAGTCGAAAATAATGAGTTTGGGTTTCATGGGTTTCCTTTCAGACGGCCTTTTCCTGATTTTCCAACATTACAACAAATTGCGCCAATTCTTGCGGCAGGGGGGCTTTCAGGATCAGTTTTTCGCCGGTCAGCGGATGGGCGAGGTGCAGCTCGGAAGCGTGCAGGAACATTCTTTTCAAACCAAGTTTTTGCAGGCGTTTGTTGGCCTGATAGTCGCCGTAACGTTCGTCGCCTGCAATAGGGCAGTCTTGCGATTGCAGGTGGACGCGGATTTGGTGGGTGCGGCCGGTTTTCAGGGTGGCTTCGACAAAGGTTAGGTCGGATAGGCCGACTTGGTGTAACAGGCCGTCTGAAAAACGGTTTAACACGCGGAAGATGGTGTGGGCGGATTGGCCGTCTTCGCTGACGCGCACCATTTTTTCGCCTTGTGCGCCGGTGTATTTGAACAGGGGGAGCTTGACGTGGAAGCGGTCGTTCGGCAGCCTGCCGACACCCAGCGCAAGATAGATTTTTTTCGGATGGTCGTTGCGGATGGCTTCGTGCAGTTTCACCAAGGCGCTGCGTTTTTTGGCAATCATCAAAAGGCCGCTGGTGTCTTTGTCGAGGCGGTGGACGAGTTCGAGATAACGCGCTTCGGGACGGGCGCGGCGGATTTGTTCGATGACGCCGAAGCTCACGCCGCTACCGCCGTGGACGGCAACGCCGGAAGGTTTGTTGATGACCAAAAGCGCATCGTCTTCGTAAACGATCTCAAACTCGCGCGCAGGCGCGGCCTGGCTTTCAGACGGCCTTTGTTTTTCGGCGATGCGTATCGGCGGAATGCGGACGGTATCGCCTGCCTGAATGCGGTTGTCGGGTTTGCAGCGTTTTTTGTTCAGCCGCACTTCGCCGGCGCGGATAATGCGGTGGATATGGCTTTTCGGGACGCCTTTGAGGATTTTTATCAGATAGTTATCAAGGCGTTGGCCTTCTTCGTGTTCGGCGACGGCAATCAGGCTGACTGAATCTTTGCGTATTGCGTGCATTTTCTCTATAATCCCAAACGTCCGTTTCGGGATCCGAAACCTGCCGTCGCAGGCCGTCTGAAACGGATTTATTGTTAAAACGAGATTTTATATTAAAAACGCACTCCGCAAAGCATTTCCTTGTGTTTGTTCAAAGCCGGCAAACGCAATCCCGTAATTAAGTTTGAATTGAACCTGCCGTCCGGCCGGGCATAAGACGCAGTCCGCGCAGCACCGTCCGAAATTACCGGCGCTACGATAATAAGAAGATGTAGGCTGCCTTATTTTGTTCGAAGCATCAACATTCGGACGGCAGCGGAACCATCAACCTTTCCGCCGCATTGTTCTTTATTTCCTTCTTTATCCGAATTCGTCCGCACATGGCTTGAGCTCAAGCATGCAACCTTGCGGATTTCAAATCAAATACTGGTTACATGGGGATTTTCCCATCTTGCCTTTGAAGAGTGCCAACCGGACAGACAGGCCGTCTGAAAAAGATATTCACAAATCAAACGGCCGCTGTTCACGAGGTGACTATGAAAAGAATGTTATTCAACGCAACGCAGGCCGAAGAGCTGCGCGTTGCCATTGTCGATGGCCAAAACCTTTTGGACTTGGACATCGAAACGCTGGGCAAAGAACAGCGTAAAGGCAATATCTACAAAGGTATCATTACCCGCATCGAGCCGTCGCTGGAAGCGTGTTTCGTCGATTACGGAACCGACCGCCACGGCTTTTTGCCGTTTAAGGAAGTATCGCGTTCATATTTCCGCGACTACGAAGGCGGCAGGGCGCGTATTCAGGACGTGCTCAAAGAGGGCATGGAAGTCATTGTCCAAGTCGAAAAAGACGAACGCGGCAACAAAGGCGCGGCGCTGACCACTTTCATCAGCCTGGCCGGCCGCTATTTGGTATTGATGCCGAACAACCCGCGCGGCGGCGGCGTATCCCGCCGTATCGAAGGCGAAGAGCGTCAAGAGTTGAAAGCCGCCATGGCCGAACTCGACATTCCAAACGGCATGAGCATCATTGCCCGTACTGCCGGCATCGGCCGCAGTGCGGAAGAGTTGGAATGGGACTTGAACTACCTCAAACAACTCTGGCAAGCCATTGAAGAAGCAGGCAAAGCACACCATTACCCTTACCTGCTCTTTATGGAAAGCTCACTGCTGATTCGTGCGATTCGAGACTATTTCCGCCCCGACATCGGCGAAATTCTGGTGGACAATCAAGAAGTTTACGACCAAGTTTCCGAGTTCATGAGCTACGTCATGCCGGGTAATATAGGCCGTCTGAAACTCTACGAAGACCACACGCCGCTGTTTTCCCGCTTCCAAATCGAACACCAAATCGAAAGCGCGTTTTCGCGCAGCGTCAGCCTGCCTTCCGGCGGCGCGATCGTGATCGACCATACCGAAGCCCTCGTCTCCATCGATGTCAACTCCGCACGCGCCACACGCGGCGCGGACATCGAAGACACCGCCTTCAAAACCAATATGGAAGCCGCCGAAGAAGTCGCACGCCAAATGCGCCTGCGCGACTTGGGCGGCTTGGTCGTCATCGACTTCATCGACATGGAAAATCCCAAGCACCAGCGCGATGTGGAAAACGTCCTGCGCGACGCGCTCAAAAAAGACCGCGCCCGCGTACAGATGGGCAAACTCTCCCGTTTCGGACTTTTGGAATTGAGCCGCCAACGCCTGAAACCGGCTTTGGGCGAAAGCAGCCACGTCGCCTGTCCGCGCTGCGCCGGCACCGGCGTGATCCGCGGCATCGAATCCACCGCCCTGCACGTTTTGCGCATGGTTCAGGAAGAAGCGATGAAGGACAACACCGGCGAAGTGCGCGCCCAAGTGCCCGTCGATGTCGCCACTTTCCTGCTGAACGAAAAACGCGCCGAGCTGTTTGCAATGGAAGAGCGTTTGGATGTCAACGTCGTCCTGATTCCGAACATCCACCTCGAAAACCCGCACTACGAAATCAACCGCATCCGCACCGACGACGTAGAAGGAGACGGCGAACCGAGCTACAAACGCGTTGCCGAGCCGGAAGAAGACGAATCCGCCAAACCGTTCGGCGGCGAAAGAGCCAAAGCCGCCCGTCCCGAACCCGCCGTCAAAGGCGTGCGCCACACCAGCCCCGCCCCGACTGCCGCCCCCGGGAAAAAAACCTCTTGGTGGGACAGCTTCAAAGCTTGGTTGAAACGCATTTTCGGCGGCGAGCCTGCACCTGCCGCAGTTGCTCCAGAGCCTACCGAAAAACGCACGGCAAACAACCGCAGCCAAAACAGCAACCGCCGTTCAAACAGCCGCCGTCAAAATCCACGCCGCAACAACAAACACGACGGCAGCAAAGTCGAAGTGCGCGAAGTGAATGCCGAAGCTGTCGACAGCAAGTTTGAAGAAAACAAATCAAACGAAAGCCGCAACGACGAGCGTAAAGACAATCGTCGCAACCGCAACCGTAACAACCGCCGCGATGATCGCAACAACGAGCACAACCGTGTTGAGGAAGTGGTTGAAGACGTAAACGTTCAAGAAGTGGCTGCACTGGCTGAGATGCCGTCTGAAAACCAAGCGGAACAAAACGGCAATAAACGCCGCCGCAACAACAGCCGTAACGAGCGCAACCGTCATCAACCTGCGGAAAACCGTGTTGAGGACGCGAACGTTCAAGCCGATGGCGAGCAGGTGCAAGTTGAAGCGGACGACAATGCCCGCAGCGAAGAGGGTGTGAAAAACAACGGCCGTCAAGGACGCGACCGCAACAACCGTCAGCGCAACAACCGCAACGACCGTCGTTCCAACAGCAAAAAACGCAATATTCCGTCTTCGGCAAAAATCGAGCAATACCTGAACATTACCGATACTGCCGACAAAGTCCTCTTTGCCGTAGCGCATGTTTTAGGTTTGAACGAAACGGGTGAAGCTGCAAATGCGACATTGACTTTTGAAAGCGACCAAGCCGAGCCGCTGGTGATTGTGGTATCCGAGCCTGAAGTTACCGGCGCAGAGCCATTCGTATTTGCGATTGAAAGCGAAGATGAGCCTGCCGTAGCGCAAACTGAAGGCGCTGATGCCGAACAAGCCCTGCTTGCTTCTGCCGTCAGCAACGTTAAAGAAGCCATTTCTGCAGTATTGTCTCCGAATGAAACGGCTACTGTTGCACCGGTTGAAATACCAACCGAAACTGTTGCCACACAAACTAAAGCTGTAGCCGAAGTAGCGCCTGTTGCAATCGTTGTGCCTGAGAGCTTGGGCGATTTGATCTTCGTTGAAACCGATCCGCAAGCCGTTGCCGTTTTTGCCGCGCAGCCACAACCTGAACCGGTTGCTAAAACACGCCGTTCGGATGTGCCTAAAGTAGAAGTGGAAGACGTAGCAGTCGAAATGATTTTGGTGGAAACACGCCAAGACTAAGATTGGTTTTCCAGTTAAAAGCCCGATGTTGAACGCATCGGGCTTTTTTATTGGCAAGGAGATGCGCTGCTCATTTTCTTTGTGTTTACCATGAGCGTTAATTCATGGTTGAAAAAGCAGGATAGATTGCTGAGAAAGGGAAGGGCGTGATTCTTTCAATGGGAAGGACTTAACGAAATAGATTGGCATGAGAGAAGGCCGTCTGAAATGGTTTCAGACGGCCTTGGTTTGTGCGTGTATGTTTAGGTATTGTGATTAGTTTTTGTTCAGAGAGTCACGGATTTCGCGCAGCAACAGAACTTCTTCGCTAGGCTCTGCAGGAGCTTCTTCGGCAGGAGCGTCGGCTTTTTTCACAGTGTTGATGGCTTTAACAACGCAGAAGATGGCAGCGGCAATAATCAGGAAGCTGATAACAGTGTTGATAAACAGACCGATGTTCAAAGTAACGGCACCGGCTGCTTGAGCGGCTGCCAGGTTGGCATAACCTTCTGCAGGAGCGGCTTGTGCGCCGTCTTTCAGTGTAATGAACAGGTTGGAGAAATCAACGCCGCCGATCAATAGACCGATAGGAGGCATGATTACATCGTCAACCAATGATTTGACGATGCCGCTGAATGCTGTACCGACAACCATACCGACTGCGAGGTCGATAACGTTGCCGCGCATAACAAACTCTTTAAATTCTGAAGCGATTGACATAATTAATCTCCTGTATGTGTTTGAGTCAAAATCAGATGTGATTCAATTAATCGGCAGGCATCTTAAAGTTTCATCAGTTAAGAAAAATTCACTAATGTTAAATTTTGTATTTTATGCCAAAAATGCCCTGCTTCTATGCGTTCTGTATGAAAAACAGGCCGTCTAAAAATTTTCTGTTACTTTTTTACTCCACTTTTTATCAGTGGCTAAGTATCAGATAATATGAATGTTATCTTTAGAATCAATACTCTATCTTATATTTAAATGAGATGAAATGATAATGTTGTCATGTTGGTAACATAATGCGCCGAAGCGTACGACAATCATGTGTCATTCGTGTATTTGAATTTCAGACGGCCTGATCGGTTATGCCGTCATTCAAACCATAATGTAATGGCCATAAAAAACGCACTTTCACCATGAAAGTGCGTTTTGCGCGAAAACTGTTTAGTTCTCTTCGTCGTTCAGTGCGTTGATGCTGTAACCGCCGTCAACGTAAGTAATCTCGCCGGTGATGCCGGAAGCAAGATCGGACAGCAGGAAGGCGGCTGTGTTGCCGACTTCTTCGGTGGTCACGTTGCGGCCCAATGGGTTGTGGGAAGCGACGTGGCCCAAGAGTTTGCTGAAATCGGCGATGCCGGAAGCGGCCAGGGTTTTGATCGGGCCAGCGGAGATGCCGTTGCAGCGGATGCCTTCTTTGCCCAGGCAGGCGGCAGTGAAGCGGATGCCGGCTTCGAGGCTGGCTTTGGCCATGCCCATAACATTGTAGTTAGGAATAGCACGAACGGCGCCCAAGTAGCTCAGGGCAACGATTGCGGCGTTGCGTCCCTGCATCATCGGACGGGCGGCTTTTGCCAGTGCAGGCAGGCTGTATGCGGAGATTTCGTGAGCGGTGTTGAACGCTTCGCGGCTGATGCTGTCGAGGAAGTCGCCGCTCAAAGCTTCTTTAGGGGCGAAGCCGATAGAGTGAACGAGGCCGTCCAAGCCGTCCCAGTGTTTGCCCAAGTCAACGAAAACTTGGTTGATTTCGTCGTCGCTGGCAACGTCGCAGCGGAACACGAGTTCGGAGCCGAGTTCGGCCGCCATTTTACGGACGCGCTCTTCCAGTTTGTCGACAACATAAGTAAATGCCAATTCCGCGCCTTGTTCGCGGCAGGCTTTGGCAATGCCGTAAGCGATGGAACGCTCGGAGATCATGCCGGTAATCAGAATTTTTTTGCCTTGCAAAAAGCCCATTTTCTTATCCTTTAGCAGTGGTATTGCGGTTGCATTAAACGGCGCATTATAGCAAAAACCGCTGTTTCAGTATAGAAAACAACGGATAACACTTTGTCTTGCCTCAAATAGAGATGAGGTTGTCTGCCGAGGGCGTCTGAAACCTGACGGAACGGCGGCAAAACGTTATACTTGATGGTGTTAATGACCGATGTTTCAGGAGTGAACTATGCCCGAGCAAAACCGCATTCTTTGCCGAGAACTCAGCCTGTTGGCGTTTAACCGCCGCGTACTGGCTCAGGCGCAGGATACGAAAGTTCCTTTGTTGGAACGTTTGCGTTTCCTGTGCATCGTGTCTTCCAATTTGGACGAATTTTTTGAAGTGCGCATGGCGTGGTTGAAACGCGAAAATAAATTGCGCCCGCATCAGCCGCTCGACAACGGCAAAACCGCTGCCGAAACCATCGAAGCGGTGGCGAAAGAGGCACAGGCCTTGATCCGCGAGCAGTACGATTTGTTTAACAAAGTATTGCAGCCTGCACTCAGCCGTGCCGGTATTCATTTCTATCGCCGCCACAAATGGACGGCCGCGCAGAAAAAATGGATCGAAAACTATTTCGATAACGAGCTGTTGCCCATTCTCACGCCCATCGGCCTTGATCCGTCACACCCGTTTCCTCGCCCGTTAAACAAATCGCTCAACTTTGCCGTCGAACTCGAAGGCACGGATGCGTTCGGCCGTCCGTCCGGTATGGCGATTGTGCAGGCTCCGCGCATTTTGCCGCGCGTCGTCCCCATGCCGTCTGAAATTTGCGGCGGCGATGCAGGCTTTGTGTTCTTGTCTTCGATTTTGCACGCCCATGTCGGCAAACTCTTTCCCGGTATGAAGGTTAAAGACTGCCATCAGTTCCGCCTCACGCGCGACAGTGATTTGACGGTCGATGAAGAAGATTTGAAAAACCTGCGTGCCGCGATTCAAAACGAGTTGCACGACCGCGAATACGGCGACGGCGTGCGCTTGGAAGTGGCGGATACTTGTCCGGCGCATATTCACGACTTCCTGCTTGCCCAGTTCAAGCTGACTTCTGCCGAGCTGTATCAGGTCAAAGGGCCAGTCAATTTGGTGCGCCTCAATGCCGTCCCCGATTTGGTGGACAGGCCGGATTTGAAGTTCCCTCCGCGCAATGCAGGCCGTCTGAAAGCCTTGCGCAAAAACGGCTCCGTGTTCAAACTGGTCAAACAGTCGCCGATTTTGCTGCACCACCCATATCAGTCTTTCGATCCTGTTGTCCAAATGATACGCGAGGCCGCCGCCGATCCGGATGTGTTGGCCGTTAAAATGACCATCTACCGCACCGGCAGCAATTCTGAGCTTGTACGCGCATTGATGAAGGCCGCACTGGCGGGCAAGCAAGTAACCGTCGTCGTCGAACTCATGGCGCGTTTTGACGAAGCCAACAACGTCAACTGGGCGAAACAGCTTGAAGAGGCGGGCGCACACGTTGTGTACGGCGTATTTGGCTACAAAGTTCATGCCAAAATGGCTTTGGTTATCCGCCGCGAAGACGGCGTGCTCAAGCGTTATGCACACCTCGGTACCGGCAACTACCACCAAGGTACATCGCGCATCTACACCGACTTCGGCATCATTACCGCCGACGAACAAATCACTGCCGATGTGAACATTCTGTTTATGGAAATCACAGGCTTGGGCAAGCCGGGTCGTCTGAACAAGCTCTATCAAAGCCCGTTTACCCTGCACAAAATGGTCATCGACCGCATCAAGCAGGAAACTGAACACGCCAAAGCCGGCAAACCGGCGCGGATTACCGCCAAGATGAACTCCCTCATCGAGCCGAGTGTGATTGATGCGCTGTATCAAGCCGGCGCGGCAGGCGTGCAAATCGACCTGATTGTGCGCGGTATGTGTACTTTGCGCCCGGGTGTAAAAGGCTTGTCCGAAAACATCCGCGTCCGTTCCATTATCGGCCGCCAACTCGAACACTCGCGCGTATATTGCTTCCATAACAACGGCGCAGACGATACCTTTATCTCCAGCGCCGACTGGATGGGTCGCAACTTCTTCCGCCGCATTGAAGTCGCCACGCCGATTACCACGCCCGAACTCAAAGAACGCGTGATCCGCGAAGGTTTGGAAATGGCCTTGGAAGACAATACTCAGGCTTGGCTGATGCAGCCTGACGGCAGCTACGTCCGCACCCAGCCGCAAAACGGCGAGCCTGCGTTTGGTTTGCAGGAAGGTTTGTGGAAAATATACGGACGTTAAGTTGAATAATGTCTCAGGCCGTCTGAAACGCAGGTTTCAGACGGCCTTTTTTGATTTTACCGTTATAATTCCGTTTCCCAATCTTTCAGACGGCCTTTTCCTATGAAATCTTACCCCGATTCCTATCTTCATTTTGAAAACCTCGAATCTCCCGAAACGCAAGAGTTTGCCGCTGCGGCGCATGTCGAAACGCGTGCGCGTTTTTTAGAAAACGACAAGGCGCGCGCATTGTCTGACGGTATTTTGGCGCAGTTGCAGGACACGCGGCAGATTCCGTTTTGTCAGGAACACCGCGCGCGGATGTACCATTTCCATCAGGACGCAGAATATCCGAAGGGCGTGTACCGCGTGTGTACGGCGGCGACCTACCGTTCGGGCTATCCTGAGTGGAAAATCCTGTTTTCAGTGGCGGATTTCGATGAATTGCTCGGCGATGATGTGTATTTGGGCGGCGTGTCGCACTTGGTGGAAAAGCCCAACCGCGCGTTGTTAACACTGAGCAAATCGGGCGGCGATACGGCGTACACGCTGGAAGTGGATTTGGAAGCAGGGGAGTTGGTAGAAGGCGGTTTTCATTTTCCGGCAGGCAAAAACCATGTGTCGTGGCGCGATGAAAACAGCGTTTGGGTCTGTCCGGCTTGGGACGAACGCCAGTTGACCGAATCGGGCTATCCGCGCGAAGTATGGCTGGTGGAGCGCGGCAAGAGTTTCGAGGAAAGCCTGCCGGTGTATCAAATTGCCGAAGACGGGATGATGGTGAACGCGTGGCGTTACCTCGATCCGCAAGGTTCGCCGATTGATTTGATTGAAGCGTCTGACGGTTTTTACACCAAAACCTATTTGCAGGTGTCGGCCGAAGGCGAGGCGAAACCGTTAAACCTGCCCGCCGATTGCGACGTGGTCGGCTATCTGGCGGGGCATCTTTTGCTGACGCTGCGTAAGGACTGGCACCGCGCGAACCAAAGCTATCCGAGCGGCGCATTGGTGGCAGTAAAATTGAACCGCGGCGAATTGGGCGCGGCGCAGCTTTTGTTTGCGCCCGATGAAACGCAGGCATTGGAAAGCGTGGAAACGACCAAGCGTTTTGTGGTGGCGAGCCTGCTGGAGAACGTACAAGGCCGTCTGAAAGCATGGCGCTTTACCGACGGCAAATGGCAGGAAGTCGAACTGCCGCGCCTGCCTTCGGGCGCGTTGGAAATGACCGACCAACCGTGGGGCGGCGACGTGGTTTACCTTGCCGCCAGCGATTTCACTACGCCACTGACGCTGTTTGCGCTGGATTTGAACGTGATGGAACTGACCGTCATGCGCCGTCAGCCGCAGCAGTTTGATTCAGACGGCATCAACGTGCAGCAGTTTTGGACGACTTCGGCCGACGGCGAGCGCATTCCTTATTTCCACGTCGGCAAAAACGCCACGCCCGACACGCCGACCTTGGTTTATGCCTACGGCGGTTTCGGCATTCCCGAATTGCCGCATTATCTGGGCAGCGTCGGCAAATATTGGCTGGAAGAGGGCAATGCCTTTGTGTTGGCGAACATACGCGGCGGCGGCGAATTTGGCCCGCGCTGGCATCAAGCGGCGCAGGGAATCAGCAAACATAAAAGCGTTGATGATTTGCTTGCCGTCGTGCGCGATTTGTCCGAACGCGGCATGAGTTCGCCCAAACACATCGGTTTGCAAGGCGGCAGCAACGGCGGCCTGGTTACCGCCGCTGCCTTCGTGCGCGAGCCGCAAAGCATAGGCGCGCTGGTGTGCGAAGTGCCGCTGACCGACATGATCCGTTATCCGCTGCTCTCCGCCGGTTCAAGCTGGACGGACGAATACGGCAATCCGCAGAAATACGAAGTCTGCAAACGCCGGCTGGGCGAATTGTCGCCGTATCACAATCTTTCAGACGGCATCGATTATCCGCCAGCGCTCATTACCACCAGTCTCAGCGACGACCGCGTCCATCCTGCCCACGCGCTCAAGTTCTACGCCAAACTGCGCGAAACCTCGCCGCAATCTTGGCTCTACTCTCCTGACAGCGGCGGCCATACCGGCAACGGCACCCAACGCGAATCCGCCGACGAACTTGCCTGCGTCTTGCTGTTTTTGAAAGAGTTTTTGGGGTAGAAGCAAGCAGCAGGACTGACCGTTTTGTAAATTTGAGAAACAAAATACTCTTGTTTCGGCAAGTGAAAAGAAGGCCGTCTGAAAAACGAATATTAAAGTTTTCCAGACGGCCTTCTTTTCTTTTAACTTTCAATATATCCCGATAAAATGGACACTTTGTAAGTAATCATTGATGGAAGACGCAATTATGGCAACCGAACCGAACCGAACCGAACCGAACCGAACCGAACCGAAATTATACACGATCTAGAAAATAATTTCAAACAAAACAACATATTAAAACTCAAACAACTCTTTCCTGAAGTCTTTTGCGAAGACCAAATCGACTTTGAGAAGCTCAAACTCGTTCTCGGCGCAGAAAACCTTGCCGGTGCGGGCGAACGTTATCAACTCGATTGGGCGGGTAAAACCGCCGCCTATCTCAACCTGCAAAGCCCTACTTCCCGCACGCTTACCCCCTGCAAAGAAGAATCCGTAGATTTCGACGGCACGCAAAACGTGTTTATCGAAGCCGAAAACCTCGAAGCACTGAAAATTCTGCAAAAATCCTACGCCGGTAGCGTGAAGATGATTTACATTGACCCGCCCTACAATACTGGCAGCGATTCCTTTATCTATCCCGACAAATTCTCCGAAAGCCGCGATGAATACGCCCGACGCGTGGGCGATACCGACGACGCGGGCTACCTGAAGCGCGACGGCGTATTCCAAGGCGCGTGGCGCAAAAACGGCAAAGACAGCGGCCATTACCACAGCAACTGGCTCTCCATGATGCTGCCGCGCCTGCATCTGGCGAAAACTCTGCTGCGCGAAGACGGCGTGATTTTTATCAGCATTGACGACAACGAACAGGCGCAGTTGAAATTGTTGTGTGATGAAGTGTTTGGGGTGGAGAATTTTGTTGGTCAGTTTCCTTGGCGCAAACGCACGGCAAAATCGGACGTGCCGTTCGGCGTTTCCGCCGATTATGAATATCTGCTTGCCTATGCCCGCAGTAATGCCTTTATTGCCAGTATCGATGCGGAAGAACGCAGATATTTTGAAACCGATGATTTCCCGAATCGCCCGTGGCGGACGCATGATTTGACAAAACAGACGAGTGCCGCAGAACGCCCAAACAGTTTTTTCACTATGATCAATCCAAGAAACGGGAAAGAATATCCGGCAAATCCATTAAGGACATGGGCGATTACGGAAGAAACATTTCAAGAGTATTACGATGCGGGGAAAATCGTTTTTCCCGATGATTATGACTTTCTTAAAATCAAAAATCCTGTTATGCGTTATTTCAAAGATGACGATATGGGGAAAGCCGGGGAACGTTTCGGGCGCAAGGCAGTCAGCACAAGGCTGCCTGAAAGTGTCGGCATGTCACTTAACGGTACAAAAGAAATTACCGAACTGTTTGAAGGCAAGCTGTTTGATTTTCCCAAACCATCGTCCCTGATTAAATATCTGCTACAAATCCTCCATGTTTCAGACGGCCTCATCCTAGACTTCTTCTCCGGCTCCGGCACTACCGCCCACGCCGTGATGCAACTGAATGCCGAAGACGGCGGCAGCCGCCGTTTCATCTGTGCCCAGCTCCCCGAAGAAACCGACGAAAAGTCCGAAGCGCGCAAGGCGGGTTTCAACACGATTGCCGAAATTGCCAAAGAACGCATCCGCCGCGCGGGCAGGCAGATTTCAGACGGCCTTCAAAGCGGTCAAAACGTGGATACGGGCTTTAAAGTTTTCAAACTTGCCGAAAGCGGTTTCAAACAATGGCGGCAGCCCGAGCAGTCCGATACGGAAGCCCTGCAACGCGAATTGTCGTTGAATATCGATTCCGTGCTGTCTGAAACGTCGTCTGAAAATCTGCTCTACGAATTGATGCTGCGTATGGGTTTGAAGTTGACTTGCAAGGTTTCGTTTTCAGACGACGTGTATTTCGTGGAAGACGAAGATACGGGCGGGCTGTACGCTTTCTTACTGAAACGCGTGGATCAAGGTTTGATTGATGCCGTGCTGGAGAAGAATCCCGTCAAGGTGGCGGCATTGGACAGGCTGTTCGACGACGACGACGCGCTCAAAAGCAATACTGTGTTGCAGATGAAGGATGCGGGTGTGATGTTTGAGTGTGTGTAGGGAGAAAACGATGGAACTGAAATTTGAAGAACTGCCCTATCAGCTTGATGCGGTAAATGCCGTTGCGAATCTTTTTGCAGGGCAGCCGAACCATACTCGGACATTTGATTTGACCAGTCAGGGGACAGGGCGGTTTGTCGGCAACGGCTTGGATTTGGATTGGGAAACGCTAGGCCGGAATCTGAATGCGGTACAAAAGCAAAACGGACAGCTTGAAACGGAAATCGGCGCACACGGGCTGAATTTTTCTTTGGAAATGGAAACGGGTACGGGCAAAACCTATGTCTATCTGCGCACGATTTACGAATTGAACCGCAGTTACGGCTGGAAGAAGTTTGTGATTGTCGTGCCGAGCGTGCCGATACGCGAAGGCGTGTTGAAAAGTTTGGAAATTACGAAAGCGCATTTTGACGGGGTGTTCGGCAGGCCCGTGATGCGTTATGCGGAATATTCAAGCAGCCGGCTGTCGGACTTGCGCGCTTTTGCGGTAAACGACCACATCGAGATTTTGGTGATCAATATCCAGTCGTTTGAAAAAGACGGAAACGTTATCAACAAGGTAAACGAAAGCGGGGAAGCGCCGATTAAGTTTATTCAGAAAACGTCTCCCATCGTCATCATCGACGAGCCGCAAAATATGGAAACGGAAGGCCGTCTGAACGCTTTGGAATCGCTC
Organism: Neisseria flavescens; assembly: GCF_005221285.1. Lineage (NCBI taxonomy): Bacteria > Pseudomonadati > Pseudomonadota > Betaproteobacteria > Neisseriales > Neisseriaceae > Neisseria > Neisseria flavescens. The sequence goes on from NZ_CP039886.1 coordinate 1,795,971, forward strand.
CATCCGCTTTTTACCCTGCGCTATTCGGCAACGCATAAAAACCCTTACCACAAGGTTTACAGCCTGAATCCTGTGCAGGCATACAATTTGAAGCTGGTAAAGCAAATCGAAGTCTTGCCGGTATTGGCGGAAAACGATGTGAACGGCGCATTTGCGGAGCTGCTGGAAGTGAAACAGGCGGCCAAAGGCCGTCTGAAAGCAGATTTGAACATTCATTATCAGGATAAAAAGGAAACCAAGAAGAAAAAGGTATCCGTCAAATCGGGAGACGATTTGTTTGAAAAATCGGGCGGCAACGAAGCCTACCGCCACGGTTTCATCATTGACGGCATGGATTTCGAGAATCAGGAATTGGCGTTCTCAAGCGGTAAAACCATTACGCGCGGCGGAGACGGTGATGCGGTGCGTGATGAAATCATGAAAAACCAAATTCGCGAGACGGTAAGGGAGCATTTGGCGAAGGAAAAACGGCTGAATCCGCTGGGGATTAAGGTGTTGTCGCTGTTCTTCATCGACTGCGTAGAGAATTACCGTGCGGCAGACGGAACAGCAGGCAAGTTTGCCCTTTGGTTTGAAGAAATCTATCGAGAGCTTGCAGGCAATACCGATACGGCGGGCGTACACGACGGCTATTTCTCACAAGACAAGAAAGGTCGTCTGAAAAACACCGACGGTACAACGCAGGCGGACAACGATACCTACCGCCTCATTATGCGCGACAAGGAAACCCTGCTTTCCTTCGGCAGCCCGCTGCGCTTTATCTTTTCCCATTCCGCGCTGAAAGAAGGCTGGGACAACCCCAATGTATTCCAAATCTGCACGCTCAACGAAACCCGCTCGCCGCTGAAAAAGCGGCAGGAAATCGGGCGCGGGCTGCGTATAGCCGTCAATCAGGAAGGGCGGCGCGTGCGCGATGAAAAAGTGAATGTGCTAACCGTGGTTCCGAACGAAAGCTACGAATCGTTTGCTGCCAACCTGCAAAAGGAATACGAAGACGAATGCGGCATTACCTTCGCCGCCGAAAACATCAAGGACGGCAATAAAAAGAAAAAACAGTTATTCCGCAAAGATTTCCCGCTCGACCCCGAATTTCAGGCAATTTGGGACAAGTTGAAATACAAAACGCGCTACCGCGTGCACTTCGATACGGAAGAATTGATTAAACAGGCTTCGACGGCAGTAGCAGGCCTGCCCGAAATCCAGAAGCCGAAAATCCGCATCCAAAAAGCACATTTGAAACAAATAACAACCGAGGGTATCAAAACGGTTGAAACTAAAAGCTACAGCCGCGACATGGACGTTCAATGGGAAATTCCGGACATACTCGGCGAAATCCAAAGAAAAACGGGGCTGACGCGGCGCACGGTGTACGAAATCATCACACAGTCGGGTCGTCTGAAAGATGTGGCAGGCAATCCGCAACGCTTCATCGACCTTACCGCCGAAGCGGTAAACCGCAGCCTGTACGCGTTGATGGCGGCAGGAATCGAGTATGAACGGACGGACGAGGCGTACGATCAAAAGCTGTTGGAAGACATGGAGCGCGAAGGTATCGAGTTTTACGAAAACGGTTTTACATTCACAGTAAGCAATCCGCAAAAAACCATTTGCGAAAACTACATCCCTTTGGATTCCGGCACGGAAAAAGCCTTTGCCCAAAATTGCGAGGATTATGATGCGAAAAATGAAGGAGGCGTGGCGTTTTACTTCAAACTGCCCGGCTGGTTCAAAATCCCGACCCCGCTGGGCAACTACAATCCCGATTGGGCGGTGGTAAAACAGGTTCAGGACAAAGTGTATTTCGTTGCGGAAACCAAAAACACCGGCAAAGGCATTCAGGCGGGGGTAGATGCGGGCAAGCTGCGCGAAAACGAACGGCTGAAAATCGAATGCGGCAAGCGGCATTTTGCGGCATTGGACGGGCTGGAATATCGTGAGACGGATGATGTGGGCAGTTTGGAAAAATAATTGGAGGAAATATTTGAAATTGCATTAAAGCCGTTTGAGAAGCCGATATTAGGGTTTTCAGACGGCCGCGATTCACGATAATCAAACTTAACTATATGATATCAAATAAAAACAATTTCCTGCTTGTAGGTTAAAATCAGCCTATGCTAATATGCGCAACAACAGGTTTTTACTGAATAATCTGTGCTAAAATGCAGGATTAGATGGAAAACTCTATCCGAATTCGGTACAATACCGACGAATTATTTCTCTTAAACAACCTGCCGCAAGGCGAAAAGGAACGACTGATATGTCAAACATCGAACAACAAGTTAAAAAAATTGTTGCTGAACAACTGGGCGTAAACGAAGCCGAAGTGAAAAACGAATCTTCTTTCCAAGACGATTTGGGTGCTGACTCTCTGGACACCGTAGAACTGGTAATGGCTTTGGAAGAAGCTTTCGGCTGCGAAATCCCTGACGAAGACGCTGAAAAAATCACTACCGTACAATTGGCTATCGACTACATCAACGCCCACCAAGGCTAATCGGTCGCACCAAACATCCAGCCTCTGCTGCGCCATCGCAATAGAGGCTTTTACCTTATTATTAAACCCCTGAAATTTCAGACGGCATGGGTTTTGCCCGTTTTTACGAAGAAAATGAGCAAGGCTGCCGCGAAAATCCCGACAACCAACAGCGAGATTATCATGAGTCAGAGAAGAGTAGTCATCACAGGTCTTGGCCAAGTATCACCGGTCGGCAACGACGTCGCCACCGCATGGAGCAATCTGCTCGCAGGCAAAAGCGGCATCGGACGGATTACCCGCTTTGACGCATCCGACATCAACAGCCAAATCGCCGGTGAAGTTCGCGATTTCGACATCGGCCAATACATCAGCGCGAAAGAAGCACGCCGTATGGACGTGTTCATCCACTACGGTATCGCCGCCGCCCTGCAAGCCATCAATGATTCAGGCTTGGATGATTTGGAAACCCTCGACAAAGACCGCGTCGGTGTCAACATCGGCTCCGGTATCGGCGGTCTGCCGAGCATCGAAGCGACCGGCAAAGCCGTTATCGAAGGCGGCGCGCGCAAAATCAATCCTTTCTTTATCCCAGGCTCGCTGATTAACCTGATTTCCGGCCATGTCACCATCCTCAAAGGCTACCGCGGCCCGAGTTATGGCATGGTTTCTGCCTGTACAACCGGCGCACACTCCATCGGCGACTCTGCACGACTGATTAAATACGGCGACGCAGACGTTATGATTGCCGGTGGTGCAGAAGGCGCGATCAGCACTTTGGGCGTTGGCGGTTTTGCTGCCATGAAGGCACTTTCCACCCGCAACGACGACCCTGCTACCGCTTCCCGTCCGTGGGACAAAGGCCGCGACGGTTTCGTTATCGGCGAAGGCGCTGGCGTGCTGGTGTTGGAAGAATTGGAACACGCGAAAAAACGCGGTGCGAAAATTTACGCCGAAATCGTCGGCTTCGGCATGAGCTCCGATGCCTACCACATTACCGCGCCTAACGAAGAAGGTCCTGCATTGGCCGTTACCCGCGCCCTGAAAGATGCCGGCCTGAATCCTGAAGACGTTGATTACGTCAACGCACACGGTACATCGACTCCTTTGGGCGATGCCAACGAAACCAAAGCCATTAAACGCGCTTTGGGCGATCATGCGCGCAAAGTCATCGTCAACTCCACCAAATCCATGACCGGCCACTTGCTTGGCGCGGCCGGTGGCGTGGAAGCGTTGTACAGCGTGTTGGCAGTACACGAGCAAAAATCTCCACCAACCATCAACATCTTTGAACAAGACATTGAAGCCGGTTGCGATTTGGACTACTGCGCCAACGAAGCGCGTGACGCGAAAATCGACGTTGCCATCTCCAATTCCTTCGGCTTTGGCGGTACTAACGGCACATTGGTATTCAAACGCTTCAAAGACTGATAGAAGGTTTTAAGCCAAATTGAAAAGATGATATATTGACCTGTCAATTATTAAAATAAGTTAATTTCATATGTTTCTGTCTTTAATTGGTATTTAGTTATTGCATTTCCAACAGAAACGACAAAGAACGGCTGTTTTACAGCCGTTTTGTTTTGTATAAATTCGTTAAACCGTCTGATGTCGCGCTTTATCAAACGGCTTTTTAGTCTTGTGTATATAAAAGGCGATTTTCGCCAATTTCCGCATTAGTGCAACGATGATTATCATCTTAGGCTTTTTTGCCGCTTCCAAATTGCTTACAAGTTGAGGAAATGCATTCATGCGGTAGGCAACAAGGGCAGGCATAAACAAGGCGCGTTTTAATTGGCGGTGTCCGTATCGGCTCAATCGGCCTTTTTTATTGACACTTGTCCCTGATTGTTCAATTTTTGGACTTAGACCGGCAAAGGCTACAAATTTATTCGCTGTTTCAAAATTTTTATCTGTCAGGTGTCTTAGTAGTATCACTGCGGTTTCTTTTCCTATTGCCGGTATGGTTTGCAGGTTTTGATATTCGATATTTAGACTTTCTTTCTGCTTTATCATGCCTTCTATCCGCTTTGATGTCTGATCTATTTTTTCTTCAAGCAGTTCTATGATTGCTTCATGGGTTGATTTTATGTATATGTCTTTTGCGGTATGCAACCTGTTTTGTGTTTCTTTTTGCTGTTCTTTTAGTTGTTGCAGCAGATTAACCAGCTTATAGAGTATGGGATTTTCAGACGGCCTAAACGGTGTCAGTTTGTCTAAGTGTCGGTTTGCAAATTCGGCAATAAGTTTTGAATCTGCTTTGTCTGTTTTGGTATTGCTGAACTGACTTTTTGCGTATTCTTTGATTTTTAAGGGATTAATAACATAAACGGTATATAGTGCGCTCAAATATTCTGCCACCTGTTCGTAGTAAATGCCTGTTGCTTCCATGCTTATGGCAATTTTTCTAATTCGTTTTGTTTTTATCCAATTAATCAGATTCTCAAATCCTTGTATATTATTGGATATTTTTATATAGTCTTTGCTTCCTTTAGTTGTAATCAACGTTGCATCTATCGTGTCTTTCGACACGTCCAACCCTATTACATTCATTTTTCATTTTCCTTATCTATTCAGCCTAAAATGGCTATGATGATATTCAATCTTTAAGGTAATTGGACGGTTCGACATTTCTTTTCGTCAGTTTTTAACTTTGGCCGTTATACTGTCTAAACCGCCCAGGCTTTTGTTTTGCGCTTAAACAAAAACCTGTAAACCGCCTCAAATAAAACGATTTACAGGTTTCAATTTAATTTACCCAATTTCAAAAAGGCGGGAGTTCCCGCACCCCGTTGATATTTATTTAACCGTTGATTCCGCTTAGGCTACATCAACAATTAAATAAATATCTCTTAACTGCCGACCTTTGCACCGTTTTGGAATCCGGTTGTTTCTCCTGCTTCGACATAACCATCATACATCAGGTTTTTAGGGCTTTTACCGCCCATTGTAAGAACTTGTCCATTTTCAGGCGTGTAGGCTGTCTGCGGTGCCGTTTGTGACTGTTGTGCTGCCTGTTGTTGTTCGTCCTTATACGGATTGAAAGGCAAGCCATTTTTGACATAATCTTTGCACATTGCCTTAGTGATTTCTTTAAGCGGTGTTCCTTGAACGCTATAACAAGTACAGCCACTATTACCACCTTCAACGCAACCGGCGATGTATTCAAAGGTTTTAACTTGTCTTACATTGTCATAAATGGGCTTGCTTTCAGGTTTTTCGGCTAGAGTAGGTACAAAATCTTCAGGCTTAAGATTTGAATTTATATCTTGTGTACTTTTGAATTGGTCAGTTTCTGTAATTGCCTGCGGTTCACTTGCAGACGAATCAGAAACAGATTGAACTACTTCAGATTGGCCGCTACCTTGTTTATAAATCTGATAGACGTTGAAACCTTTCCAAGCCATGAAAGCAAATATACCTATCAAAGCCCAAACAGCAAGCGGAATGTTCTTTTTAAACTTCTGATGCTGGCTGGATGATTTGTAATACTTAAAGGCATCTTTAGGCGGTTTCCAACTAGCTGATTCAACACCGCTGACACCGGCGGGATTATCCAAACTTGTTACACATTTATACCAAGAATACTGCTTCATCCCCACGGCTTTTCGTTCAAGATGTGTATGTTTTGACACAAGATTACGCACAAATACATCAAGCTGACTTGGATGCTGTGTCATCAAAATAACTGTATGGCCGTGATGGCGGAGTTCAGTTAATTCTTGGATATAGGGCGGAACAGGACGACCGGCAGCGCGAACAGGATAGGTATAGTGTGCTTCATCTACAATCAAGACGGCGCCTTGCGGAATAATATCGCGCAACGGTGCAGACATGATTTCTTCTTCAGTGAGTTCATGGGCATTGAATTTGCGTTTATCCAAACCGTCAATATGGCAGAAATAGAGCGGGCGATCTACTTCAGTACCATCTTCTAGTTTCATTTTGAACAAACCGTCTTCATTGTTCAGAATCATGGACACGACGCGCGAAGTCTTGCCCGTACCCATGTTTCCTGTAAACAAATAAATCATAAGGCTACCTTGGCATAACAAAAGTTAATTTACTTAATGTATTCATTCCAATATAAAAACTGAATGCACCGAATAAATAACCGAGACCTTGGCCAAAACCACCGATTAAAAGTAAATTAAGAATATCAGACGACATGGAATTTATGGCATTTAGGGTGTAATCCTTAAATTTGTTTAGCGCAATCATATAGCCTGCATATGTCACAAACGTCATGCCAGTAGCAATAATTATTCTGACAATGAGCATTTTTAACAGGATTCCTAAAAGAGGAATCAATCCGGCGAGCAGCGGCATATTATCCCTTTCTCAAAGAGCCGAAAACGATAAAGGCAGACATAATAATGAATCCAAGTAGAACGGCAAAACGAACTTTTTCCATGAAAACGCAGAGCGGTTCATAACTTATTTGTACCGGTCTTCCCCAAATGTTGAAACTTTTGGGTTGAGGACAAACGCCATTTGGCGGCAAGAAATTGTCACTATCCCACGTTTTTTCATCAGTTACCTGTGGAATTTTAATATCATCAAACATACCTTTTTCAGGTTTGCCCATTTTGTCACAGGCTAAAATGTCTGGAAAAAAATCACAAAGTAAGCCTTTTGATTCTTCTTTCTTATCATCTTTTTTATCTTCTTTTCTTTTATCTTTATCAGATGGATCATCATCCGGATCAGGTTTATCATCTGGACGTTTATCAGGCTTATCATCGGGATTACCGTCAGGTTTTTTATCGGGCTTTCCATCGGGATTACTGTCGGGATTACCGTCAGGTTTAGATTTAGGTGCTTCTGGGCTACCTGGATCAAGATCAGGTCGTTGAGTTGTTGAAACATTTGCCGTTGTATTGCCGTTTGAATCTTGACCGAAAGTTATGGTAATTTGCACCGGCTTACCGTTTTCAGGGGTTACAGGGCCAATGGTTACGACTGTACCGGCAGGAACTTTGATATTTTCTTTATATTCAGGTTTGCCAGTTCCTTCAACAAAAGGGGTAGGATTTGAATCTATTGTATTTGTAGCAATTTCTAAAAACTTATCGGGAGTAAGTTCTTCGCTGTAATTTTTTATAAAACCATATGCAATTGATAAGGTTTGAATATGGCAACTAACCCCCCAGCCATTCCATCTACATTTTGGAGACGTTCTAGCATATTCATCCCCGAAATATTGATCCATTAAACCTTTATGAATTTTTTCATAGTCGGATTGAACTTGCATTGTTAGGAGGGTTTGAGCATCTTTTGCTGATTTTCCCCCCTTTGAAAGAGCAAGCATTACGGAAGAATCTACGCCAACACAGGAGTAATAACCGGGTTGACTCATAAATTTACCTAAACAAAGCGCATTATCATAAACTTTAAGATATGTATCGGCATTTGCAGAATAATGATAACCTGCTGATTCTAATGTAGGATTTACGAGTTGATAGGCATCATATGCATATGATGCAGCTCCAACGTATGGAGCAGCTTTTAAAGCAAGTTTTGCACCTGCTTTTACAAGGCGAAATGCGCCTGATAGTACGGCTTTTCGGGAGACTGAAGCTTCAAAAATTGTAGGTACGCCAGCACGCGTTGCACCAGTTGGAACATGTTCTATAGTTTGGCTTATAGTTGTTTTAAACCCATAATGACCTGTATCTGTCTTATACATAGTATTAGAATTTAAATTAACTTTAGACGAATCATATAATGGACGGACAGATCCATTAGATCCGGGAAATGGAGGACCAGCCTTCCATTCTGCATAAGAATTTTTAACTAAAAATGAAATCAAAATCAGAATTATCAGTCGAATCAGTTGATTTTGATTGAAATATAATTTTCCCATTTTTAAAAACTTTTCTAATTAAAAGCGAGGAATTATCAGAAAAAGAAATTTCCCAAATATCTTTTTTTATTTCACGATTCCAAAAATGAGAAAAATAAAAAATTAAATCTTCAGTATGATTATTTCTTGAGAACTCTACAAATTCCTGCTGTGCTATGTACGACATTGGGCAATTAAAATATTTTCCGCCTGCTTGATATTTAAAAAGTGCCAATTGGGCTTCTGTAATAAACGGTTTCATAATGCTAACTTTCGTAATGGTTGCTGAAAGTTAGATTATATCGCTTCTTCATTAAAACGAACCATAACCACTGTCTATCATGTCTTCAACCGTACTATCTTCAGGCATAAGACCGGCATCAATCAGGAAATTCAAATAATCCTGATGTTGGTCATAACCATCTGACCAAACCCTATCCATATACTCTTCATGCGTTTCATGATCAGAGTCAGGCTCCATAAAGTCACCGAAGCCATAATCTGCTCCACCATAACTAGCCCCTTGTTCATACTCAAAATCATCTTCCATATCACTACCTATTTAAAAATCATCGAGCCCAGCATGACCGGAACAAACACACCAAGATAAAAATAAAAATCCATCATTTGAGAACCCTTTTCAAAATGGATACGAAATACACAGCGGCCATCACGCCGAACAAGAGCCAGCCTGTTTCCAAACCGCTTTTCAGATTGTCACTTGGATCGCATTTGGGCAAATCGGCTTTAATCGTCTGTCCGTTCAGTTTCCATAATGTGCCGTTGTACTCAGGTTTGATGATTTTGCCGTCTTGTGTTATTTGAGGTACTACCAAGCTGAAATAGACGTTTTCAGCTTGGCTTTGCTCAAGACATTTATTCCCAACTTGGTAGTACATCTTAATTACCTTTTATCGCAACAAGCGTTTCACGATGGCAATCACGAACAGGGCAGCAAATACACCGACTACCAACCAACCGGCTTCAAGGCCGTCGGCTTTCGCTGATTCAATACCTGTTTTTGCGGCTTCGGGCAAAGCGGCATAGGCAGATGTGGATAAAGCCAGAGGAGCAGCGGCAACAACGGCCAGTTTTGCGCCGTATTTACGGCAAGTATTCATCAATTTCATGATGTTTTCCTTTAATGAGTTAAACAAAATTGAATAGGTGCTTTTGCTATTATTCAGACCGCACCTGTAGCCTGAATTTTTAAAATTCTGATAAAAAGCTGAAGACAATAAAGTTTTCACCGATTTCGGATAACGCGGTTTCTACCGCTTCGTTTCGGTCGTAGAAATAACCGGCTTCATTGACAAACGGTGTATGCCCCACATCACCCGTATCAAACGGATAAAGGAAGTCGCCCGTTTCCCGTGACTGAACAATGTAAACGCGGGTAATTGTCATGTTTTAGCCTTTGTTTGGTGATTTGGGCTGGAAGCCGAGAATTTTCAGTTTCTGGCTTTTGCCGTTGGTCACTAATTCAACCGTCAAAGAGGCTTCAAAAGGGAATGACAGACTTTTGAACTGTTCGAAATTCACGGAGCCGCCGTAGTCGTATTCGGTAGCCGAGCTTCCTAATGCGTTGCCTTGGCTGCTGTCCAGCGGTGTAGACACGATGACGCGGCAATAGTCAAAGGTTTTACCGTCGATTTGGCCGTTAAAGCGTTTAACGCCCATGATTTGGCCTTGAATTTGCATTTGCATGATGTGTTTCCTTATCCAATACACTGCACTTGAAGGCGTCAGCGTTTTGCCTTTTAAAATCTATATGCGTATCGGTCATACATCAGATTCAGATAATCTTGTTCGTGCTTGGCCTCAATGAGCTTCGTCATTTTGTTTTTTTGTTCAATGGCCATTTCAAGTAGAATTTGGGCAGATTCGTTAAGCCATAAACTGCCTTCGGGCTTATCGTGTATGGCCGGTGCGTGGTTTTCGGTACATGAATAAACTTCAAGGCTTAAGCGTTTAGGCAATAAGTCATGATCGGCTTCGAACATGGCTAAGATTTCCGAACGGTCTTTTTGCGGAAACATGGATTTCGCGGCATTGATGGCACGGCCGACTTGGTTTTTTGCTACTTCGATGCAGCGTTCAAAGGTCAATTCGAGATTCTTTTTCACTGCTTCGATGCGTTTGGCTTTCTCTTGGAATTGGGCGCATACAGGGTATGCACCGCCGAAGTATTCGCCCGGAACTGTCAATACTTCGAACGGAATCACAATATCCTTGGCTTTGAATTCGATTTCAAAACGCACCCACTGGCTTTCTTTATCGCCGAGCTGTTTACCTTTTTCGTAAACGCGAACATATTTGGACGATTCACGGGAGCCTACATAGTAGGTTTTGCCCTTGCCGTTGTTTGATTCCCAATCCGTGCCGACTGATTCGCCATCGGGCATCATATGATGATTGGTGAACTTACCGGCGAGCCGGTCAGCTTTGGCCTGTTCAGGCGTGTATTCGCCTTGAAAAAAATCTTTGGCAATGTCGATACGGGTAATTTTGGAACGGACAGCCTGTATGATGAAGTTATAAAGTCTTGATTCCCAACCGTCAGATGCTGCATTGCAACCCGTGGCTGTGACTTCAATCAGCATGGTATTGTTTTGCCCACCGAAATGGACGCGGCCATATTGGGCATTGTCTGTTCCCATCAACCAGCAGGAATCATAAAAACGACCGCCTGAATGCTTGGCTTTTTCGGTAATACCGAAACCAAAAATATCGGCCAAAACCATAGATGCGCGGACGATGTATTCATCATCGGCAACCAATGGATAACCGGCTAAGAGGGAAAAAGTATCTTCGTGGATTGAAAAACTAATTTGGTCAATAAAAGCGGAATTGGCTTTACCACGACGCAAAGGCACTTCAATCAGACGGCCTTTTGAATCAGTTAAAAAGGTAGTGTATTTTTCGAAAGTTTCGTGTTCGGTACTCAAAGCCGCTTCGGTTTCTGCTCCCCCCCTGTTAGATAAGGGGGGCGCCATCGGCGCGCGTGAATCCGCCTTTGGCGTGTCGCTTGCGCTGCCACCGCCAAAGGCGGCTATACGCGCTTTTGTGTTCAGTTCCTTTTTCATTGGAGATGCTCCTTATTCATGATTCCACTTACATATAAACGGCCATATTCATCGGCGGCGTTTTTTGCATGAAAAAGATGATCTGGAGAAGAAATAGGGATGTTGATTGTTTTAAGACATTGTGTGCGGTCTTCATCATCTTTGAAGATGCGCACAATAAAAGATTTTGGGAATGTTGGAGGTTCTGGATTGACTGTGTAGAAGACGATGCACATAAAAAAGCCCCTTTGTTAAAGGGGCTTTTTTATGTTAAAAATGCCCCTGTGATAGGGCGCAATATATAAGGCCGTCTGAAAAATTTTCAGACGGCCTTTTTGAATTTCACAACGATTGCTCTATCTCTCGTCAAAAAGCTTTCCTGTATTTTTTAAATTACAGTCATATTTAAATATGTAAATATGATTTATTTATTGTAAAATTTACCCTTTAGTCATGCTGGAGCATATGGTGTTGCGGCTGTCTGCATCTTTTTTAATTCTTCTTCCATGAGAACCCTATAATGAAAAGCAACCGTCTCGCCTATGCCGTTTTGGCAGCCCTACTATCTATCCAAACCCTGCCGGCTTCTGCAGCCAAAGCTGATACCGCTTCTGCCGTCGAGGCATCCGGGCAAGAAGTGCAACAAGCCTCAGACTCTATCGCAAACTACGTTGACGACCAGATCGTCCAAGGCCCGGCAACCGTTGATTTGGGCAATCAGGCCAAACTGAAACTGCCTGCAAAAATGGTCTTTGTGAAAAAAAATCGCGCCAACGCCATGATGAGGGAAGCAGGCAACGCCACAGATCCCAACCGCTACGGCCTGATTCTCCCCGAGTCGGAGAACGAGGACGGTGACACCAATTGGATAGTAGACCTGACCTTTACCGATTCCGGCTACATCAAAGACGATGATGCCAAAGAATGGGATGTTGAAGCCATGCTCGAGCAGCTGAAAGAAGCCACCGAGGAACAAAACAAAGAGCGAGCCTCCCGCAACATACCGGAAATAGAAACACGCGGCTGGGTAGAAAAACCGCAATATGATGCGGCTACCCATCGCCTGATTTGGTCGATTGACGTTTTGGAGAAAAACAAACCCGACCAAAATCCTGCCATCAACTACAACACTTACCAGCTTGGCCGCGAAGGTTTTATCCAATTGACCATGATTACCGATTTGAAAAGCATAGACCAATACAAGCCTATCGCGCGGGAATTATTGGGCAATATCGAATTCAACGAAGGCAAGCGTTACAGCGATTTCAATGCCGCGACCGACAAAGTGGCGGAATACGGACTGGCTGCCTTAGTCGGCGGATTGGCTGCGAAAAAACTGGGCTTGCTGGCGCTTGCCGGCGCATTGCTCGCCAAATTCGGCAAATTGATTGCTGTCGGTGTGATTGGGGCGGGCGCGTTGTTTAAAGGCTTATGGCGCAAAAAAGATAAAAACCAAAGCGAAGAATAAGTCCCTGAGAAACCAAAAAGGTCGTCTGAAATTTTCAGACGACCTTTTCAACGTTTTAAGAACGTATCCGTTTCAACACTTCTTCTTTGCCGATTAATGCCAATACGGCATCGACGCTTGGGGTTTTTGCCGTACCGCAAACAGCGAGGCGCAAAGGCATACCGAGTTTGCCCATTTTAATGCCTTCTTCGTCGCAGAAAGGTTTGAAAAGGTCGTGGATGGCTTCGGCATTCCAGTCTTCCAACCCTTCGAGGCGTTCGGCAAAGCGCAGCATACGGGCGGCGGCTTCATCGTCCCAGTGTTTCTGCACATCTGCTTCGGCCGGCGTTTGTTTGACGTAGAAGTAGAGGCACTCGTCGGCAAGCGTGTTCAGGTCTTGGGCGCGGTCTTTGACCAGTGCCAACACGTCTTCCAAAGCAGGCTTGCTTGTTTCATGGATATCGCGCAGGGCAAGGCGCGGTTTCACCATTTCGGCCAGTTTTTCGTTGGCGGTGATTTTGATGTGTTCGCCGTTAATCCAGTAGAGTTTTTTCAAGTCCATACGGCTTGGAGACGGGGAAACGTCTTTCAAATCAAACCATTCGATGAATTGTTCCATCGTGAAGAACTCGTCGTCGCCGTGCGCCCAGCCCAAACGCGCCAGATAGTTGAGCATGGCTTCAGGCAGGATGCCCATTGCGCCGAAATCGGTGATGGCAACGGTATCGCCGCTGCGTTTGGAGATTTTTTTGCCTTGTTCGTTGAGAATCATCGGCAGGTGGCCGTATTCGGGTAGGTTTGCACCGATGGCTTTTAAGATGTTGATTTGTTTCGGGGTGTTGTTCACATGGTCGTCGCCGCGGATAACGTGGGTAACGCCCATGTCGTAGTCATCCACGACAACGCAGAAGTTGTAAGTCGGCGTACCGTCGGCGCGGGCGATAATCAGGTCGTCGAGTGCTTCGTTGGGAATGGAAATTTCGCCTTTGACCAAGTCCGTCCATTTGGTCACGCCGTCCAAAGGCGTTTTGAAGCGGACAACAGGTTGCACGTCGGCAGGAATTTCGGGCAGGGTTTTTCCTTCTTCCGGACGCCAGCGGCGGTCGTAAGTCGCCGTGCCTTCTTTTTCGGCTTTCTCGCGCATGGCTTCCAACTCTTCTTTACTGCAATAGCAGTAGTAGGCATGACCTTTTTCCAAGAGTTCGGCAATGACTTCTTTGTAGCGGTCGAAACGGCGGGTTTGGTAAACGACGTTGTCGGCGTTGTCGTAGTTCAGGCCGACCCATTTCATGCCGTCGAGAATGATGTTGACGGATTCGGCAGTAGAGCGCGCCAAGTCGGTGTCTTCGATGCGCAATAAGAATTCGCCTTTATGATGGCGGGCAAACGCCCATGAGAACAGGGCGGTGCGTACGCCGCCGATGTGCAGGTAGCCGGTTGGGCTGGGGGCGAAACGGGTTTTGACGGTCATGATGGCTCCAAAATCTTTTAAAACGGTTATTTTACTTTTTCGGCGTGGTTTAAACAATGAACAAAAGGCCGTCTGAATATGTATGCTATACCAATAAGACTTTATTATATATAATTATTATTCTTTTTATTTAATATATTGGGCATAATATGACTGAACAAAACCAAATCGGCCATCAGCAGGCTCCTGTTGTAAGCGTCAAAGAATGGTTGCTAACAAACTTGATTTTGATGATTCCGCTAGTCAATATAGTTATGATGCTTGTATGGGCATTCAGCTCAAACACCAATCCGAATAAAGCCAATTATTTCAAGGCTACCTTGATTCTGTTTGTCATCTATCTGGTACTGGCTGCAGCTGTAGTCATTTTTGGCATTGTAGCTGCAAATTAATATCAATAAGTAAGCATACATTTAGGCTGTCTGAAACCTAAAAGGATTCAGACGGCTTTTTACATGGATTACCGAAGGCTCAACCCCCTATCCAATTCCAAACGGCATCGCTCCATTTGCCGATACGGTAGAGAAACAATGAATAGCTCTCCTGCATCAGAAACTTGGCTTTCTTGCTGCGCTCGTCAAAGCGCGTGGTCGGAGTGGCGGAGAACTGCGCGTCTGACAAGCCCAAATCGGCGGCCATTTCTTCGGCACGCGCCAAATGATACGGGTCGCTGACAACGATAATGCTGCCGACTCCGTTGGCGTGCATGATGGGGACGATATTGAGCATGTTTTCGTAAGTGTTGCGCGACGTGTTTTCAAACAGGATATTGTGCGCCGGTATGCCCTGCTTGAGCGCGTATCGGCGCCCCACTTCGGCTTCGGTCATAAATCCTTTTTTGGGCGTACCGCCGGTGAAAATGATTTTGCCGACCCGATGGCTTTGGTAGAGCGTGATGGCGTGGTTGATACGCTCACGGAATACCGGCGACGGGCGTTTGTCCCACGCCGCCGCACCCAACACCACCGCCGCATCGGCATGAGCGTCCTTCGGCAAGGTTTGCAAACCTGTCCGGTAAATCTGCCATGTGCCGGTCAAAAAAATACCGCACACCAGCAAAACGCTCAAAGCAAGGCCGCGAAACAGGTAATATCGCAGGCCATTGCGGCTTTTAAGCAGGGAAATCATCTTCAGACGGCCTTATCCAACCCCGTCAGCCGAGTAGGGCGGCAATGTTTTCCAACGGACGGCCGATGGCTGCGCGCGTAGGCGTTACCAAAACGGGACGCTCGAGCAGGGCAGGGTGTTCGGCGATTGCCTGAAGCAGGGCGGCATTGTCCAAATCGGGATTGTCCAAACCCAATTCTTTGTACAAATCGTCTTTCGTGCGCATCATGCCGCGCACCGATTCGATACCGAGTTTGGCAAACATATCCTGCAAAGTCGCCAAATCAGGCGCGGTATCCAGATATTTGACCACGTCGGCGGCAATACCTTTTTCTTCGAGCAAAGCCAGCGCGGCACGCGATTTGCTGCAACGCGGGTTGTGATAAAGTGTGAATTCAGACGGCATGAAAGTCTCCGTATTATTGCAAAATCATTCAATGATGGCGGTTATTATCGTCTGCAACTGATTTTTACTCAAACTTTTTACCTGATATCTTGATATGAATCGGTAGGCATACCCACCAAACCGTTTTACAATAAACACAATTTCGATTGGCAACCTCAAGGATACAACCATGAAAGCCTTAACCGCCCTTCTCTTGTCCGCTGCCGTTTTTACCGCTGTGCCGGCCTTTGCCGCCGACGAAACGGCAGGTTGGCAGGACAACAAACCGCAAAGCTTGGAATCGCTCAAAGCCCCCGTGCGCGTGGTCAACCTTTGGGCAACCTGGTGCGGCCCCTGCCGTAAAGAAATGCCCGCCATGTCCGCATGGTACAAAGCTCAGAAAAAAGGCAGCGTCGATATGGTCGGCATCGCGCTGGATACGACCGACAACATCGGCAAGTTCCTGAAACAAACGCCGGTCAGCTACCCGATTTGGCGTTACACCGGCGCCAACAGCCGCAACTTCATGAAAGCCCACGGCAACAACGTCGGCGTATTGCCCTTCACAGTCGTTGAAGCGCCGAAATGCGGCTACAAACAAACCATCACCGGCGAAGTCAACGAAAAAAGCCTGACTGCCGCCGTGAATTTGGCCAAAACCAAATGTAAATAAAACAGCGGATAGGGTGCTTAACCTACGCTGCTTATACAGAGGCCGTCTGAAACCCAACCGTTCAGACGGCCTTTATTTCTACCTAGCCAAAGCCCGTTGCAAACTCTGCGTCCAAGCGGTTCTAAATGCGGCATCTTTGGCAAAAAGTTTGTATAGCTCTAGTTCATCCCGATGGCGTTCGCTCATCACATCGCGCAAAATGGCTTGGAAAGCCAATTCACGGGTATGAACATCCGGGTTATTTTGATATTTCTGCTCAAAGTCTTTATGGTTACGGATGCGCTCGGTAATATTGATAAATTTTACCCGTTGCTCATCCGGCGTTGCGCTCCAATCTTGAAACCATCTTTCGTTAAATACACGAATAATTTCATCAATCGGATCTTTTTCTTTATCTTCACCATGCGTACCACGTGGATTTGGATTTTGTGGGTCAAGCTCTGTTTCTTCATCATCTAATTTAATGCTGTAATTCAGTTTAGTACGCGCCAAGCCGTAAGAGCTTAAATCCACAGCATCTAAAATTTCATCAAATTCATCCATCGGGTCTTGTACTTTTAATTTCGGCACTAAGAATTTGAGGAACCAATAGAGCTTCTCCCAAGCGATATTTTCAAAATTGATGATGGAGGCCATTTGCCCATAAATTTTTAAAAACTGTTTTGCCTTGATTTTAAAATCGACTTTTTGGGTTGGCTCAAGCGCCAACTCATGGTCGAAACGTTGAACCGCCACATCAATCATACTGCTTAATTGTTGTGCGTCTTTATTGGCAAAATAGCCGTCAGTAAAATCGTTGACCTCCGCTTGTTCATACACGCCTGTTTCATCCAACCGGTCTTTCAAATCATGCAAGACATTGACATCGGTTGCTTGCGACAACGACGTAGAAGTATAAAACGGCTCAAATGCTTGCTGAATATCTTCAACGCTGTTAAAAAAGTCTAATACAAACAAATCTTCCGTGCGTTTACCCAACTTATTCGCACTGCGATTTAAACGAGATAAAGCTTGCACACAAAGTACGCCGGAGAGTTTCTTATCCACATACATCGCACACAATTTCGGCTGGTCAAAACCGGTCAGATATTTATTGGCGACCACCAGCAAACGATATTCATCTTGATCGAAATACTCTTTGGTTTCACTTTCTGCAAACCCATTCATTTCCGCTTCAGTGTATTCAACGCCATCAACCACTTTACTGCCTGAAAACGCAATGGCGATTTTAAATGGATTGCCCCGCTCAGCCAGCAAGCGTTTTAACGCCTGAAAATAGCGGATGGCGGTTTCAATATTTTGTGTTACCACCATTCCCTTGGCTTTGCCTTTGAGTTTTTTACGGTTAAAGATTTGCCGGATAAAATGATCCAGCATGATTTCCGCCTTGGTATCAATCGTTTGTTGAGAGCGCTCCACATAGGCTTTCAGACGGCTTTGAGCCTTCTTACTGTCAAACTCCGGATTATCTTCAATCGATTTAGTGATCTCATAAAAACTTTTATAAGTGGTGTAATTCGCGATCACATCCAAAATAAAGCCTTCTTCAATCGCCTGTTTCATGGAATAAAGGTGGAACGGCTTAAATTTACCATCCGCCTGTTTCTCACCGAATTTTTCCAAAGTGCTGTTTTTTGGTGTGGCGGTGAAAGCAAAATACGACGCATTGCCGCGCATTTTGCGGGATTGCATGGCTTGTAAAATCAAATCTTGCACATCTTCGGCATCAAGGTCTTCCGTTTTGCCGATGGCTCGGTTCATGTTGTCGTGTGCCGAACCGGATTGTGAGCTGTGCGCCTCATCAATAATCACCGCAAATTGTTTGTCGCCTAAATCAGCAATGCCATCCACAATAAACGGGAATTTCTGAATTGTGGTAATAATGATTTTTTTGCCCTGCTCAAGGGATTGGCGCAATTCTGCCGAACTCAACGCCGGCGCAACAATGTTTTTCACTTCTGAAAAATCTTTGATATTGTCGCGCAGCTGCTTATCCAGCAAACGGCGGTCGGTTACGACAATCACCGAATCAAAAATCGGGCGGTCTGCTTCTCTACCGTTTGCCGCCTTTTCATTGCGCGGATAAGCCTCAATCAACTGATACGCCAACCAAGTAATGGAATTAGATTTGCCCGAGCCGGCAGAATGCTGAATCAGATAGCGTTTACCCACGCCTTGTTCACTGACATCAGCAATCAAACGGCGCACTACCTCTAATTGATGATAGCGGGGGAAAAAGAGCGAGCGTTTCTCCAGCGGATCTTTGGTTGAACCATCTAAACGCATAAAATGCTGAATAATGTTGGCAAGACTGGCTTTGCTGAACACCTCTTGCCATAAATACGACGTGCGGTGTCCGTTTGGATTCGGCGGATTGCCTTTACCGCAGTTATTGCCCAAATTAAACGGTAAGAAAAACGTAGCAGGCCCCGCCAATTTGGTGGTCATGTAAGCTTCTTCCGTATCTAAGGCAAAATGCGCCAAACAACGCCCGAAATGAAACAGCGTTTGGCTTAAATCACGGTTGCGATATTGTTTTTGGGCATCAATGGCCGTCTGACCCGTCCAATGGTTTTTCAGCTCAAGAGTAATAATCGGCAAGCCATTGACAAACAGCACCATATCCACCGTTTCATTGCTTGAGGCAGAATAAGGCACTTGGCGCATACAGCTAAACAGATTCTGTTCAAAACGCTGCTTGACCTTTTCGCCGCTGCTGGCAAGCGGAACGGGGTAGAGCAAATCAAAATGGGCGCTATCAATATCCAAGCCTTTTTTCAGCAGGTGCAACACGCCGTTTTTCTTTATTTGGCGGTCTAACCGCTCTAGAATTTTACGTTGCCAATCGTTTGGGTTGAGCTGTTGAAAACGGGAGAGTTCGGCCTCTTGGCTGGTTTGCAGGAATTGCCAAAACAGACGCGTGTCAATGGCAAATTGCGCATCAAAATCCTGTGAAAATGCCAGCTCAAAACCATGATGGCGCGGTAGGTATTCCGCCTTCGGCTCGCCTAGCTTATTTCCCATGTTTTCACGCCAAGTGCCGGTTAAGGCTTTTTCGATGGCAATTTCCAAATCTTTTTCCTTAGTTCCTGAAACCATTTTTCACCCTTTTGTGAATTTTTAAAATTTATTCATTACGCCCAAGTTGCACTGCCAATATTCAAAATCCATCGGATTTTTTGACCGCACTTTTCACACCCTATACTCGCACCTTGCCGGTCACCACATCGTTAATCAACACACTTTTATATTCTTTCAGTTTTTCGATATGGGCTGTTTTTAATGCGATTGCTTGATCAATTTTGGCTACTTGTTTATCGAGGTAAATAGCAATTTTTTGTTGTTCCTTTAAATCTGGTAACGGAAGATAAAAATTTTTGATTGCTTGAAAATTTAGTCCCTCTCGCCCACCGCCTTGTTGAAAGAACCAGATTTGTTTTTGTCCAACCTCTGAAGCTAATAGCATATTCAAAAAGATTGTATTAATTTTTTTATTTGGACGAATAATACAAACATGTTGGTTCACATTCATTTCTTCATTTGAATCCACATAAAAACAACGTCCTAAAGATCCCCCCGTAATATTTAAAAGAACATCTCCTTTACGCACCTTACTATTTTTCATTGAATTATGTGTAAATTCAGAAATTCTTGCTACATCATTTAAATCAATACGATCAAAGTGTATATTTTGACTGCGTAATAATGGTATGCCACCATCAATATAATTTGAACCACCTCCTAAAGGGGTAATTCCACTACCTATTTTAGAAGTAACATGTTTGATTTTCTTTACGCTCCAATGCTCCGGCACTTGCCCTATCCATTCCACACCGGAATCTTTTAACGGCACATCAGGGTTTAAGCCTCGGGTTACGGCATTTTGAATCAGAATCTGCTTGTGCTCTTTCAACAGGGCAATCTGCTTTTCCGCCAAATCCACCGCCTGATCGATTTTAGCGGTTTTATCGTCTAGGAATTGCGCGATTTTTTGTTGTTCGGAGAGAGGAATATCAATAATAGGTAACCGTTTAAAGTCTAAAAAACTTAAATTCTGTCTAAGTCCAGAACCAAATTTATAAAGCACTTTAGTAATGTCTAAAGTATGAAGATAATAATGTAAAAATTTAGCGGAATGATTATTTATAACCTTTAAATTCAGATAAGCACTCGTAATAATACCTTTATCTTTTGCTAACCCTGTTCGTAAACTGGTTTGATCGTTTTGCAAATCAGTACAACGAATAATAATATCGTTTGGTTCTACAATCTGATAGGTTTCAAATGATTCAGGAACAAGGCCAACTAATTTTTCCTCAGGTTTTATGATTATTTGACCATAACTCAATGAAAGAACAGTTTTTTCTTTCATCCCTTTATTATCACGTTTATTTTCTCTGAATACATTCATTCCTATAGTTAATTCCCACTGACTCGGTATTTTCCCCAGCCATTCCACGCCCGAATCTTTGTAACTCTCGTATCGTCTCATTTGCAAAAAATCCTTAAAATCTGACCGCTTGTATAGGGTGCATAGCTTTAACTACCGTTTATCTTTTAACTGTTTGATTTCTTTTTGACAATTTTCTAATATTTTTAAATCTTCGTTATCTGCTTGGCGTTGTTTTTCTTGTTTTCGTGCTTGGTCAAATAATGCGTATTGTTCATAGGTAAAGGCTTCCATTTGTTTTTGGGTTCGCTTGCCATTGCCTTGTAAAACGGGAAATCCGTTAAATTCGATCAAATTATCTACGTTGTTTCGCCAGAATGACAAAGTTAAATCTTGATTATTTTTAACCCGCAACTCTGCGCTTTCTAAGAAAATCATGACTAATCGGTTCAGGGAATCTAACTCATCATTTGATAAATAATTTTTAGCAATCACAATATCGCCTTTGCGTACAATTGTGCCTTTCCATGTGGTTAAGCCCATATTGGGTAAGGTAGCGTCGGCACGTTTGCAAATTAATTCGGCTGCGGTTTGTTTGGTGATGGCGTAAATCAATTTATTTTGCGTCTCAGCGAAAAACATTTGGGTATTTTTATCTGTTTTATCGTAATCGCTTGATAGACTAAATAATTCTCGCACTTTTTGATAAAAACGCATTTCACTGGCACGAATCTCACGGATTTGTTCCAGTAATTCATCAAAATAATCTAAACGACCTTGAGGATTTTTTAATCGTTCTTTATCAACTAAAAAACCTTTTTCTAAATAATTGCGAAGTTGTGTATTCGCCCAACGTCGAAATTGTACGCCGCGCGGACTGCGAACTCTAAATCCTACGGCTAAAATCATGTCAAGCGAGTAATGTTTCACTTGATATTCTTTGCCGTCTTGGGCAGTTATTAAATAATCCTTAATAACTGAATTTTCATCTAACTCTTTGTCTTTTAATATGTTTTTTATATGAGTGGTTATATTTGGTACAGAGGTGTCAAAAAGTTCTGCCAACTGATTTTGTGTAAGCCACGCTTCGTTTTCCATCACTAATAACGCAACATTGGCTTTGCCGTCATCAGTGTTATAAATAATTAAATCACTCATCGATTTCCCCTAAAATCTCACTAATCAAGCCGTCAGCCTGTTTTTCTAACGCCAAAATATCTTGGGCCACTTCTGCAAGGCTGCGCAATGGTTTGTGGCGGTAAAAATATTTATTAAAGCTGATTTCATAGCCGATTTTCACACTTTCCATATTCAGCCATGCTTCGCTGATGTGCGGCTGCACTTCGGCTTTGAAATAATCGTGGATATTTTGTTTAAGCGGTATGGATTCGCTGTCGCGCAAGTCGCTGCTTGTTTCGTATTGGAGATATTCGCCTGCTTTGCCGGTGGCGTAATAGCCAAAGTCTGCCAGCTCGTCGGCTTGGCATTGGTAGCGTTGGCAAAGGGCGTCTAATTCGTTTGGTTTGAGCTTAAGCGTTTTGGCAATGACTTTGGCGGCACTTTCGTTGTACCAGCTTACGGCATTGAAAATGGCCTTTTTCTCTGTGGCAGAGAGGGAGATTTTTTCGGCTTTCAGACGGCCTTCCACGGCTTGTTTGAATTGGTTGAAATCGTCAAATTGGGTTGAGCCGAAATGTTCGAGTAAGGTTGAGGCCGTCTGAAAAAGTGCAGCGGCTTTTTCCCACGTTTTGACATCCAACAGCTTAGCCTTATTTTTATTGTTTAAGGCAATGCCCTGCGCTTCACACCAAGCGCTGATTTCTGGCTCTGTTTTGGCTAAATATTCGGCGTTGTAAATTTGTTCGCCATGTTGCTGATAAAGATATTGCATCGGCTCAAACAGGGCTTTGTCAAAACGTAAAGACGCAATATTTTGGGCGGTAAATTGTGCAGAACGACGATCCGGGCGTTCGATGGTGACTTTGTAATAGCCGAAATCTTGATTGTCAAAAATCTGCGAAGCTAAGCCGACCGCTTCATTTTGTCCGTCGGTTTCGCGTGCTTTAGCGCTGAAATCAAGATAGTTTTGGGTAATTTCGGCAATATGTTCCGGCGCAAATTCGCAGTTTTTTTCGCCTAGTTTTTTACGCAGCTTACGGAATAAGAGGCTGGCATCAATCAGCTGTACTTTGCCTTTGCGCGCTTCGGGTTTGTTGTTGGACAGCAGCCAAATGTAGGTGGTAATGTCTGTATTGTAGAATAGCTTGTTGGGCAGCTGTACGATGGCCTCCAGCAAATCGTTCTCAATGATATGGCGACGGATATTGCTCTCCCCCGAACCTGCATCGCCGGTAAAAAGGCTTGAGCCGTTGTGCACGGAGGCCACTCGGCTGCCGATTTTGTTGTCATTCGGCGATTTCATTTTGCTGACCATTTCCATTAGGAATAATAGCTGTCCATCACTAGCACTCGGGGTGGCATTAAGAGTTTCTTCATTGCCCCAGTAGTCAGGCAGGGAGACTTTGAAGCGGCTGTCGATAACCTCTTTGCCATCTTTAATATATGCTTGGTCATTGCTCCAGTTTTTGCCGTATGGCGGATTGGAAAGCATGAAGTCAAAGTGTTCGCCTTGGAAGCTGTCGGTGGCAAGGGTGGAGCCGACTTTGATGTTTTCGGGATTATCGCCTTTAATCATCATGTCGGATTTGCAGATGGCGTAAGTTTCGTCGTTGATTTCTTTACCGAATAAGAAAATTGAGCGCTCAACTTGCGATTCTGGCAGCGGATATTTTTGTTCAATAAAGTTTTGTGATTCGGTCAGCATACCGCCGCTGCCGCAAGCCGGGTCGTAAATCGTAATAGCCGCCGGGATTTGGTTTTTGAGCGGATCAAAGACCAAATGCGTCATCAACTCAATCACTTCGCGTGGCGTAAAGTGTTCGCCGGCTTCTTCGTTGTTTTCTTCGTTAAATTTACGGATCAGTTCTTCAAATACATAGCCCATGCCCAGATTGCTCAAGGCGGGCAATTTGTTGCCATCCGGGTCTTGTTGCTCTTTAGGGGTAAGATTGATGTAAGGGGAGACAAATTTTTCCAACACACTCAGCAAAACATTTTTATGGGACATATGGCGGATTTGTTCACGCAGCTTGAAGCAGTTGATAATTTCCTGCACGTTGGCACTAAAACCATCAAGATATTCTTCAAAATTAGCCAGCATATACTGCGGCGTATTGCTGGCGGTTTGATAGAGGGATTTTAATGTCCATTTTGAGGTGTTATAAAAAACATGGCCGGTAATTTTTTTAAGGGGAAGGTCATCCAATTCGGTAAAGGCCAATTCTTCTTTTTGAAAGCGTACTTCTTCCAATACCGCTTCTTTGCTTGGCTCAAGTAAGGTATCCAAACGGCGAAGCACAAACATCGGCAAGATCACATCACGATATTTACCGCGCACATAGACATCGCGCAGACAATCGTCTGCAATGCTCCAGATAAAAGAAACCAGCTTGTTATGAACTGAATGATCCATATTTATTCCCACTTAATATTACGAAATTATTCTGGGTATTGTTGCCTATTTTGAATAAGGATTCAATTAGAAACATTGCTTATCTTTGTTTGTATTTCTACTTTTTGGGGAATACGCCGATAAACTCAAAAGGCCGTCTGAAACCCAACCGTTCAGACGGCCTTTTTTCAAACCATATTGCTTTGTGTTGCAAACCGGCAGTGTATCCACAGGCAGAACCGGGGTTTCACTATCAAAAAGCAGCCGAAATATTTATAATCTGTGAATATCCCTATTTTTCAGACGGCATGTTGCCCTATCGATGACGCCGGCCGTCTGAATCCCTATTTTCAGGAAAACCCATGATCCGTTTCGAACAAGTTTCCAAAACCTATCCCGGCGGTTTCGAAGCCCTGAAAAATGTCAGTTTCCAGATTAACAAAGGTGAGATGATTTTTATTGCCGGCCATTCGGGTTCGGGCAAATCCACCATTTTGAAGCTGATTTCAGGCATTACCAAGCCCACCAAAGGCAAGGTTTGGTTCAACAATCAAGACCTCGGCACCTTGAGCGACAATCAGATCGGCTTTATGCGCCAACATATCGGCATTGTCTTCCAAGACCACAAAATCCTCTACGACCGCAATGTCTTGCAAAACGTTATCCTGCCTTTGCGGATTAGTGGCTACCAGCCGCGCAAAGCTGAAGAGCGCGCGCGTATTGCGATTGAGAAAGTCGGCTTGAAAGGCCGAGAAAACGATATGCCCATCACTTTGTCCGGCGGCGAACAACAACGTTTGTGCATCGCGCGCGCAGTGGTTCACCAACCCAGCCTGCTGATTGCCGACGAGCCGTCCGCCAGCCTCGACCGCGCCTATGCGCTGGATATTATGGAATTGTTCAAAACCTTCCATGAAGCAGGCACGACTGTGATCGTTGCGGCGCACGATGAAACGCTGATGGCGGATTACGGCCACCGCGTCTTGCGCCTGCAGAAAGGACGTCTCGCATGAGTATGATTCATTACATCTCGTTACACGTCGAATCGGCACGCGCCGCGCTCAAAGAGCTTTTGCGCCAACCCATCGGCACGCTGCTGACCCTGCTCATGCTTGCCGTTGCCATGACCTTGCCGCTGTTTATGTATTTGGGTATCCAAAGCGGACAAAGCGTATTGGGCAAACTCAACGAGTCGCCGCAGATTACGGTTTATATGGACACCGATGCGGCAGGTTCTGATGCCGATACGGTGAAAAACCTGCTCCAACGCGACAGCCGTATCGATAAAGTCCGCTTTATCAGCAAGCAGGAAGGTTTGGAAGAATTGCAGACCAATCTCGACCAAAACCTCGTTTCCATGCTCGATGGCAACCCGTTGCCCGACGTCTTTATCGTTACACCCGACCCTGCCACTTCTCCGGATCAGATGCAGGCCATCTATAAAGACATTACCAAACTGCCGCGCGTCGAATCGGCAACTATGGATACCGAATGGGTACAAACCCTTTATCGTATTAACGAATTTATCCGCAAGATTTTGTGGTTCCTCTCACTGACTTTGGGCATGGCCTTTGTCTTGGTGGCACACAACACCATCCGCCTGCAAATCCTCAGCCGCAAGGAAGAGTTGGAAATCACCAAGCTGTTGGGTGCGCCCGCTTCCTTCATCCGCCGGCCTTTCCTTTATCAGGCAATGTGGCAGAGTATTTTCTCCGCCGCCGTCAGCCTGGGGTTGTCGGCTTGGCTGCTGGCCGAAGTACGGCCGCTGGTGGACGCGATTTTCAAACCCTACGGCCTGAACATCGGCTGGCGTTTCTTCACATTTAGCGAAGTGTCGCTGGTATTCGGCTTCGTCATCGCGCTGGGCATATTCGGCGCATGGCTGGCCACCACGCAACACCTCTTAGGCTTCAAAGCCAAAAAATAAGCCTTGGCAAACAGGCCGTCTGAACCATTCAGACGGCCTGAAATCTTATCCTTTCGCAACTTAAACAAACCTTGTGAAAATTTAATACTGCCAAATCTAACAGCAAGGGCATAATCCCTTATAATTGATGGTTTATTATCCATCTCATTTCATTTGTACGGCATAAACCGTGCAGACAAATAACGAAAGACATCCTGTGGACAAACTCAAAATCTCTGCCAACGGCCCCCTCAACGGCGAAATCATCGTATCCGGCGCAAAAAACGCCGCCCTGCCGCTGATGTGTGCCGGTCTGCTGACTTCCGGCACTTTACGCTTGAAAAACGTACCCATGCTCGCCGACGTCAAAACCACCCAAAAACTGCTGCAAGGCATGGGCGCACGCGTTTTGACCGACAACATCTCCGAATTTGAAATCAACGGCGGCACCGTCAACAACACCTGCGCACCTTACGAGCTGGTAAAAACCATGCGCGCGTCCATCTTGGTTTTGGGCCCGACCCTCGCCCGCTTCGGCGAAGCCCAAGTCAGCCTGCCCGGCGGTTGCGCCATCGGTTCGCGTCCGGTTGACCAACACCTCAAAGGCCTCGAAACCATGGGTGCGGAAATCACCATCGAACACGGTTACGTCAAAGCCAAAGGCCGTCTGAAAGGCACGCGCGTCACCATGGACGTCGTAACCGTCGGCGGTACCGAAAACCTGCTGATGGCGGCCACGCTCGCCGAAGGCACCACCATCCTCGAAAACTGCGCCATCGAGCCCGAAGTCGTCGATTTGGCCGAATGCCTCGTTAAAATGGGCGCAAAAATCAGCGGCATCGGTACAGCAACCATGACCATCGAAGGCGTAAAAGAGCTGCACGGCTGCGAACACAGCGTCGTTCCCGACCGTATCGAAGCCGGCACCTTCCTCTGCGCCGTCGCCATGACCGGCGGCAAAGTCGTCCTGCGCAATGCCGCCCCAAAAACCATGGAAGTCGTATTGGACAAACTGACCGAAGCCGGCGCCATCATCGAAGCTGGCGACAACTGGATTTCCATCGACATGCAACAACGCCCCAAAGCCGTGGACATCCGTACCGTCGTCCACCCGGGCTTCCCAACCGACATGCAGGCGCAGTTTATGGCCATGAACGCCATTGCTGAAGGCAGCAGCCGCGTGGTGGAAACCATTTTTGAAAACCGCTTCATGCACGTTCCCGAACTCAACCGCATGGGCGCAGACATCACCACCGAAGGCAACACCGCCTACATCAAAGGCGTGGAAAAACTCTCCGGTGCCGTCGTGATGGCAACCGACCTGCGCGCCTCCGCCAGCCTCGTTATGGCAGGTTTGGTCGCAGAAGGCGAAACCATCGTCGAACGCATCTACCACCTTAACCGCGGCTATGAATACATCGAGAAAAAACTCGGCGGCGTAGGCGCAAAAATCGAACGCGTACGCGGTTAATCCCATACGCAGCCGATAAATAAAAGGCCGTCTGAAATACCGGCAATCGGGTTTCAGACGGCCTTTACGTATTGTTTTGCGGTATAATTCCCGACATCTTTATCCATTGTTTTTAAAAGCACAAACCATGACACGCAAAATCCTTGTCACTTCCGCGCTGCCGTATGCCAACGGCAGCATCCACCTCGGCCACATGGTCGAACACATCCAAACCGACATTTGGGTACGCTTCCAAAAACTGCGCGGCCACGAATGCCACTACTGCTGCGCCGACGACACCCACGGCACACCCGTGATGCTTGCCGCGCAAAAACAAGGCATCGCGCCCGAAGACATGATTGCCAAAGTGCGCGAAGAACACCTCGCCGACTTTACCGGCTTTTTCATCGGCTACGACAATTATTACAGCACCCATTCTCCTGAAAACAAACAGTTTTCCCAAGACATTTACCGTGCACTGAAAGCCGACGGCAAAATCGAGAGCCGCGTCATCGAGCAGCTTTTCGACCCTGAAAAACAAATGTTTCTGCCCGACCGCTTCGTCAAAGGCGAATGCCCGAAATGCCACGCCAAAGACCAATACGGCGACAACTGCGAAGTCTGCGGCACGACCTATTCCCCGACCGAACTGATCAACCCGTATTCTGCCGTTTCCGGTGCCAAACCCGAATTGCGCGAATCCGAACACTTCTTCTTCAAACTGGGCGAATGCGCCGACTTCCTCAAAGCATGGACTTCCGGCAACAACCCGCACGACGGCAAGCCCCATCTGCAACCGGAAGCCCTCAACAAAATGAAAGAATGGCTGGGCGAAGACGGAGAAACCACCCTGTCCGACTGGGACATTTCCCGCGACGCGCCGTATTTCGGCTTTGAAATCCCCGACGCGCCGGGCAAATACTTCTACGTCTGGCTGGACGCGCCCGTCGGCTACATGGCATCGTTTAAAAACCTGTGCGACCGCATCGGCGTCGATTTCGACGAATACTTCAAAGCCGGCAGCCAAACCGAGATGTACCACTTCATCGGCAAAGACATCCTCTATTTCCACGCCCTGTTCTGGCCTGCCATGCTGCATTTCTCCGGCCACCGCGCCCCGACCGGCGTGTACGCACACGGCTTTTTGACCGTGGACGGACAAAAAATGTCCAAATCGCGCGGCACGTTTATCACCGCCAAATCCTATTTGGAACAAGGTCTGAACCCTGAGTGGATGCGCTACTACATCGCCGCCAAACTCAACAGCAAAATCGAAGACATCGATTTGAACCTGCAAGACTTTATCAGCCGCGTAAACAGTGACCTCGTCGGCAAATATGTCAATATCGCCGCCCGCGCATCAGGTTTTATCGCCAAACGCTTTGAAGGTCGTCTGAAAGACGTTACCGACAGCGAATTGCTGGCAAAACTTGCTGCCGAAAGCGAGACCATCGCTGAGCAATACGAAAACCGCGAATACGCCCGCGCCCTGCGCGACATCATGGCATTGGCGGACGCAGTGAACGAATACGTCGATGCCAACAAGCCGTGGGAGCTCGCCAAACAAGAAGGTCAAGACGAACGCCTGCACGAAGTATGCAGCGAACTCATCAACGCCTTCACCATGCTGACCGCCTACCTCGCCCCCGTGTTGCCGCAAACCGCCGCCAACGCCGCGCGTTTCCTCAATCTGGACGCGATTACCTGGGCGAACACAAGGGTAACCTTGGGCGAACACGCCATCAACAAATACGAACATTTAATGCAACGAGTGGAGCAAAAACAAGTGGACGATTTAATCGAAGCCAACAAACAAAGCATTCAGACGCCCCCCGCGCCTGCCGCCGAAGAGAGCAAATACGAAAAAGTCGCCGAACAGGCCAGCTTTGACGACTTTATGAAAATCGACATGCGCGTCGCCAAAGTATTGAACTGCGAAGCCGTCGAAGGCAGCACCAAACTTTTGAAATTCGATCTCGATTTCGGTTTTGAAAAACGCATCATCTTCTCCGGCATCGCCGCGTCTTACCCAAATCCTGCCGAATTGAACGGCCGCATGGTCATCGCCGTCGCCAACTTCGCCCCACGCAAAATGGCAAAATTCGGCGTATCCGAAGGCATGATCCTCTCCGCCGCCACCGCCGAGGGCAAACTGAAGCTGCTCGATGTTGACGCAGGCGCACAGCCCGGGGATAAAGTGGGCTAAGTATCAAATCTTAAGGAGAAACCATGTTAAACCTTTCCGCACCGGTACTTAAAGAAATTGAGTTGCTTCATGATGCAGGCTTATCGGTTGGCGCTATTGTTGCAGTGTTGCGTCTGAAGTTTCCGGTAGAGCTCCATGATCGGGAGGACAAGAAAATTGAAGAAGCCGTTCTTCTCATGAGCAATCCGCCGCGAAAAGCACCTTCTCTTTCCCGCTAAGGTAGCGATACCGGTTGAAAGGTAAATTTGGTTATGCTTCAACAAAAGGCCGTCTGAAAATTTCAGACGGCCTTTTTATAGTGGATTAAATTTAAATCAGGACAAGGCGACGAAGCCGCAGACAGTACAGATAGTACGGCAAGGCGAGGCAACGCTGTACTGGTTTAAATTTAATCCACTATATTTATCCAAACACTTATTTCCGTTAAAACTTTATCTCAACAGTTCATCGGTAACGCGTTGCAGAAATTCGATGCGCTCGGGTTTGGCCTCGCCTGATTCGGCAGCGGCTTTGACGGCGCAGCCGGGTTCGGCGCGGTGGGTACAGTTGTGGAAACGGCACTGGCCGATAAGGTGGCGCAGGTCGGGGAAGTATTGCAGTAAATCGGCGGCTTGGAGATGGTGCAGGCCGAATTCTTGCAGGCCGGGGGAGTCGATGAGTCGGGTTTCTGCATTCAAATCGTATAGTTGGGCGTGGGTGGTGGTGTGTTTGCCGGAGTCGAGCGCGGTGGAAATGTCGCCGGTTCGGGCGGCTTGGTTGCCGAGTAGGGCGTTGGTCAGGGTGGACTTGCCCATGCCGCTTTGTCCGAGCAGGATGTTGGTTTGCCCTTCTAAAATGGGACGCAGGGTGTCGGCGTTTTCCAATGCGTTGGTTTCGACCACGGGGTAGCCGAGGGTTTCGTAGAATTTGAGTTTCTCGCGCCATTGGGCGGTTTCGGGGAGGTCGGCTTTGTTGAGGACAATGACAGCATCGATGCCGGCCGCTTCGGCTGCGAGGAGGGCGCGTTGCAACAGGGCTTCGCTGGGTGAGGGGCTGGCGGCGGTGACGATGAGCAGTTGGGTAACGTTGGCAGCAATCAGTTTGGTTTTCCACGCGTCTTGGCGGTAGAGCAGGCTTTCGCGCGGAAGATAGTCTTCAATCACGACTTGTTCGCCGTTGATGGGACTGATACGGACGTGGTCGCCGCAGGCGAAATCGACGCGTTTTTTTCGGGTGGTGGCGTCATATGTTTGGCCGTCGAGGGTGCGGACGATATAGCGGCGGCCATAGCTGGTAATGATTTGGGCGGTATCGGTCATGATGGGGTTTATTGTTTGGAATGGTGTGATTGTACCGAAAGTCGGCTATGGCCGTCTGAAAACTTGTTTGCACCTTTTAACTTTCTTTGGCTTGGTTTTTTAGTATTTCTGCCCTATATTTGCAATGTATTTGTTTTCAGGAGATTTTTTATGGATTTCAGTCAGTTGCTCAATCAGGTTTTGGGTGCGGCTCAAAAAGGTGGCAAAGCGGTTGCGGACAGTCCGCTCAATTCTTTCGGCGGCGGCGCGTTGACGGGTGCTTTGGCATCGATGCTGTTGAAAAAGAAAAACACGAAGAAGCTGGTCAAGGCCGGATCAGTCGCCGCTTTGGGTTTTCTGGCTTATAAAGGCTACCAAAACTGGAAACAAAACCGCCAGCAGGACGAATTGCCGCAAAGTGCGTTCCAACCTGCCGGCCTGATTGGTGAAAACCACAGCCGTGTGATTTTGCAAACGATGATTGCGGCGGCGGCTTCAGATGGCCTGATTGACGATGCGGAACGCGCGGCGATTGAGCGTGAAAGCGGCAGCGATGCGGAAACGGCGACATGGCTGCAGGCTGAATATGCGCAACCGGCCTCTATCAAGCAAATTGCCGCTTCTGTCGGCAGCGACGAGGCTTTGGCAGCTGAAACTTATCTGGCGGCCAGATTAGTCTGTGCGGATTTGTCGCGCAAGGAAATCGTGTTCCTGAGCCGTTTGTCCCAAGCTTTGAATTTGGACGACCAACTGGTCGAAAGCTTGGAAAAACAGCTCGAATTGGCTTAAGCTTGATTTAAAAGGCCGTCTGAAACCTAATTTCAGACGGCCTTTCGACTTCATTTCGGAGTAAAATAACCCTTTCGACATATTAAAGGCTGTCTGAACATGAATAAACTTTTTTCCACATTTAAAACGTTTTTAGCCGCTTCGTCCGTCTTGGTATTGGCTGCCTGTCCGAGTGGCAACGCGCCGCAATCCAAACCTTCTACGCAGGGTCAAAATACGGTTTCGCGTCCTGCACCCAAACCGAAAGCCACAGTTGCGCTGGCTTTGGGCGGCGGCGCGTCCAAAGGCTTTGCCCATATCGGGATTATTAAGGTTTTGAAAGAAAACAATATTCCGATCAAAATTGTTACCGGCACATCCGCAGGCTCGATTGTCGGCAGTATGTACGCTTCGGGAATGTCGCCCGACCGCCTCGAATTGGAAGCGGAAATTTTGGGTAAAACCGATTTGGTGGATTTGACCTTGTCCACCAGCGGCTTCATCAAAGGCGAAAAACTGCAAAACTACATCAACCGCAAAGTCGGCAACCGCCTGATGCAGCAGTTCCCCATCAAATTTGCCGCCGTTGCGACTGATTTTGAAAGCGGCAAACCGGTGGTGTTCAACGTCGGCAATGCCGGACAGGCCGTCCGCGCTTCCGCTTCGATTCCGAACGTGTTCCAACCAGTCGTCATCGGCAACCGCAAATATGTAGACGGCGGCCTGTCGCAACCCGTACCAGTCAGCGCGGCGAAAAAAATGGGCGCAAACTTCATCATTGCCGTCGACATTTCCGCACGTCCGGCCAAAAATGTCAGCCAAGGCATGTTCTCCTATCTTGACCAAACCTTCAACGTAATGAGTCAAACTGCGTTGCGCCAAGAATTGGGACAAGCCAATGTGGTCATCAAACCGCAGGTTTTGGAGCTGGGTTCGGTTGGCGGTTTTGACCAAAAACAACGCGCCATCCAATTGGGCGAACAGGCCGCACGCGCCGCCCTGCCTGAAATCAAACGCAAACTGGCAGCATATCAGTATTAATCATCCGCCGTTTAAACAGGCCGTCTGAAAGTATGTTTTTTCAGACGGCCTTTCTTGTGCAAATCTGCTAAAATCACGCGTTTCCTACAAATCATAAAATCCTAAAAAAATGAATATCTTTTACGAAGAGTCCGGCCAATTCAAAGTTGCCTCCATCGTCCAAAAAAACGACGCCACCTACCAAGTCGATACCCAACACGGCAAGCGCACCAAAGTGAAGGCAAACAACGTCTTTGCCGAGTTTGACGGCGATATGGCGGCGTTTTTGGAAAACGCGCAGGCACAGGCGGCGGACATCGACACCGATTTATTGTGGGAAGTATGCGGCAAAGAGGAATTTACCGCCGAAGCCATCGCCGAAGAATATTACGGCCATGCGCCGACCAAAACCGAGCTGGCGGCGACTTTGATTGCGCTGTACGCCGCGCCGATGTATTTCTACAAAAAAGCCAAAGGCGTGTTCAAAGCCGCGCCCGAAGAAACCTTAAAACAAGCGCTTGCCGCCATCGAACGCAAAAAACAACAAGACGCGCAAATCGACGCTTGGGCGGAAGCCTTGAAACGCGGCGAGATGCCGTCTGAAATCGCGGCGGATTTGAAAACCATCCTGCACGCGCCCGACAAGCAGTCGCTGACCTACAAAGCCTTTACCAAAGCCGCCGACGCGCTGAAAACCTCCGCCTACGAACTGGCGAAAAAAACAGGCGGCATTACGTCCATTCCCCAATACCTGCAAGACGGTTTTGAAATCAAATACTTCCCCAAAGGAACAGGCTTCCCCGACCTTCCCTTTCCCGAAATGCCCGACTTGCCCAAGGCCGACGTTACCGCCTTTTCCATTGACGACGAATCGACTACCGAAGTCGATGACGCTTTAAGCCTGACCGACTTGGGCAACGGCACGAAACGCGTCGGTATCCACATTGCCGCGCCGTCGCTTGCCATCGCGCCAGGCGGCGGAATGGAACAAATCATTATGCAGCGGTTAAGCACGGTTTATTTTCCCAACGGCAAAATCACTATGCTGCCCGAAAACTGGATAGTCGCGTTCAGTCTCGATGCGGGCGCGTACCGTCCCGCCGTCAGCATTTATTTCGATGTGGACAGCGACTTCAACGCCGGCGAGCCGACCTGCAAAATCGAAGCCGTCAACATCTCCGAAAACCTGCGCATCCAAGCCATCGAGCCGCATTTCAACGCCGAAGCAGGCTTGGACGAAGCCGGCGAAATGATGTTTGCCCACCATCAAGACCTGATTTGGTTCTATCAATTCGCCGTCGCCCTGCAAAAAGCGCGCGGCAAATACGAACCCGACCGCGCGCCGCAATACGATTACAGCATCGAATTGAATGAAGAAGGCAAGGTATCCGTCGTCCGCCGCGAACGCGGTTCGCCCATCGATACGCTGGTCAGCGAGATGATGATTCTTGCCAACAGCACTTGGGCGCAAATGCTCCACGACAACGACCTGCCCAGCCTTTTCCGCGTCCAACCGGCAGGCAAAGTGCGTATGAGCACCAAATCCGAGCCGCACATCGGTATGGGCGTGCAGCATTACGGCTGGTTTACCTCGCCGCTGCGCCGCGCCGCCGACTACATCAACCAAAAGCAGCTGATCAGCCTGATAGACGACTCCGCCGAGCCGCTGTATCAAAACAGCGATGCCGAACTCTTCGCCGCGCTACGCGACTTCGATGCCGCCTATACCGCCTACGCCGATTTCCAACGCCAAATGGAAGCCTACTGGAGCCTCGTCTATCTGCAACAGCAAGGCACGAGCGAGCTGACGGCCACCATCCTCAAAGAAGACCTCGTCCGCATCGAAGGCCTGCCGCTGGCAACGCGCGCGACCGGTATTCCGTTTGACGCGCTGCCCAAATCGCAGGCATTGTTCAAAATCACTGAATTGGATGCCGAGAAGCAGTTTATCGCGCTCAACTATCAAAAAGCCGTTTTACCGGGCTGATAACGTTATTCCGTTTGAAAAAGGCCGTCTGAACAAAGAAACAGAAATCTTTGATTTCGTTTTCACCCCTGTTCAGACGGCCTTAATCATCTAAAAATGCTACAATTCCCCTTTTCTGCCCATCATTTCAAACCATGAAAAAAAACGCCCCCCAATCCTTTGAAGAAGCCTTATCCCGCCTCGAAACCCTGACCCAGGCCATGCAAAGCAGCGAAATGCCGCTGGAAGACGCTCTGGCCGCCTATCAGGAAGGCAACGAATTGGTCAGATACTGCCAAACCAAATTGGCGGAAGTCGAGCAGAAACTGCAAGTCTTGGATGCCGGCGAACTGAAGGAGTTGAATCTTGAACCCGGCGAATGAACTCAAAACATGGCAGCAAAAAGCCCAAGCGCAAACCGAATTGCTGCTGGTGCATTTTTTGCCGTCTGAAAGCCAAGTTCCGCACACGCTTCACGAAGCCATGCGTTACGTTACCCTCGGCGGCGGCAAACGGCTGCGCCCGCTCTTGGTGCTTGCCGCGTCCGAATTGGGCGAAGCAAACCAAAACGCCGTCGAGCAGGCCATGGCTGCCATCGAAATGGTGCACGTCTATTCGTTGGTTCACGACGATATGCCGGCGATGGACAATGACAGCCTGCGCCGCGGCAAACCGACCTGCCATGTGCAATACGATGAAGCAACCGCCCTTTTGGTCGGCGATGCGCTGCAAACCCAAGCCTTTGATGTACTGAGCCGTCCGACAGGCCTACCTGCCGAACGCCAGCTTGCCATGTTGTCCACGCTGGCCCAAGCATCCGGCAGCCTCGGTATGGCGGGCGGACAAGCCATCGACCTTGCCAATGTCGGCAAAGCCATGAATCAGGCCGAATTGGAACAGATGCACAGCCTCAAAACCGGCGCACTCATCCGCGCGGCCGTGGCCTTAGGCGCACTTTCCTGCCCAGACTTAACACCGGCGCAAATCCAAACCTTAGACCACTACGCCGCCAAATTAGGTTTGGCTTTCCAAGTGATCGACGATGTATTGGACTGCGAAGCCGATACCGCTACCTTGGGCAAAACAGCCGGTAAAGACTCGGACAACGACAAACCGACCTACGTCAAACTAATGGGCCTGCACGCCGCGCGTACTTACGCAGAGACGCTGATTACAGAAGCCGTTGCCCTGATCGAGCCATTCGGCGACAAAGCCCTGCGCCTGCGCCAACTGGCAGAGTTTGTTACTGCACGGAAAAACTAAACCTGCAAATAAATGAAGGCCGTCTGAAACCTGATTTTAGGTTTCAGACGGCCTTTTTAACAGCCTGTTTGGCTTAGGTATCCCATACCGAATACAGAGCCTTCAAAGTGCATGAAACACCCCACAAACTGCGTTTACAAACCTCAGCCTATCTGTTTAATCCAATAGAGCATCCACAAACGCTTTGGCATTAAACGGGCGCAAATCGTCTATGCCTTCGCCCACGCCGATGTAGCGGACAGGAACTGAGCGGTCGGAGGCAAGCGCGGCAAGGATACCGCCTTTTGCCGTGCCGTCTAGCTTGGTAACGATTAAACCGGTCAGCCCCAATGCGTCGTCAAAGGCTTTGACTTGGTTGACGGCGTTTTGCCCGATATTGGCATCAAGCACGACGATGATTTCGTGCGGCGCGTCGGGCATGGCTTTTTGCAGTACGCGCTTCACTTTTTTGATTTCTTCCATCAAATGAAGCTGCGTGGGCAGGCGGCCGGCGGTGTCGGCAAGCACAATGTCGATGCCGCGCGCTTTGGCGGCTTGGACGGCATCGAAGCAGACGGCGGCGGAATCGCCCGTGGTTTGCGAAATCACGGTTACGTTGTTGCGCTCGCCCCAAGCCTGAAGCTGCTCACGCGCGGCGGCGCGGAAAGTATCGCCTGCCGCCAGCAACACGGATTTGCCCTGCGCTTGGAAATATTTGGCGAGTTTGCCGATAGACGTGGTTTTGCCCGCGCCGTTGATACCCGCCAGCATGATGACGAAAGGCTCTTTGGTTTCGGGCAAGACCAATGGTTTTTCCAAGGGCTTAATCAGGTCGTACAAGGCTTCTTTCAACGCTCCGCGCAATTCGTTGCCGTCTTTCAGCCCCTTGAGGCTGACGCGGTTGCGCACGTCTTTCATCAGGTATTCGGTGGCTTCCATGCCCATGTCGCCGGTAATCAGCACGGTTTCCAGCTCTTCGTATAAATCTTCGTCGATTTGCCCGCCGCCGAACACGCCCGCCAGCGATTTCGCCATTTTGTCGCGCGATTTGGTCAGACCTTGTTTCAAACGCGCAGCCCAACCGAGCTTGTGTTCTTCAGTTGTCGCAACGGTTTCCGCAATGGTTTCTTGAACTTGCTCGGCAGCTTCGCTGACGGTTTCAACAACGGCTTCTTTTGCGGATTCAAGGTGTTCCGCTGCTTCTTCAGCAGCTTCAACCACTTCAGACGGCATTTCGGCAACGGCTTCTTGAATCTGCTCGGCAGCTCCGCTAACTGCCTCAACAGCTTCTTCTTTGACTGCTTCAGCCTGTTCTGCCACTTCTTCAGCAGCTTCAGACGGCATTTCGGCGGCGGTTTCTTGAACTTGCTCGGCAGCTTCGCTAACTGCCTCAACAGCTTCTTCTTTGACTGCTTCAGCCTGTTCCGCTGCTTCCTCGACAGCCTCAGCTACTTCAGACGGCATTTCGGCAACGGTTTCTCGAACCTGCTCGGCAGCTTCGCTAACTGCCTTAACAGCTTCTTCTTTGGCTGCTTCAGTCTGTTCCGCTGCTTCCTCGACAGCATCGGCTACTTCAGACGGCATTTCGGCAACGGTTTCTCGAACCTGCTCAACGGTTTCGCTGACGGTTTCAACAACGGCTTCTTTTGCGGATTCAAGGTGTTCCGCTGCTTTTTCAGCCGCTTCAGACGGCGTTTCGGCAACAGCTTCTTTTGCCGCTTCAGACGGCATCGCATCTGCCGCCGTCAGCTCTTCCGCTTTTTCGGCGGTGTTTTCCCAAACCGTTTCAATCGCTTGCGAAACAGCGGTTTCGGCGCGTCCTGCGGCTTCGGCGGCGGTTTCCTGAATGCGGGTTTCTCCTTGGGCGGGCGTTTCCTGTTTTTTCTTGCGTCGGAAGAAGCTGAACATTGAATTTTCCTTTTAATTTTAGAAACTTGAAATAAGCAGTATTGTAACGTATTTTGCGCGGCAAGGTTGTCTGAAAATCCGGACTGTAAGGTTTCGGCATCTCAAACGTCTAATCATATAGTGGATTAACAAAAATCAGGACAAGGCGACGAAGCCGCAGACAGTACAGATAGTACGGAACCGATTCACTTGGTGCTTCAGCACCTTAGAGAATTGTTCTCTTTGAGCCAAGGCGAGGCAACGCCGTACTGGTTTAAATTTAATCCACTATACAAACCGTCCACACAGGAAACATCAAAATGAAACACCGTACTTTCTTTTCCCTTTGCGCCAAGTTCGGCTGCCTGTTTGCGCTGGGCGCGTGTTCGCCCAAAACCGCAGATGCCGGAGCCGCGACCGTGCCGCACACTTTGTCCACTCTAAAAACCGCGGACAACCGCCCCGCCGGTGTTTACTTGAAAAAAGACAAACCGACCCTGATTAAATTTTGGGCGAGCTGGTGTCCTTTGTGTTTGTCCGAACTGGGACAAACCGAAAAATGGGCGCAGGATGCAAAATTCGGTTCTGCCAACCTGATTACCGTCGCGTCTCCGGGCTTTTTGCACGAGAAAAAAGACGGCGACTTCCAAAAATGGTATGCCGGTTTGAACTATCCCAAGCTGCCCGTCGTTACCGACAACGGCGGCACCATCGCCCAAAGCCTGAATATCAGCGTTTACCCCTCGTGGGCGTTAATCGGTAAAGACGGCGACGTGCAGCGCATCGTCAAAGGCAGCATCAACGAAGCGCAGGCATTGGCGTTAATCCGCGACCCGAATGCCGATTTGGGCAGTTTGAAACATTCGTTCTACAAACCCGACACACAGAAAAAGGATTCAAAAATCATGAACACGCGCACCATCTACCTCGCAGGCGGCTGCTTCTGGGGCTTGGAAGCCTATTTCCAACGCATAGACGGCGTGGTTGACGCAGTATCCGGCTACGCCAACGGCAACACGAAAAATCCGAGCTACGAAGACGTGTCCTACCGCCATACGGGGCACGCCGAGACCGTCAAAGTTACCTACGATGCCGACCGCCTCAGCCTCGACGACATCCTGCAATACTATTTCCGCGTCGTCGATCCGACCAGCCTCAACAAACAGGGCAACGACACCGGCACACAATACCGCAGCGGCGTGTACTACACCGATCCCGCCGAAAAAGCCGTCATCGCCGCCGCCCTCAAACGCGAGCAGCAAAAATACAAACTTCCCCTCGTCGTTGAAAACGAGCCGCTGAAAAACTTTTACGATGCCGAGGAATACCATCAGGACTACCTGATTAAAAACCCCAACGGCTACTGCCACATCGACATCCGCAAAGCCGACGAACCGCTGGCGGGCAAAACCCAAACCGCTCCGCAAGGCAAAGGTTTCGACGCGGCAACGTATAAAAAACCCAGCGATGCCGAACTCAAACGCACCCTGACCGAAGAGCAGTACCAAGTTACCCAACACAGCGCGACTGAATACGCCTTCAGCCACGAATACGACCACTTGTTCAAACCCGGCATTTATGTGGACGTTGTCAGCGGCGAACCCTTGTTCAGCTCCGCCGACAAATACGATTCCGGCTGCGGTTGGCCGAGCTTCACGCGCCCGATTGATGCAAAATCCGTTACCGAACACAACGATTTCAGCTACAACATGCGCCGCACCGAAGTCAGAAGCCACGCCGCCGATTCGCACTTGGGACACGTCTTCCCCGACGGCCCGCGCGACAAAGGCGGACTGCGCTACTGCATCAACGGCGCGAGTTTGAAATTCATCCCGCTGGAACAAATGGACGCGGCAGGCTACGGCGCGTTAAAAGGCAAAGTGAAATAACGGATTGAATCGAAAAAGGCCGTCTGAAAAAGATTTCAGACGGCCTTAAATTTATAATTTATTTAGTCATGTCATAAAATGATGCAATAGAAAGTATTAAATACATTACTGATATCAAAATATATTTATTTTTTTATCTCTAATTTCTTTCCATAAATGCAAGCATATAGGAAGCATCGTAAACACTAGAACCGCAAAATTAAGAACCTGTATTCACAAAAATGATAAAATATCTTTATGACTGGAAAATCCTACCCAACAGACTTAACAGATGCCCAATGGCAAGCGATTGAGCCGCATTTTAACCGGCTGCGCCGCTACAAATGGGATAAACGTACATTAGTGAATGCCGTTTTGTACATTACCAAAACAGGTTGCCAATGGCGTATGCTGCCCAATGATTTTCCACCTTATCCAACCGTATGGAGTTTCTATCGCAGAGCCAACCAATCAGGCTTATGGGATAGGATTCTTTTGGCATTGGTTCAAAAAAACGTTTAATCCATCAAAAACAAGCGATGCCGACTTATGCCATTATTGATTCGCAAAGTGTCAAAACAGCTTCCGGCGCACATGATAAAGGTTTTGACGGAGGTAAAAAAATCAAAGGCCGTAAGCGACATATAGCTGTTGATACGTTGGGTAACCTATTGTCTGTTGTGGTTCATGCAGCCAATATCCATGACACAAAAGCAGGTATTTTTGTAGCAAAAAAAGCGTTTGAGACCTATCCGGGTTTAAAAGGTTTCTGTGCAGACGCAGGTTATCGGAATACATTTGAGCGCGAAGTATCGGAGCAATTGGGTTTAACTGTTGAGATTTCAAAGAAAATTCAAGATATTTCTTGGCATATTCTGCCCAAACGTTGGATTGTAGAACGAACGTTTGCATGGTTAGGTTGGTCTCGACGTTTGGCAAAAGATTTTGAGCAGACGAATTTATCTGCTGAAAATTTTGTCAAACTAGGGTATATTTCACAAATATTAAAATTTATCAAATAGTTGTTTGTGAATACAGGTTCTAAAACATAAAAGAACGAGATATCCTTTAGAACTATCTTTCCAAAAGGGTATAAAAAAACTTGTATATATCGAGAATCCAATTAGAAAAGAGACAATGCTATTTAAAACATCAATAATTCTTGCCTCTATTTGAATAGAAACAAGATACGGAAAATTACATAATTGTAGAAACCTAAGAAAATGAAGATATGCCAATAATACATATATTGGAGTCAAACCCATGAAAGTATCAAATATATTTTTAAAAGGAATTTTTCCATGAAAATGTAATATGCTGACTAACAAGCCGATTGGTAACTATACAATCAAATTTTCCTTACTTGGTAAATATTTAAACATTTAAAACTTTCTTCATCATTTTCATACTATATATTTAATTCAAAAAAAGCCATTTGAATCTCCAAATGGCTTTTTTATAAATCAAATTCGTTTTGCCAACTCTTCGGCTTTACCCACATACAACGCAGGGGTCAACTCAAGCAATTTGGCTTTGGCTTCTGTCGGAATTTCCAA
This sequence comes from Neisseria flavescens, assembly GCF_005221285.1. Classification (NCBI taxonomy): domain Bacteria; kingdom Pseudomonadati; phylum Pseudomonadota; class Betaproteobacteria; order Neisseriales; family Neisseriaceae; genus Neisseria; species Neisseria flavescens. The sequence continues at coordinate 1,837,484 of NZ_CP039886.1, forward strand.
CGACTCGATAAAGAGTTTCAACACTTCAGGCGTAATGCCGTCTTTACCGCGCGTCAGGTCTTTCAGCTTCTCGTAAGGATTGGCTACGCCGTAACGACGCATTACGGTTTGAATCGGCTCGGCCAGCAGCTCCCAAGTAGCGTCCAAATCGGCAGCAAGGGCGGCAGGATTCGGCTCAAGCTTGTTCAGACCGCGCAGGTGGGCGGCAAAGCCCAACACGGCATAGCCCACGCCTACGCCCATATTGCGCAATACGGTGCTGTCGGTCAGGTCACGCTGCCAACGGGAAATCGGCAGTTTTTCGGACAAAAAGCCCAATACGGCATTAGCCATACCAAGGTTGCCTTCGGAGTTTTCAAAGTCGATCGGATTGACTTTGTGCGGCATTGTAGAAGAGCCGACTTCGCCTGCTTTGACTTTTTGTTTGAAGTAACCCAAAGAAATGTAGCCCCAAACATCGCGGTTAAAGTCGATCAGAATCGTGTTGACACGGCTGATGGCTTGGAAGAATTCCGCCATATAGTCGTGCGGTTCGATTTGGATGGTGTAGGGGTTGAAGGTCAGACCGAGGCCGATTTCGACGAAGTTGCGGCAGTGGGTTTCCCAATCCACATCGGGATAAGCGACCATATGGGCATTGTAGTTGCCGACTGCGCCATTGATTTTGCCGAGGAACTCTTGCGCTTGCAGGTTTTTAAACTGACGTTGCAGGCGGTACACGACATTGGCGATTTCTTTACCCAGTGTGCTTGGTGTAGCAGGCTGGCCATGCGTGCGGCTCATCATAGGGACGGCAGCCAACTCATGTGCCATTCCGGTCAGTTTTTCGATGATTTCGGCCAGTTTCGGCAGCAAAACAGCCTCACGCGCTTCTTGCAGCATTAAAGCGTGGGACAGGTTGTTGATGTCTTCGCTGGTGCAGGCAAAGTGAATGAACTCGCTGGCGGCAGCCACTTCAGGCACGCCGGAGAAGCGTTCTTTAAGCCAATATTCGATGGCTTTGACGTCGTGATTGGTGGTCGCCTCAATGGCTTTGACGGCGGCGGCATCTTCAAGCGAGAAGTTTTCAATCACTTTGTCGATTTCGGCAAGCGTAAAATCGCTGAAAGCAGGAACTTCTACAATCTTAGGTTCGGCGGCAAGGGCTTTGAGCCAGTTTAATTCAACTTTGACACGCGCACGCATCAGGCCGTATTCGGAGAAAATCGGACGCAATGCTTCAACGGATTTGGCGTAGCGGCCATCTAATGGGGAAAGTGCAGCGATAGGGTTAATCATGTCGGATCTTCCTATGGGATGAAAACCAAATTGTTTGCAATTATACATGATTTTACACTTCCAGGCCGTCTGAAAGACAGGTTTCAGACGGCCTTTTAGGCGTATTTTTCATAAAATTCTTTTCAGAGGTTCAACTTTGCAAAATCGATTTACGATATATGCCATCTTCACGGATAATATCGACTTACTTTCTGTAAATAATGAGGTTTTATGAATATCAAACGTTTTTCCCTAGCTGCAACCGTATTTGCAGCTTTGATGTTGAGTGCCTGTGAAACAACCACCACATCGAGCGGCGGCGGTAGCTGGACTAATATCGGCACCATCTCTGAAGGCAATATCAAAGTAGCCATTGATAAAAGCAGCATTAAAAGAAATGGCGCACTGGTTACTTTCCGTGATAAAAAAACCGTTTCCAAACTGAAAGAGGAACGTTTCGTCAATACGCCGGCCTATAAAACAGCCATCGGCAACTGGGAAATTCATTGCTCAAACAAAACCTATCGTCTGGCAGCGCTGCAACTGATGGACGAACACGGCCGGGTAATTTCCAACCAAAGCTATACGCCGACCAGCATCCGTCCAATGAGCGTCATGAGCGGCACGATTACTGAAAAACAATACGAAACTGTGTGCGGACATAAGCTTTAATCCACACTTATTCACAAAGTTATCCACAGTTTAAATATTTAAAAGGCCGTCTGAATGCTTTGAATATCAAGTTTCAGACGGCCTTTTTATATTTTTATGGAAATTTATCTTCAAATTTATCCACAAAATTTGTTTATTCAAAAATAATTTATTACAGCGATTCATTTACACTCAAAATTTGCTTCATTCTTTGCAAGAGCATTTCACAAAATACTGCTTTCTACTCTATTTACTGACTTACTATCTGCTTAATCGATCTGTATTTACAGACTGCTATGCATCAAACTGAATCTGCACTCAATGCTTTTCACACAGGTATTCCAATCTTTTGGAAAAAATTTGCTTCTCCAAATAAATACCTTTCCTTTGATGATACAGCCCATCTTTAACGCAGCCTTACCCCTGTTTCTCCGTCAATAATCTGGCTAGGCGTTTTCTGCTTACCTATCAATCCGCCTACAACCCAGACTTTTCTGCCAAACTGTCTTCTGACTTCCCTTTCCGTTTTGCACGCCCGCTTTCCTGCACGATTGCATGAAGTAGAGACTAAAGGCATTTCCAAAACCTGACATAAACGTCTTGCACCTGCGTGCGCAGGAACCCTGACAGCCAATTTACTGCGTCCTTTTCCACGCAATGAGGGCAATACTTTTTTGCCGGCCGACAATAAAAAAGTTTTTGGAGCCGGCCATGCTTCATGCAGCATGGTTTGGATATTTTCAGACGGCCTTTGCAGCAAAGGTTGCAACTGTTCTAAGCTATGGCCAATGACAATCATGCCTTTGTGTTGCGGTCGTTTTTTCAGATGAATCAGTTGATTGAGTGCTTTGGACAAAGTAGGGACACAGCCCAAGCCATAGCAAGACTCGGTAGGATAGGCGACCAAACCGCCTTTTTTAAGATGCGCCTGCAACCTGCGTTGGGCTGCAGCCGATAAAATTCTGGGAAACATCATCATAATACCAAGGCCGTCTGAAACTGCGATTGTCGGACAATCTGTGTTCAGACGGCCTGTTTCTATTCATTATTAACGGTTGATGGCTTTATCGGCAATGTCTTTACGGTATTGCATGCCGTCAAAACGGATTATTTCCAATGCCTCATAAGCCTTGCTTTTAGCTTGTGCAACATCATCGCCCAAACCGACTACACACAACACACGGCCGCCGTTGGTTACCACTTCGCCTTTTTCATTCGTTGCAGTACCGGCATGGAAAACTTTACCGATTTGATTGGCCTTATCCAAGCCAAAGATCACATCGCCTTTTTTCGGAGAGTCAGGATAATTTTGTGCGGCCAACACCACACCTACTGCAGTCTGCAGATTCCATTCGGCAGTAACACTATCCAGTTTGCCGTCGATTGCCGCCTCAACCAAATCCACCAAATCGCTATCCAAACGGCTCATAATCGGCTGGGTTTCAGGGTCGCCGAAACGGCAGTTAAATTCGATGGTATAAGGCGCACCGGTTTTATCAATCATCAAGCCCGCGTATAAAAAGCCGGTAAATTCATGGCCTTCTGCTTTCATACCGGCCACAGTCGGCAAAATAATTTCATTCATCGCGCGCTCGTACACATCAGGCGTTACCACCGGAGCAGGGCTGTATGCGCCCATACCGCCGGTATTAGGGCCTTTGTCGTCATCCAGCAGGCGTTTATGGTCTTGACTGGTTGCCATAGGCAAAACATGATTGCCGTCCACCATAACGATAAAGCTCGCTTCCTCGCCTTGCAGGAAATCTTCAATCACAACACGCGCGCCTGCATTGCCCATTTTGTTGTCCAACAACATATCGTCGATAGTGGCGTGGGCTTCATCCAAAGTCATGGCAACAATCACGCCTTTACCGGCAGCCAAACCATCCGCTTTAATAACAATCGGCGCACCTTTTTGATTGACGTAATCATGTGCCACATCGGCATTTTCAAAGGTTTGGTATTGCGCAGTCGGAATCTTATATTTTGCCATAAATGCTTTAGCAAAATCTTTTGAACTCTCCAGCTGGGCCGCGTATTGAGTCGGGCCAAAAATCTTCAATCCGGCAGCACGGAAGTCATTCACGACACCCGCAGCCAAAGGAGCTTCAGGGCCGACCACGGTAAAGGCAATATTTTCATTACGGCAAAAATCAATCAAATCTTGATGTGCCGTCAACGCTATATTCTGCAGTTTAGGCTCAATTGCCGTTCCGGCATTACCAGGTGCAACAAAGACTGTTTCTACTTTAGACGACTGCGCCAATTTCCAAGCCAGTGCGTGTTCACGTCCACCATTACCAATAACGAGCAATTTCATACCATCTCCTTGAAGAATAGATGTTGTAAATAAAATTCAATCGATGGAATATTGTTCCATCTTGCATAGCTGTTTCAAATTAAGAATAATGTTGCACCAAGACAACCATACTCTAATTTCAAACAACGAAAGGACAAATCATGCAAAAACGTATTGACGAAATTCAAAGCAAATACCGCGAATGGTGCGAATTACTGCCTAAACTGGAAGCAGATATCGCCCGCTGGAAACATGCCGCAAGCCTCATGCAAGACATGGATGACTTCTATACCAACGAATACCAAGCATGCCATCAGGCCATTGAAGAAGGGGCAGACGTTGATTTACGCACACAGGGCGAATACAGCATTATGAGCGAAGATGCTCTATGGAACGCACTGGGGGAATTTCATCAACTGGCTTGGGAACACCTGCGCTCAAGCGTAAATGCTTTAGACAGATACCAAGGCTAAAACATCAAAGGCCATCTGAAACTTTTGATTTCTCAAATATATTCAGACGACCTTTTATTCAAACGGCTTATCAGTATCTACTTCAATTTGGCGCGTATTTTTCCAAGCAGCAATACAAGCTTCATAATCAGCCAATGCTATTTTCACTGTCAACTTACAATCCAGCTGCAAATCCTGTTCCACAATATCGGCCTGATATTGTTTGGCAATTCGTATAGCCTCATTCAAAACAGGATATTCACACTTCAACCAAACTGTCTTTTCAACATTCTTTTCAACAACTTCAGCTATCGCCAATGCCTGAGCCGTTGATTCCTTATAGGCATGAATCAAACCGGGAACACCCAATAGCGTACCGCCAAAATAGCGCACAACCACAACCAACACATCCGTTACGCCGACAGAATCAATCTGCCCCAGAATAGGGCGGCCTGCGCTCCCGGACGGTTCCCCATCATCATTTGCGCGAAACTGCATTCCGTCCACACCCAGTCGATAGGCGTAGCACCAATGTCTTGCCTTGTGATGCTCTTCCTTTAATGGGTCGAGATACTTCTTCGCATCGGCCAACGTTCGTATCGGATAGGCGTATGCAATGAAGCGGCTGCCTTTATCTTTAAATTCAGCCTGTGTCGGTGTAGTAATGGTTTTATAGGTCGTAATCATGCCAAAATATTTTCAGACGGCCTTTGTTGTAAAAGGCCGTCTGAACGTTTCACGTGAAACATTAGTTTTTCAGTGCTTCAGTCAGTTGAGGCACAACTTCAAACAAATCACCAACCAAGCCGTAATCTGCTACATTGAAAATCGGAGCGTCAGTATCTTTGTTGATGGCAACAATTACTTTACTGTCCTGCATACCGGCAACGTGCTGGATGGCTCCGGAAATACCGATAGCGAAGTATAGTTGCGGCGCAACCACTTTACCGGTTTGTCCGACTTGGGCATCGTTTGGCGCATACTCGGCATCCACTGCCGCACGTGAAGCACCAATCGCCGCACCCAAAGCATCCGCCAATGGAGTCAACACTTCATTGAATTTTTCAGCACTACCCAATGCACGGCCACCGGAAACAATCACTTTTGCCTGAGTCAATTCAGGGCGGTCAGACTGGGAAAGTTGACAGCTTACGAAACGGCTCAGGTTTTGAGCAGGCGTTGCCTCAATATTGACCACTTCTGCATTACCGCCTTGTACGGCAGCATCAAACGCTGTTGCACGGAAAGTCAGCACCAGTTTTTCAGAATTGGATTGAACGGTTTCAAATGCATTACCGGCATAAATCGGACGGACAAATGTCGAGTTATCCACAACTTCGGTTAAATCCGAAACTTGTGGTACATCCAACAGGGCGGCTACTCGAGGCAACAGATTTTTACCAAACGCAGTTGCAGTCGCAGCCACATAGCGGTAATCCGCAGCCAGTTTAACAACCAAAGGCGCTAATTCTTCTGCCAAACCTTCAGCGTAATAGGGTGCATCGGCTACTAAAACTTTTGCCACGCCTGCAACCTGTTTCGCCTCTTCAACCACCGCAGCAGCATTACTGCCGGCAACCAATAAATCTACATTACCCAATTTGGCGGCAGCCGTTACCGCATGCAAAGTGGCAGGATTCAAATGTTGGTTATTATGTTCCGCAATAATCAATACGCTCATTTCATACTCCTTAGATCACTTTGGCTTCGTTTTTCAGCTTTTCAACCAACTCGGCAACATCAGCCACTTTCACACCGGCTTGACGTGATTTAGGCTCGGCAAATTTCACGGTATTCAAACGCGGAGAAATATCCACAGCCAAATCTGCAGGACTTAATTTTTCCAAAGGCTTTTTCTTTGCCGCCATGATATTAGGAAGTTTGACAAAGCGTGGTTCGTTCAAACGCAAATCTGCACTGATGACCGCAGGCAACTTCAACGCAACAGTCTCTTCGCCGCCGTCAATTTCACGGGTTACCAATGCTTCTTCGCCTTCAATTTGCACTTTTGATGCAAAAGTGCCTTGAGCCGCATTCAACAATGCAGCCAGCATTTGGGCAACTTGGTTGGCGTCATCGTCAATTGCCTGTTTACCCAGCAGTAAAATTTGCGGATTTTCTTTATCCGCAACAGCTTTCAGCAATTTTGCAACGGCCAAAGGCTCCAACTTCGCATCAGTCTCAACATGAACCGCACGGTCGGCACCCATCGCCAAAGCGGTACGCAAGGTTTCTTCGCATTTTTTTCCACCCAAAGAAACCGCTACGATTTCGCTTACTTTTCCGGCTTCTTTTAGTCGGACGGCTTCTTCCACAGCAATTTCGTCAAACGGATTCATCGACATTTTGACATTACCAATATCTACATCCGAACCATCGGCTTTCACACGAACTTTGACGTTGTAGTCCACTACGCGCTTTACTGCGACCAGTGCTTTCATTCAATTCTCCTAAAAAGAATGTCCATCAAATCAAGCATACTGCTTTTGATACATTCTTTATATAAAATCCAATTCGGTTTTCACCAACATGATAAAACCAAATTTATATAAATCTTGGCAAATAGAGCGGAATTATATCATTTCTAAAGCATTTACTCAGAAAATAAATCCAACTCCCCAGCAATTATTTACCGTATGCAGCAACACAATCCATCAAGGTTTGATAAACCTCGTCTACATTGGGAATTTGAGCAATACCGCCTAAATTTTTTGCATAAGCTGAAACTTGAACGCCGGTCTTGACCGGATCTGTATCTGTATAAATTCCTACAACAGGCTTTTCCAATGCATTGGCAAGATGCAGCAGTCCGGTATCTACGCCAATAATACCCTCTGCTTTTTTCAATAAAAATGCAGCCTGTAATAAATTCATTTTGTCGCAAACCGAAGCAAACGGTAAATCGCTTGCAATCTGTTCGGCACGCATTTTTTCAGTTTCATTTCCCCATGGCAGATATACATTGCATTGTTGTTCTTCATTCAACTTTTTCAATAATGCACGCCAGTGTTCTACCGGCCATAATTTACTGTCGCGACTGGTTGCATGCAAAGCAGCGTAATAAGGGGATTGCAAATTTTTCAGACGGCCTGATTCAGGAACCGACAAACCAAATACCTGCGTTTCAGGCATTGTATAACCAAATACTTGGGCGAATAATTCACGGTTTCGCCAAACCGCATTTTTACCTTTCGGTACGGCAAACGTTTTACTGTATGCAAGGGCAGCCAAACTTTCACGCGCGCTGTGTTTATCCAAGCCGTAAATAGGGGATTTCGCCATTTTGGCAAAGCATGCGCTTTTAATCAGTCCTTGGCTATCTAAAACAAAATCAAAAGATTCAGCCTGTAAATCCGTTTTCAGACGGCCTATTTCACTCCATGTTTCAGCCTGAAAAAGGTGTTTGCGCCATTGCCGCCATTTCATTACATGAACTTTTTTGACAAAAGGATGCAAGCAGGCAATATCTGCAAACCCTACCTCACACAGCCAATGGAGTTCTACCTCAGGACATTGTCGCGCCAAATCTTCAACTGCGGGCAACGTATGAATTAAATCGCCCATACTGGACAAGCGGACAAGTAAAATCTTCATATTTTGGAAAATGTTTCACGTGAAACAACAGAATTTTAAATATAATTTATTGATTATTAATGTATTTTTTTATTTCTTCAGCGTTTTCTAAAATAACTGCTCCGGCAGAATGCATTTCCTGCCATGCAGATTCAACCGTTTCTGGAGCAATGCCGCGACAAGCCGCCTGATTGACGATGACTTTCCAAGCCCCGCCTTTAAGCAACTGTAAAACCGTTGTCTTCACACAATAATCCGTTGCCAAACCGCCGACAATGACCATATCTGCATTTTGACAGCGCAACCATTCGATCAAACCTGTACTGAGCTTTTCTTCAATATCGTGAAAACATGCGCCGTAGGGATGTAACTCAGGATCGACGCCTTTCCAAACGCAATAATCATATTCTTTGGCTGAAGGCAGGCCATCCAACAATTCATAGCCATATGTTCCAACCATCGCATGCGACACCCAAGTCAAATCCGCATCGGGCAAACCCGTCGGTTTCAACATATCAACAGGATTATCCACAAGCCATTTTGCCGCGGCATGATGCGCATCTTTCGTCATCACACGCAAATCCGCCAATGCAGCTTGGGCATTAAGTTCATCCGCAATCAGATGACCTTCGGCAACAGGCAATTCTTTCGGGCACAAAGGCGTAAACGTTTTTTGTGCATCTACATCGATAGAAACAATCATGGATTAACTTAACCTATTGATTTTATTTTATATTATTTAAATTGAGCATTTATTGCCAATATCCGGACATTTGGAATAAATGCTTTGTATTATAACAAATTACTACCGCAAAATGTGGGAAAACATCTGTGATATGATGACAGTTTGCACAGAATATTTATCCACAAATTATGTCCTATTCGATTACGCCTATTGCAACCGTTCATTCCCCCTACAAACAAAAATTCGGCATAGCCCGCCAACCCGGTTTGGTTCCTGCGGCAGAAATTTGCATTGAACTCACTCCTGAATTTACCGCAGACAGCGTTCGGGGCTTGGAAGATTTCGACTATGTGTGGATAAGTTTTATTTTCCACGGCGTATTGGATGAAGGTTGGGCGCAAATGGTGCGTCCGCCACGGCTTGGAGGCAAACAAAAAATGGGCGTATTTGCTACGCGCAGCCCGCACCGCCCCAATCATCTCGGTTTATCCCTGCTGAAACTCGAACGCATCGAAACAGGCAAACCTGTCCGCATCTATTGCAGCGGTGCAGACCTGTTGGACGGTACTCCGGTAGTGGATATCAAACCCTACATCCCCTTTGTCGAATCCAAACCTGACGCATCATCAGGCTTTGTCAGCGGCAAACCTGAAGAATTGAGCGTAGTCTGGGCAGAAAGTACGCTTGCGGAACATTTATCCACAGAAAAAAAACATCTCATTGAGCAAAGCATCGCCCAAGATCCTCGTCCTGCCTATCAAGATATTCCCGAACGGATTTATGTGATGAATATTGCAGATTATGAAGTACAGTTTAGGATAGAAAACAAATGTGCCACAGTGATTAAACTATCCACAACCTGATTGCAAATTGAATCTATCTACACACAAAAGGCCGTCTGAAATATTCAGACGGCCTTTGAATTATCCACAGACTGATTGATTCAACCTGTTATCCTTTAGATTTTGCTGGCAAAGAATTCCAAGGTACGAACCAATTGGCAAGTGTAAGACATTTCATTGTCGTACCAAGCAACAGTTTTCACCAATTGTTTGTCGCCAACTGTCATCACGCGGGTTTGAGTTGCATCGAAAAGTGAGCCGTATTCAATACCAATAACGTCGGAAGAAACGATTTGATCTTCAGTGTAGCCGTAAGACTCGCTGGCGGCGGCTTTCATGGCTGCATTGATTTCTTCTTTGGTAACAGGGCGTTCGAGAATAGAAACCAGTTCGGTCAAAGAGCCGGTAGCAACAGGAACGCGTTGGGCAGAACCATCAAGTTTGCCGTTCAATTCAGGAATGACCAAGCCGATGGCTTTCGCGGCACCAGTGCTGTTCGGTACGATATTCAAGGCAGCGGCACGGGCGCGGCGGAAGTCGCCTTTGCGGTGCGGCGCGTCAAGGGTGTTTTGGTCGCCGGTATAAGCATGGATAGTGGTCATCAGGCCTTCAACAATACCGAACTCTTTTTGCAATACCGCAGCCATAGGGGCCAAACAGTTAGTCGTACAAGAAGCGGCTGAAATAACGGTTTCGCTGCCGTCCAAAATATCTTGGTTTACGCCGTACACAACGGTTTTTACATCATTGCCGCCAGGAGCAGAAATCACAACTTTGCGCGCACCGGCACGGATATGGGCTTCAGCTTTGGTTTTACTGGTAAAGAAACCGGTACATTCGAGGACAACGTCCACACCCAGCTCGCCCCAAGGCAATTCTTCAGGATTAGGATTGGCAAATACTTTGATTTCTTTGCCGTTAACAACAATCGCATCATCTTTCAATTCGGCAGAGCCTTCAAAGCGGCCTTGAGTACTGTCGTATTTAAAGAGGTGCAGCAGCATATCGGCAGGAGTCAAGTCGTTAACAGCAACGACTTCGATACCTTGGGCTTTTTCAATTTGACGCAATGCCAGACGACCGATGCGGCCAAAACCATTAATCGCTACTTTAATACTCATTTTGCTACTCCTAATTAGATGGAATGGGAAAAATTTTTCAGTAAGGCCATTGTATCCTGAAATAAAATTACTTTCTAGGATTACAGATAATTACTTTTAAGTTGTTTGATTTAAATAAAGAAAACATGAAATTCTTGTTTGTAGGAAAATATCAGGCAAATCGGATTAGTCCTAGATTTTGATATTTTATTTCATAAAAACCGTTTTCCAATCTTAAAAGTTTCATAAGTTTATGAAAATCATAAACTTAGTTCTATTTTTCCATATTTTGCCATTTTTGTGTTGATAATTCAGTGTTTTCTTCAAATCATAATATTTTAATTTTTAAAATGATGATTTTGATGAAGAACCAAACTATCTGTGGATAACGGAATAACTTTCTTTAAAACCAATTCGATAATTACTTTTTATCTTTGAGGCCAATCTCAACTGAATGCCGGAATAAAAAAGGATAGAAACTTAGTTTTCCTATTTATCTGTGGATAAAACCCAAATTACCCACTTCAATTTCACATACTATTGTGGATAATTAAAATTTTGAAATTCACACCCGCAAAACATCCATATTGGCAAATACTATTAAAAATGATGGCTTGTTTTTTCCTTTTTAACGTATCATATCCATCAGACTTTTTAAAAGGAAGCAATTATGCTGCAACGGACTTTAGCCAAATCAGTAAGCGTTACCGGCGTTGGCCTGCATTCGGGCGAAAGGGTCGCTCTGACTTTGCATCCTGCCGAAGAAAACAGCGGTATTTCGTTCCGACGTACTGATTTAAGTGGAGAAATGGGCGAAGTAATCAAATTGAATCCTTATTTGATTAACGATACCCGCCTCTCTTCAACCATCGTTACCGATAAAGGCGTGCGCATCGGCACGATTGAACACATTATGTCGGCACTGTCCGCCTACGGCATCGACAATGCGCTGATTGAGTTGAACGCGCCCGAAATCCCGATTATGGACGGCTCCAGCCTGCCGTTTATTTATCTTTTGCAAGATGCGGGCGTTGTCGATCAAAAGGCGCAAAAGCGGTTTTTGAAAATCCTCAAGCCTGTCGAAGTCAAAGAAGCGGGCAAATGGGTGCGCTTTACGCCGTATGACGGCTTTAAAGTGACGCTGACCATCGAATTCGACCATCCGGTTTTCAACCGTAGCTCGCCTACTTTTGAAATCGATTTCGCGGGCAAGTCCTACATCGACGAAATCGCGCGCGCGCGCACCTTCGGCTTTATGCATGAAGTAGAAATGATGCGCGCCCACAATCTCGGGCTGGGCGGCAATTTGAACAACGCCATCGTGATTGACGACATGGATGTTTTGAATCCGGAAGGTTTGCGCTATCCCGATGAATTTGTCCGCCACAAAATCCTTGATGCGATTGGCGATTTATACATTGTCGGCCATCAGATTATCGGCGCATTTGAAGGTTACAAATCAGGCCATGCCATCAATAATGCGCTGTTGCGCGCCGTTTTGGCAGATGAAAGTACTTACGAATGGGTTGAGTTTGCCGATGACGAAGACTTGCCCACCGCTTTTCATGAGTTGCCGGCAGCCTGATAGAAAATAGATAAAGCAGTCCAATGAAAAGGCCGTCTGAACCTTTCAGACGGCCTAAATCATGTCATTTTCCACAAGTAATTATCCACATATCTATCCCTTTTATCTTATTGAAAAATAAAAATATTAAAATTTAACATTATTCTTATACACATCTTATCCATATATTTTCCCAAACTAAAAGGCCGTCTGAACAACTAGGTTTCAGACGGCCTTTGCATGTCAAACCGATAAAATCAATCGCCCATGACCCTACCTTCACGGCGCGGGTCGGCGCCGCCGAGCAAACCGTCTTTGCCGATCACAATGCCTTGTACGCCGGAATTCAAATCGCGGATTTGGACTTTGTAGCCTAATTTTTCCAACGCAGCCGCTTTATCCGCAGCCGCTGTTTTATCCTCAATCTCATACTGGCTGCCGCGATTGAGCATATTCGGCAGTGAAATTGCCGTCTGAATGTCCATACCCCAGTCGATATGCGCCACCAGCGTTTTGGCGACGAAGCCGATGATGCGGCTGCCACCGGGCGAACCGACCGCCAGATAAGGCTTGCCATCTTTCATCACAATGGTCGGCGCCATCGAAGAACGCGGCCGTTTGCCGCCCGCCACGCTGTTGGCAACGGTTTTACCGTCCTCACCAACAGGGTTGAAGGCAAAATCAGTTAATTCGTTGTTGAGCAGATAGCCGTTTGCCATCAGCCCCGAACCAAATGCGTTTTCAATCGAAGTCGTCATCGATACAACGTTGCCGTCTTTATCCACAACCACCAAATGGCTGGTGGACGGCAGCTCGACCGCCATGCCTTGTGCGTATTCCTTGCCGAACTTGCCTGCCTGAATAGTTTCCAATGCCTTATCAGCTTTGCGGATTTCTTCGGCACGCGGTTTCAAATAAGCCTGAGAAATCATGGCTCGGGTCGGAACATTCACAAACGCAGGATCGCCGACATAATAATCGCGGTCGGCAAACGCAATCCGCGACGCATCGCCTATCCAGCGCCAACTGTGGATATTTTCCGACCCCAATGCCTTCATATCCTGATTCTGCAATACGCCCAAAATCTGCCCCAAAGCGATGGCGCCGGAACTTGGCGCGCCCATGCCGCAAACTTCGTATTCACGATAGGGCGCACAAACCGGTTGACGCTCGATAACTTGATAGTTTTTCAAATCCGCCATACTGATTTTGCCGGGATTATCCACAGCACCGGTAACGGCACGGACAATATTCTGCGCCTGCATTCCCTGATAAAACGGCGCACTGCCTTTTTCCGCCAACAGGCGTACGGAACGCGCAAATTCAGGGTTTTTCAACACCGTTCCCGCTGCCAAAGGCTTACCGTCAGGCAGGAAATAGGCGGCGGTTTGCGGATAACGTTGCAAGGGTTCTAGATTCTGCTCGATGGATTTCGCCATACGCGGAGAAACGGCAAAACCTTGTTCCGCCAAAGTAATCGGTTTCTTAAACAAACTTGCCCACGGCAATTTGCCGTAACGCTTATGGACATCTTCCAGCAGCTTCGGAATCCCCGGCACACCGACCGAACGGCCGCCGACCACTGCTTTCATAAAGCCCATCGGTTTGCCGTTTTCGTCCAAGAAAAGTTCCGGTGTTGCCGCTTTCGGCGCTGTTTCACGGGCATCAAACGTCGTCAGCTTTTTCGCTTTATTATCCCAATACACCAAAAACGCACCGCCGCCCAATCCAGAAGACTGCGGCTCAACCAGTCCCAAAGTTGTCTGCATGGCAATCATCGCATCTATCGCGCTGCCGCCGCGCTTCAAAATTTCATAACCGGCTTCAGTTGCCAGCGGATTGGCAGACGCCGCCATATAATGTTTGGCGCGGATTAATTTCTGTTCCGTCAGCCCTGTTCCTTGCTCCGGCGCATGGTTATCCACAGATACGGAGGACAGGGCAACTTGAGGCTTTTGAACCGGCTGTTGCGCACAAGCGGCCAAAATCAAAACGGATAACAGGTTAATACTAAAGGAAAACTTCATATACACACCCTTATTGAAATATTTTCAGACAGCCTTTTTCCAACTTAAACAAAAGGAAATATGAAAATAGCTTGAAATAAAAAACCATTTGACTATTTCTCTAGTCAATCAGTTCCAATTGGAGAAGTATAAAACAAGCTAAGATTGTGCACAGGCAAAAAGTTACCCACAGAATGGAGCAGCAGGAAAATTTTATCCACATCTGCAAACAAGGCCGACCTTACTTTATCCTCATCAAAAAATATCAACTAAGTATTTGAAAATCTTTTGTAATCAAAGTTATCAACAAGCTGGGGCAGCACTCAATATCATCTTCTATTTATTATTTAAAATCTAATTTATAGTTTGTTTTCCCAAAGAAAAAGGCCGTCTGGAACGTAAAGGCATCTTTTCAAAAAATTAAAAAGTTAAGAATTGTTAAAAAGTTGTAAATCAGCTAGAGTTACGCTTGATAAATTTAATCAATAATGGAGTTTCACCAAATGAAAGGCGACATTGGCGTTATCGGCCTTGCCGTGATGGGGCAAAACCTGATTCTCAACATGAACGACAACGGTTTTAGAGTTGTCGCATTCAACCGTACGACCAGCAAAGTAGATGATTTTTTAAACGGCGCAGCCAAAAATACCAATATTATCGGCGCATATTCACTGCAAGATTTGGTTGATAAATTAGAAAAACCACGCAAAATCATGATGATGGTGCGCGCTGGTTCTGTTGTTGACGATTTTATCGAGCAACTCGTTCCGCTTTTGGAACAAGGCGACATCATTATTGACGGCGGCAACGCCAACTATCCCGATTCTACTCGCCGCACCCACGAGCTGGCGGCAAAAGGCATCCGTTTTATCGGCGCGGGCGTTTCCGGTGGCGAAGAAGGCGCGCGTCACGGCCCTTCTATCATGCCCGGCGGCGATGAAGCCGCATGGCCTGCTGTTAAACCGATTTTCCAAGCCATCTCCGCCAAAACGCCTCAAGGCGAGCCTTGCTGCGACTGGGTTGGCCGCGACGGTGCGGGCCACTTCGTCAAAATGGTGCACAATGGCATCGAATACGGCGACATGCAGTTGATTTGCGAAGCGTACCAATTCATGAAAGACGGTTTGGGCCTGTCTTATGACGAAATGCACCAAATCTTCAACGAATGGAACAAAACCGAACTGGATTCTTATCTGGTTGAAATTACCGCCGCGATTTTGGGTTATAGAGATGAAAACGGCGAACCTTTGGTCGAAAAAATCCTCGATACCGCAGGTCAAAAAGGTACAGGCAAATGGACCGGCATCAATGCCCTCGATTTGGGTATCCCGTTGACCCTGATTTCCGAAGCCGTATTTGCACGTTGCGTGTCCGCGTTTAAAGACCAACGCGCCCAAGCAAACAGCCTGTTTGGCAAAACCATTACCCCGATTGAAGGCGACAAATCCGCATGGGTGGATGCTTTGCGCCAAGCCCTGTTGGCATCCAAAATCATTTCTTATGCACAAGGCTTTATGCTGATCCGCGAAGCCAGCGAAAACAATGATTGGGCATTGAATTATGGCAATACTGCCCTCTTGTGGCGAGAAGGCTGTATCATCCGCAGTGCGTTCTTGGGCAACATCCGTGACGCATACGAAGCCAATCCTGATTTGGTGTTCTTGGGTTCCGATCCTTATTTCAAAGGCGTGTTGGAAACCTGTCTGCCTGCATGGCGTAAAGTGGTGGCCAAAGCGATCGAGTGCGGTATTCCGATGCCTTGCATGGCTTCTGCCATTACCTTTCTTGACGGCTATACTTCCGAGCGTCTGCCGGCCAACCTGTTGCAAGCGCAACGCGACTACTTCGGCGCGCACACTTACGAGCGTACCGACAAACCGCGCGGCGAGTTCTTCCATACCAACTGGACAGGCAAAGGCGGCGATACTGCTTCAACCACATACGATATTTAATTTGCCTGAGCAAATAAAAGGCCGTCTGAGTATTTCAGACGGCCTTTTTATAGGGTTATCCACAATGAAGAATGAAACAATTTAAAGTATTTAATAGATAACTTTATGAAATAAATAAGGATTAATAAAGGCTGTCTGAATATTTCAGACGGCCTTTAAAATTGTTCACAACCTTATCAACAGGTTTTCCATAGATTAAACCAGATTTTGCGGATTACCGGCCACAAAGCGGTTGATGTTGTCCAAAAGGATGTCAAACAGGCGGTTGGCGGCCTCTTGGCTTGCCCATGCAATGTGTGGCGTGACGATGAGGTTGGGCAGTCTGGCTTTCAGCAGAGGGTTGCCGTCGCGCGGCGGCTCTTGTGTCAATACGTCAAAACCTGCCCCGCCGATTTGGCCGTATTTCAACGCCGCAACCAAAGCGGCTTCATCAACCAAACCGCCGCGTCCGCAGTTGATGAGGATGGCGCCGGGTTTCATTTGCTGCAATTCGGCTTCGCCTATCATGTTGGCCGTTTGCGGCGTGAGCGGGCAATTAAGCGATACAACATCGGCAGAGCGGATGGCTTCGTCAAAGGAAACATAGCCGTCGCGGACGCTTTGGGCATTTTTATGTTCGGCGAACACGACATTCATTTTGAAAGCCTGAGCATAAGTTGCCAGCGTTTTACCGATATTGCCGCGACCGAAAATCGCCAGCGTTTTACCGTTTAAATCGCGCATCGGTGCGCCGAGGTGGCAGAAAAACGGCGAGTTTTCCCACAAGCCTGCCGCAACGTCGCGCTGATAGGCAGGCAGGTTGCGCATCAGGGTAATCATCATCATAAACGCGTGTTCCGCCACGGATTCATTGCCGTAAGCGCGGATATTGCACACTGCCGTGCCGTTTTGTTTGGCCGCCTCAACGTCCACATTGTTGACGCCTGTCGCGGTAACGGCAACCAGCTTGAGTTGTGGATTTTCGGCAAATGCTTGGGCGGAAATCACGACTTTGTTGGTAATCACAATGTCTGCGCCGCGGATACGCTCTAAGGTTTCGTGCGCTTCGGTTGTGCCGTAGCTGCTCAATGTATGTGGAAAATCAAAATCAAACGGGCGGTTGACGAGGGTATTGCGGTCGAGGACGATAATATGGAGTGGGTTCATAAAATTCCTATCAAAAATAAAATATCGATTTATAAAATCTAAATCAGGATAAAGGATTTAAAATATACGCGTTAGTTGATAATAATTATTATGTAGCGATTAAAACATCAATGTATCAGGAAAACAGCATGATTAAAACCATTACATTTGCTATTTTGCATTTCAGCGTCGCATTTGGTGTCGCCTATATTCTGACCGGCAGTATCGGTGTTTCCAGCGCGGTTGCTTTGGTCGAGCCCATCGTCAATACCGTCGTCTTTTATTTTCACGAAAAAGCGTGGAACCGCTACGAGAAAAACAAATCCGACAAGCAAAAATTGTGGGTGCCCCTGCATCAGTGCGGCTAAAGTTTCAGACGGCCTTTTGCTTGATTAAAACCGATTATGCCTTTGCGGTTCGTCCATTGCCATCAAAATGCCAAACCCTAAAATAGAGTAAGACTTTACGAAGGCTTCATGAAGGTAAAAATGCTAAAATACGCTATTCTTGCAAACCCATTCAGACGGCCTCAATGCTCACCGACTTAGAAAAAAACGCCATCCGCGACCATTACCAAAATATCGGCAAAAACCTGCCCGGTTTCCGTCCGCGCGCTTCGCAGCGGGAAATGATTGCGGCGGTTGCCAACGCTTTTTCGCGGACGTTGACGCGTGAAGAAGGCGAAGAAGCGCCCAAACGCGAGGGCGAGAGCATTGCCGTGATCGAAGGGCCGACCGGTGTGGGTAAATCGTTGGCCTATCTTTTAGCCGGCGGCATCATGGCGCAAACGCGCGGCAAACGGCTGATCGTCAGCAGCGCGACGGTGGCTTTGCAGGAGCAGTTGGTTGACCGCGACCTGCCGTTTCTGGTCGAAAAAAGCGGTTTGGATCTGAGCTTCGCGCTTGCCAAAGGACGCGGCCGCTATCTCTGCCCCTACAAACTCTATCAACTCACGCAAAGCAACGCCCAGCAAAACCTGACGGGCTTTGAAGCTCCGGAAGTGTTGTGGGACAGCAAGCCCAAGCCGGAAGAATTGAAGCTGCTGCGCGACATCGCCGACGAATTTTCCGCCCGACGGTTCAACGGCGACCGCGACACTTGGCCGGAAAAAATCGATGACGCGATTTGGCTCAAAGTTACCAACGACCGCCACGGCTGCCTGAAAGCCGCCTGTCCCAACCGCGCCGAATGCCCGTTCTACCTGGCACGCGATATGTTGGAAACCGTCGATGTCGTCGTTGCCAACCACGATCTTCTGCTTGCCGACATCAGCATGGGCGGCGGCGTGATTCTGCCCGCACCCGAAAACAGTTTCTATTGCATCGACGAAGCGCACCACCTGCCCAAAAAAGCCCTCAACCGCTTTGCCGCCGAGCATTCATGGAATATTGCCGTTTGGACGCTGGAAAAACTGCCGCAGCTTACCGGCAAAATTGCCGCGCTGACCGATAAAGCCGAACTTGCCAACCTTGCCGACGAAGCCGCCGCATCCTTGCTCGACAGCCTGCACGAATGGCAGTTCCATTTGGCGGAAGAGCCGTCTTTAAGCTTAGGGTCGTCTGAAAACGACAGGCGAACCAACAGCGAACCGACTTGGCTGTGGGAAGACGGCAAAATCCCCGAAGGCCTCGAAACCACCGTTTCCAATACGGCCGTTGCCGCGCGCAGCCTGCTCAAACACGTTATCGGGCTGAACGATGCGCTTTCCGCCGCGCGCCGCGAAAAAGAACAGGACGGCGCGCTCCTCGACCGCCTGACCGGCGAGTTCGGCCTTTTTATCGCCCGTATCGAACAAATCAGTGCGGTTTGGGATTTGCTCTCCACCGTCCCCCTCGAGGACGAAGAACCGCTGGCAAAATGGATAACCCGCCGCGCCGACGACAAAAACGACTATATTTTCAACGCCAGCCCCATCAGCAGCGCGTCCCACCTTGCCAACAGCCTGTGGCGGCGCGCGGCAGGCGCAGTGTTGACCTCCGCCACCCTGCAATCCTTGGGCAACTTTAACCTGATGCTGCGCCAAACCGGGCTGCAATGGCTGCCCGAAACCACCACCCTCGCCCTCAAAAGCCCCTTTAACTTTGAAAAACAGGGAGAACTCTACATCCCTCCCATATACGCCAGCCCCAAAGACCCTGATGCGCATACGGCCGCCATTGTCGAATGGTTGCCGAAGCTGGTTTCGCCGGTTGAAGCCATCGGCACGCTGGTGTTGTTTTCCTCGCGCAAGCAAATGCAGGATGTCGCCTTACGACTGCCTGACGAATACTTGCCGCTTCTGCTCGTACAAGGCGAATTGCCCAAAGCCGTCCTCCTGCAAAAACACCACCGTGCCATAGAAGAAGGCAAAGCCAGCATCATCTTCGGACTCGACAGCTTTGCCGAAGGACTCGACCTGCCCGGCACCGCCTGCGTGCAAGTCATCATCGCCAAGCTGCCGTTTGCGATGCCCGACAACCCCATCGAGAAAACCCAAAACCGCTGGATAGAACAGCGCGGCGGCAACCCCTTCATCGAAATCACCGTCCCCGAAGCCGGCATCAAACTCATCCAAGCCGTCGGCCGCCTCATCCGCACCGAGCAAGACTACGGCCGCGTAACCATCCTCGACAACCGCGTCAAAACGCAACGCTACGGCCAACAATTATTGGCCTGTCTACCGCCGTTTAAACGGATAGGGTAGTTGTGGATAATTTAAAAAAAAGGCCGTCTGAAACCAAATATTCAGACGGCCTTTTATTCTTTTTAAGCTATAAATCCAATTTCATGACGGATACGGTTTCCCCGTTGTGCCAAGTCTGGGTGATTTCTTTCCAGCCGAACTTTTCATACACGGCCTGCACATCCGGCGTATAGAGAAACAGATGCGGCAACCCCAGTTCGCGTACTTTATCCAGGCAAAACGAAACCAGCTGCCTGCCTACGCCCAAACCGCGAAACTGCGGTAAAACGAACACATCTCCCAGCCAATATTCGTATTCGGGAAAACACGCCATATCAAACCGCTTTAATGCCGCCGAACCCATCAGCCGCCCTTCGTTATCCACAGCCGCAAACGCCAGCGGCAAGTCATCCCCATTAAGGCACTGCGCGTAATACGCACGGATTTTGTCCAGAGACGACCACGGCGCAAAATCGTGCCATTCCTCAAACAGCGCGAGGGCTAAAGGTTCGACAAATTCAGGCTTCAGACGGCATATGTTCATATAGGCTCCTCTTGTTGTACCGCATAGGGATAGTTTTTACAGTATAGGCCGTCTGAAAGGTTAACACATCTTAAAAAATCAGCGTAAAACACGATAAACCCGCCGCCGGCCCCATTCAAATCACTTATAATTCTGTCCGTACCGCACACAAACAAAAGAAGAACACCATGGCCAAGAAATTTCCCATTTTCCCGAAAAATCCCGAGCG
The DNA here is from genome assembly GCF_005221285.1 of Neisseria flavescens. Classification (NCBI taxonomy): domain Bacteria; kingdom Pseudomonadati; phylum Pseudomonadota; class Betaproteobacteria; order Neisseriales; family Neisseriaceae; genus Neisseria; species Neisseria flavescens. The sequence goes on from NZ_CP039886.1 coordinate 1,858,404, forward strand.
TATCTGCTGGGGTTGCGACAAATACTGCAAAGAAGACGATTTGCAATGCGGCAACGGTTGCGAACGTATCCAACATCCCATTGAGTTGGACGGCCGCGACTGGTATAAAAAAGGCGACTGGAGCAATTTGTTGAGCGAAGAGCAGCAAATCGAACTTGGACTGAAAGAAGCGCCCAAACCGGCCAAACCGCATATCAAGCTGCCTTTGAAGAACAAAACGGCTTAAACGGTATGCCGTAAACAAACGAGATAAAAAAGGCCGTCTGAAACCTGAAAAACAGGGTTTCAGACGGCCTTTGCATTGTCGGATTATGCCTTCACATAATGCACAAACGCGTATTCGATACCTTTGGTGGAAACATGGTTTTCCCGAGAGGCTTCTTGCCATGTTTCTGCGGAGAATTCAGGAAAAAACGCATCGCCGTCCACATCCAAACCGACTTCGGTCAAACGCAAATCCGTGGCAATCGGCAGGGCTTGTGCATAAATTTGCGCGCCGCCCATGATGATGACTTCTTCAACCCCCTGACACAAAGCCAGCGCATCTTCCAAAGAAGCCGCCGTTTGCGCACCTTCGGCCTGATAATCTTGGCGGGTGATGACGATATTTTGACGGCCGGGCAATGGCTTGCGCGGCAGAGATTCCCATGTTTTGCGGCCCATAATGACGGGTTTGCCGGTGGTGTAGGATTTGAAAAAGGCAAAATCCTCGGGCAAATGCCAAGGCATGGTGTTGTTGATGCCGATACAGCGGCGGGCGGCATAGGCGGCGATAAGGGTGATTTTCGGCATAATGAAATCCGTTTGTAAAATAAAATGATTATAGCGGAAGGGATGCTGGATTAACGGAATATCCGTTGTTTTAAAAATGTTTCAACATTTATGAAATAGATATTTAAAATGCTTAATTTTGACAAAAATCATTTATTGTTCATTTTTTTAGGTATAATAAATATCATACCAAATAAAAAGGAAAAAAATAATGAAAACCCTCCGCATTTCTGCTTTGACTGCTTCCCTGTCTTTGATGTTGGCTGCCTGCGGCGGCGCAACAAGCGGCTTGTCGAATGCCGTGACCGAACCGCTCAATACGCATCCGAAAGGCGTGTTGTCCGTTGAATTGAACGAATCCGTCCCTGAAAACGGTACGTTGGAGCTGACGGCCAACGGTAAAACGCAAACCCTGCAAAAAGGCGGCAAACTCGATACCGGCTTTTTGAAAACCGATAAAGTATCTTCTTACGACTACGCCCAAAAAAAAATTGAGGTAAACGGCCAAGTCATCACTTTGGAAATGGGCGACTTCCAAGTGTATAAACAAAATTATTCCACTGTTGCCGCGCGTTACGCCAAACAAAAAGCCGATAAAGCGGGCAAGCTGCAAAACCTCGATACATACACATTCACCGTCGGCGAAGTCCAAGGCGATGAAACTGCATATCACAATTTACCCAAACAAGGCAGCTATCAGTATTCGGGTATTGCGTTTAACGGCGATGACAACAGCGGCCGTCTGAAATACACCGTCGATTTCGATAAAAAACAAGGTCACGGCAAAATCAGCAGCATGGCTCCCGACAATAATGTCGACCTGCTTGCCGCAGGTATTGTCAATGTTGACAATAAAGCCACCATCAGCGGTAAAACCAGTTTGAATAGAGTGGAAAACGGCCATTATGATTTGAAACTCTTCGGTCCGCAGGCTGAAGAAATTGCCGGTAAGGCGCAAATCAAAGTTGGCGATTCCACCAAAGAAATCGGTTTGGCCGGTAAGAAAGAATAGGAAAAAGGCCGTCTGAAAGGTTCAGACGGCCTTGTTGTGACAAAAAAAGCAACGGCTCAAACCGTTGCTTTTTTCATGCCAACCTAAATTACAGGCTGCCCAAGATAATGCGCAATACGCGGCGCAACGGCTCGGCAGCACCCCACAAGAGTTGGTCGCCGACAGTGAATGCGCTGATGTATTCGCCGCCCATCTCCAGTTTGCGGATACGGCCGACAGGAACAGACAGCGTGCCGGTAACTTTGGCGGGTGTCAGCTCGTGGATGCTGGCTTCTTTTTCGTTAGGGATGACTTTCACCCAGTCGTTTGCACCTGCCAAGATGGCTTCGATTTCGGAAACGGGCAGGTCTTTTTTCAGCTTCAGGGTGAGGGCTTGGCTGTGGCAGCGCATAGAGCCGATGCGTACGCACAAGCCGTCGATTACGGTCGGATTATCGCTACGGCCGAGGATTTTGTTGGTTTCCACACCACCCTTCCATTCTTCTTTGGATTGGCCGTTGCCCAAGTCCACGTCAATCCACGGAATCAGGCTGCCGGCGAGCGGTACGCCGAAGTTGGCTTTCGGATAGTCTTCGCTGCGCAAGAAATCGGACACTTTGCGGTCGATGTCGAGAATCGAGCCGGCAGGATCGGCAAGCTCGTCTGCCACTTTGGCGTGAATCGCGCCCATGCCGCTGATGAGTTCGCGCATGTTTTTCGCACCCGCGCCGGAAGCGGCTTGGTAGGTCATGCTGGTTGCCCATTCAACCAAATCGTTTTGGAACAGGCCACCCAAAGCCATCAGCATCAGAGAAACGGTACAGTTGCCGCCGATGTAGTTTTTCACGCCGTTTTTGAGGCCGTTGTCGATAACGTTGCGGTTGACAGGGTCGAGGACGATAATCGCATCGTCTTTCATGCGCAGGGAAGAAGCCGCGTCAACCCAGTAGCCGTTCCAGCCGCTGTCGCGCAGGGCTTGGAATACGGATTTGGTGTAATCGCCGCCTTGGCAGGTAACGATGATGTCCATTTTTGCCAATTCGGCAACATCGTTGGCATCCAACAATGTTTTGGCTGCCTGACCGAAATCAGGGGCAGCGCCGCCGACGTTGGAAGTGGTAAAGAAAAACGCTTCGGGAATGTGGGCGAAGTCGTTTTCTTCTTGCATACGCTGCATCAAAACCGAACCGACCATGCCGCGCCAGCCGACGAAACCTACTTTCATATGCTACTCCTTGAGAAGAAAATCCTGATAAGTTTTATAGTGCATTAACAAAAATCGGAACGGCATTGCCTGCCGCTTTGTTCAGATTTTTGTTAACCCACTATAACAAAGGGGAAAACAAGTGTTTTAACGCCGTCTGCGGAAAATGTAAAGGTTTTTATCGAAATTTTTTAGAATGATGGAAAAATAGGTTAAGATGGCAATGAAATTGCATCTCATTAAATAGCACAGAGGAAGGTTAAATGAGCGAAATCAATTTGTCGGATTTTCCTAAAACGGAAGTAGTGGATGTCCATATTGCTTCGCCGGGGGCGAGGGTTGCGGCATATTTGTTGAATAATTTGTTTAATGTTTTGATATGGGTACCATTCATTGTGATGGTAGTTTTCACTTTTGATGAAAGCAAAGAATTGGTTTCGGAGTCTTCTCTTTCTAATCCCCCTGAATATTTTGCCATAACATTTTTTATTTCTTTGGCTGTCTATTTGGTTTTTGGTATCTTCCAACTGTATTACATGAGCCGGTACGGTCAGTCTTTAGGTAAAAAAATTATGGGTATCCGGGTGTTAAAAAGTGACGGTAGCAATCCGGGTTTTGGTGGTACGGTTTTGATACGCGAAGTGGCTTGGTCATTTATTGTCGGTATTATAGTCATTGCAGTAATGTTGGCAGTAAATGAAACGGGTGGAGATTTGGTTTCTCTGCTTATGGCTTTCATCAACTTCATCATGCTCTTCTCCGTCAAACGCGACCGCCGCACGCTCTACGATATGCTGGCCGATACGGTTGTCGTCAAATTACCGCCACGCCGATAAATGGCTTTTTTGTGTTAAAATCAGCACTTTCCAACATAGGCCGTCTGAAAACTATTTTTCAGACGGCCTTTCGACACGCTATTGATTCCATGAAAAAACATCTGTACCGCATCACGCTCGTCAGCATTGCCGCAGCCATTCTTGCCGCCTGCCCGAGCAAAAGCATTAAAAATCTTCCCGAAATCGACACCAGCGTTATCAAAGGCCCTGACCGCCCCACCGGTACGCCTGATCCCATCGGTACGACAGTGAGCGGGGGAGGAGCAAACTACACCGTTGTTTCCTACAACGAACTGCCGCACTGGAGCACCCAACACTTCGCCAAAAGCTTGCAATCTTTCCGCTTAGGCTGTGAAAAACTCAAAAACCGCCAAGGCTGGCAGGACGTTTGTATCCAAGCCATGCAAACGCCGGCGCACCATTTCCAAGCCAAGCACTTTTTCGAGCGCTATTTCACCGCATGGCGCGTCGATAACGGCGGCAATCCTGCCGGCACCATTACCGGCTATTACGAACCGGTTCTGCACGGCGACGACAAGCCCACAAGCCAATCCCGTTTCCCTATTTACGGCATTCCGAACGATTTTGTTTCCGTTCCGCTGGCTGCAAACTTGAGAGGCAGCAAAGCCACCGTCCGCATCCGCCAAACCGGCCAAAACAGCGGCGTCATCGACAATAGCGGCACATACATGGCCGATTTGTCCAGATTCCCGATTACAGCACGCAGCACTGCGCTGAAAGGCCGTTTTGAAGGCAGCCGTTTTGTTCCTTACCACACCCGCAGCCAAATCAACGGCGGCGCGCTTAACGGCAAAGCGCCGATTTTGGGTTATGCAGATGATCCGGTCGAACTTTTCTTTATGCACATTCAAGGTTCAGGCCGTCTGAAAACGCCGTCCGGCAAATACATCCGCGTCGGATTTGCCGATAAAAACGAACATCTGTATGTTTCCATCGGCCGCTATATGGCGGACAAAGGCTATCTGCCGCTGGGTCAGACCAGCATGCAGGGCATCAAGGCCTATATGAAGCAAAACCCCGGCCGCCTTGCCGAAGTTTTGGGACAAAACCCAAGCTACGTCTTCTTCCGCGAGCTGACCGGCAGCAGTGATTCCGGCCCGGTAGGCGCATTGGGTACGCCGTTGATGGGCGAATACGCCGGTGCCATCGACCGTCACTACATCACGCTTGGCGCACCATTATTTGTCGCCACTGCCCACCCGACCACCAAAAAAGCCCTCAACCGCCTGATTATGGCGCAAGATACCGGCAGTGCGATTAAAGGCGCGGTCCGTGTGGATTATTTCTGGGGCTATGGCGACGAAGCAGGCGAAGTGGCCGGCAAAATGAAAACCACCGGCTATGTATGGCAGCTCCTGCCCAACGGCATGAAACCGGAATACCGTCCATAAACAGCGGTTTAAAAAAAGGCCGTCTGAAACCAAGATTCAGGTTTCAGACGGCCTTTTTATAGTGGATTAAATTTAAATCAGGACAAGGCGACGAAGCCGCAGACAGTACAGATAGTATGGCAAGGCGAGGCAACGCCGTACTGGTTTAAAGTTAATCCACTATATTTCTATAAAAATGCGGCAGGTTTTTAAAACCTGCCGCGGTATGGGGACATACAGCTCGGACGGTAAGCCGGGTTCTGTCGCGGACAGTCATTCCTCTAGGCACATCATTGCTGGTGTGCTCAAGCAACCTACCCGAACGCTCGGCGAGCAGCGTCATCGCGTTCTGTTTGGTCTTGCTCCGAATGGGGTTTAGCCTGCTGCGCTTTGTTACCAAATGCACGGTGCGCTCTTACCGCACCTTTTCACCCTTACCTGTTTTGCCCGAAGGCAATCATCGGCGGTATTGCTTTCTGTTCCACTTTCCGTCGCGTTGCCGCGCCCGGCCGTTAGCCGGCATTCTGCTCTATGGAGCCCGGACTTTCCTCCCCGTATGCCTTACGCGATACGCGGCGACTGTCTGTCCGACCTGTATGAGGTGCGGATTATAGCACAGTCGCCATAAGGTTCAGACGGCCTGATATTTATTTTTCCTTTTCAAACGCCATTCTGGGCAAACCGGTTTTCTGTATCTTTTCGCAAGCCGGGCCGTCTGAATATTTAGCGGCATTCGCCTGCTTGCCGACACGCTTGCCGCAGCGGAAAAAAAGGAAGAGGCCGGAGCAGCATAACAGGATAGAAAGACAAATGCCGTCTGAAAGCAGCAAATAGGTTTTCAGACGGCATTTTGTTTATCGCATTTAAGGTGCCGGATAGAATGTGGGCGCACCGGGACCGACGGGCAGTCCCAAAACAAATACCCAAATGCAGAATAAGGCAATCCAAGCAATCAAAAAGAAGGCGGAATACGGCAACATCATAGAAATCAGCGTACCCACGCCCGCATCTTTTTTGTATTTGATCACCGTCGCCATAATCAGCCCGAAATAACTCATCATCGGCGTAATAATATTGGTAACGGAATCACCGATGCGGTAAGCGGCTTGAATGACTTCGGGCGCGTAGCCGGCCAACATCAGCATAGGGACGAAAATCGGCGCAGTTACCGCCCATTGCGCGGAGGCGGAACCTATCATCAGATTGATAAAAGCACAAATTAAAATAAAACCGATAAACAACACGCTGCCGCCCAAGCCGACTTCTTTTAAGAACGTCGCCCCTTTAACGGCAATATATTGCCCAATATTCGTCCAATTAAAAAATGCGACAAATTGTGCGGCAAAAAAGATGATGACCAAATAAAGCCCCAGAGTACTCATCGATTCGGCCATCGCATTAACGACTTCCTGTTCGCCGCTCAAACTTCGGGTTACCCGGCCATAAACAATGCCCGGCAGTGCAAACAACAAGAAAATAAAAACAACAATCGATTTTAAAAACGGCGAACCGGAAACCAATCCTGTTTCAGGATGACGCAAAATACCGTCGGCAGGGACGATGCTCCAAGCCAATAGGGCGGATAAGGCAACAAACACCACGCCAGCCCAAATTAATCCTTTATATTCCAAAGGCGTGATTTCATTGGAATGCCGAATGTCTTTTTCTTCTTGTGACAAATCTGATTGATAAGGACCCAATTGCGGTTCGACGATTTTTTCAGTAACAAAATAACCAATCAAAGCAATCACAAACGTACTGGCTACCATAAAAAACCAGTTGGCTTCAGGGCCTACGACGTAGTCGGGATGGATGATTTGCGCCGCCTGTTGGGTGATGCCTGCCAAGAGCGGATCGATTGTGCTTAAGAACAGATTGGCCGAATAACCGCCCGAAACGCCGGCGAAAGCCGCAGCCAGACCGGCAAGCGGATGGCGGCCGAGGGAATGAAAGATGATGGCGGACAAAGGGATTAGGACGACATAGCCCAATTCAGAAGCGGTATTAGATAAAATCCCTGTAAAAACAACCATAAAAGTAGTGAGTTTGCGTGGGGATTTTGTGAGCAATAAGCGCATTAATGCGGAAATCAAGCCCGATTTTTCCGCAATCCCCACGCCCAATAAAGAAACCAACACCGTTCCCAACGGCGCGAAACCGGTGAAATTTTTAACGGTATGCGTCAGGATTTTGATCAAACCGTCGGCATCGAGCAGGCTGACAACGTAAATCAAACCGTCATCGGCACGTCCTTTCGCACCAACAGGGCGCGGATCGGGGACGGATAGTCCGAAATACGCACCGACGGCAGAGGCAATCAGCAATAACACAATGAAAATAATAAAAAGCGTAACCGGATGCGGCAACATATTGCCCAGCCATTCGACTGTGCGTAAAAATCGCCCGCCCCGCCGCGTATCGGTTTGATTCATCTGTTTCTCCTTAAAAAAATATATCGTGTGCATTAAATTTTTGAATGTAACATGAAGTGTTTTGTAAGCAAACTAAAATAATCGCATATGTATATAACCGCAATAGATTAAAACAGAAAATGCCCTCATCGTTATTATCGTAAAGGCGGGAATCCGAAAGCTCGACGTTAAAGCCTTATCAGGAATGACTGGAACTCAAAAAACGGTTTCCCGCTTTCGCGGAAATGGCGGGATTTTCGGTTTTTATTTGCAAAAATGCCGGAGAAGAATGCAGTTTACATTTTGAATGGTATTGTTATTAATTGTAAATAAATATTGGAAGGTAAATGATATGAAAAATGAAATTCAAAAAATTATGGACAAATATGATCCATGGCATGAAGATGATTTTGAGGCGTATGAAGACATTGCCAAAGATGTATCGTTGATGACAGATAAAACGTTCATTGAACATTATTTGTTGGAAGTTTATTCAGAAGAAAACGGACATTTTGACCAAGAGAATATCCATGCGATGATAGGGGAAATTAAAAATGCAATTTAGTGAATATGTATTTTTAGAAGAAGGCTTTGTGTCATTTTGATGCCGTCTGAAAGGGTTTGTTCGTTTCAGACGGCATTGTTACCAAGGCTTGATTATTTCCAGCGCAGGTCGGGATGGTTTTCCAAGTTGTCCATCATTATCCTGATGATGCGCGGGGCGGTTTTGTCCAAATCGAAATTTTCTCCGGAAGAAAGCCAACGCCTATTCGTAACGGTAAACCCGGTGCGGATAGACGGGATAAGCCGGATTGTTGTGAACGGGTTGGCTGTCTTGGTAAATGACGGTCGTTCCCGGCGGGGCGTTGATGGTCACGGTTTTGTTGACGGTGGTTTGCGAGTGGACGGGCAGGTCCAAGACGGCGGTGCGCCCATACGGAGTCTCGGTATAGACGCACGCGCTCAGCAAGAGGGTGATGCTCAGTGCCAATGCCTTCATGTTTCAGACGGCCTTATTTGAGCAGGTTTTTCAAGGCCAGGCGTACGCCTTCGCCGACTTCCGTACCTTTGGGAATACCTTTGGTGGCGGCTTTGGCTTCGCGTTCGTTGTAGCCGAGGGCAAGCAGGGTGTTGATGATGTCTTGGCTTTCGTCGGCAACGGCAGCAGGGGCAAACAGGCCGTCTGAAACGGTATGGGACACGAGTTTGCCGCGCAGTTCCAATACCATGCGCTCGGCGGTTTTCTTGCCGATGCCGGGGGCGGAGGAGAGGCGTTTGACGTCTTCTTCGGCGATGGCTTGCGCCAGCTCGTCGGCATTCATGGCCGACAAAATGCCCAATGCGGTTTTGGCACCGATGCCGCTGACTTTGACCAGTTGGCGGAAGGTGGCGCGCTCTTCGGCTGATGCAAAGCCGAACAATAAATGCGCGTCTTCGCGGACGACAAGTTGGGTGTAAAGATGGACGGTTTCGCCAATGGGGGGCAGGTTGTAGAAAGTCTGCATGGAAACGTCGGCTTCATAACCGACGCCGTTGATGTCGATAACGACCTGCGGCGGATTTTTCTCAATCAATTTGCCTGTGAGCCTGCTGATCATGGTGTTCCCCTGTGATTAAAAAAGGCCGTCTGAAACCTTGCAATCGGGTTTCAGACGGCCTTGTATTGTATCAAACTTCAGCGGTAACGCGGACGAAATCAGATGGCGGATGCCAGGTTCAGATGACGGGCGCGTTCGCCTGCTTCGGCGGCACGTTCTTGGCTGCTGAACGGACCCATTTTGACAACGTATTCGTAGTTGCGTTTTTCAAGCATGATTTTGCTGTCGGACGGCAGGCTTTGTGCGGTTTGGTTCAAATAGGCTTGCGCTTCGCGTTGGGTACCGAAGGATTTCAAATCAACAAAAAATTCTTTGTTGTTTGGGGAAATAATGGTTTGAGCGGCGGTTTGGCCGGGGATGATCTGCTCAACTTTGACGTTGGCCGTGCCTTGGTTGATGAAACCCAATTGTTGGGCGGCGGCTTTGGAAACATCGATGACGCGTTTGCCGTGGAAAGGGCCGCGGTCGTTGACACGGACGATGACGCTTTTGCCGTTTTGCATATTGGTCACGCGTGCGTAGCTGGGAATAGGGAGGGTTTTGTGGGCGGCGGAGAGGGCGTTCATATTGTAACGCTCGCCGCTGGAAGTTTTACGGCCGTGGAATTGGCTGCCGTACCATGAGGCTTTGCCGGTTTGGCTGAAAGAGGAAACTTTGGTCAGCGGCGTGTAGCGTTTGCCGGCAACTTTGTAACTGCGGTTGGCAGAAGGATGCAGTTTTTCGACTCGGACCACGCTGTCGGCGACGGCGGCATTGATGGAAAGGACGCCGATAGTGGCGGCGGCTAGGGAAAGGAGGGTTTTTTTAGTAAAAGTCAAAACGGGTTCCGTTCTTGAGTTGATAATGCAGCGGTTTCAGACGGTCTGTTATACGCCGCCGGCAAAACCGTTTTGTCGCCATGCTTCAAACAAAATGACGGCGACGGTATTGGAAAGATTCATGCTCCTGCTGTCGGGCATCATCGGCAGGCGGATTTTTTGTCCGGCAGGCAGGTTGTCGAGAACTTCGGCAGGCAGGCCGCGTGTTTCGGGACCAAACAGCAATACATCGCCTTCGCGGAAGGAAACTTCGTCGGGGCGGGTAGAGCCTTTGGTGGTCAGCGCGAAAATGCGGCGGCCTTCGAGTGCCTTGAGGCAATCATCGAAATTCTCATGTACCGTCAGTTTGGCAAACTCGTGATAATCCAAACCCGCGCGTTTCATTTTGGACGAATCCAGCGGAAACCCAAGCGGTTTGACCAAGTGCAAATCGGCACCGGTATTGGCGCACAGGCGGATGATATTGCCCGTATTGGGCGGGATTTCGGGTTGGTACAAAACTATGGTAAACATATAAATCAATCACTTATAGAGTGGCATAATGCCGAAATGTTCCATGGGTGTCAAAAATTTTAGCTATTTTTTCATTGGCGGCCGTGCCAAACTCCAGCAAAAAATCTTACCTGCGCCTGATTTTTTCAGCGTTTTCGCCAATTCGTTTAAAGTCGATCCGGTAGTGAAGACATCATCAATTAACAGAATATTACACGCCTTCGGCAATTCGGCTTTGATTTTAAATGCATTCTTGATATTTCGCAGACGTTCGTCGCTTTTCAGCGTACTTTGCGGCTCGCCATGCCGTCTGAAAACCGTGTGGCGCGGCAGCAGTGTCCAGCCGTAGCGTTTTGCCAAAATATCCGTCAACGCCTCGCTTTGGTTGAATCCGCGCTTGAGCCGCCGCTCTTTGCTCAAAGGCATGGGCAGGACGAAATCGAAGTGTTCCGTCGCCAGCCAGTCCGGTGCGTTTTGGAACATCAAATCCGCCAACGGACGGCTCATGCCCAAATCGGCCAAGTGTTTCAGCTCGCGTATCATGCTGCTGACGGGCGGTTCGTAATACAGCGAGGCCCACATTCTATCAAATGCGGGCGGCTTTTTCTGACAACTGCCGCACACTGCCCCGCCTGTGATATGGCGGAAACACAAAGGGCAGCTTTGTGCCGCGTCGATAAAATATTCCGTCAAATCGTTTGCGCAGCCTCGGCAAAGGCCGTCTGAAACGGAATCGTGGCATAATACGCAACGTCGCGCATTGAGCTGTTTCAAACTGCGCCACCAAGAAAGAACATTCATGCCACACTCCACCAAAAAAGTTTATCTGATACACGGTTGGGCGGCGAACCGCCATGTATTCGACGATTTGATACCGCGTTTGCCTGCCGATTGGGACGTCCGCGCGCTGGATTTGCCCGGACACGGCGATGCGCCTTTTGCCGAACCGTTTGATATTGCCGCCGTTGCCGAAGCCTTTGCCGGACAAATCGACACGCCGGCACACATTCTCGGCTGGTCGCTGGGCGGATTGGTTGCCCTATATCTGACCGCGCTTTATCCCGACAAAATCCAATCGCTCTGCCTGACGGCAAGTTTTGCCCGATTGACTGCCGACACGGATTATCCCGAAGGTTTGGCGCAACCTGCCTTGGGCAAGATGGTCAGCGCATTCCAGCAGGATTATGCCAAACATATTAAACAGTTTCTACAACTGCAACTGCTGCACACGCCGCATTCGGGCGAAATCTTAAACCGGGTGCTGCCCGATTTGGCACGCTGCGGCACGCCTTCCGCCTTACAGGCCGCGCTTGAAGCGGTCAATCATGCCGACGCGCGTCCGTTATTGCCGCTTATTCAAACGCCGTCATTGCTGGTGTTTGGACAGAAAGACGCCATCACGCCGCCGCGCATGGGCGAATATTTACACCGCCATTTGAGCAACAGCGAGCTGGTCCTTATCGACAAAGCCGCACACGCGCCCTTTTTAAGCCATGCCGACGAATTCGCCGAAACCTACCGCAATTTTGTCGAAAAGGCCGTCTGAAACAGCCTTAAACCATAAAAACATTGTCGGGCAAAGCCCGCTGACACGACCCACCATGACCGAACAAGACAAACGCTGGCAGATTCACCGCCATCTTGCCCAAGACACCGACGAGCGCCTGCAGCTGGTCCGCAATGTACCCAAACGCATCATGCTGATTGGTGCCGATGCCGACATCAGCCGCAGCCTGCTGGCCGCGCGTTATCCCGCCGCCGTGTTTGAAGAATACGATCCGAATGCCGACTTTTTGAAAACCGCCGCCGCCGCGCGCAAAGGCGGTTTCTGGCAGAAGCTGACCGGCAAAACCATCCCGCAGCATTGCCAAGCCCTGACCGCGCCGTTGCCCGAAGCATCCGCCGATATGTTGTGGGCCAACCTCAGCCTCAGCCGCGCCGACGATATTTTGCCGGTATTGAAAAACTGGGCCGTTGCTTTGAAAACCGACGGATTATTGTTTTTCACGCACTTTGGCCGCGACAGCCTGAGCGGGCTGACAGGCCGTCTGAACCATGAAGGCATCGAATGCGAAGCGCCCACGCTGATTGATATGCACGACTTGGGCGATATGCTCGCCGACAACGGCTTTTACGATCCGGTAACCGACACGGCCAAGCTTGAGTTGAGCTATAAAAAAGCCGGAACGTTTTGGCAGGACATGGAAACCTTGGGATTGTGGAATGCGTTGAAGTTCAGCAATCCGCAAGCGGCCAAGGAATGTGTGGATAAGATTTTTGAAAACGAAGGCCGTCTGAACATCACGCTTGAAACCGTGTACGGCCATGCCGTGAAGAAATTGGTGTTGCCGCAAGGGGAGAACGTGGTGCAGTTTTTCCCGAAACGGCAGGGCTAGTTTGGCGGTTGTGCCGGTAGGGTTGACACAGCGATTGTGTGTTGTCGAATGCAGTTTGTCGTTTGTATCGATTGCCTGCGCTGTTTAACTGGACCTAATGGGAAAACAGCCATTGTAACTACAGGCTGGATTTTAGTGCCTGGATCTGAAATTCCCAAAATGACAACCGTTTTAGTAAAATTAGGTGCCAATAATGAATTTAAATGATGTTGTAAAGCTTAAAGTAAAACAGCCCAATAGTAATGTACCTGAAGGTAGTATAGGTACAATAATCGAAGTTCTTCAGGAATTGCCATCTGCTGTTTTTGAAGTGGAATTTATAAATAAAAATGGCGAACTAATCGATACATTAACGCTAGCAGAATGTGACATAGAGCCAGCGTAACCTGTGCAATTAATGCGAACTGTTAAATGGTAGGGTGGGCAATATGTATGAAAAAGGCCGTCTGAAAAGTTTTCAGACGGCCTTTTGTTTGATTCCAAATTAAGCCTGTTTGGCAGCCCATTCGGCCGGGGTGGCGGCAACGGAAATCGACAGCGCGTGCAATTCGTTGCTTTCGAGTTGCGGTTTGAGGCCGTCTTTAATCAGGCGGTGGCGGGCGAGGCGGGCTTTGCCTTCAAATGAGGAGGAAACGATTACGGCGAAGAAGTGATGGCCGTCGCCTTCGACTTCGACGTGTTCGCAAGGGGTAACGCCTTCAATCAGGGTTTTGACTTGTTCGGGTAAAAGCATGGGGGATCCTTGGGAAATGGTTTGCTTGTAAAAGAGGGCATTATACCGAATCTTGATAAAACAGGCCGTCTGAAAAACCAAACTTCGGGTTTCAGACGGCCTCGGTCTTTTGAAGCGTCAAATGCTTATTCGTACACTTTCAGCAGCTCGACTTCAAAAATCAAGGTCGCGTGCGGAGGAATCACGCCGCCGGCACCGTGTGCGCCGTAGCCCATTTCGGAAGGAATGGTCAGCTTGCGTTTGCCGCCTTCTTTCATGCCGCCGAAGCCTTCGTCCCAACCTTTAATCACTTGGCCGACGCCCAGAGTGATGGTCAGCGGTTGACGGCGGTCGAGGCTGGAGTCGAATTTGGTACCGTCTTCCAACCAGCCGGTGTAATGTACGGTGATTTCTTTGCCTTTGACGGCTTCTTTGCCGTGACCTTCTTGCAAGTCTTCAATAATCAGGCTCATGATGTTCCTTTCGGATGTATGGTGAAAATCGGATCAAGATTACCATATTGTGTGGAATCGTGAAACAAAGATGCCCATATGCCCGGCAACAAAAAGGCCGTCTGAAACGGATTTTCAGACGGCCTTTGTTTTGTGCTAAACCTTATTTGTTGTCAGGTTGGGATTTGACATCGGTGGATACAGGCAGCTCAGGCATGGTTCGGGCAGATTCAGGAACATTGCCGGAGAGGGCTTTCAAGAAGGCAACGATGTTTTCAGTTTCTTCCGGAGCCAGAGTTTTACCCAATTGAGCTTTTGCCATGATGTTGACGGCTTTATCCAATTCCCAAACGCTGCCGTTGTGGAAGTATGGATAGGTACGTTCAACGTTTCTCAAGCCGGGAACACGGAAGAAGAATTCGTCTTCGGCTTTCTTGGTTACGTCCGCACGGCCTTTGTCGTGTTTAGGATCGTCGATGTGTTTCCAGTAAGGGCCATCCACCAAACCGAATTTTTGGAACATGGTACCGCCCCGCCCAAGTTGACGCCGCTGTGACAAGCGATACAGCCGTTGTCCATAAATGCGCGTACGCCTTTGCGTTCTTGTTCGCTCAGGGCAGATACGTTGCCTTTCAGGTAGTCGTCCCAACGGGTTGGGGTCAGCAGGGTACGTTCAAACGTGCCCAATGTGGTGGTGATGTTTTTGAAGGAAACCGCGCCGTCTTCAGGGAATGCGGCTTTGAATTTCTCTTGGTATTCAGGAATACCGGCGATTTTTGCGGCGGCATCGGCTTCGGTCGCGTTGGCCATTTCAACAGGGTTGAGCAATGGGCCACCGGCTTGTTCTTCCACATCGGCTGCACGGCCGTCCCAGAATTGGCTGCCCAACAAGGAGGCATTCAGAGCAGTTGGGGAGTTACGGCTGCCGAATTGGCTTTTATGACCCGCGCTGGTCGGCATGTTGTCTACGCCGGCAGTTGCCAAGTTGTGGCAAGAGTTACAGCTGACGGTGTTGCCTTTGGACAGGCGGTTTTCGTACCAAAGTTGTTGGCCGAGTTTGACTTGTTCTTCGGTAAACGGACGGATTTTTTGCATTTCGGCTGCGTCAGGCAAAGGTTTGAACGTAGCTTGCGCGCGTTCCAACAGGGCTTTGTCTTCGTCAGAAACATCGGCAGAATTTTGAGGGGCTGAAACGGCGGCGGTGCTTGCGGCAGCATCAGCAGCGCTCGCGGCAGAAGCAGCTTGAGGAGTTTCAGTAGTTTGTGCCGTTTTCTCACCGCAGGCGGTCAACGCGGCAGAAACGGCCAAGGCCAGAACGATTTGGTGGAGTTTCAAACGTGGCATAGGAGGTTTCTTTGTTATGTAATGGGTTGCTGGTTGCGACAGCAGTGTCTGAACTATATGAGATAAGTTGCTTTATATTCTTGTTATAAATCAAGCTTTTATTTTTGATAAATTTTGAAAATATAACCGATAGAGAATTTCACAATGTGAAACTTTTTTATTGTTTTTTTACAATTAGTTAAGGTTTTTAAGGCCGTCTGAAAAAACAAAATTCAGACGGCCTTTTAGTTTTTATTGATTACGTTCGTTATTTTATTTTAAAAAATCTTAATAAATATGGGGTTATTAAAAAATGAAAATAATTTGCGTTATCAAATATAAAGCGTTATAAATGCGTTAACAAATAAACGTTTCACTTTAGAGTTTTTTATGCTGATTGCTTTATTGATTATGCTGCGCGAGGGCATCGAAGCCGCCCTGATCGTCGGCATTGTTGCCGGTTTTTTGAAGCAGTCCGGACATTCCAAGCTGATGCCTAAGGTCTGGTTCGGGGTCGTCCTTGCTTCTTTGATGTGTTTGGGTATCGGATACGGCATCCATTCGGCAACGGGCGAGATTCCCCAAAAGCAGCAGGAGTTCGTCGTCGGCATCATCGGCCTAGTTGCCGTCGCGATGCTGACTTATATGATTTTATGGATGAAAAAGGCGGCGCGGTCGATGAAGCGGCAGCTTCAGGACTCCGTGCAGACGGCCTTGAACCACGGCAGCGGTCAGGGGTGGCCTTGGTCGGCATGGCGTTTTTGGCCGTGGCGCGCGAAGGTTTGGAGAGCGTGTTTTTCCTGCTTGCCGTGTTCCAGCAAAGCCCGACATGGTCTATGCCGATAGGCGCGGTATTGGGGCTGTTGGCGGCGGTTGTCATCGGTACGCTGATTTATCAGGGCGGTATGCGCCTGAACTTGGCGAAGTTTTTCCGTTGGACGGGCGCGTTTTTGATTGTGGTGGCGGCCGGTCTGCTGGCCGGTTCGTTTCGTGCGCTGCATGAGGCAGGCGTATGGAATGCGATGCAGGACATTGCTTTCGACACATCGAAATATTTGCATGAAGACAGCCCTTTAGGCGTGCTGCTCGGCGGTTTCTTCGGCTATACCGACCATCCGACCGAAGGCGAAGTCCTGATTTGGCTGCTGTATCTGGTTCCCGTCATGATTTGGTTTTTGCGCGGCAGTGCGCCGGCAAAAACGTTAACTAAATAAGAAGGAAGTAAAATGAGAAAATTCAATCTGACTGCTTTGTCTGTAATGCTGGCTTTGGGTTTGACCGCGTGTCAGCCGCCTGAAGCCGAAAAAGCCGCGCCTGCCGCTTCAGGCGCATCCGCTGCCGCCAATGCCGACGGTTCGGTCAATATCGGTGTGAACGACAATGCCTGCGAACCGATGGAATTGACCGTCCCCAGCGGCCAAGTCGTGTTCAACATCAAAAATGACAGCGGCCGCAAGCTGGAATGGGAAATCTTGAAAGGCGTGATGGTGGTGGACGAGCGTGAAAACATCGCCCCCGGACTTTCCGACAAAATGACCGTAACCCTGTTGCCGGGCGAATACGAAATGACTTGCGGTCTTTTGACCAATCCGCGCGGCAAGCTGGTGGTTACCGACAGCGGCTTTAAAGACACTGCCAACGAAGCGGATTTGGAAAAACTGTCCCAACCGCTCGCCGACTATAAAGCTTACGTTCAAGGCGAGGTTAAAGAGCTGGTGGCGAAAACCAAAACCTTTACCGAAGCCGTCAAAGCCGGCGACATTGAAAAGGCGAAATCCCTGTTTGCCGCCACCCGCGTCCACTACGAACGCATCGAACCGATTGCCGAGCTTTTCAGCGAACTCGACCCTGTCATCGATGCGCGTGAAGACGACTTCAAAGACGGCGCGAAAGATGCCGGGTTTACCGGCTTCCACCGTATCGAACACGCCCTTTGGGTAGAAAAAGACGTATCCGGCGTGAAGGAAATTGCAGCGAAACTGATGACCGATGTCGAAGCCCTGCAAAAAGAAATCGACGCATTGGCATTCCCTCCGGGTAAGGTGGTCGGCGGCGCGTCCGAACTGATTGAAGAAGTGGCGGGCAGTAAAATCAGCGGCGAAGAAGACCGTTACAGCCACACCGATTTGAGCGACTTCCAAGCCAATGTGGACGGATCTAAAAAAATCGTCGATTTGTTCCGTCCGCTGATTGAGGCCAAAAACAAAGCCCTGTTGGAAAAAACCGATACCAACTTCAAACAGGTCAACGAAATTCTGGCGAAATACCGCACCAAAGACGGTTTTGAAACCTACGACAAGCTGAGCGAGGCCGACCGCAAAGCGTTACAAGCCCCCGTTAACGCGCTTGCCGAAGACCTTGCCCAACTTCGCGGCATACTCGGCTTGAAATAAGCCTTGAGCGTTCAGACGGCATTTGGCGGCAGATGCCGTCTGAAGTTTTATCTGCAAAACCGGAAAGGTATTGGAAAAGGCGGAGGTTTCCGTTTCCCGTGTTCCGCCGTATCGGATACCGAGTTTAAACAAAGGATAAAAACATGAGTACGAACAACCCGACACAACCGGCCAGGCGCACCCTCTTTAAAACCGCCCTTGCCGCCGGAGCAGTCGGCGCAATCGGAGGTTATCTCGGCGGTAAAAAACAGGGCGAAACCGCCGAACGCACCGCCGAAAACCAACACTCGCCCCAAGCCTATCCCTGCTACGGCAAACATCAGGCAGGTATCGTTACGCCGCAGCAGGCATTTTCCATTATGTGCGCCTTTGATGTTACCGCGCAAAACGCCAAGCAGCTGGAGAATCTGTTCCGCACGCTGACCGCCCGTATCGAGTTTCTCACCCAAGGCGGCGAATACCAAGACGGCGACGACAAACTCCCGCCGGCCGGCAGCGGCATTTTGGGCAAAGCCTTCAACCCCGACGGATTGACCGTTACCGTGGGAGTGGGCAACAGCCTGTTTGACGGACGGTTCGGACTCAAAGACAAAAAACCGGTTCATTTGCAGGAAATGCGCGACTTCCCCAACGACAAGCTGCAAAAAAGCTGGTGCGACGGCGATTTGAGCCTGCAAATCTGCGCCTTCACCCCTGAAACCTGCCAAGCCGCCCTGCGCGACATCATCAAACATACCGCCCAAACCGCCGTTATCCGTTGGAGTATCGACGGGTGGCAGCCCAAATCCGAACCCGGCGCGATGGCGGCGCGCAACCTGTTGGGCTTCCGTGACGGTACGGGCAACCCCAAAGTTTCCGACCCCAAAACCGCCGACGAGGTTTTGTGGTCGGGTGTGGCCGCCAACAGCCTCGACGAACCGGAGTGGGCGAAAAACGGCAGCTATCAGGCAGTCCGCCTTATCCGCCACTTTGTCGAGTTTTGGGACAGGACGCCGCTTCAAGAACAAACCGACATTTTCGGGCGGCGCAAATACAGCGGCGCGCCGATGGACGGCAAAAAAGAAGCCGACCAACCGGATTTTGCCAAAGACCCCGAGGGCAATATCACGCCCAAAGACAGCCATATGCGCCTGGCAAACCCGCGCGATCCCGAATTCCTCAAAAAACACCGCCTCTTCCGCCGCGCCTACAACTATTCGCGCGGACTCGCCTCAAGCGGACAACTTGATGTCGGGCTGGTGTTCGTCTGCTATCAGGCAAACCTTGCCGACGGTTTCATCTTCGTGCAAAACCTCCTCAACGGCGAACCGCTGGAAGAATACATCAGCCCATTCGGCGGCGGCTATTTCTTCGTGCTGCCGGGTGTCGAAAAAGGCAGCTTCCTCGGCAAAGAGCTTTTGGGCGTATAAATCCGCCGATGGTTTGAATAGATAAAAAGGCCGTCTGAAACCTGATTTCCAGATTTCAGACGGCCTGTGTTTTTTCTATCAAACCAAATGTTCCGCCAAGAAAGCCAATGCGTATTCGACGGCTTGCGCCCTTACTGCTTCGCGGTCGCCTGTGAATAGCGCGGTTTGCTCAAACGAACCTTCGGGCGTGGCCAGGCCGAACCAGACTGTGCCGACCGGTTTGGCCGCGCTGCCGCCGCTTGGGCCGGCGATGCCGGAAATACTCAAGGCGTAATCTGCCTGCGCGACGGCCTTTGCGCCGCGTGCCATTTCATAGACGGTCTCGCGGCTGACCGCGCCGTGTTTCAGCAAGGTGTCGGGCATGACGCCGAGACGCTCCTGTTTGGCTTGGTTGCTGTATGTGACGAAGCTTTGATGAAACCATTGCGAGCTGCCGGAGAGGGAGGTCAGCGCACCTGCAAGCAGGCCGCCGGTGCAGGACTCGGCGCAGGTAACGGTTTGACGGCGGCTGGTCAGGTGTTCGGCGATGGTTTGCAGATGGGACATGGAGGCTCCTTATGGAAATGGAGGAATGGGGCGGGCGTTTGACCCGCCGGGTTTCAGACGGCCTGAAAGCTGAAATCAGTCTTTCGGCTGAATGAGGTGGACATCACATTGTGGGAATGGGATGTTGATGTTGGCTTCGCGCAGGTTTTCGACCACCTGTTCGTTCAAATCGCATTGCAGCGTCCAGCGGTCTGCTTCGTTTGCCCAAGCCCATAATGTGATTTCGATGGCATTGTCGCCCAAGGCGGTGATGTAGGCGGCTGCCTGTAACTCTTCGTTTTGAACGCACAAGGGGTGTTCGGTGGCGGCTTTCAACACCGCCTCTTTCGCCACTTTCAAATCGCAGTTGTAATCAACGCCGACTATCACTTGGGCGCGGCAAAGCGGCAGGGTGGAACGGTTGACGATGCTGTTGCCCATCACCACGCTGTTGGGCAGGACGACTTCTTCGTTGTCGGTCGTCCGCAAAGAAGTCTGCACCATTTTAATCTCCCGGACATATCCTTCAAAACCGCTGACGCGGATAAAATCGCCCACCCTAAACGGGCGGAACAGGATAATCAGCGCGCCGGCGGCAAAATTGGACAGCTGGTCTTTCAGGGACAACGCCACCGCCAAACCCGCGCCGCCGATTAAGGCGGTTACAGAGGTCGTGGAAACGCCCAATCTGCTCAATGCGGCGATGATGATGAGGATCAGCAAACCGATATTGGCGACGTTGCCGAGGAAGCTGACCAGTGTTTTATCGACTTTGGCGCGAGTCAGCGCGGCTTTCATCAGTGTCACCACGCGCGTGGCGACCCAGCGGCCGATAAAGAAGATGGCCAAGGCGGCCAGCAGGTTCGTGCCGAAAGACATACCAATTTGGGCGAGCTGTTCCCAACCGGAGAAGGAGGAGAGGGCTTGAAGATCGAAATTCATAATTGTGTGTGCGTGTGAAGTTGTTTAAAAGGTCATTATAAAACAAGGCCGTCTGAAAAACTAATGATTTGGTTTTTCAGACGGCCTTTAATCTTTCTTAAATCTTTTTCAGCTTAACGTAAAACGGTTTTGCTCCAACGGCTCACCCATTGTTTTTGTTTGGTGTTGATGTCGGCGCGGTTGGGGGAATCGCTGTGTTTCGGGGTTTGGGCAAACTCGAATACTTTGGGCAGCGGCGTGTTTTTGGCAGCCGGATAGACCCACATTTCAGCAGGCAGGGCTTTTTGCACTTCGCCGCTTTGCAGCCAGCTCACCAGTTTGGCCGCCAGCTCGGGCTGTTTTGCGCCTTTCAAAACTGCCGCGCCTTCAACTTGGCGGAATGTGCCGCCTTTGAGGAAGAGGTTGCCGGTGGGCGGCATGCTGTATTTGCCTTTGGAGTAGTGGACTTCGGCCGCCGGACTGGTGGCATAGCTGACCACGAGGGGATAAGCGCCGCCGTTTTGGGTGAAGTCGGTGTAGTAGGCTTCGCTCCAGCCTTTGGCGACTTTCACTCCGTTTTGGCGCATTTGCGCCCACCATTTGAACGCGCCTTCTTCACCCATGCCGCCGATGTTGGCCAAGAGGAAGGAGAGGCCGGGCGAGGATGTTGCGGGAGACGGGGTCACTAGAAGGTTTTTATATTCCGGTTTGGTCAAATCTTGCAGGGTTTGCGGCAGGGGCAGTTTTTTCTGTTCAAACCATTTTTTGTCGTAGTTGATGGCGACATAGGCGTAATCGACAGCCAGTGCATCGGGCAGGGAGGCGGTTACGGGTGCGGATTTGGGTTGGTTGGCGGCAAGGATGCCGGCAGCTTTGGCTTTGCCGATGTTGGCGTTGTCCAAACCGTAAACCGCATCGGCAATCGGGTTGGCTTTGCTCAAAATCAGCTTGTTGAGCATTTCGTTGCCGCTGCCTGCCTTAATGACGGACACTTTGGCATCGTTGGCTTTTTCAAATTGCGCGATGACGGATTGGGGCAGGCTGAAGGATTTGTGAACGGCCAAACGCACTTCGGTTTGGGCGTACAGGTTTGCCGAAGCCAGCAACAGGGCCACGGCGGACAATTTCAGTTTCATTCTCTTTCCTTTGTACGGGTAAAATACGAAATATCATAACAAAATCTGCATATCAAGGCACGATATGAATCATTCTCCCGTTTGGCTGTTTGACCTCGACAATACTTTGCACAATGCCGAAGCCGGCATTTTCTACATCATCAACCGCGCCATGACCGAATACATGGCAGGCCGTCTGAAACTTTCCGAAGAAGCCGCCTCCCACCTGCGCCAAGATTATTGGCACCGATACGGCGCGACGCTTGCCGGTTTGCAAATCCACCATCCCGAAGTCGATATCGATGAGTTTTTGCGTGAAAGTCACCCGCTTAAGCAAATTTTGGCAAAGGTGGAGGGTATGGATGGAACTGATGATGTTTTAGGCCGTCTGAAAGGGCGAAAAGCCGTATTTTCCAACGGGCCTTCGTTTTATGTCCGCGCATTGGTTGAGGCGTTGGGCTTGGAAGCGCATTTTGACGGCTTGTTCGGCACGGACGACTTCGGCCTGCTCTACAAGCCTAATCCACAAGCCTATCTCAACGTCTGCCGCCTGTTGGGTGTCAAACCCGAACAGTGCATTATGGTGGACGACAGCGCCGACAATCTGCACCAAGCCAAAGCCTTGGGCATGAAGACCGTTTGGTACGGCGAAAAAGCCCATCCGTTGCCATTTGCCGACGGCATAGCAAAAGATATGCAGGGCTTGCTTGATTTTGCACAAAACCTGCCATGAAATTTTTAAAAAACCAGTACAATACACAGTATTTCCAACACTTAAAACAAGGACAACATCATGCGTAAACTCGCTTTAATTCTGACCGCCGCTGCCGTTTTGGCCGGTTGCTCTTGGGAAACCTACACCAACGAATCCGGCCGTACCGCCGTACGACAAAAATATGCTACCGGCACGCCTATCGTTTATCAGGACGGTACTTATTCTAAAAACATGAATTACAACCAGTTCCGCCCAGAGCGCCGCGCCGTCCAATCCAATCAAGCGGATCATGCTGAACACGGCGAACGCGGCCAGCACTGGCAAAAACCGCAATTTGCCAACCAACAGCCAGCAACCGAATAACAATATCCCCAAGGCCGTCTGAAACGGAGTGAAAAACAATCAACACTTGTTGCCCCACTTTTCAGACGGCCTCAAACAACGACAACGGAAACCGTATCATGGCTCAGACAGCTTTAAATATCGTCATCCTCGCCGCCGGCAAAGGCACGCGCATGTACTCCAAAATGCCCAAAGTGCTGCACCGCATCGGCGGCCTTCCCATGGTTGAGCGCGTTATCGACACCGCCGCCTCCCTGAATCCCCAAAACATCTGCGTCGTCATCGGCCACGGCAAAGAGCAGGTCTTGGACACCGTCAAACGCGATGTCGTTTGGGTTGAACAAACCGAACAGCTCGGTACCGGCCACGCCGTTAAAACCGCCCTGCCGCACCTGTCTGCCGAAGGCCGCACGCTGGTGTTGTACGGCGACGTCCCCCTGATTGACGCAGCCACCCTCGAAACCCTGCTCGAAGCCGCAGGCGACGAAGTTGGCTTGTTGACCGACGTGCCCAACGACCCGACAGGTTTGGGCCGCATCATCCGCGACAGCAACGGCAGCGTAACCGCCATTGTCGAAGAAAAAGACGCCGATGCCGCCCAAAAAGCCGTGAAAGAAATCAATACCGGCATTTTGGTTCTGCCCAACGCCAAACTCGAAGCTTGGTTGAACAGCCTTTCCAGCAACAATGCCCAAGGCGAATACTATCTGACCGACCTCATCGCCAAAGCCGTTGCCGACGGCATCAAAGTTCATCCCGTCCAAGTCCGTGCCTCCCATCTAGCCGCAGGCGTGAACAACAAACTCCAACTGGCCGAACTCGAGCGTATTTTCCAAACCGAACAGGCGCAAGAATTGCTCAAAGCAGGCGTAACCCTGCGCGATCCGGCACGTTTCGATTTACGAGGCCGTCTGAAACACGGACAAGATGTCGTGATTGACGTCAACGTCGTGATTGAAGGCGAAGTCGAACTCGGCGACAACGTCGAAATCGGTGCCAATTGCGTGATCAAAAACGCCAAAATCGGTGCCAACACCAAAATCGCCCCATTCTCCCATTTTGAAGGTTGCGAAGTCGGTGAAAACAACCAAATCGGCCCATACGCCCGTTTGCGTCCGCAAGCCAAACTGGCCGATGAAGTACACATCGGCAACTTCGTCGAAGTCAAAAACGCCACCATCGGCAACGGCACCAAAGCCAACCACCTCACCTACATCGGTGATGCCGAGATTGGCAGCAAAACCAACTTCGGCGCCGGTACGATTATTGCCAACTACGACGGCGTGAACAAACACAAAACCATTATCGGAGACGAAGTGCGCATCGGTTCAAACTGCGTACTGGTTGCCCCTGTCACCCTCGGCAACAAAGTGACGACAGGCGCGGGCAGCGCGATTACCCGCAATTGCGAAGACGGCAAACTTGTTCTCGCCCGCTCCCGCCAAACCGTCATCGAAGGCTGGGTGCGTCCGGAAAAAGGCGATAAGAAGTAAGGTTGATCTTTTATTTGTTTTCAGACGGCCTTGAGAAACAACAGGCCGTCTGAAACCTAGATTTACCGTTTCAATGAATATAAAACGGCGTTTTCCGACTGCCGCTTTCGGGAGCCGGAGCAGCAGTCATTTTCTCAAACTTTTGATACTAAGGAACTTATATGTGCGGTATCGTAGGTGCTATTCGCGCCAATCACAATGTAGTCGATTTTCTGACCGACGGTCTCAAACGCCTTGAATACCGAGGCTACGATTCGTCGGGTATCGCCGTGAATACAGACGGCAAAATCAAACGCGTCCGCCGTGTCGGCCGTGTGCAGCTGATGGAAGATGCGGCACGCGAAAAAGGCGTGTTCGGCCATATCGGCATCGGCCATACCCGTTGGGCAACCCACGGCGGTGTAACCGAGCCTAACGCCCACCCCCACATTTCCGGCGGCATGATCGCGGTTGTCCACAACGGCATTATCGAAAACTTTGAAGCAGAACGCGAATGTCTGAAAGCGTTGGGTTACACCTTCGAATCGCAAACCGATACCGAAGTCATCGCCCACAGCGTCAACCACGAATACACACAAAACGGCGGTAAACTGTTTGAAGCCGTCCAAGCTGCGACTGCCCGTTTCCACGGCGCATACGCCATCGCCGTAATGGCGCAGGACAAACCCGAAGAAATGGTGGTTGCGCGTATGGGCTGCCCGCTGCTGGTGGCATTGGGCGATCAAGAAACCTTCATCGCCTCCGATGTATCCGCCGTCATCGCCTTCACCCGCCGCATCGCCTATTTGGAAGACGGCGACATTGCCCTTCTAAGCGCAAACGGCATCGACAAACTCATTGACAAAACCGGTGCTGAAACCCAACGTACCGTCAAAGTATCCGAACTGTCGCTCGCGTCGCTGGAATTGGGTCCATACAGCCACTTCATGCAGAAAGAAATCCACGAACAACCGCGCGCCATCGCCGATACCGCCGAAGTCTTCCTTGACGGCGGTTTCGAACCTGAAAACTTCGGCGCGAATGCACGCGAAGTGTTCGACGGCATCCGCAGCATCAAAATCCTCGCCTGCGGCACGTCCTACTACGCTGCGCTGACCGCCAAATACTGGCTCGAATCCATCGCCAAAATGCCGACCGACGTCGAAATCGCCAGCGAATACCGCTACCGCGACGTGATTGCCGATCCAAAGCAATTGGTCATCACCATCTCCCAATCCGGCGAAACATTGGACACGATGGAAGCCCTGAAATACGCGCAATCCTTGGGACACAAACACAGCCTGTCTATTTGTAACGTCATGGAATCCGCCCTGCCGCGCGAAAGCGAATTGGTACTGTACACACGCGCCGGTGCAGAAATCGGCGTCGCCTCAACCAAAGCGTTCACCACGCAACTGGTTGTTTTGTTTGGCTTGGCGGTAACGCTGGGCAAACAGCGCGGTTTGGTTTCCGCCGAAAAAGCGCGCGAATACGTCGAAGAGCTGCGCCAACTGCCCGGCAGCATTCAGCACGTTCTCAATCTTGAGCCGCAAATCGCCGCTTGGGCGCAAAAATTTGCCAAGAAAACCAGCGCACTCTTCTTGGGTCGCGGCATCCACTTCCCAATCGCCCTTGAAGGCGCATTGAAGCTGAAAGAGATTACCTATATCCACGCCGAAGCTTATCCTGCGGGTGAGTTGAAACACGGCCCGTTGGCTTTGGTGGACGAGAACATGCCTGTTGTCGTGATTGCCCCGAACGACAGCCTGTTGGACAAAGTAAAAGCCAATATGCAGGAAGTCGGCGCACGCGGCGGCGAACTCTTCGTCTTCGCCGATTTGGACAGCAATTTCAACGCCACCGACGGCGTGCACGTCATCCGCGCCCCGCGCCACGTCGGCGTACTCTCGCCGATTGTGCACACCATCCCTGTGCAGCTCCTGTCTTACCACGCCGCCCTCGCACGCGGTACAGACGTGGACAAACCGCGCAATTTGGCTAAATCGGTAACGGTTGAATAAGCAATAAACCGGTTAAAAAAGGCCGTCTGAAACCTGTTTCAAGGTTTCAGACGGCCTTTTTATTTGTCGGTTTCAGTAATAGAGATGCTATTTATGATGTCTTTGCTTTCATTATAAATGTACAACAACAGCTGATTGTGACCGATATTTTATTGATTAAAGTTGCCTCTGATGACAAGATCAACAAACCGACAGAATGATAACAGGCCGTCTGAAAAATCTTTCAGACGGCCTTGTTGTTTTAAAGCGTTTTATTCTGCACCGACAACGACGGTGTTGAGGTCTTTGAATTTGACGCGGCGTTGCCATGCGTCGCGGACTTGTTCGACGGTCAGGCTGTTGATGGCTTTGGGGTAGACTTCCAAGTAGTCGTTGGGCAGGTCGTAGAGGCCGATCAGGCTCAGGTAGTTGAGCAGTTTGTCGTTGGAGTCGTAGCGCAGGGGGAAGCCGCCGACGATGTTGGCTTTGGCCTGTTTCAGCTCGGCTTCGGTCGGGCCTTCGGCGATAAACTGCTCGATGACGGCTTGGGTGTCGGCCAGTGAGGCTTTGGTGTTTTTCTTTTGGGTGGAGTAGGAAACGGCAAACGTGCCTTCTTCTGTTGCCGGGGCGAGGCTGCTGTATACGCCGTAGGTGTAGCCGTGTTGATCGCGCAAAACTTTCATGAGGCGGCTGTCGAAACCGCCGCCGCCGAGGATGTAGTTGCCGGCAACGAGGGCGTAATAGTCGGGGTCATGGCGTTTGAAGAGGGAGGTGCCGAGCAGGATTTGTGCCTGTGTGCCGGCAAAGGGAATGTCGCGGCGTTGGGCGGTTTGTTTGGGAACGGGCGGGATGGCGTGGGTTGCGGTGGCTTTGGCCGGCAGGTCTTTGAGGACGCGTTCGACCAGTTGCTCTGCCTGTTTGCGGTTGAGGTCGCCGACGATGGCGACGATGGCGTTGTCTTTGCCGTAGTGGGTGCGGTGGAAGGCGCGGATGTCGTCCAGACTAACGCGTTTGAGGCTGTCAACGGTTACGTTTGCGCCGCTGCCGTAGGGGTGGTTCGGGTAGATGAGCTTGGTCAGTTCGCGCGTGGCGGTGTAGTCGGGGGTGGTTTCCTGTTGTTGCAAGCCGGTAATGGATTGGATTTGACGGCGGCGGAAAACGGCTTCGTCAAAGCGCGGACGGGTCAGCGAGTGGTTGAGCAAGTTGGCGGCTTTGTCGCGGATGTCGGCTTTGCTGAGGCTGCGGAAGCCTGCGGATGCGCTTTCGGCATTGCTGTCGCTGCTGATGTGCGCGCCGATGTTGTCGGCTTCGGCATTGAAGGCTTCTTCGTCCAGCTCTTGGGTGCCGTCGGTCAGGAGGGCGGCGGTAAATTCGGCAACTTGGCTTTTGCCGTCCGGATTGGCGACGCTGCCTGCGCCCTTGAAGCTGACTTCAAGGTCGATGATGGGGTTTTCGTGGCGTTCGACAAGGAGGATTTGGGTGCCGTCGCGGTTACGCCAGCGTTGGATGTCGGTGGCAGCTTGGACGCTTAAGGGCAGGAGTAGGGCAAGGGCGAACAGGGTGGGTTTCATGTTGTGGCTTTCTGTTAAGGCCGTCTGAAAGGGTGTGGGCTTTCAGACGGCCGGATGTTTATCGGTGTTTGGCAGTTTTTTTGCTTGGCGCGGCGGCAGGTTTTTGCGGCTCGATGATGACGGTACTCATGCGATCGTCGGTCAACATTCGGGCGGCGGCCTGTACTTCTTGTGCGCTGACTGCCTGTAAGCGGCGGTGGATTTCTTGTTCGTCGGTATATTGGAAACCGCGTGCTTCGAGGCGGCCCATCATGGAGGCTTGGGAAGACATGGAGTCTTTGGCGTAGATTTCGCTGACCGCTGCTTGGGTTTTGACGCGCTGCAATTCTTCTTCGGAAACGCCGTTGTCGGCAATGTCTTTGATTTCTTGGCGCAGCTGGGCAATCAGGGTATCGGTTTTCACGCCTTCGGCAGGCATGGCGATTACGCTGAACAGCGGCATTTCACGGCTGATGATGTCGTAATGCGTTCCTGCGCTCAATGCGGTTTGCTTGCCGCGCACGAGGTTTTTATCAAAACGGCTGGACGCGTTGCCTGCCAAAATATCGGAGAGGACGTCGAGGGCAAAAGGCATTGCGTCGTCGAATTTTTGGAGTTTCGGCACACGGAAGTTGATGGCAATCAGCGGCTGGTGTGTGACCGGAGAAGTGGCTTTGACTGTAACAGGCTTGCGCAAATAGGGTTCGGTATGGAGTTTGTTGCGCGGCGGACGGGCTTTGGCCGGAATATCGCCAAAGAGTTTGGCGGCCGTCTGAAGCGTTTGTTTGGCATCGACATCGCCGACAATGACCAATACGGCATTGTTAGGCGCGTAATACTGTTTGTACCATGCGCGCAGGTCGTCGGCTTTTAGGGTGTGCAAATCTTTCATGTAGCCGATGACGGAGGCGCGCATGGACGGTTGGGTAAAGGCTGCAAGATAGGCTTGTTCCCACATTTTGCCGTCGACCGTGTCTTCCGTGCGCTGGCGGCGTTCTTCACGGATGACGTTCATCTCGTTGAGGAATTCTTTGTCGCTGAAGTTGAGGTTGTGCATGCGGTCGGCTTCGAGCTTCAGAATCTCGGGCAGGTTGGCGGCGGCGACGTTTTCGTAATACACCGTTTCATTGCGGCTGGTGTAGGCATTGTTTTGTCCGCCCAGCTCGGACACGCGGCGGTTGAACTCGCCGGAGGGAACGTCTTTCGTGCCTTTAAACATCATGTGTTCCAAAGCGTGGCTCAGGCCGCTTTTGCCTGGTTTTTCATCCACGCTGCCGATTTTGTACCAAATCTGCGAAACGGCCACAGGCGCGCGGTGGTCTTCTTTGACGATGATTTTCAGACCGTTGGGCAGGGTTTCAGAAAGCGTCTGCGCCCATGAGGCGGCAGGCAGCGCGAAGGCAAGCATTAAAGCAATTCGGCGTAACATGGTTTAATCCGTAAAATGAAAATCAATCGCCAAAGTATAGCGGAAAATCTGAAAGATTGGCCGAATGTTTCAGACGACCCGGGCTTTATCTGCTGATTCACATCAAGCGCGGCCGTTGCCAATCTTTACCGTCGCCCCTCATTCGCGGATAATCCCAAACATTCCCATTTCCAACCATCACAAAGGAATCATCATGGCATTTTTGAAACTGACCGAACAAAATGTTCAAGGCAAAACCGTTCTGATCCGCGCCGATATGAACGTACCGTTCAAAGACGGCAACATCAGCGACGACACCCGTATCCGCGCTTCGCTCGCATCCATCAAATACTGCTTGGACAACGGCGCGTCTGTAATTGTGATGACCCACCTTGGCCGTCCGACCGAAGGCGAATTCCATCCTGAAGACGATGTAGCGCCTGTTGCTACGCATTTGGGCAAACTGTTGGGCAAAGACGTGAAAGTATTGAACGACTGGCGTGAAAACAAACCGACCTTGAACGCTGGTGATGTGGTGATGCTGCAAAACGTGCGCATCAACAAAGGCGAGAAGAAAAACGACTTGGATCTGGGCAAAGCCTACGCTTCTTTGTGCGACGTGTTCGTCAACGACGCATTCGGTACCGCCCACCGCGCTCAAGCTTCGACTGAAGCCGTTGCCCAAGCCGCACCGGTTGCCTGCGCCGGCGTGTTGATGGCGGGTGAACTTGACGCTTTGGGCAAAGCCCTGAAACAACCGGCTCATCCGATGGTTGCCATCGTTGCCGGCAGCAAAGTGTCCACCAAACTGACCATCCTCGAATCTTTGGCTGACAAAGTAGACCAACTCATCGTCGGCGGCGGCATTGCCAATACCTTCCTGTTGGCAGAAGGCAAAGCCATCGGCAAATCTTTGGCCGAACACGATTTGGTGGAAGAATCCAAAAAAATCATGGCGAAAATGGCGGCAAAAGGCGGCTCTGTTCCGCTGCCGACCGACGTGGTTGTCGCTAAAGCCTTCGCCGCCGATGCGGAAGCTGTGGTGAAAGACATTGCCGACGTTGCCGAAGACGACATGATTTTGGACATTGGCCCGAAATCCGCCGCTGCTTTGGCCGATTTGCTCAAAGCTGCCGGTACGGTCGTATGGAACGGCCCGGTCGGCGTGTTTGAGTTTGACCAATTTGCCGGCGGTACCAAAGTATTGGCCGAAGCGATTGCCCAAAGCGATGCGTTCTCGATTGCCGGCGGCGGCGACACTTTGGCGGCGATTGCCAAATTCGGCGTAACCAATCAAATCAGCTACATCTCTACCGGCGGCGGCGCGTTCCTTGAGTTCTTGGAAGGCAAAGAGTTGCCTGCTGTTGCTGCTTTGGAAAAACGCGGCGCATAATCGGTTTTAAAATCTATTGTTAAAAATAAAGGCCGTCTGAAATCTGGAAATCAGGTTTCAGACGGCCTTTTGTTTTGGTTTTTATTCGAGGAAGTGTTTAGCTGGATTCAACGCCGATGATTGGCAGACTTGTTGCTAAACAGGCTGGAAAGCGTCCGGCTCTTTTCAGACGGCCTCTACGTCGGCTTGTCGGTGCAATGCCTGATAGCACGGGGTAAGCTGGCGGATGATCAGGTCGAGCTGGTGTTTGAGGATATGGTCTTGCTGCGCTTGTGTGTTTTGTTCAAGCTCGGCAAATTCCTGACGGATTTGGGTCATGGCCGTTTCAAAAGCCTCGGGGTCGGTTTGGGGCATTTGGGTCAGCAACTCGGCGATGTGGTGGGTCAGCTTGGCATAGGGCGCAAAGCCGTCGTTGCCGTCGATTTGGACTTGGTCGCGGTATGCGCCGAGTGCAGAAATGTGGCCGGTTAGCGCATAGCTGGTTTTGAGCAGGGTAAAACCGTCTTGCAGGCGGTCTTGGTATTTTTTCGGGTTGCTGCTCATGTCGGACAGGGTGCTGCTGAGGGCGGCGGTGCTTTCGTGGGCTTGGCGGCGGGTGAGGCGGTAGTCGAAATCGTCGCGGCTGCCGCTTTGCAGCTGGTCGAGGATAGCATCGAGATAACGGCCGTTGGCAGTGATGGTTTGGGCGGCGGTGTGGCTGAGGGTGAGGTAACGCCAATCGGGCCAGAGGTAGGTGGCGGCGGCCCATGCGATAACGGAACCGACGATGGTGTCGATGATGCGGATGGGCATGGCGTGGTACACGTCCAAACCGGCAAGCGAGAGGCTGGTCAGGGCTTGGATGGTGATGAAGAAGGTGGAGAAGCTGTATTTGTAGCTTCGGGTCATGAAGAACAGGGTGGTGCTGGCGATGACAATCCAGAGCTTGGTTTCAACGGACGGGGTGAAGTAGGGAACGAGCGAACCGACAATCACGCCGAGAATCGTACCGGCAATGCGTTGGTACACGCGGCTTTTGGTGGCGGTGTAGTTGGGTTGGCAGACGAAAAGGGCGGTCAGCAGAATCCAGTAGCCGAGATTGAGATGAAGGATTTCGACAATGATGCAGGCCGTGGCTACGACGATGGAGAGGCGGGTGGCATGGCGGAAGACGCCGGAGTCGAAATTGATCTGGCTGAGGACAGTTTCGCCGATATTGCGGAACTTGGTGTTTTCAAGGGCGGCGATGCGGGTGTTAGCGTTGTCGTTTTCGGCAAGGGACGCATCGTTTTGCAGTTGCCGCAGTTGGTAATCGACGCTGCTGAGGTTGTCGAGCAGGCGGCGGATATTGTGGAGGTTGGCATTGTCGGCATGGGTCTCGGTAAAATGGCTGAGGGATTGGCGGCAGCCTTCCATGGCGCGGCCGAGGCGTTTGCTGTATGCGTAGGGTTTGTTGTTGCGCAGGGAGGCGGCAACGTTGCGGCACGCCTGGCCTTGCATTTCGAGCAGGCGGCGGATGCGGAAGATGAGGTCGGTGTTTTTGAGTTGTTCGGCCATTTCGCTGTAATCGACGTGGGCGGAGCTGATGCGTTCGTGCATGTCTTGCGCACAGAGGTAGTAGCGCAGCATTTTGGCGGTACGCGGATGGCGGTGTTGGCCGCGCAATCGGTAGAAAAGTGCGCCGCGGCATTGGTTGAAGGCGGTAATCACACCGGTGTTGCTCATGGCCAAGTCGATTTGGCGGTTGCCCAACCATGCGGCTTCGTCGGGGTCGAAAAAGTCGGCTTTGGCATCGAAGTAGTTGCTGAGTGCGTCGTAGGCATTGGCGACGGTTTCTTGGACGGGGCGGTGGGGCAGGATGATTTGGAAGATCAGGATGTTGACGCTGTATAGGACAGTACCCAGCAGAATCATGATGGGGTTGGTCAGCCAGTAGGTATCGGGGGTGTAGGTCAGCGTGGTGTAGGTGGCGACGGCGAGCGTACCGAAAGCGAAGGTGCGGTATTTGAGGCCGACGGTGCCGAGGATGGTGAAGCCGAAAGTCATCAGGGTCATGGCCAAGATGAAGGGAACGCCTGTGCCGATGGTGCTTTGGGCAAGCAATGAGGAGAGGGTAAACAGGGCAACGGTGATGACGATGTTTTTCAGACGGCCTGTGAGGCGGTTGTCCAAGTCGACCAAACCGCCGGCAATAATGCCGAGTACGAAGGGCATAACCAGTTTGGGCGTGTCGAAGTACCAAACGAGGGTGGCGGCGATGAACACGCTGGCGAAGACGGGCAGGGAGGCAATGATTAGAGGTTTGAGCGGCGGAGTTTTCATGATAGTGTTGTTTATTATTCGTTATGAGGTGAATGATTGGATTTTAACAGGATTTTCAGTCGGTTTCAGAATGCTTTAAATGAGATAAGGCCGTCTGAACGGATACGGGGAAATACTTGATTTCGTTTCCACATCCGTTCAGACGGCCTTTTTTGGCCTGCACCATCAGGTCATCAGGTTGAGGTCGCTGATGCGGTCGTAGAGGCGTTCGGTATTGTTGCCCTCGTCGTGCATTTGAATGCGCAGGCGCAAATCGTTGGCGGATACCGCTTGGCGCAAGGCTTCGCTGAGTTCGATTTGGCCTTGTGCGTAGAGGTTGAAGAGGTTTTGGTCGAACGTCTGCATGCCGTTGCTGCCGGAGCGTGCCATCAGGTCGCGGATTTCCAGCAATTCGCCTTTTAAAATCAAGTCCTGCATGGCCGGAGTGTTGAGCAGGAGGTCGGTAACGGCCGTGAGTTGGCGGTTTTTCTTGATGGTGAGGCGTTGGCCGATAATGCCGACGAGGTTCAACGCCAAATCCATCAAAACCTGTTGGCGGCGGTCTTCCGGATAGAAGTTGATGATGCGCTCGATGGTTTGGGAAGCCGTGCTGGCGGCATGGATGGTAAACACGCACAGATGGCCGGTTTGAGCCAGTTGGAGGGCGTATTCCATGCTTTCTTCGCTGCGGACTTCGCCGATACAGACGACATCGGGTGCTTGACGCATGGCGCTTTGAACGGCGGTTTTCCAGTTGTCGGTATCGATGCCGATTTCGCGCTGGGTGAAGATGCTGCGGCAAGGTTTGTAGATAAACTCGATGGGGTCTTCGATGGTAACGATATGGCCGGGCAGCTTTTGGTTGCGGTAGTTGAGCATGGAGGCCATGGTGGTGGACTTACCTGAACCGGTTGGGCCGGCGAGGATTCAGCAGGCCGCGCGGGGAAAGGGAGAGCTCTTTGAGTTTGGCGGGCAGGCCGAGGCTCTCCATTTCGGGGAGTTCTTGGTTGATGCGGCGCAAGACCATGCCGACGCGGCCTTGTTCGTGGTAGGCATTGACGCGGTAACGGGTGTTGCTGCGGGATTGGACGGAGTAGTTGAGTTCCCATTCGCGGTTGAAGGTCTCAAGCTGCCCGGGGTTCATGGTGGATTCGACGATGGCAGCGGTATCTTCGCCGGTCAGGGCTTTGTGCGGGATGGGGGTCAGGGTGCCGCTGACTTTGACGGCAGGCGGGAAACCTGCGCTGATGAAGATGTCGGATGCGCCGCGTTTTTCGGCCTCTTCACACATGCGGTCGAGCAGGGGGTGAAGATGCGTGCCGATTTCGGCAGGGGTGGGGATGTGCGGTGCTTGTTTTTTTTGTGAGTAGGCTTGCACCATTTCGCTGAGTAAGTCGTGTAAAGGAGTTGTTTCGCTCATTTTGTGTACTCTTTATCAGTAAGTGAATATTGAGACCGGCGGGCGGTTTGTTTGTTATTGGGTGTTGTGCCTGCCTTACGGAGGTCGTCTGAAAAACGGGAAACGGGTTTCCTCGTTGTATAAACTGCGTTTTCAGACGACCTTGTCTGTTCCCGATAATGGAATGTACTGATCAGACGATGTTCATGCTGTCGCTGTTTTGCGCTTTGCTGCGGGCTACGTCGGGGCTGATGGTGCCTTGGCGGACCAGAGCCTGAAGCGCTTGGTCAAGGGTTTGCATGCCGTGTGATTGACCGGTTTGCAGTGCGGAGTTGATTTGGGCGATTTTGTTTTCGCGGATCAGGTTGCGCACTGCGGGGGTGGAGATGAGGATTTCGTGTGCGGCAACACGGCCGTTGCCGTCGTGGGTTTTCAGCAGAGTTTGCGAAATGACCGCGCGCAGGGACTCGGACAGCATCGAACGCACCATTTCTTTTTCGCCGGCAGGGAATACGTCAACGATACGGTCTACGGTTTTGGCGGCGCCGGTGGTGTGCAGCGTGCCGAATACCAAGTGGCCGGTTTCGGCGGCAGTCAGCGCGAGACCGATGGTTTCGGGGTCGCGCATCTCGCCCACGAGGATTACGTCCGGGTCTTCACGCAATGCGGAACGCAAGGCGTTGGCAAAGCTGTGGGTGTGTTGGTGCAGCTCGCGCTGGTTGACGAGGGCTTTTTTACTTTGGTGGACGAACTCAATCGGGTCTTCGATGGTCAGAATGTGGGCCGGTTGGGTTTCGTTGATGTAGTTGACCATCGCCGCCAGCGTGGTGGATTTACCCGAACCGGTTGGGCCGGTTACCAAGACCAAACCGCGCGGATTTTCGGCAATTTTTTGGAAAA
Source organism: Neisseria flavescens (assembly GCF_005221285.1). Classification (NCBI taxonomy): domain Bacteria; kingdom Pseudomonadati; phylum Pseudomonadota; class Betaproteobacteria; order Neisseriales; family Neisseriaceae; genus Neisseria; species Neisseria flavescens. The sequence goes on from NZ_CP039886.1 coordinate 1,893,621, forward strand.
TGCGCGGCGCATGCAATTCTTCCAGCGTCAGGACAGTGCTTGGAATGGTACGGAATACAGCGGCCGGGCCACGTTCAGTCATAAAGGCGTTGACACGGAAACGGGCAACATTAGGCAGCTCAAATGAGAAATCGACTTCAAAATCCTGTTGATAGATCTTGCGCTGGTGGTCGTTCATGACCGAGGTAATCATGGTACCGACTTCTTCCGAGCTCATCTCGGGCAGGTTGATGCGGCGGATGTCGCCATGAACGCGGATCATGGGGGACATTCCGGCGCTTAAGTGAAGGTCGGAAGCTTTGTTTTTGACGCCGAAAGCGAGTAAGTCGGTAATCTGCATAATGTGGCCTTGTTTTGGGTTAGAATAACAAAATCGCTTTATTTTAAATAGATAAACTCGTTCAACCAAGTAAAATTTTCAAAATACCGAGTGATGAACGGGTTAAAGGAGAAAACCATGTCGGTATTGCAACAAAACTATCAGGATGTAAACCGGGCGGTTAAACAGGCGGCTGAGGCTGCAGGACGGCCTGCGAATGCGGTGAAGCTGGTAGCGGTCAGCAAGACGTTTCCGGCAGACGATATCCGCGAAGTGTATGCGGCCGGTCAGCGCGATTTTGGCGAGAACTATATTCAGGAATGGTTTGAAAAAACGGAAACGTTGGCCGATTTGCCGGATATTGTTTGGCACGTTATCGGCGATGTGCAGTCCAATAAAACCAAATTTGTGGCCGAACGCGCACATTGGGTGCATACGATAGGCCGTCTGAAAACGGCGCGGCGCTTGAGCGAACAAAGGCCGTCTGAAATGCCGCCGTTGCAGGTGTGCATTGAAGTGAACATTGCCGCGGAAGAAGCAAAACACGGCGTAGCACCCGATGAGGCGGTTGCGCTGGCCCTTGAAGTGGCGAAGTTGCCGAATATTAAAGTGCGCGGATTGATGTGTGTGGCCAAGGCCGACAGCAGCGACGATGAGTTGCGCAGCCAGTTTCATACCATGCAACGGCTGTTGGCTGAGTTGAATGCGGCAGGCGTCGAAGCAGATGTTTTGTCTATGGGTATGTCCGGAGATATGCCAATCGCGGTAGAATGCGGCGCAACCCATGTCCGCATCGGCAGCGCGATTTTCGGCAGACGGGAACAAAAACAAAAAGGAGAAGGCAGCCAATGAAACAGATTATCTCGGTCGTTTTGCTTGGTTTGACCTTAACGGGTTGTCGGTTGATGGGCTGGTATCAATGTGCGTCCTTATCAGGCTGGTGTAAGCCTCAAAAGCCGGCAGCAATAGATTTTTGGGAAATTAAAGGCGAGCCGCCGCCTTCTATCGAGGATTTCCGCGCAACACGTTTGGCAGACGGGAATTATTCTATTGACGATAATGCTTATCGTACCGCAGCTGATGATTATTTCAGTAGGAAAATCAAAAAGTTTGAAGCTTGCGGGCTAGCTTGGCAAACCCGCGATAAACGCCCTTTAGCGGAAACTTTTAAAAAAGAAGGATTGGATTGCTTGGAAAAACAGGGTTTATACCGAACATCACTGCCCGAAAGCGTCCGTTGGTAAAAAGGTCGTCTGAAATTTTGTCGGTATGATGGAAACGGTATTTCAGACGACCTCAGCAAATGTATCTCATTTAAAAAATTAAGGAAATTTATGAACATCTATTTTCTCGGCGGCGGCAATATGGCGACTGCCATTGCAGGCGGTTTGGTCAAACAAGACGGCTATCGTGTCCACATTGTCGAACGCGGTGTCGAAAGACGTGCGCAACTGGTGCAAGAATTGGGCGTAGCCACTTCTGAAAACCTGCCCGAATTGAGTGCGGACGATGTCCTCATTCTCGCCGTCAAACCGCAAGACATGCAGGCAGCCTGTCAAAACATCCGTTTAAATGGCGCGTTGGTGTTGTCCGTAGCGGCTGGTTTATCCATCGATACCCTCAGCCATTATCTGGGCGGCACACGCCGTATCGTGCGCATCATGCCCAATACACCGGCCAAAATCGGTTTGGGCGTATCCGGTATGTTTGCCGATGCAGGCGTTTCAGAAGCCGACCGTACAGCTGCCGACGGCATCATGCGCTCTGTCGGCACAACTGTTTGGCTGAACGAGGAAGAGCAACTCCACAATATTACCGGCATCAGCGGCAGTGGCCCTGCCTATGTTTTCTATCTTTTGGGCGCGCTCCAAAATGCGGCCTTGGCACAAGGTTTCAACGAACAAGACGCACGCGAACTGAGCCTCGCCACATTTAAAGGCGCAGTGGCTTTGGCCGAACAAACCGGCGAAGCATTCGCACAATTACAGCAAAACGTGACTTCCAAAGGCGGCACGACACACGAAGCCATCGAAACCTTCAAAGCACGTCACGTTGCCGAAGCCATCGAACAGGGTGTAGAAGCCTGCGTCAAACGTTCGCAAGAAATGGCGCAACAATATAAGGCCGTCTGAACATGCGCGGCGACTTGCTCTTATTATTGGCAGACGCTATTGCCATCCTGTGTATCACACGCTTTTTGCTCCGATACGCAGGATTGGCAGCAGAACACCCCCTGCTCAAATTCAGCATACAGGCAACAGGCTGGCTGACCAAACCTTGGCAAAAAGCATTCCCATCCGGCGCGAAAACCGATTGGTACTGCCTGCCTTCAGTTTTTCTGGTGTACTACCTTGCCTGTACCGCCATTATTTTCATCTCGCCGGCGCTGTCCATCAGCAATAAGCTGATTTTGGCAAACTTCTGGTTTGCCGCGCTCCATATGCTGAAAGCCGCGGCCTATACATTACTTATCGGTCTGATTATTAGAATGGTGGCCAGCATACAAGGCCACTATTCGCCGTTGACTTATACCATCGAACGAATCCTGCAGCCATTGCTCAAACCGTTTTCCTTCTTACGCGTAGGACGATACGATTTTTCAAGCAGTTTGTTGGTGCTCTTATTATGGTTGTGGTTAGCCAGATGGTTTCCCCAATTTATCCAGCAAACCAATCTATGGTTGCTTCAATAGGCCGTCTGAAAGCGCAGCAGGTATTAACGACCAAAAATACAACGTCCTAAAAAGCGCTTTAATATATTTAGGTGTAAGGTAGTGCAAAAAAGTGCAAATCGAAATATAAAGAACAAATGAATAGGTAAAACATGATATGATTCGCCCAATTTCCAAAACGGAAATTTAAGAAAACCCAATAAAAGCAAACCCGTAGCATCCAAATCATTAACAACAAACCGAAAGCAGATACCATGGCAAAGCTGACAGAACAAGATATTTTAAACTGGGATGGTCCCGAAGAGGACTACATGAACAGCGACCAATTGGCCTTCTTCCGCGAACTACTGGTTAAAATGCAAGAAGAACTGATTGAAAATGCAAACACCACTACCGGCCATCTTCAAGAGCACGAATCCGCCCCCGATCCTGCCGACCGAGCTACTCAAGAAGAAGAGTACGCTTTAGAACTGCGCACCCGTGACCGCGAGCGTAAACTTCTCAATAAAGTGCAAGCGACTCTCCGCAGCATTGACGAAGGCGATTACGGTTTCTGTGCCGATACCGGCGAACCCATCGGTCTCAAACGCCTGCTGGCACGTCCGACCGCGACATTATCCGTAGAAGCGCAAGAGCGACGCGAACGAATGAAAAAACAGTTCGCCGACTAAAATATAAAAGATAGAAACCTCAAAAGGCCGTCTGAAATACTCTTTCAGACGGCCTTTGTTTTGTTTTTTTGTATGTATGGAAAGTGTAGGAAGGTTGTTGGAGTTTTTTATAAAATAAAAACCCTGTAAAAACAGGGCGGTGATTAATTTTCTAGAAATAATTTTGCGAAAGGTGTTGACTGGTTTTGTTGTGAGGCGTATAGTTCGGTTCTTCGCTGCTGACGCGGTGAAGAAAACGAAGCAGACAGTATAACACAGTTGGTTAGAATTTTCGATAATTTTAGTTGACATTTGCTAAATATACTGTATAATTCGATTCGCTCTTTAAAAAACAGATTACCGATAAGTGTGAGTGCATTAGGCCTCACACTGTTTGAAAGACAGACAAGATAATGTTTTAGACATTGTCCTGTCGGTTTCTTTGAAGCAGACCAGAAGTTATAAGTTAGAGATTGAACATAAGAGTTTGATCCTGGCTCAGATTGAACGCTGGCGGCATGCTTTACACATGCAAGTCGGACGGCAGCACAGAGAAGCTTGCTTCTTGGGTGGCGAGTGGCGAACGGGTGAGTAATATATCGGAACGTACCGAGTAATGGGGGATAACTAATCGAAAGATTAGCTAATACCGCATATTCTCTGAGGAGGAAAGCAGGGGACCTTCGGGCCTTGCGTTATTCGAGCGGCCGATATCTGATTAGTTAGTTGGTGGGGTAAAGGCCTACCAAGGCGACGATCAGTAGCGGGTCTGAGAGGATGATCCGCCACACTGGGACTGAGACACGGCCCAGACTCCTACGGGAGGCAGCAGTGGGGAATTTTGGACAATGGGCGCAAGCCTGATCCAGCCATGCCGCGTGTCTGAAGAAGGCCTTCGGGTTGTAAAGGACTTTTGTCAGGGAAGAAAAGGCTGTTGCTAATATCGACAGCTGATGACGGTACCTGAAGAATAAGCACCGGCTAACTACGTGCCAGCAGCCGCGGTAATACGTAGGGTGCGAGCGTTAATCGGAATTACTGGGCGTAAAGCGAGCGCAGACGGTTACTTAAGCAGGATGTGAAATCCCCGGGCTCAACCCGGGAACTGCGTTCTGAACTGGGTAACTAGAGTGTGTCAGAGGGAGGTAGAATTCCACGTGTAGCAGTGAAATGCGTAGAGATGTGGAGGAATACCGATGGCGAAGGCAGCCTCCTGGGATAACACTGACGTTCATGCTCGAAAGCGTGGGTAGCAAACAGGATTAGATACCCTGGTAGTCCACGCCCTAAACGATGTCAATTAGCTGTTGGGCAACTTGATTGCTTAGTAGCGTAGCTAACGCGTGAAATTGACCGCCTGGGGAGTACGGTCGCAAGATTAAAACTCAAAGGAATTGACGGGGACCCGCACAAGCGGTGGATGATGTGGATTAATTCGATGCAACGCGAAGAACCTTACCTGGTCTTGACATGTACGGAATCCTCCAGAGACGGAGGAGTGCCTTCGGGAGCCGTAACACAGGTGCTGCATGGCTGTCGTCAGCTCGTGTCGTGAGATGTTGGGTTAAGTCCCGCAACGAGCGCAACCCTTGTCATTAGTTGCCATCATTTAGTTGGGCACTCTAATGAGACTGCCGGTGACAAGCCGGAGGAAGGTGGGGATGACGTCAAGTCCTCATGGCCCTTATGACCAGGGCTTCACACGTCATACAATGGTCGGTACAGAGGGTAGCCAAGCCGCGAGGTGGAGCCAATCTCACAAAACCGATCGTAGTCCGGATTGCACTCTGCAACTCGAGTGCATGAAGTCGGAATCGCTAGTAATCGCAGGTCAGCATACTGCGGTGAATACGTTCCCGGGTCTTGTACACACCGCCCGTCACACCATGGGAGTGGGGGATACCAGAAGTAGGTAGGGTAACCGCAAGGAGTCCGCTTACCACGGTATGCTTCATGACTGGGGTGAAGTCGTAACAAGGTAGCCGTAGGGGAACCTGCGGCTGGATCACCTCCTTTCTAGAGAAAGAAGAGGTCTGATGCATTCACACTTATCGGTAAACTGTAAAAGATGCGGAAGAGAAAAGCTTGAGTGAAGACAAGATTCGCTTAAGAAGAGAATCCGGGTTTGTAGCTCAGCTGGTTAGAGCACACGCTTGATAAGCGTGGGGTCGGAGGTTCAAGTCCTCCCAGACCCACCAAGAACGGGGGCATAGCTCAGTTGGTAGAGCACCTGCTTTGCAAGCAGGGGGTCATCGGTTCGATCCCGTTTGCCTCCACCAAGAACTTTACAAATCAAAGGAAGCCTGCTATACTTAGCAGCTTATTTTGATTTGCGAAGTGAAATATCGACGCATCGATCTTTAACAAATTGGAAAGCCGAAATCAACAAACAAAGACAATGAGTTTGTTTTGATTTTTTGTTCCTTGCAAAGGATAAAAAATCTCTCGTAAGAGAAAAGAAAACAAACACAGTATTTGGGTGATGATTGTATCGACTTAATCCTGAAACACAAAAGGCAGGATTAAGACATAACAAAGCAGTAAGCTTTATCAAAGTAGGAATTTCAAGTTTGCTTCCCTAGTCAACGGGTAGGTAAACGAAGTCAAAGAGGTTCTTGAAATGATAGAGTCAAGTGAATAAGTGCATCAGGTGGATGCCTTGGCGATGATAGGCGACGAAGGACGTGTAAGCCTGCGAAAAGCGTGGAGGAGCCGGCAATAAAGCTATGATCCCACGATGTCCGAATGGGGAAACCCACCTCTTAGGAGGTATCCTTATCTGAATACATAGGATAAGCGAAGCGAACCCGGAGAACTGAACCATCTAAGTACCCGGAGGAAAAGAAATCAACCGAGATTCCGCAAGTAGTGGCGAGCGAACGCGGAGGAGCCTGTACGTGATAACTGTCGAGATAGAAGAACAAGCTGGGAAGCTTGACCATAGTGGGTGATAGTCCCGTATTCGAAATCTCAATAGTGGTACTAAGCGTACGAAAAGTAGGGCGGGACACGTGAAATCCTGTCTGAATATGGGGGGACCATCCTCCAAGGCTAAATACTCATCATCGACCGATAGTGAACCAGTACCGTGAGGGAAAGGCGAAAAGAACCCCGGGAGGGGAGTGAAATAGAACCTGAAACCTGATGCATACAAACAGTGGGAGCACCCTTGTGGTGTGACTGCGTACCTTTTGTATAATGGGTCAACGACTTACATTCAGTAGCGAGCTTAACCGAATAGGGGAGGCGTAGGGAAACCGAGTCTTAATAGGGCGAACAGTTGCTGGGTGTAGACCCGAAACCGAGTGATCTATCCATGGCCAGGTTGAAGGTGCCGTAACAGGTACTGGAGGACCGAACCCACGCATGTTGCAAAATGCGGGGATGAGCTGTGGATAGGGGTGAAAGGCTAAACAAACTCGGAGATAGCTGGTTCTCCCCGAAAACTATTTAGGTAGTGCCTCGAGCAAGACACTGATGGGGGTAAAGCACTGTTATGGCTAGGGGGTTATTGCAACTTACCAACCCATGGCAAACTAAGAATACCATCAAGTGGTTCCTCGGGAGACAGACAGCGGGTGCTAACGTCCGTTGTCAAGAGGGAAACAACCCAGACCGCCAGCTAAGGTCCCAAATGATAGATTAAGTGGTAAACGAAGTGGGAAGGCCCAGACAGCCAGGATGTTGGCTTAGAAGCAGCCATCATTTAAAGAAAGCGTAATAGCTCACTGGTCGAGTCGTCCTGCGCGGAAGATGTAACGGGGCTCAAATCTATAACCGAAGCTGCGGATGCCAGTTTACTGGCATGGTAGGGGAGCGTTCTGTAGGCCGATGAAGGTGCATTGTAAAGTGTGCTGGAGGTATCAGAAGTGCGAATGTTGACATGAGTAGCGATAAAGCGGGTGAAAAGCCCGCTCGCCGAAAGCCCAAGGTTTCCTACGCAACGTTCATCGGCGTAGGGTGAGTCGGCCCCTAAGGCGAGGCAGAAATGCGTAGTCGATGGGAAACAGGTTAATATTCCTGTACTTGATTCAAATGCGATGTGGGGACGGAGAAGGTTAGGTTAGCAAGCTGTTGGAATAGCTTGTTTAAGCCGGTAGGTGGAAGACTTAGGCAAATCCGGGTCTTCTTAACACCGAGAAGTGATGACGAGTGTCTACGGACATGAAGTAACCGATACCACGCTTCCAGGAAAAGCCACTAAGCTTCAGTTTGAATTGAACCGTACCGCAAACCGACACAGGTGGGCAGGATGAGAATTCTAAGGCGCTTGAGAGAACTCAGGAGAAGGAACTCGGCAAATTGATACCGTAACTTCGGGAGAAGGTATGCCCTCTAAGGTTAAGGACTTGCTCCGTAAGCCCTGGAGGGTCGCAGAGAATAGGTGGCTGCGACTGTTTATTAAAAACACAGCACTCTGCTAACACGAAAGTGGACGTATAGGGTGTGACGCCTGCCCGGTGCTGGAAGGTTAATTGAAGATGTGCAAGCATCGGATCGAAGCCCCAGTAAACGGCGGCCGTAACTATAACGGTCCTAAGGTAGCGAAATTCCTTGTCGGGTAAGTTCCGACCCGCACGAATGGCGTAACGATGGCCACACTGTCTCCTCCTGAGACTCAGCGAAGTTGAAGTGGTTGTGAAGATGCAATCTACCCGCTGCTAGACGGAAAGACCCCGTGAACCTTTACTGTAGCTTTGCATTGGACTTTGAAGTCACTTGTGTAGGATAGGTGGGAGGCTTAGAAGCAGAGACGCCAGTCTCTGTGGAGCCGTCCTTGAAATACCACCCTGGTGTCTTTGAGGTTCTAACCCAGACCCGTAATCCGGGTCGGGGACCGTGCATGGTAGGCAGTTTGACTGGGGCGGTCTCCTCCCAAAGAGTAACGGAGGAGTTCGAAGGTTACCTAGGTCCGGTCGGAAATCGGACTGATAGTGCAATGGCAAAAGGTAGCTTAACTGCGAGACCGACAAGTCGAGCAGGTGCGAAAGCAGGACATAGTGATCCGGTGGTTCTGTATGGAAGGGCCATCGCTCAACGGATAAAAGGTACTCCGGGGATAACAGGCTGATTCCGCCCAAGAGTTCATATCGACGGCGGAGTTTGGCACCTCGATGTCGGCTCATCACATCCTGGGGCTGTAGTCGGTCCCAAGGGTATGGCTGTTCGCCATTTAAAGTGGTACGTGAGCTGGGTTTAAAACGTCGTGAGACAGTTTGGTCCCTATCTGCAGTGGGCGTTGGAAGTTTGACGGGGGCTGCTCCTAGTACGAGAGGACCGGAGTGGACGAACCTCTGGTGTACCGGTTGTAACGCCAGTTGCATAGCCGGGTAGCTAAGTTCGGAAGAGATAAGCGCTGAAAGCATCTAAGCGCGAAACTCGCCTGAAGATGAGACTTCCCTTGTGGTTTAACCACGCTAAAGAGTCGTTCGAGACCAGGACGTTGATAGGTGGGGTGTGGAAGCGCGGTAACGCGTGAAGCTAACCCATACTAATTGCTCGTGAGGCTTGACTCTATCATTTGAAGAACTTCAAGAGATAAAAGCTTACTGACTGATTCAGTCATCACCGAATATATTGATTAAGGCTTTACCGATTTGTAACAGTTTAAGTTTGGCGGCCATAGCGAGTTGGTCCCACGCCTTCCCATCCCGAACAGGACCGTGAAACGACTCAGCGCCGATGATAGTGTGGTTCTTCCATGTGAAAGTAGGTCACCGCCAAACACCCATTCCGAAGCCCCCGACTGATGTCGGGGGCTTTTTACATGCCTGTCGTTTCTGTCGGTTTGGTGATAGGGAGATTATGATTACCTTGTTGTTATTCTTAAACAAAAGTACCGAAGTTACGGTTAACCGTTTAGAATATTTGAAATCAAACGATATTTGCGTTAATATGTTGTAAGCATTTATGTGGGTATGAGCTGTTGCCCTATCTGCGTATGTGACAGTGTTTACAGAGTGGAATAAAACCATTCTGTAAACAGCATGACTGATTCAATCAAATATGTTATGGGAAAAAATCTGATGAAGAAATTTTTATTTGGTGCGTTTGCCGCCGTTTGTGCGGCGTTCTCTTTGGCTGCCGTGAACATCAATACTGCGTCTTCTGTCGAACTGGAGGCCTTGCCGGGTATCGGTCCGGCTAAGGCGAAATCGATTGTGGAATACCGTCAGAAGAACGGTGCGTTCAAATCGGTGGAGGAGCTGAAAAACGTGAAGGGCATCGGTGATGCGGTGCTGAACAAGTTGAAGGCGGAGGCGACGGTTTCTTCTGCTGCGCCTAAGGCCGCACAGCCTGCCGTGAAAAAATAAGTCTGACGGTTAACTGCCGTATGCCGCCCCGAGGCCGAACCGCTTGCCGGTTCGGGTTGACGGGCGGCTTTGTATGGGGCCGGCAATGAGAGCTTGGGCAAAGCGGGGCTTTACATTGGGTAATACGTAATAACTGAAAACAGCCGAATCCCTGTGCTTGGGTCTCAGCTGTTGAGTACAGATGGTTATTTTGCAAAGATCTCAGGCCGTCTGAAAACTTGAAAGAAGCAGCCGTTTGTTAAATATGCGATAATGCGGAAGATTTCATGGGTGTGGTAGAAACATGGTTGTGATTGTCCGACTGGGATGATGTCGGGCAACGATGGAATCGGTTTGCTTGAAGCGCCCGCCTGTTGCGGGCTTTTTTATGGGAAGGAATGGTCATGCCTAATCCGCTTTATCGGCAACATATTATTTCAATTTCAGATTTGACGACAGAGCAACTTGAGTTGCTGCTTCAGACGGCCTTGAAGCTGAAAAAGGAGCCTCGTGAAGATTTGCTTGAAGGCAAATTGATTGGTTCATGCTTTTTTGAACCGTCCACCCGTACGCGTTTGTCTTTTGAAACCGCGGTACAGCGTTTGGGTGGGAAAGTTATCGGTTTTTCCGATGGTGCGAATACTAGTGCGAAAAAGGGTGAAACGCTTGCAGATACTGCGAGGATTATTTCCAGTTATACGGATGCGATTATTCAGCGACACCCGAAAGACGGTGCGGCCCGTGTGGCGGCCGAGTTTTCGAGTGTACCTGTGATTAATGCCGGCGATGGTACCAATCAACATCCGAGCCAGACACTTTTGGATTTGGTAACGATTTATGAAACACAAGGTAGCTTGAGCAATTTGAAGATTGCGATGGCCGGTGATTTGAAATATGGCCGTACGGTACACTCATTGTGTCAGGCACTGAAGCGTTGGGGGTGTGAGTTTGCATTTGTATCTCCTCCCAGCTTGGCGATGCCGGACTATATTACTGAAGAGCTGGAGGAGGCCGGTTGTCCTTATCAAGTCTTGTCCAGCTTGGAAGAAGCGGTCGAATGGGCGGATATTTTGTACATGACCCGCGTTCAGCGCGAACGTTTTGATGAGCAGGAATTTGCCAAAATTCAGGGTAAATTCAATCTTGATGCGCAAATGTTGGCGAATGCTAAACCCAATTTGCGCGTCTTGCATCCTTTACCGAGGGTAGATGAAATTCATCCGGATGTAGATAAAACACCTCATGCCTATTATTTTGAACAGGCAACCAATGGCGTGTATGCACGGATGGCGATTTTGTCTTTGGTATTGAACGAAGAAGTTTAAGGAGCGAGAGATGGAAAACTCAAAACTCAGCGTTGAAGCGATTGAACAAGGTACGGTAATTGACCATATTCCTGCCGGTAAAGGCTTGGCCATTTTAAGACAGTTTAAGCTGCTGCATTATGGCAGCGCGGTTACGGTCGGCTTTAATTTGCCCAGCAAAACGCAGGGAAGCAAAGACATTATCAAAGTCAGCGGCGTATGGTTGGATGCCAATGCGGCCAACCGTTTGGCTTTATTTGCCCCTGAAGCAGTGGTAAACAAAATCGATCAGTTTAAAGTGATCGACAAACAGCATTTGTCATTGCCGGACGAAATCTCGGAAGTGTTCCGCTGCCCGAATACCAATTGTGCCAGTCATGGCGAGCCGATCATCAGCCGTTTTTATGTCCGTTCACATAATGGTCAGACGCGTTTGAAATGCCATTATTGCGAAAAAACCTTCTCGCGTGATTCGGTTGCCGAAGCCTGATAAAATCTCAGGCCGTCTGAAAACACGGCTGTGCAGTTTGAGTTGTCTGCTTGATACATCAGTTTCATACAAAGCAAGATATTAAGCAGATTGCGTTAAAATTACGTTAAAATAATGCCTTCTGAGTTAATGACATCATTTGCTCAAAAGGCATTATTTTTATAACACGATACGAAATGTAGGAAAACTTATGCACTCATCCATACAAAGCCGGTTTGCCCCAATTTTATACGTCTTGATTTTCTTTGCCGGATTTTTGGCAGCACAAGTTTGGTTTAATCAGCAAGCCTATTTGACCAACCTTCCCATTTTGGTCACTGCCATTTCTGCCGTTGCATTGATTTGGTTGATTTGGGCTGTCGTCTCTGCGCGATCTAAAGCAAAAAGCAAGATGTTGCATCGTGAGCAGCTGATTCAAAAAGAGAGCATTCATCCTGTTTTGCATGCGACGTTGCAGCGTTCTGACGGTCAAACGGATTTATTGGTTTTGGTTGTCCGCAATAGCGGTAAGGGCTTGGCGAAGAATGTGCGTTTTGAGGCAGAGCCTTTGCCGGATCACTTGCCAAGCAAGCTGGTCGCCGATGCAGTGATGCGCTTGGAGATGTTTTCCGGCGGTGTGGATATGCTGGCATCAGGTGAACTGTATGGCGGCGTGTTTGCAAGCATGTTTGCACTGGCTGCCGAGTTGCCGGACCAGACATTTGGCGGCGTGTTGAAACTGAAGGCCACTTATGAAAATGCCTTTGGTGATCAATGCACTTCTGAAAGCGTCTTGGATTTGGGCATACTGAATTTCAATTTGTCAGAAATTAAATCCAGTGGCGAGCAAAAGCCCCGCAAGAAATTGTTGTATTGATATTCAAAATATGCAGGCCGTCTGAAACCGAAATACTTGTTTTCAGACGGCCTGTTGTTATTTTTCAAATGATTTTTGAAGAAAAAGAGGCGTATCGGGTATAATAATCAAAGAATTCGAAACGGATTGTCAGGATCGGCAAGCCGTCTCATCATTGTCGTATTTCAAAACCTTACTGATATTTTTTCAATGATCTGTTGCTATGTATCGGAACTTTTTCTGATGTTGGCACTGGCGAAATATTCCTTCAGCCATTTACTCTCAGGAAGCTGCTTATGTTAGTGTGTAATCCTTATGAAGTTGTGATCCATGGTACGACCAGCAAAGGCAAGATTTTCCGACCAAGCGACTGGGCGGAGCGCCTGTGCGGTATTTTGTCTTCCTTCACTAAAGACAACCGCCTTTCCTATTCTAATTGGGTGCGCCCGATTTTGGTGGACAATGTCCGTTGTGTAGCGGTCGATAAAAAGTTGGAAGAAGACAATCCGCAAATGTTCCGTTTCTTGATGGACTTCGCGGCGGATAATGATTTGCGCGTGATTGACTGTAAAGCCTTGCTCAAAGAGCAAGAAAGCAAACAGCAGGGCGAAGTGCCGGTCGAGCGCGTTTTGTTGGCGCAGGCGATTGAAGAAAAACATGCTGCCGAGCGTGCGGAAGCGGCCAATGTGCAGCCTGAGCCTCAAGCTGCCGCGCCTGTGGTCGGCGTATTGCGTGAAATTCAGCCGGAAGAAACTGCAACCGCTTTTGCGGCATTGAGCATTTTGCGTTCTTCTTTGACCGATATTCACCGTTTTGTCGAACAAATCAACGAGCATCAGCGCAAAACCGGCTACCGTCTGCTGGGTATTTTTGAAGAAGGCAAACAAAATGCCGTGGCCGTATGCGGTTTCCATACTGCACATAACTTAGCCAGTGGTTACCATATCCATATTGATGATCTCGTAACCATGCCTCAATGTCGCCAAAAAGGCTATGCTTCACGCTTGTTGGAAGAAGTACGCAAAATCGGTGCAGAAACAGGAGCAACCAAAATCCATTTGAATGTCCATGTGAACCATGACCGTGCCGATGCCCATCGTCTTTACTTCAAAAACGGATTTGAAATTTGCGCTTACCATTTCCGTTGTGATCCGAAATAATTTTTGTGGAAAGAGAGAAATCAATGTTGAAGATTTTGACTGCGGCTGTTTTGACACTGAGCTTGGTGGCTTGTGCATCAGGCAGCGGACAAGGCAGCTCGCAAATGTATGGTGAGATTAAGGCCGGTGTAGAAACCAGCCATCAACGTTGAGATATAAAATAACAAGGCCGTCTGAGATAGGTTTTCCTGTTTCAGACGGCCTTTTTGCAGCTTGATTAGAGGGTCGTGGAGGTGTCGTCAGAGGCAACAGTCCGATGCAGGCGATACCAATTGTACAGGCGCAAGATGCACAAGAAAGCAATAATGGGCATGCAGGCTGCGGTAACCAGATAACGCGGGTTGTTGAAGTTTAAAACATTGTGCCCGGAAAGCAGCGACAAAGCGGCATGCAACCATTCCCACAAAGACGAAATGCTGAATGCCAAAACAGCCAACAGGCCGAGGGTTCGGAAAATGCCGATGGGCAGGATTTGTTGGTGCAATACGGCGCGGTTGAGTTGGAACAAAACAATCAAACCGAAGCCGATAATGCAGACCATGCCGCCGTTGGCGACGATTTGCAGGCTGTTGAAGGCAATGTCGGGCGTAACGGAAATTGTACCGGACTGGTTGGCGGCGGTTTGTTGCAAATTTAAGCCTTGCATGACATTGAGTACGAAACCGTAGATCAGGTCGGCCCAAACGATGCCGATGGGTAGTGGAGTCAAAAAACGTTTCATGGATCAGTTGAGTATTCTATTAGTATGAGGGAGGCCGTCTGAAAATCAAAAGTGACGACGTGAGAGTGTATTGTATCCGATAGGAAAGTAGGTTAATGCAAAAATAAATTTAGTTTAAGTCAGAAAATGATGTAATTTTACGCCAACATTATTGCATTAAGAGTACAATCTTCTTCATTATCAAACGTGAAATCAACAGGAAAGGACGTTTACATGAGCCAATTGCAACGTGATTTAACCCGTATCAGCCACAATACCAAAATTGTTGCCACATTGGGTCCGGGCAGCAACAATGTACAATTGTTGGAAGACATGATCCGTGTCGGCGGCCTTAATGTCGTCCGTTTCAATTTCAGCCACGGTACGCCGGAGTTTCATGAAGAAAATGCCCGTATCGTACGCGAAGCCGCGAAACGTGCGGGTCAGGAAATCGCCATTCTTGCCGACTTGCAAGGGCCTAAAATCCGTGTCGGTAAAATTGCCGGCGGCAGCATCGAGCTGAATAAAGATGAAACTTTGATTTTGGATGCCGCACTTGAAGGCGAAGGTACACGCGAAGCGGTGGGTTTGGACTACCGCGATTTGCCGAATGACGTCGTTGCCGGCGATGTTTTGTGGCTGGATGACGGCTTGTTGACCTTGACCGTTGAGGCGGTTGAAGGAGGTAGGATTATTACAAGAGTTGAAAACAGCCATGTACTGAAAAGTAATAAAGGTATCAACAAACGCGGAGGCGGCTTGTCTGCCGGTGCGTTAACCGAAAAAGACTTCCGCGACCTGAAAACGGCGATTGCCATCGGTTGCGACTACTTGGCCATCAGTTTTGTGAAATCTGCTGAAGATCTGCACATCGCACGCGCCAAAGTCGAAGAAGAAATGAAAGGCAGTACAGCCGTACGCCCCGGTTTGGTTTCCAAAATCGAGCGCGTAGAAGCCATTGAAAATCTAGACGAAATCATCCTCGCCAGCGACGGTATTATGGTTGCCCGCGGCGACTTGGCAGTGGAAGTCGGACACGCAGCCGTCCCCGCCCTGCAAAAACGCATGATCCGCCGCGCACGCGAGTTGCGCCGTTTCAGCATTACCGCAACCCAAATGATGGAATCCATGATTACCAATCCCGTACCGACCCGCGCCGAAGTGAGCGACGTGGCCAATGCGGTATTGGACGGTACCGATGCGGTAATGTGTTCCGCCGAAACTGCCGTCGGCGCGTATCCTTTTGAAACTGTCAGCCAAATGGCAATTATTTGTGCAGCAGCCGAAAAAGAGCAGGACTCGCTCAATGGCGTTGCCGAACAGGTCGAGTATCCCGAAGCCGTCAGCACCAACTTGGCGATTGCCGTCGGCGCGGTCGGCGTAGCGCGTGCGGTTCACGCCAAAGCGATTGTCGCACTGACCGAAAGCGGCTCAACCGCCTTCGAAATTAGCCGCCACAACATCACTTTGCCGATTTTCGCCCTGACACCTAGCATCTCCGCACAACGCCGCATGGCAATGTATCGCGGCGTGCGTCCGCTGATTTTCGCAACCAGTACCGACCACGATACTGCGCTGAATGAAGTGGAAGCTGTGTTGGTCGAACACCAAATTCTGTGTTCCGGCGACCAATACATCATTACCAGCGGCTCGAAAATGCGTGAATCCGGTTCGACCAACACATTGGAAGTGTTGCAAGTCAAATAATCGAATCAATGTTTTACTAAGTGGAAAAAGCAGGCTGCCCTCAGCCTGCTTTTTTGTATTTTGGGTATTTGTTATGTAAAAAACCGAAAATAATAGGCAAGAATAACGATGTAGTATAGAATTGAGTGCCTATACTAAATCAATAAGGGACGTTTCAGACGGCCTTTTTCTTTGTCCGCCACTTTTACGGTAAACCAAAATGATTCATTTCAATCTGAAAAAAACAGCATTTATCTTAAGCACAGCACTTTTATCTACCGCCGTCCACGCATCCGGCTACCACTTCGGCACACAATCGGTCAACGCGCAAAGCACGGCAAATGCCGCCGCCGCCGAAGCCGCCGACGCATCGACCATCTTCTACAACCCTGCCGGTCTGACCAAACTCGACAGCAGCCAGATTTCCGTCAACGCCAACATCGTGTTGCCCAGCATTCATTATGAGGCGGATTCCGCCACCGACTTTACCGGGCTTCCCGTCCAAGGTTCTCAAAACGGCAAAATCACCAAAACCACGGTTGCGCCCCACATCTACGGCGCATACAAAGTCAACGACGACCTGACCGTGGGCTTGGGCGTGTACGTCCCCTTCGGCTCCGCCACCGAATACGAAAAAGATTCCGTGTTGCGCCACAACATCAACAAACTCGGTCTGACCAGCATCGCCGTCGAACCTGTCGCCGCGTGGAAACTCAACGACCACCATTCCTTCGGCGCAGGCATCATCGCCCAACATACTTCCGCCGAACTGCGCAAATATGCCGACTGGGGTATCCCGCAAAAAGCAGCAATGCTGAAATCCAATCCCGCCGGTGCCGCCGCCATTCAGGCCGACGGACACGCCGATGTCAAAGGCAGCGATTGGGGCTTCGGCTACCAACTGGCGTGGATGTGGGGCATCAACGACCGCGCGCGCGTGGGCGTGAACTACCGTTCCAAAGTTTCACACACGCTCAAAGGCGATGCCGAATGGGCGGCAGACGACGCAATGGCGAAACAACTGTGGAATAGCAATATGCTCGCACCGCTCGGCTACACGCCAAGCGAAAAAGCCCGCGTCAAAATCGTTACGCCGGAGTCTTTGTCCGTACACGGTATGTACAAAGTGTCTGATAAAACCGACCTGTTCGGCGACGTAACTTGGACGCGCCACAGCCGCTTCAATAAGGCGGAGCTGGTTTTTGAAAAAGAAAAAAGTATTGCTAATGGCAAAAAATCCGACCGCACCACCATCACGCCCAACTGGCGCAACACCTACAAAGTCGGCTTGGGCGGTTCTTATCAAATCAGCGAACCGCTGCAACTGCGCGCCGGTATCGCTTTTGACAAATCGCCCGTCCGCAACGCCGACTACCGCATGAACAGCCTGCCCGACGGCAACCGCATCTGGTTCTCCGTCGGCGCCAAATATCAATTGGGTAAAAACCATGTTATCGATGCGGCGTACAGCCATATCCACATCAATGACACGGTTTACCGCACCGGCAAAGCCAGCGGCAACGACGTAGACAGTCGCGGTGCATCTTCTGCCCGCTTCAAAAACAAAGCGGACATCTTAGGCTTGCAATACACTTACAAATTCAAATAATCGGATTTGAGTTGTGGATAAAAAGGCCGTCTGAAATCTTCAGACGGCCTTTTTGATTGGCAGGAACAGATGGAACAATCAACAGTCAATAAATAGCGTGTCGGGCTTTACATATTTCTGATTGGAATGGCAGAACGGAAAAACGATAGAAAAGGGGATAGCTGATTATCGGCTTGAGAAATAAGATGTTGTTTGCGCTTTAAACAACGTGTTACAGATTTTATTTATTCTGATGGGCAGCAATCAAAAGGCCGTCTGAAAAACAGGTTTTCAGACGGCCTTTATTTGCCTGATGGCGGCTAAGAAAGCCCAATCAGTTGCGGACTTCCAGTTCGATTTCTCTTCCCTGTTCGTCTTCAGCCGGTTTGTCCATGGTTTTTTCATCGGCCATATTGTCCAAATCGCGGCCGGGTTCGGAAGCGGTATCGCCGATGGAAACGCTGTTCAGGCTTTCCAAAATAATGGCGGAGGCCAGATGGTCGGATGTGCGGTACACCATTGCCAAACCGATTTCTTCCGCCGGAATGGAAACCAATTCAACCGTATCTTTGTCTTTCGGCTTGCGAATCAGGTTGTTGGACAGACGGACTTGGCGGCCGCGTTTGTAGAGGCTGACCACAGTGCCTTTGTCCAAGCCGTCGAGTTCGCCTTTATCCAAAGTAATGGTTTGGAACTGGCCGGCTTTATCCACGCCGTCGAAAATGGAAACGACTTTGGCCTGAATCGGACGGGCAGGGGCGTGAGGCATAACATTGAAGCTGCCGAGGCCTTCGGGCAGTTTTAGCAGATAGTCGTCTTTGTGGATTTCGGAAACGGCTTCTTCGATAACCAAAGGTTGCGCGGACCGGGTACGCAGCTTCATGACTTTGTTGACTTGGGTGTAATACTCGTTGCTTTTGAGTTTTTCGTCAGAAGCGCGGGTGCGGTTTTCCAAGGCGGAGTCGGTATAAGGCAGCGTGTTGGCGATGCCGCTGAACACGACTTCTTGGCCGAGGAATTTGCCGGTTTTCGGGTCGGTAATATTTTTATTGACGCGGTAGGTCAGGTAGCGGCCGGGTTCGGTCAGGCCGTATGCGTACACGCGGTTGCCTTGGGTGTAGAGGACGCGGTTGTCGGGACCGGCAATCAGGCGCGGCGCGTTGGCGGTTTCTTTCCGAGCGATAATCTGCGGATGTTTCATGAACATGCGGTAGAGGTTGACGTTGACGGTCGGAATGCCGTAGCCGGAAGTTTCGCGTACGCGCGGATGCAGTTTAATCACGGGAATGCCGTCTGAACGGGTTTGGGCATGTTCAAAACCCAGTCGCGGCTGGCCGTTGACGTAGCGTAAAACCAACACCTGACCCGGATAGATCAGGTGCGGATTGCGGATGGTGTTGCGGTTGGCGCCCCAAAGGCGGTTCCATTGCCATGGGCTGTACAGATATTTGCCGGAAATACCCCACAAGGTATCGCCGTTTTTAACGACGTAGCGTTGCGGCGCATTGGGGCGGATTTTTAAAGAAGCTGCCTGAGTGTGGGCAGAAATAGCCATGCCTGCCATGCAAAGCAGGGTTATAATACGTTGTTGCATAACCGTTCCCCTTGAAATCGATTCGGTTTGTCTTCAGATGATAAACAGAGAAGGCTGGAGTTTGCGAAACTGCCGCCCATTCATCAATACGATAACGAACGGCCTCCGTCGCGCTATCTTAACATTTTTCGGCGTTATTTTAGCATTGAATGTTGCTGTCATGACAGGAAATTGTGGCGGCGGAAACCAAATCTGTATGAAAATCACACATCAGTTTTATAAAACGAGAATATTATGGCTTTACTGAACATCCTTCAATACCCTGACGAGCGTTTGCACACGGTCGCCAAACCTGTTGAAAAAATCGACGAGCGCATCCAGACATTGGTTGCCGATATGTTTGAAACCATGTACGAAGCACGCGGTATCGGCTTGGCGGCCACTCAGGTCGATGTACACGAGCGCATTGTCGTGATGGATTTGACCGAAGACCGCAGCGAGCCGCGCGTGTTCATCAATCCCGTCATTGTCGAAAAAGACGGCGAGACGACTTATGAAGAAGGCTGTCTGTCCGTGCCGGGCATTTACGATACCGTGACCCGTGCCGAGCGCGTCAAAGTTGAAGCCTTGAACGAAAAAGGCGAGAAATTCACGCTGGAAGCAGATGGCTTGCTGGCAATCTGCGTGCAGCACGAATTGGACCACCTGATGGGCATCGTGTTTGTCGAACACCTGTCGCAGCTGAAACAAGGCCGCATTAAAACCAAACTGAAAAAACGTCAGAAACACACCATCTGACCTACGCATCGCTTAAAGGCCGTCTGGAAAGACAAAACAGAAAGCAGACTTCGGTTTTCAATCTTTCAGACGGCCTTTTCAGCTGAAACAGTTTGCCCAACGCGCCCATTCAAACCATTTCCACAAGGACACAACATGAAAGTTATCTTTGCCGGTACGCCCGATTTTGCCGCCGCCGCCTTGAAAGCCATCGCCGCCGCAGGTTTTGAAATTCCGCTGGTGTTGACCCAGCCCGACCGCCCCAAAGGCCGCGGCATGCAGTTGACCGCATCGCCGGTCAAACAGGCTGCCTTGGAATTGGGTTTGACCGTGGCGCAGCCGGAAAAGTTGCGCAATAACGCCGAAGCCCTGCAAATGCTCAGAGATACGGGCGCGGATGTGATGGTGGTAGCCGCGTATGGTTTGATTTTGCCGCAGGATGTGTTGGATACGCCCAAACACGGCTGCCTCAATATCCACGCCTCGTTGTTGCCCCGTTGGCGCGGCGCGGCACCGATTCAACGTGCGATTGAAGCCGACGATGCCGAAACCGGCGTGTGCATCATGCAGATGGACATCGGTTTGGACACCGGCGATGTGGTCAGCGAACACCGCTACGCCATCCAACCTACGGATACCGCCAACGAAGTGCATGACGCGCTGATGGGTTTGGGTGCGGAAGCGATTGTTGCCGACTTGCAGCGTCTGCAGGCTGAAGGCCGTCTGAATGCGGTCAAGCAGCCAGAAGAGGGCGTGACTTATGCGCAAAAATTAAGCAAAGAAGAAGCGCGTATCGATTGGAACGAAAGCGCGGACATTATCGAACGCAAAATCCGCGCCTTCAATCCCGTACCTGCTGCGTGGGTCGAGTATCAAGGTAAACCGATGAAAATCTGGCGCGCCGAAGTGGTGGCCAAACAGGGTAAGGCAGGCGAGGTGTTGTCCTGCACTTCAGACGGCCTGCTGGTGGCGTGCGGTGAACACGCGCTGAACATCACCGAATTGCAGCCTTCCGGCAGCAAACGCATGAGCATACAGGCATTTGCGGCAGGTCGGACGATTGAAGTCGGAACGGTTTTGTAACAGGCTGGAAGTCAACGTAGAGGAAAGAAAAGGCGTAAGTAACAAAATGGAGGCTATTTCGGAGAACATTCTCCCTAAGTAACAAAATGGAGGCTGAGCCTAAGATTTAATTGAGAAATAATCCTTAATAAACCTAATCTTATTCTCCCTACTCATGCCGTGATGACACGCTAAAAGTCGTTTCATGTCCGAGAATGTGCCGTCAAGCAGATTGGTCGTATTCGGGATGTTTAAATCAGGATATTGCTCAAACACAAACAGATAATCCAAATTGCGTTTTAGGCTGAAATACGCACTCCTGATATTCTTATGTGTGTAATGCGATTTGCCTGTTTCGGTGTTAAAGGTGCGTTCGTTCAGATAGCTTTGATACTGCTCAAACCACGTTTGCAGATCGTGTTCAAAGTCGGATTGCTTACTGTTTTTCAACGTCAATGCCAATCGCCAAAGTGCTTTGCCTGCTTCTGTTTTGGGATTGAGCGTTAAATAGCGACTGACGGTTTTAACCTGATGAAATTGACAGAGCTGTACGGGAATATCAGGAAACATCTGTACCAAACCGTGTCGCCCATCACAAACAATGCTTTGTATTTCAATGCCTTTGGCTTTCAGGCTGCCTATTGCTGTGAAATATTGTTCGTTGGTTTCGTATTTGACTTTGCTGACGGATAGTGCTTTGCCGCTGATGCTGTCTATCAAAACCATGACGCCGAAACTGCGTCCGAAGTAAGTGGTGTCCATGATGACGTTGGCTGCTGCGGGAGAAATGAAATGCACCTTAATTTGAACTTTTTTGAGATGCCTCAGAATAGTCTGCCGACTGCATCCGTAAGTTTTGGCAAGCTGTGCGGCGGTCTGTTTGCCTTCGCTGTATGCCTGCCATATTTCCTGCGGATTAAGCCGTCTGCCGCCATCAAACTGTCTGCCGCAAGCATGGCATTTGTAGCGTTGTTTGCCGTTTCGGCAGCCGTTCCTTTTGACTTGTTTTGAGTCGCAAAAAGGGCATTTTTTGTATTCAAAGCCTTTGACCTCTTTTAAAGCCTTATAGGATAAGGCTTGCGGGGATTTTTAGCCTCCATTTTGTTACTTACGTCAAAGAAAACAATGGCTGTTTTTGACGTGGTCGAGGGCGATATTACCCGATTGGCAATCGATGCGATTGTCAATGCCGCCAATTCATCGCTGTTGGGCGGTGGCGGCGTAGACGGTGCAATACACCGCGCCGCAGGCAAAGAGCTGCTGGAGGAGTGCCGTACTCTGGGCGGTTGCCGCACAGGCGAAGCCAAAATAACCAAAGGCTATCGTTTGCCTGCACGTTTTGTCATCCACACGGTCGGGCCGGTATGGTTTGGCGGAAAACAAAATGAAGAGGCCAAATTGGCACAATCCTACGCCAATTCCTTGCTGCTTGCCCAGAAACACAATCTCCACAGCATCGCCTTTCCGTGCATCAGCACCGGTGTGTACCGCTTTCCGGCCGAAGCCGCCGCACGTATTGCTTTGGAGAGTTTGAAACAAACCCTGCCGCAATGTCCGGCAGTGGAAAAAATCATCTTTTGCTGTTTTTCCAAAACAGATGCCGAATATTATCGGGCATTGCTGGCAGCCGAACAGGCCGTCTGAAATCCTCCGAACACTTGAAATCAAATATGAATCAGAAAGCAAAAATATGAGTATGTCCCTCGCTCAAAAACTGGCCGCCGACAGCGTTGCCGCGGTTGCCGAAGGGCGCAATCTTCAGGATGTTTTGGCGGAAATCCGCGCGGCGCATCCGCAGCTGACGGCGCAGGAAAACGGCGCGTTGCAGGATATTGCTTACGGTTGCCAACGTTATTTGGGCAGTTTGAAGCACATGCTTGGTCAAATGCTGAAGAAGCCGATTGACAATCCGCAGCTCGAAAGCCTGCTTTTGGCGGCGATGTACCAACTGCATTACACGCGCAATGCGCCTCATGCCGTGGTCAATGAAGCGGTGGAAAGCATTGCCAAAATCGGCCGCGGGCAGTTCCGCTCGTTTGCCAACGCGATTTTGCGCCGCTTTTTGCGTGAACGCGACAAACTCGCGGCTTCCTGCAAAAAAGACGATGTGGCGAAACACAATTTGCCGGTGTGGTGGGTGGCTTACTTGAGAAACCATTATCCAAAACATTGGCACAACATCACCACCGCGCTGCAATCGCATCCGCCGATGACTTTGCGCGTCAACCGCCGACACGGCAATGCCGAAAGCTATTTGGAAAAACTGGCTGCGGAAGGTATCCCGGCCAGGGCGTTGGACGAATACGCCGTGATGTTGGAAGAAGCCATGCCGGTAAGCCGTCTGCCCGGTTTTTCAGACGGCCTGGTGTCGGTGCAGGATTTTGGTGCACAACGTGCTGCCTATTTGTTGAACCCGAAAGACGGCGAACGTATTCTCGATGCCTGCGCGGCGCCGGGCGGTAAGACGGGCCATATCTTGGAACTGGCAGATTGTCATGTTACCGCTTTGGATATAGACGAAGGCCGTCTGAACAGGGTGAAGAGCAATCTTGACCGTTTAGGCTTTCAAAAGGCCTCTTTGGCTTGTGCCGATGCGCAGGATTTGACAGCGTGGTATGATGGCAAGGCCTTTGACGCTGTCTTGGCCGATGTGCCGTGTACCGCTTCGGGCGTGGCGCGCCGCAATCCCGACGTCAAATGGCTGCGCCGACCGACCGATGCCGTCAAAACCGCACGCCAACAGGAAGCATTATTAGACGCGCTGTGGCAGACCCTGACGAAAAACGGCAGGATGTTGCTGGCTACCTGCTCGGTGTTCGTCGAAGAAAACGACGGTCAGTTGCAAAAATTCCTTAACCGCCATGCCGATGCCGAGTTGATCGAATCGCATGTGCTTTTACCGAACAAACATCAAGATGGCTTTTATTACGCGCTTATTAAAAAGCAGTAAAACGCTGATTGTACCGCTCTTGCTTGCCGTGTCGTTGAATGCGGCGGGCGAGGGCATCAGTGCGACCCGTGCCGAGGCAAAGCTGACCCATGCCGGACAGCTTTCCGTCAGCAGCCGTTTCCGCACCGATCTGCCCGACCAGCTTAAAGAAGCACTCAAACAGGGCGTCCCCCTACATTTCAATTTGAGTTGGCAGCTGTCAGCGCCGTCCATGTCGTCTTATAAATTCAAGTTCGACCAGCTGCTCAACAACGACAGCACGATTCAATACAAATTGTCCTTCCATCCGCTGACCAACCGCTATCGCGTTACCGTCGGTACGTTTTCTACCGAGTACGACACGCTTGAGACTGCCTTGCGTGCAGTGGGCGCGGTCGCGAATTGGAAGGTTTTGTCCAAGGGTGCGCTGAGTGATGTGGCCGCCAAAGACACGAAGGCTGAAATCCGCCTGCTGCTGACAACTGTCAAGCTGCCAAAACCGTTCCAAATCAATGCTCTGACGTCTAAAAACTGGCATTTGGATTCCGGTTGGAAGTCCTTGTCGGTCGTGCAGGAGTAAACCATGCGCCGCTTTCTTCTGATTGCCGCCGTATTCGCCGTTGTTTTGTTGTACGGTCTGACTGTTGCAACAGGCAGCAGCAACGTATTGTCCGATTATTTTTGGTGGATTGTTGCTTTGTGCGGCTTACTGTTGCTGGTGTTGGCAGCGGTGTTGGTGCGCTATGTCGTGCTTTTGGTGCGCGACAACAGCAAAAGCGTGTTCGGTTCGCAGATTGCGCGTCGGCTGTCGGGGATGTTTACCTTGGTTGCCGTATTGCCTGGCGTGTTTTTGTTTGGTATTTCCGCCCAGTTTATTAACGGTACGATTAATTCTTGGTTTGGTAACGATACCCATGAGGCTCTAGAGCGCAGCTTAAACTTGAGCAAATCCGCGCTGAACTTGGCGGTGGACAACGCTGTCAGCAATGCCACGCCGGTGCAAATCGACTTAATCAGCGCCGCTTCGCTGGACGGCAATTTGGGGCAAACGCTGACCCAATCCGCGCTTACTGCCGACTTTGCCCAGCTGGCGCTTTATAACGCAACCACCCATAAAGCCGAGAAAAGCATCAATCCCCTGAAACTAAATCAACCCGAGCTTAACAAAGAAGGATGGGAGCAGCTGGAGCAGACCGGCTCGGTGCGCAGCTTGGAAAACATCGGCGGCGTGTTGTATGCTCAAGGTTGGATGCTGATCGGTACGCATAAAAATCAGGATTATGCGTTGTTTTTCCGGCAGCCGATTCCGAAAGATGTTGCCCAAGACGCGACGCTGATTGAAGCGGCCCGCGCCAAATACGCCGAGCTGAGTTATACCAAAAAAGGCCTGCAAACCTTTTTCCTGTCCACGCTGTTGGTTGCGACATTGTTGGCCATCTTTTTGGCGTTGGTGATGGCTTTGTATTTTGCCCGCCGTTTTGTGGCGCCGATATTGTCGTTGGCAGAGGGCGCACGGGCGGTGGCTCAAGGCGACTTCAGCCAGACCCGGCCGGTATTCCGCAATGACGAGTTCGGCCGTTTGACCCAGTTGTTCAACCACATGACCGAGCAATTGGCGATTGCCAAAGAGGCAGACGAGCGCAACCGTTTGCGCGAAGAAGCCGCCCGCCATTATTTGGAATGCGTGTTGGAAAGTTTGACCACAGGCGTGATTACTTTGGATGCCAATGGCCGTCTGAAAACCTTTAACAAGGCCACCGAACAGATTTTGGGCGTTTCGCTGGTGTCTTTGTGGGGTAGCAACTGGCATCAATGGCACGGCAAATCGCCGCAGCAAACCCTGTTGGCCGATGTGTTTGCCGCCATTAATGAAACCGCCGACAGCAACAAACCCGTCCAAGTCGAATATGCCGCGCCCGATGATGCCCGAATCTTGTTAGGCAAGGCTACCATCCTGCCGGAAGACAACGATAACGGCGTGGTGATGGTGATTGATGACATTACCGTCTTGATGCGGGCGCAAAAAGAGGCCGCATGGGGCGAAGTGGCGAAACGTTTGGCGCACGAAATCCGTAATCCGCTCACGCCTATCCAGCTTTCCGCCGAGAGATTGGCATGGAAATTGCATGATAAACTTGATGAACAAGACGCCCAAATCCTCAGCCGTTCAACCGATACCATCGTCAAGCAGGTTGCCGCGCTGAAAGAAATGGTCGAAGCATTCCGCAACTATGCGCGTGCGCCGTCGCTGAATTTAGAAAAACAAGATTTAAACGGTTTGGTGTCGGAAGTATTGGTATTATATGAGGCTGGCGCGTGTAAATTTAATGCACGGCTCAGCGCCGACGCCTTGCCGATTGTTGCCGATACGACGGCGATGCGCCAAGTGTTGCATAACCTATTTAAGAATGCTGCAGAAGCGGCAGAGTCGGACGAAGCGCCGCAAGTAAACGTCGAAACAGGGCGCGAAGGCGGACAGGTTTTCCTGACCGTCTGCAACAACGGTAAAAGTTTCAGCAAAGAAATGCTGCACAATGCTTTTGAGCCGTACGTTACCGACAAACCGACAGGAACGGGACTTGGTTTGCCCGTTGTGAAAAAAATTATCGAGGAGCATGGCGGCCGTATCAGCCTGAGCAATCAGAACAGCGGCGGCGCGTGCGTCAAAATAGCTTTACCGGAAATGGCAGAAACTTATGCGAAGCAGTGATATTTTGATTGTAGATGATGAAGTAGGCATCCGCGACCTGCTCTCCGAAATCCTTCAAGATGAAGGCTATACCGTCACTTTGGCCGAAAATGCCGAAGAAGCGCGCCAATTGCGTTATCAAACGCGTCCGGCCATGGTATTGCTGGATATTTGGATGCCCGATTGCGACGGCATCACTTTGTTGAAAGAGTGGGCGAAAAACGGCCAACTCAATATGCCTGTGGTGATGATGAGCGGCCATGCCAGCATTGACACTGCGGTTGAAGCCACCAAAATCGGCGCGCTTGATTTTCTGGAAAAACCGATTGCCCTGCAAAAACTTTTGTCCGCAGTAGAACGCGCCTTAAAACATGGCGAAGTTCAGACGGCCTCCGGCATGACTTTGGACAAACTGGGCAACAGTTCCGTTATTCAAGAAATGAACGGCAGCATTGAAGCGGCCGCCAAACACAACCGCCCGCTGTTGTTGGCCGGTGAGGCAGGCTCGCCGTTTGAGATTGTCGCACGCTATCTGCACAAAAGCGGTACGCCTTGGGTGGCAACCGACCGTGTCGAACACATTGTCGATACGCCGATGGAGCTGTTGCAAAAGGCATCAGGCGGCATTTTGTATGTCGGCGATATTGCCCGTTACAGCAAAAACATCCAAAACGGCATTGCTTTCTTGCTGGAAAAAGCCGACCGCTACAATGTCCGTGTGATTGCTTCATGCGGTTTTAAACGCGGTGAGGGCGCCGATGACGTCGTTGCCGGCCGACTGGCAGAGCTGTTGAAAGAGCGCATCAATGTTCCTTCTTTGCGCAGCCAGCCGGACGACATCGTCTTTTTAATCAACCGCATCATGACCGATTTGGTCGAAAGTCAAAAAATCCAGCCGGTAAAATTCAGCGACAGCGCGTTGGTGGTTTTGCGCCAATACGATTGGCCGGGCAATTACGACCAGCTTGCCGAAACGGTGAAAAACATCATGTTGGAATCTGACGGCAAAGAAGTGAATGAGCAGGCCGTTGCCGTGGCTTTGGGTCAGAAGGAAAATGCGACGGCGACAGAAATCATCGGCGGCTTCAATTTCAATATGCCTTTGCGCGAATTGAGGGAAGAAGTCGAGCGCCGCTACTTTGAGTACCATATCGCCCAAGAAGGCCAAAATATGAGCCGCGTGGCGCAAAAGGTTGGTTTGGAGCGTACACACCTTTACCGCAAACTCAAACAACTCGGTATCAGCGTATCGCGTCGCAGCGCTGACAAATCCGAAGAATAAGCGCAATATCGGTTTAAACACCAAAGAGGCCGTCTGAAAGCCATCAGGTTTTTCAGACGGCATCATCATTTGACGGTTTGCTTAGACAAGCAATACTTTATAAAAATAATGATATGGCTCAGCATTGTTATTTTGCCTTTTAAGCCCGACAAAAGTTTTTTAACAATAAAATATTCAGACGGCCTTTATTTACTTCAGGCCGTCTGAACAACCATTACGAAAAGGGAACAGATTGATGACGGAAAACGAGCGTTTTGCTTGGTTGCAACTGGCATTTACGCCTTATATCGGCGCAGAAAGTTTTTTGGTGCTGTTGCAGCAATTCGGTAATGCACAAGCTGCCTTGAATGCGCCGGCAGATAGAATTGCCGCGTTGGTGCGCCATAAACAGGCAGCCGAGTCGTGGCGCAATGCAGATAAACGGGCTTTGGCGCAGCAGTCTGCCGAAGCCGCTTTACAATGGGAAATGCAGGACGGTTGCCGTTTGTTGCTGCTGCAAGATGATGATTTCCCCGAAATGCTGACACAAGGCATTACCGCGCCGCCGGTCTTGTTTTTACGCGGCAATGCAGAGCTGCTGCACACACCTTCTGCCGCGATTGTCGGCAGCCGCCATGCCACGCCGCAGGCAATGCGGATTGCCAAAGATTTCGGCAGGGCGTTGGGTGAAAAGGGCATTCCCGTCGTATCGGGTATGGCTTCGGGTATCGATACCGCTGCACATCAAGGTGCATTGCAGGCAGATGGCGGTACCATTGCCGTCTGGGGAACCGGTATAGACCGCATTTATCCGCCATCCAATAAAAACCTTGCTTATGAAATTGCCGAAAGAGGATTGATTGTCAGCGAGTTTCCTTTGGATACGCGGCCTTTTGCGGGCAACTTTCCGCGCCGCAACCGTTTGATTGCCGCATTATCGCAGCTGACATTGGTGGTCGAGGCGGCATTGGAATCCGGCTCATTGATTACCGCCAAGCTGGCGGCGGAGATGGGACGCGAAGTGATGGCGGTACCCGGTTCGATAGACAATCCGCACAGCAAAGGCTGCCACAAGCTGATTAAAGACGGGGCAAAACTGGTGGAATGTTTGGACGATATTCTCCATGAGTGTCCGCAGCTATTGCAAAATACGCCTGTTCCATCATATTCTATAAATAAGACGGTCAAACCGAAAAACAATCAAACCGAACGTCTGCAACCAAAAACAAGAGCGGATGAACCGCAAAGGCCGTCTGAAAACCTACCTGCCGCCCCATCAACAAGCGCTTTATTGGAAGCAATGGGTTACGACCCGATACACCCCGATATTTTGGCGCAACAAACCAATACGGCAGCGGCAGACGTGTACGCACAGCTTTTGGAATACGAACTTGACGGTATCGTCGCCGCCTTGCCGGGCGGCCGTTATCAGCGTGTCAAAGCATAAATTATCTATATTTAAGGAACCAGCATGACCGAAGTCATTGCCTATTTAATCGAACACTTCCAAGATTTCGACAATTGTCCGCCTCCGGAGGATTTGGGTCGCCTCTTGGAAGATGCGGGTTTTGATGCTACGGAAATCGGCAATACATTGATGATGATGGAAGTCTTGTTCAATACGTCCGAATTCTATGAACCTGTATTCACAAACAACTATTTGATAAATTTTAATATTTGTGAAATATACCCTAGTTTGACAAAATTTTCAGCAGATAAATTCGTCTGCTCAAAATCTTTTGCCAAACGTTGAGACCAACCCAACCATGCAAACGTTCGTTCTACAATCCAACGTTTGGGCAGAATATGCCAAGAAATATCTTGAATTTTCTTTGAAATCTCAACAGTTAAACCCAATTGCTCCGATACTTCGCGCTCAAATGTATTCCGATAACCTGCGTCTGCACAGAAACCTTTTAAACCCGGATAGGTCTCAAACGCTTTTTTTGCTACAAAAATACCTGCTTTTGTGTCATGGATATTGGCTGCATGAACCACAACAGACAATAGGTTACCCAACGTATCAACAGCTATATGTCGCTTACGGCCTTTGATTTTTTTACCTCCGTCAAAACCTTTATCATGTGCGCCGGAAGCTGTTTTGACACTTTGCGAATCAATAATGGCATAAGTCGGCATCGCTTGTTTTTGATGGATTAAACGTTTTTTTGAACCAATGCCGAAAGAATCCTATCCCATAAGCCTGATTGGTTGGCTCTGCGATAGAAACTCCATACGGTTGGATAAGGTGGAAAATCATTGGGCAGCATACGCCATTGGCAACCTGTTTTGGTAATGTACAAAACGGCATTCACTAATTCACGTTTATCCCATTTGTAGTGGCGTAGCCGGTTAAAATGCGGCTCAATCGCTTGCCATTGGGCATCTGTTAAGTCTGTTGGGTAGGATTTTCCAGTCATAAAGATATTTTATTATTTTTGTGAATACAGGTTCTATGCCGAGCCGTTTAACAGCGACTCCCTGCGCGTATTCTGCCGTGAAGAAGCTGAAAACCTGCCGCAGGAAGTCATGGGCTTGATGCAATATTTGGTTACCGAACACGCAATTACTTATGAGCAACGCGAAATCGTCATTCATGCCCTGATGCACATCCCATCGGACGAAATCACCCTCGATACCGCCAAAGTGTTGGTATTGCTGGTGTTGTGGATGCACAAAAGCGAGTTGCCTGTCCTGATAGGCGACGACTTGATGAGTGCGTTGACCGGACAAAACGTGATGCACTAAACCTTTTTTCAGACGGCCTGAACAAAATGACAAAAGGCCGTCTGAAACATAAATCCAATACATCCAAAAGAGAACAACAATGGCGAAAAACCTATTAATCGTCGAATCCCCGTCCAAAGCCAAAACCCTGAAAAAATATTTGGGCGGCGATTTTGAAATCCTCGCGTCCTACGGACACGTCCGCGACCTCGTCCCCAAAAGCGGCGCGGTCGATCCCGGCAACGGCTTTGCGATGAAATACCAACTCATCAGCCGCAACGCCAAACACGTCGATGCCATCGTCGCCGGCGCCAAAGAAGCCGAAAACATCTACCTCGCAACCGACCCGGATAGGGAAGGCGAAGCCATTTCCTGGCATCTTTTGGAAATCCTCAAATCCAAACGCGGCTTGAAAAACATCAAGCCGCAGCGTGTCGTGTTCCACGAAATCACCAAAAACGCCGTGCTCGATGCGGTTGCCCATCCGCGCGAAATCGAAATGGATTTGGTCGATGCGCAACAAGCCCGTCGCGCTTTGGACTATTTGGTCGGTTTCAACCTCTCGCCATTGTTGTGGAAAAAAATCCGCCGCGGTTTGAGCGCAGGCCGTGTACAAAGCCCTGCTTTGCGCCTGATTTGTGAGCGCGAAAACGAAATCCGCGCGTTTGAAGCGCAGGAATATTGGACGGTACATCTCGACAGCCATAAAGGCCGCAGCAAGTTCACCGCCAAACTCGCCCAATACAACGGCGCGAAACTCGAACAATTCGACCTGCCGGACGAAGCCGCGCAAGCCGATGTATTGAAAGAACTCGAAGGCAAAGAGGCAGTCGTTACCGCCATCGAAAAGAAAAAGCGCAGCCGCAACCCCGCCGCGCCGTTCACCACTTCTACCATGCAGCAGGATGCCGTGCGCAAACTCGGCTTTACCACCGACCGCACCATGCGTACCGCCCAGCAGCTTTATGAAGGTATAGACGTAGGGCAGGGCGCCATTGGTCTGATTACCTATATGCGTACCGACAGCGTGAATTTGGCCGATGAAGCGTTAACCGAAATCCGCCATTACATCGAAAACAAAATCGGCAAAGAATATCTGCCAAGTTCGGCTAAACAGTACAAAACCAAATCCAAAAACGCCCAAGAAGCCCACGAAGCGATCCGCCCGACTTCCGTGTACCGCACGCCCGAAAGCGTCAAACCCTTCCTGAGCGCCGACCAGTTCAAACTCTATCAAATGATTTGGCAGCGTACCGTCGCCTGTCAGATGACGCCTGCCAAATTCGACCAAACCACCGTCGATATTACCGTCGGCAAAGGCGTCTTCCGCGTAACCGGACAAGTGCAGACTTTCGCAGGCTTCTTGAGCGTTTATGAAGAAAGCAGCGATGACGAAGAGAGCGAAGACAGCAAAAAACTGCCTGAAATGAGCGAAGGCGACAAATTACCCGTGGACAAACTTTACGGCGAACAACACTTCACCACTCCGCCGCCGCGCTACAACGAAGCCACACTGGTTAAAGCCCTCGAAGAATACGGTATTGGCCGCCCTTCCACCTACGCCAGTATTATTTCCACACTCAAAGACCGTGAATACGTTACCCTTGAGCAAAAACGCTTTATGCCTACCGACACAGGTGACATCGTCAATAAATTCTTGACCGAACATTTCGCCCAATACGTCGACTACCACTTCACAGCCAAACTTGAAGACCAGCTTGACGAAATTGCCAACGGCAAACGCCAATGGATTCCTGTGATGGACAAATTCTGGAAACCGTTCATCAAGCAAGTGGAAGAAAAAGAGGGCATCGAACGTGCCAAATTTACCACGCAGGAACTCGACGAAACCTGCCCCAAATGCGGCGAACACAAACTGCAAATCAAGTTCGGCAAAATGGGTCGTTTCGTCGCCTGCGCCGGCTATCCTGAGTGCAGTTACACGCGTAACGTCAATGAAACTGCTGAAGAAGCCGCCGAGCGCATCGCCAAAGCCGAAGCCGAACAGGCGGAACTTGACGGGCGCGAATGTCCCAAATGCGGCGGACAGCTGGTGTACAAATACAGCCGCACCGGCAGTAAATTCATCGGCTGTGCCAATTACCCCAAATGCAAACACGTTGAACCGTTGGAAAAACCGAAAGACACCGGCGTCCAATGCCCGCAATGCAAAAAAGGCAACCTCGTCGAGCGCAAATCCCGCTACGGCAAACTGTTTTACAGTTGCAGTACCTATCCCGACTGCAACTACGCCACCTGGAACCCG
This sequence comes from Neisseria flavescens, assembly GCF_005221285.1. Lineage (NCBI taxonomy): Bacteria > Pseudomonadati > Pseudomonadota > Betaproteobacteria > Neisseriales > Neisseriaceae > Neisseria > Neisseria flavescens. The sequence goes on from NZ_CP039886.1 coordinate 1,926,562, forward strand.
CCCGTCGCCGAAGAATGCCCGAACTGCCATTGGCCGGTTTTAACTATCAAAACCACCAAACGCTGGGGTGTGGAAAAAGTCTGTCCGCAAAAAGAATGTGGCTGGAAAGAACAAATCGAACCGCCTGCACCGAAAGAGTGAAGCGGTTGGGATTGAGATGAAAGAAAATGCCGTCTGAAAGGGGTTTTAGACGGCATTTTCTTTCGGGAAAATTAGAATTTAAATTGGAAAGTTCCAATATCTGTTTCAACAACAGCTTCTATTGGCGAGCAGGTAGTTTTCCATATGCTTGAGTGCCCAAACCTCAAAAAGACAGGGTCTATGGTGCTTAAAATTCTAGATAGCACGCCGAATCTATGTTCTTTTATTATGATGCAGTTTCCTCTGTTGATAGTCATATTTTGCAGGAGGATGCCATCATATTTTGATTGAATTTCAATATATTTTCCTCCGTTCGTTGTTTCCCAAGTTTTCACGGCAATAGGGACTTTTTTGACGGGTTTGTTTTTGATACTCCGCAAACGTGCATTCTCTTTTTCTATTGCTTTTTCCTTTTCCTGTTGAATTTTTTCTTCTTTATTTTTCTTAATTTCAATCAAATTAGCTTCAAGAGAGCAGGAAATTGCCGTATCTCCTACCCATTTTTTGGGTATAAATTTTTCTAGGGTCGAAGGATACTCTAAGTCCCATTTTATGCTCGAATTAAACGGACATCGTAAATTTCTTTCGGATACATATCGTTGTTTTGTATTTAAACATTGCTGCGATATGTTAAGTCCGCTTTTTAGTGTATAGTATTTTTCAAGTTGTCCACAGGCGGAGATAACGTCTTGGCTTTGCGTAGTATAATGTACGCAACCGGCTAACAAAACAGCAGACACAGAAATAGGCAGTATTGCATTCTTCATATAAAACCTTTTAATACAGAATATAGCAGAGAAGGGGCAAAATGCCCCTTTGAAGTATCGGTTAAATAAGGTTGTGCGGTAAAAAATCAGTCAAACGAATATTTCAAGCCCAAGCCGAAAGTTGCACCGCGTACCTTCCCAATTTTCTCTTCATGGGTTTCTGCAACACCACCATGATGCGAACACGAACCTTTTCCTTGACTTGGACTGTTCCAGCCATCTCGACAGGTCGAGCCACCGCTGAGTTCCCACCCAAATTTATAGCCTGCGTTTGCTGCAACTGTAAGTTTGGAATTGGCTTTGATACCTGCTTCAAGGCCAAAAGGAAAGGTAATATGGGATACGCTGTCAGATACGGCATTTGCTTTAACTGTTGTGTATGCGAAGCCTATTCCTGCTTTTCCGCTTAAATAAGCAGATTTTCCTTCAATAATTGGATATTTGTAACCGCCCTCCAGTTCGGTCATTTTGATTTTGCCGTTGACCATGCTTTCAGTAACTTTACCTGTGCTGTATTGGGTGCGGACATACCATCCTTTAGCAGGAGATGAATCAGAGTTGCCCAAGTATTCCAAGCTGATGCCACGTAAATCCGCCTTGGAATTGACTTCTGGGGCTTTTGCGTTCCAACCGGTGTAGTCTATGCTTAAATTGGCTGAATAAGAAGTTAATGCGGTCAAGCTTAAAATTGCAAGCAAGATAAATTTTTTCATGTTTACCTCATAATAATTTATTGGAATGCTCATCCCTTTCTAGGGATGAGCGTGTAATCTGCAACAACATTGCAAGACGATGTACATGCGTGTATACATATGTAATGTTTTGCAAGTTAATGTTATTCAAAAAGAGAGTTGCCTGCCAGTCAGCTAAAGTTTAAAATCTATCTCAATAATTCAACCACCTATACAGAAAGTTCAGTCCATGGAAACCCACGAAAAAATCCGCCTGATGCGCGAATTGAACAAATGGTCGCAGGAGGATATGGCGGAAAAGCTGGCGATGTCGGCAGGCGGGTATGCCAAAATCGAACGGGGCGAAACGCAGTTGAATATCCCGCGTTTGGAGCAGTTGGCGCAGATTTTCAAAATCGATATGTGGGATTTGCTCAAATCTGGCGGCGGCGGGATGGTGTTGCAGATTAATGAAGGAGATAGTGGTGGCGATATTGCGTTGTATGCGTCGGGTGATGTTTCGATGAAAATAGAATTTTTAAAAATGGAATTGAAACACTGCAAAGAAATGTTGGAACAAAAAGACAAAGAAATCGAGCTGCTCCGCAAGCTGACCGAAACCGTTTAAACAGATTAAACAGATATGCCGTCTGAAAAAAGTTTTCAGACGGCATATTCTTTGACAGGTCTTGTATAATACCGTTTGAACTTTCAGGTTTTTGATTATGGCGGCAGGCAAACATACCAAACACAGCAACCAGGTACGCATTATCGGCGGGCAATGTCGGGGCAGGAAATTGAGTTTCGCATCCGCCGACGGACTGCGCCCAACCCCCGACAGCGTGCGTGAAAAACTGTTTAATTGGCTGGGCCAGGATTTAACCGGCAAAACAGTATTGGATTTATTCAGCGGCAGTGGTGCTTTGGGAATGGAGGCTGTTTCTCGTAATGCGGCAAAAGTGGTAATGGTCGATAACTACCGCCAAACTGTTCAAACGCTTCAGAAAAATATCCGTGAATTAAGTTTGAAACAGGCGGAAATCGTGTGTTCAGACGGCATGGCTTATCTGACAAGGCCGTCTGAAAAATTTGATGTTGTGTTTCTTGATCCGCCGTTTGCATGGGAAGATTGGCAAAATCTGTTTATCCGATTGCAAAGCCACTTGAAAAATGGGGCAATGGTCTATATTGAAGCAGGGAAGCTGCCTGAAAAACCGGATTGGCTGGAAATTTATCGGGAAGGAAAGGCGGGAATGAGTAGGTTTGAATTGTTGCTCTATTCGCAAGTCGCTGAATAGTATAGAATTTGAGAATCATTCCCAAGGTGTAAAACATTCTTTCAAACGGATTGTTCCGACATCATTTGTGCTATAATCCGCGCCCAATCGGTTTTGATAATTTAAGAAAAAAGGAAATAGAAATGTCGCTCTTTATTACAGATGAGTGCATTAACTGCGATGTGTGCGAGCCGGAATGCCCTAATGATGCCATTTCGCAAGGTGAAGAAATTTACGAAATCAATCCAAATTTGTGTACACAATGTGTAGGCCATTACGATGAGCCTCAGTGCCAACAGGTATGCCCTGTCGACTGTATCTTGATCGATGAAGAACATCCTGAAACGCACGAAGAACTGATGGCTAAGTACGAAAAAATCATTCAGTTTAAATAAATAGTGTTTAAAAGCAAAAACTTGGATATTTTTAAAGAAATAAATGAAAAAAAATCTTGACGGAAATCTGAGTTACCAATAAACTAGCGTTCTCTTTTGGAGGGATTCCCGAGCGGTCAAAGGGGGCAGACTGTAAATCTGTTGCGCAAGCTTCGAAGGTTCGAATCCTTCTCCCTCCACCAAAAATTCTTACTTGGAGCAAAAAGTGAGTATGCGGGTGTAGCTCAATGGTAGAGCAGAAGCCTTCCAAGCTTACGGTGAGGGTTCGATTCCCTTCACCCGCTCCAAACTATTTTGCCCATGTAGCTCAGGGGTAGAGCACTCCCTTGGTAAGGGAGAGGTCGGCAGTTCAAATCTGCCCATGGGCACCATCTCATTATTACCCTTTATTTTCAAAAAGCTTAGATTATAGGATATTGCCATGGCTAAGGAAAAATTTGAACGTAGCAAACCGCACGTAAACGTTGGCACCATCGGTCACGTTGACCATGGTAAAACCACTCTGACTGCTGCTTTGACTACTATTTTGGCTAAAAAATTCGGTGGCGCTGCAAAAGCTTACGACCAAATCGACAACGCTCCTGAAGAAAAAGCTCGTGGTATTACCATTAATACCTCACACGTAGAATACGAAACTGAAACCCGTCACTACGCACACGTAGACTGCCCGGGCCACGCCGACTACGTTAAAAACATGATTACCGGTGCTGCCCAAATGGACGGCGCGATCTTGGTATGTTCCGCAGCTGACGGTCCTATGCCGCAAACCCGCGAACACATCCTGTTGGCTCGCCAAGTAGGTGTACCTTACATCATCGTATTCATGAACAAATGCGACATGGTAGACGATGCCGAGCTGTTGGAACTGGTTGAAATGGAAATTCGTGACTTGTTGTCAAGCTACGACTTCCCAGGCGACGACTGCCCAATCGTACAAGGTTCTGCACTGAAAGCTTTGGAAGGTGATGCTGCTTACGAAGAAAAAATCTTCGAATTGGCTGCTGCCTTGGACAGCTACATCCCAACACCTGAGCGTGCTGTGGACAAACCTTTCTTGTTGCCTATCGAAGACGTATTCTCTATCTCTGGTCGTGGTACAGTAGTAACCGGTCGCGTAGAGCGCGGTATCATCCACGTTGGTGACGAGATCGAAATCGTAGGTCTGAAAGAAACTCAAAAAACCACTTGTACCGGCGTTGAAATGTTCCGCAAACTGCTGGACGAAGGTCAAGCAGGTGACAACGTAGGCGTATTGCTGCGTGGTACTAAACGTGAAGACGTAGAGCGTGGTCAAGTATTGGCTAAACCAGGTACCATCACTCCTCACACCAAATTCAAAGCAGAAGTATACGTACTGAGCAAAGAAGAGGGTGGTCGTCACACTCCATTTTTCGCTAACTACCGTCCACAATTCTACTTCCGTACTACCGACGTAACTGGTGCAGTTACTTTGGAAGAAGGCGTAGAAATGGTAATGCCAGGTGAGAACGTAACCATTACTGTAGAACTGATTGCGCCAATCGCTATGGAAGAAGGTCTGCGCTTTGCGATTCGCGAAGGTGGCCGTACCGTAGGTGCGGGCGTGGTTTCTTCTGTAATCGCTTAAGTTTAGAGGCCAATAGCTCAATTGGTAGAGTATCGGTCTCCAAAACCGAGGGTTGGGGGTTCGAGACCCTCTTGGCCTGCCAAATAAAAAATTAACCGGCCTTGTGCCGGTTAATTTTTTTGTACTTAAGTTTTAAGATTATTTGGAATTAATTAATGGATCAATGCCACTATCTAAAATGAAGGCGGGTGGGGTGTTGATAAGTGAGTAAAGATGACAGAACATCCGTCTGGACGCAAAGAAGACCATCAGAAAAAGGAAGTTGTGGTAAGTAATAAGCCAGCTCCTGAAAAGAAAGAAGGTCTGTTTGCATATTTTAAGAGCTCTTGGACTGAGTTCAAGAAGGTAGTTTGGCCGAGTCGTGATGAAGCGGTCAAAATGACTGTATTTGTGATTATCTTCGTTGCAGTTTTAGCAGCCTTCATTTATGCGGCAGATACAATTATTTCATGGTTGTTTTTTGATGTTTTATTAAATAGGAAAGGGTAAAGATGTCAAAGCGTTGGTATGTGGTACAGGCCTATTCCGGTTTCGAGAAAAATGTTCAAAAAACATTGAAAGAGCGCATTGCTCGTGAAAACATGGAAGAATATTTTGGTCAGATTCTCGTTCCTGTAGAGGAAGTGGTAGATATCAAGAATGGCCGAAAAACCATCAGTGAGCGTAAATTCTATCCAGGCTATGTGTTGGTTGAAATGGAAATGACTGATGATTCATGGCACTTAGTTAAGAGTACCCCTCGAGTGAATGGTTTTGTAGGTGGTAGCGGAAATCGTCCAATCCCAATTTCTCAAAAAGATGCAGATGCTATTTTGCAACAAGCCAAAACAGGTGTTGAGAAGCCAAAACCAAAAGTTGAATTTGAGGTTGGTCAGCAGGTTCGTGTGAATGAAGGTCCATTTGCTGATTTCAATGGAATTGTTGATGAAGTTAACTACGAGCGTAATAGACTGCGTGTTTCAGTTCAGATTTTTGGTCGTGAAACACCGGTTGAATTAGAGTTCGGTCAGGTTGAAAAGATTTAAGTGGTTTAATTCGCTTGAAATTTTTTTTTTAAGCGAATATAATCGCAAATTCTGTTTGGGAAGCGGAATGGTTCCGCGTTATACCCGTTTTTAGGAGTCCTTAAGTGGCAAAGAAAATTATCGGCTACATCAAACTGCAAATTCCTGCAGGTAAAGCCAATCCATCTCCCCCAGTTGGTCCTGCTTTGGGTCAACGTGGTTTGAACATCATGGAATTCTGTAAAGCATTTAATGCTGCAACCCAAGGTATGGAACCTGGTTTGCCAATTCCAGTCGTGATCACTGCATTTGCAGATAAATCATTCACTTTTGTGATGAAAACTCCACCAGCTTCTATTTTGTTGAAAAAAGCTGCTGGTCTGCAAAAAGGTAGTTCTAATCCTCTGACTAACAAAGTGGGTAAATTGACTCGCGCTCAGTTGGAAGAAATTGCTAAAACTAAAGAGCCTGATTTGACTGCTGCTGACTTGGATGCAGCTGTCCGTACTATCGCCGGCTCTGCTCGCTCAATGGGCTTGGACGTGGAGGGTGTTGTATAATGGCTAAAGTATCTAAACGCTTGAAAGCTCTGCGCTCTTCTGTTGAAGCTAACAAACTGTACGCAATCGATGAAGCAATTGCTTTGGTTAAAAAAGCTGCTACTGCTAAATTTGACGAGTCTGTTGACGTATCTTTCAATCTAGGTGTTGATCCTCGTAAATCTGACCAAGTTATTCGTGGTTCAGTCGTTCTGCCTAAAGGTACCGGTAAAACAACTCGCGTAGCTGTATTTACTCAAGGTGCAAATGCAGATGCTGCTAAAGAAGCTGGTGCAGATATTGTCGGTTTTGAAGATTTGGCCGCTGAAATCAAAGCTGGTAACCTGAACTTTGACGTTGTTATTGCTTCTCCTGATGCAATGCGTATCGTTGGTCAATTGGGTACCATCTTGGGTCCTCGTGGTTTGATGCCAAACCCTAAAGTAGGTACTGTTACTCCTAACGTTGCTGAAGCAGTTAAAAATGCAAAAGCAGGTCAAGTACAATACCGTACAGATAAAGCCGGTATCGTTCATGCAACTATCGGTCGTGCTTCTTTCGCTGAAGCTGACTTGAAAGAAAACTTCAATGCGTTGCTGGATGCTATCGTTAAAGCCAAACCTGCTGCTGCTAAAGGTCAGTACCTGAAAAAAGTTGCTGTATCTAGCACTATGGGTTTGGGTGTTCGCGTTGATACTACAAGCGTGAACAACTAAGAAATTTTCAGGTGATCCAGTTTTCTGGATTACCTGAATTTGGGCTACTTAAAATTAAGTAGATGTCCAAGACCGTAGGGATCGTAAGATTTAATCGTAACTGCCCTACGCAGACGGTAGTCCTGAAACACATTGCAAGATTGCTTGTAAGATGTCTTTTTAGGTTACCGCGCTGGTGGGATATCATTTCGGTATCCTGTTTATAAACAGTGGGAGGTAGACCTTGAGTCTCAATATTGAAACCAAGAAAGTGGCCGTAGAGGAAATTAGCGCAGCAATTGCTAACGCTCAAACTCTCGTAGTCGCTGAATATCGCGGTATCAGTGTTTCCAGCATGACTGAGCTTCGTGCGAATGCACGTAAAGAAGGCGTTTACTTGCGCGTTCTGAAAAATACTCTGGCTCGTCGCGCAGTAGAGGGTACTTCATTCGCAGGTTTGGCCGATCAAATGGTTGGTCCATTGGTTTACGCTGCTTCTGAAGATGCTGTTGCTGCTGCTAAAGTGCTGCACCAATTCGCGAAAAAAGATGACAAAATTATCGTTAAAGCCGGTTCTTACAATGGCGAAGTGATGAATCCTGCTCAGGTTGCTGAGTTGGCTTCTATTCCAAGCCGCGAAGAGCTGTTGTCCAAACTGTTGTTCGTTATGCAAGCTCCTGTATCAGGCTTTGCACGTGGTTTGGCTGCTTTGGCAGAGAAAAAAGCTGGCGAAGAAGCCGCTTAATCGATTTTGTTTCATTTAATCAATTATTTTTTAATACAATATTTGGAGTATAAATAGCATGGCTATTACTAAAGAAGACATTTTGGAAGCCGTTGGTTCTTTGACCGTAATGGAATTGAACGACCTGGTTAAAGCTTTTGAAGAAAAATTTGGCGTTTCTGCTGCTGCAGTTGCAGTTGCAGGCCCTGCAGGTGCTGGTGCAGCTGCTGCTGAAGAAAAAACTGAATTCGACGTAGTATTGGCTTCTGCCGGTGATCAAAAAGTTGGCGTGATTAAAGTTGTCCGCGCTATCACTGGCCTGGGTCTGAAAGAAGCTAAAGATATCGTTGACGGTGCACCTAAAACTCTGAAAGAAGGTGTTTCTAAAGCTGAAGCTGAAGACATTCAAAAACAATTGGAAGAAGCCGGCGCTAAAGTCGAAATCAAATAATTTGATGCTTCTTATAAAGGCTGGCAGTTTTCTGCCAGCCTTATTTTGCTTCTTAAAATAAGCATCAGGCATTGTTTACATTTATTTGCATAGTCTTTAATAAAATCATTGCAAATAAATGTAAATATCAGATTAATGCATGCTGTTGTTTCAGACGGCCTATTATTTAAAATTGCTTTTCGGAGTGTATATGAGCTATTCGTTTACCGAGAAAAAACGTATCCGTAAGAGTTTTGCGAAGCGGGAGAATGTCTTGGATGTTCCTTTCCTGCTGGCAACCCAAATTGATTCTTATGCGAAATTTTTGCAGCTGGAAAATGCTTTTGACCAACGCACTGATGATGGTCTGCAAGCGGCATTTAATTCTATTTTCCCGATTGTGAGTCATAACGGTTATGCGCGATTGGAGTTTGTGCATTATACATTGGGCGAACCTTTATTCGACATTCCTGAATGTCAATTGCGCGGCATTACTTACGCGGCTCCATTGCGTGCCCGTATCCGTTTGGTGATTTTGGATAAAGAAGCATCTAAGCCGACTGTAAAAGAAGTCCGTGAAAACGAAGTGTATATGGGTGAAATCCCATTGATGACGCCAAGCGGCTCTTTTGTCATCAATGGTACTGAGCGTGTGATTGTTTCCCAGCTGCATCGTTCTCCTGGCGTGTTCTTTGAGCATGACCGTGGTAAAACACATTCTTCCGGTAAGCTGTTATTCTCTGCTCGTATTATTCCTTACCGTGGTTCATGGTTGGATTTCGAATTTGATCCAAAAGATTTGCTGTATTTCCGTATCGACCGTCGCCGTAAAATGCCGGTTACGATTTTGTTGAAAGCTTTGGGCTACAACAATGAACAAATCTTGGATATTTTCTACGACAAAGAAACTTTCTATTTGTCTTCAAACGGTGTTCAAACTGATCTGATTGCAGGCCGTCTGAAAGGTGAAACTGCCAAAGTTGATATATTGGATAAAGAAGGCAATGTACTGGTCGCCAAAGGTAAACGCATTACTGCGAAAAATATTCGTGATATTACCAATGCAGGCTTGACTCGTTTGGATGTAGAGCCAGAAAGCCTGATTGGCAAAGCATTGGCTGCCGACCTGATTGATCCGGAAACCGGCGAGGTATTGGCGTCTGCTAACGATGAAATTACAGAAGAGCTGTTGGCCAAGCTTGATATCCATGGCGTAAAAGAAATTACGACCCTTTATATCAATGAATTGGATCAAGGTGGTTACATCTCCAGCACTCTTCGTACAGACGAAACTGCTGATCAGCAGGCTGCACGCGTAGCGATTTACCGCATGATGCGTCCTGGCGAACCGCCTACCGAAGAAGCTGTTGAGCAGCTCTTCAACCGCTTGTTCTTTAGTGAAGACAGCTATGATTTGTCTCGCGTAGGTCGTATGAAATTTAATACGCGCACATACGAGCAAAAATTGTCTGAAGCACAACAAAACTCTTGGTATGGCCGTTTGCTGAACGAAACTTTGGCTGGCGCAGCTGAAAAAGGCGGTTACGTTCTGAGCGTTGAAGACATTGTTGCTTCTATTGCTACATTGGTTGAACTGCGTAATGGTCATGGCGAAGTAGACGATATTGACCACTTGGGTAATCGTCGTGTCCGTTCTGTGGGTGAGTTGACTGAAAACCAATTCCGCAGCGGTTTGGCTCGTGTAGAACGTGCAGTTAAAGAGCGTTTGAACCAAGCAGAATCTGAGAATTTGATGCCGCATGACTTGATTAATGCGAAACCTGTTTCTGCCGCGATTAAAGAATTCTTCGGCTCCAGCCAATTGAGCCAATTTATGGATCAGACCAACCCATTGTCTGAAGTAACACATAAACGCCGTGTATCTGCATTGGGCCCGGGCGGTTTGACTCGCGAACGTGCAGGCTTTGAGGTGCGAGACGTACATCCGACCCACTATGGCCGCGTATGTCCGATTGAAACGCCTGAGGGTCCGAACATCGGTTTGATTAACTCATTGTCCGTTTATGCGCGTACCAATGATTATGGCTTCTTGGAAACCCCTTACCGCCGTGTTGTCGATGGCAAAGTAACTGAAGAAATCGATTACTTGTCTGCTATCGAAGAAGGCCGTTATGTGATTGCACAGGCGAATGCCGATTTGGACAAAGACGGTAATCTGATTGGCGACTTGGTTACTTGTCGCGAAAAAGGCGAAACCATTATGGCAACGCCTGACCGCGTTCAATATATGGACGTGGCAACCGGTCAAGTAGTATCCGTTGCAGCATCTCTGATTCCATTCTTGGAACATGATGACGCGAACCGTGCATTGATGGGTGCCAACATGCAACGTCAGGCCGTACCGTGCCTGCGCCCTGAAAAACCGATGGTTGGTACCGGTATCGAGCGCTCTGTTGCCGTTGACTCCGCAACGGCAATCGTTGCCCGCCGTGGCGGCGTGGTTGAGTATGTAGATGCCAACCGCGTTGTGGTTCGTGTTCATGACGATGAAGCGACTGCAGGTGAAGTGGGTGTCGATATTTACAACTTGGTTAAATTCACCCGTTCCAACCAATCTACCAACATTAACCAACGTCCGGCCGTAAAAGCAGGCGATGTGTTGCAACGTGGTGACTTGGTAGCCGATGGTGCCTCTACCGACTTGGGCGAGTTGGCTTTGGGTCAAAACATGACCATCGCCTTCATGCCATGGAACGGTTACAACTACGAAGACTCGATTCTGATTTCAGAAAAAGTGGCTGCGGACGATCGTTATACTTCGATTCATATTGAAGAGTTGAACGTTGTTGCACGTGACACTAAATTGGGTGCAGAAGACATTACCCGCGATATTCCGAACTTGTCCGAACGTATGCAAAACCGTTTGGATGAATCCGGTATCGTATATATCGGTGCAGAAGTAGAAGCCGGTGACGTCTTGGTAGGTAAAGTAACACCTAAAGGCGAAACCCAACTGACTCCTGAAGAAAAACTGTTGCGTGCCATCTTCGGTGAAAAAGCATCTGACGTAAAAGATACTTCATTGCGTATGCCTACCGGCATGAGCGGTACCGTTATCGACGTTCAAGTCTTCACTCGTGAAGGCATTCAACGCGACAAACGTGCTCAATCCATTATTGATTCTGAATTGAAACGTTACCGTCAAGATTTGGGCGATCAATTGCGTATTTTCGATAATGACGCATTCGACCGTATCGAACGTATGATTGTGGGTCAAAAAGCCAATGGTGGTCCGATGAAGCTGGCTAAAGGCAGCGAAATCACTACCGAATATTTGGCAAGCCTGTCCAGTAAACATGATTGGTTTGACATCCGTCTGGCTGACGAAGACTTGGCCAAACAGTTGGAACTGATTAAATTGAGCCTGCAACAAAAACGCGAAGAAGCGGATGAGTTGTATGAGATCAAGAAGAAAAAACTGACTCAAGGCGACGAGCTGCAACCGGGCGTACAAAAAATGGTGAAAGTATTTATCGCCATCAAACGCCGTCTGCAAGCCGGTGACAAAATGGCGGGTCGCCACGGTAACAAAGGTGTGGTATCACGCATTCTGCCGGTGGAAGACATGCCTTACATGGCTGACGGCCGTCCGGTAGATATCGTACTGAACCCATTGGGCGTACCTTCCCGTATGAACATCGGTCAGATTTTGGAAGTTCACTTGGGTTGGGCGGCAAAAGGTATCGGCGAACGCATCGACCGTATGCTGAAAGAGCAACGCAAAGCCAGCGAGCTGCGTGAATTCTTGAACAAACTCTACAACGGTAGCGGTAAGAAAGAAGATTTAGACAGCCTGACAGATGAAGAAGTCATCGAATTGGCTTCTAACCTGCGCAAAGGTGCATCTTTCGCCTCTCCAGTATTCGACGGTGCGAAAGAGTCTGAAATCCGCGAAATGTTGAACTTGGCTTACCCAAGTGAAGATCCTGAGGTTGAAAAACTGGGCTTCAACGACAGTAAAACTCAAATCACGCTGTATGACGGCCGCTCAGGCGAAGCATTTGACCGCAAGGTTACAGTCGGTGTGATGCACTATCTGAAACTGCACCACTTGGTTGACGAAAAAATGCACGCCCGTTCTACCGGTCCATACAGTCTGGTTACCCAGCAGCCTTTGGGCGGTAAAGCTCAGTTCGGTGGCCAACGTTTCGGTGAGATGGAGGTTTGGGCATTGGAAGCATACGGCGCGGCATACACGCTGCAAGAGATGCTGACTGTGAAGTCTGACGACGTGAACGGCCGTACCAAAATGTACGAAAATATCGTCAAAGGCGAACACAAAATCGATGCCGGTATGCCTGAATCCTTCAACGTATTGGTTAAAGAGATTCGCTCACTGGGCTTGGATATCGATTTGGAACGCTACTAAACAGAAGTTTTCAGACGGCCTTTCAAGGTCGTCTGAAAAAGCGGTTTCAGAATAAGAATGAAGCAATCGGCATTTAGGCCGTCTGAAATCAAAAGTACTGTTTTCCAATATCGAAAATCCGCCATGCGGTAAAAATACTTCCTTCAAGGAGCAAAAATGAATTTGTTGAACTTATTTAATCCGTTGCAAACTGCCGGCATGGAAGAAGAGTTTGATGCCATCAAAATCGGTATTGCCTCTCCCGAAACCATCCGCTCATGGTCTTATGGCGAAGTTAAAAAACCTGAAACCATCAACTACCGTACGTTCAAACCTGAGCGCGACGGTTTGTTCTGCGCCAAAATCTTTGGCCCGGTCAAAGACTATGAATGTTTGTGCGGCAAATACAAACGCTTGAAATTTAAAGGCGTAACCTGTGAAAAATGTGGCGTAGAAGTGACCCTGTCCAAAGTGCGCCGCGAACGCATGGGCCACATTGAATTGGCTGCACCTGTTGCCCACATTTGGTTCTTGAAATCTCTGCCTTCCCGCTTGGGTATGGTACTGGACATGACTTTGCGCGATATCGAACGCGTATTGTACTTTGAAGCATTTGTGGTAACCGATCCCGGTATGACTCCGTTGCAACGTCGTCAATTGCTGACTGAAGACGATTACTACAACAAACTGGACGAATACGGCGACGACTTCGATGCCAAAATGGGTGCAGAAGGTATTCGTGAATTGTTGCGCACCTTGGATATTACTGGCGAGATCGAAATCTTGCGTCAAGAGCTGGAATCTACCGGTTCTGACACCAAAATCAAAAAAATCGCGAAACGTTTGAAAGTATTGGAAGCCTTCCACCGTTCCGGTATGAAACTGGAATGGATGATTATGGACGTGCTGCCGGTATTGCCGCCTGATTTGCGTCCGTTGGTTCCATTGGATGGTGGTCGTTTTGCCACTTCCGATTTGAACGATTTGTACCGCCGCGTTATTAACCGTAACAACCGTCTGAAACGTCTGTTGGAACTGCATGCGCCTGACATCATCGTTCGTAACGAAAAACGTATGTTGCAAGAAGCAGTTGACTCGCTGTTGGATAACGGCCGTCGCGGTAAAGCCATGACCGGTGCCAACAAACGTCCGCTGAAATCATTGGCTGACATGATTAAAGGTAAAGGCGGCCGCTTCCGTCAAAACCTGCTGGGTAAACGTGTGGACTACTCTGGTCGTTCCGTGATTACTGTAGGCCCATACCTGCGTCTGCACCAATGTGGTCTGCCGAAAAAAATGGCGTTGGAACTGTTCAAACCATTTATTTTCCACAAATTGGAAAAACAAGGTTTGGCTTCTACCGTTAAAGCAGCGAAAAAATTGGTAGAACAAGAAGTACCGGAAGTATGGGACATCTTGGAAGAAGTAATCCGCGAACATCCGATTATGCTGAACCGTGCGCCGACCCTGCACCGTTTGGGTATTCAAGCGTTTGAACCTATCCTGATTGAAGGTAAAGCGATTCAGTTGCACCCATTGGTGTGTGCCGCATTTAACGCCGACTTTGACGGTGACCAAATGGCGGTACACGTTCCATTGAGCTTGGAAGCGCAAATGGAAGCGCGCACCCTGATGCTGGCTTCAAACAACGTATTGTCTCCAGCCAACGGCGAACCAATCATCGTACCTTCTCAAGATATCGTATTGGGTCTGTACTACATGACCCGCGACCGTATCAATGCCAAAGGCGAAGGCAGCCTGTTTGCCGATGTGAAAGAAGTGCATCGTGCATACCATACCAAACAGGTTGAACTGGGTACTAAAATTACCGTACGTCTGCGCGAATGGGTGAAAAACGAAGCCGGTGAATTCGAGCCTGTCGTTAACCGTTACGAAACAACCGTAGGCCGTGCATTGTTGAGCGAAATCTTGCCTAAAGGCCTGCCGTTCGAGTACATCAACAAAGCGCTGAAGAAAAAAGAAATTTCTAAACTGATTAACGCATCATTCCGTCTGTGCGGCTTGCGTGACACAGTTATTTTCGCCGACCACCTGATGTATACCGGTTTCGGTTTTGCGGCTAAAGGCGGTATTTCCATTGCGGTTGACGATATGGAAATTCCGAAAGAAAAAGCAGCCTTGCTGGCCGAGGCTAATGCCGAAGTTAAAGAAATCGAAGACCAATACCGTCAAGGTTTGGTCACCAACGGCGAACGTTACAACAAAGTGGTCGATATTTGGGGTCGTGCCGGAGATAAGATCGCTAAAGCGATGATGGACAACCTGTCCAAACAAAAAGTCATCGACCGTGACGGCAACGAAGTTGATCAAGAGTCCTTCAACTCTATTTACATGATGGCCGACTCCGGTGCCCGTGGTTCTGCGGCTCAGATTAAACAGTTGTCCGGTATGCGTGGTTTGATGGCTAAACCTGACGGCTCGATTATTGAAACGCCGATTACCTCAAACTTCCGTGAAGGTCTGACCGTATTGCAATACTTTATTGCGACCCACGGTGCGCGTAAGGGTTTGGCGGATACCGCGTTGAAAACTGCAAACTCCGGTTACTTGACCCGTCGTTTGGTAGACGTAACCCAAGACTTGGTGGTTGTTGAAGACGATTGCGGTACTTCAGACGGCTTTGTGATGAAAGCAGTGGTACAAGGCGGTGACGTAATTGAAGCCTTGCGTGAGCGTATTTTGGGCCGCGTTACTGCTTCTGATGTTGTCGATCCTTCGACTGGCGAGACTTTGGTTGAAGCCGGTACATTGTTGACCGAGAAACTGGTAGATATGATCGACCAATCCGGTGTCGATGAAGTCAAAGTCCGTACACCGATTACTTGTAAAACCCGCCATGGCCTGTGTGCACACTGTTATGGTCGCGACTTGGCACGCGGCAAACTGGTTAATGCCGGTGAAGCAGTCGGCGTGATTGCCGCTCAGTCTATCGGTGAACCGGGTACTCAGCTGACCATGCGTACGTTCCACATCGGTGGCGCGGCATCCCGTGCGGCAGCAGCCAGCCAAGTAGAAGCCAAATCCAACGGTACAGCACGTTTCAGCAGCCAAATGCGTTACGTTGCCAACAACAAAGGCGAATTGGTTGTCATCGGTCGTTCTTGCGAAGTCGTTATTCATGATGACATCGGTCGTGAGCGCGAACGCCACAAAGTACCTTACGGTGCAATCCTGCTGGTACAAGACGGCGCAGCCATTAAAGCCGGTCAAACGTTGGCGACTTGGGATCCGCATACCCGTCCGATGATCACCGAACATGCAGGTATGGTGAAATTTGAGAACGTGGAAGAGGGTGTTACCGTTGCCAAACAAACTGACGATGTAACCGGTTTGTCCACTTTGGTGGTGATTGACGGCAAACGCCGCTCCGGCAGCGCATCCAAACTGCTGCGTCCGACTGTAAAATTGTTGGATGAAAACGGCGTGGAAATCTGTATTCCCGGTACGTCCACTCCGGTTTCGATGGCATTCCCCGTTGGTGCGGTGATTACCGTACGCGAAGGTCAGGAAATCGGTAAAGGCGACGTATTGGCGCGTATTCCGCAAGCCTCTTCCAAAACCCGCGACATTACCGGTGGTCTGCCGCGCGTTGCCGAGCTGTTTGAAGCACGCGTGCCGAAAGATGCAGGTATGCTGGCGGAAATTACCGGTACCGTTTCCTTCGGCAAAGAGACCAAAGGGAAGCAACGTCTGATTATCACTGACGTGGACGGTGTAGCATACGAAACCCTGATTTCTAAAGAGAAACAGATTCTGGTACACGACGGTCAAGTGGTAAACCGCGGTGAAACCATCGTGGACGGAGCTGTTGATCCGCATGATATTCTGCGTCTGCAAGGTATCGAAGCACTGGCACGCTACATTGTCCAAGAGGTGCAAGAGGTTTACCGCCTGCAAGGTGTGAAGATTTCCGATAAGCACATCGAAGTCATCATCCGTCAAATGTTGCGCCGTGTGAACATTGCGGATGCCGGCGAAACCGGGTTCATTACCGGAGAGCAGGTCGAACGCGGCGATGTGATGGCTGCCAATGAAAAAGCTTTGGAAGAAGGCAAAGAGCCGGCACGTTACGAAAACGTATTGCTGGGTATTACCAAAGCCTCCCTGTCCACCGACAGTTTCATTTCTGCCGCATCGTTCCAAGAAACGACCCGTGTTCTGACCGAAGCCGCGATTATGGGCAAACAAGACGAACTGCGCGGTTTAAAAGAGAACGTCATCGTCGGCCGCCTGATTCCTGCCGGTACCGGTTTGACTTATCACCGCAGCCGTCATCAGCAATGGCAAGGGGTAGAGCAGGAGACTGCTGAAACCCAAGTAACGGATGAATAATCTTCGGCGCGTCCATTCAATAAAAAACCGCAAGCCTTGGGCTTGCGGTTTTTCTTTGTCCGATTAAGGCAAAAACAAGCGTTTTCGTCATTTTGAGGCGTGTGGATATAAGCCCGATAAGCGTTCCATATCTTCGTGCCGCCAAATCATGCATCGAATAAAACGAGTTAAATCCGAAGCTTATTGTGTTAAATATTGCAAAAATACTTTAAAAATTTCGGGGGGGGGGGGGTAGAATTGCCGAGCTTAAACTTAGCTTATTCTTAATAAGAGTTTAAGAAATGTAAATAAAACATTTAATTCGGTAACGGGTAAACTTACCGTCGAAACAATATCCTAGGAGATAATTATGCATCTTCCCTTTAAATTCAGACCGGGTTTGGCGGCAATTGCCTGCATTTTTGCCCTTTCTGCCTGTGCTTCAGGCGGTGGTAAGTCGCCCGATGTTCATCCCACAGAGACATTAAATAAAGTTACTCCTTCACCCACTGATAAAGGCAGCCATTCTGAAATTGTCGATGGCAAGGATCAGGATGCTGCCACGCCTGCACAACCTGTAGACAAACAGGATACAGGTACACATGCTGGTTCTGATTCAGGTACACAGGGAGATACACCCAAGAATAACAATCCGCAAGCCGGACAGGGTGAAACTGCTAGAAGTGTTACGGATGGCAAGGATCAGGGTGCCGCCACGCCTGCACAACCTGTAGATAAGCAGGATACAGGTGAGCAAGGTAGTTCTGATGCAGGCGTGTCAGTGTTGAAGCCAAATAATTCGACCCCGATTGTTCCTACAACTTCTGAGAAATTAGACCAGGCAATTAAAGCAATTGAAAATACTGATAAAGAGATTGCCGATAAAGAAAAACAAGCAGAAGAAAAAGAGGCAATCATTTCATCTTTGGACAACTCAGGGTCTCCTCCGGCTGATCTTATCAAAGGGGCTCGAGAATATACCAATAGTAAGAGAGATCTGCAAAACACACATGAGGCAAAGGTAGCAAAAGAGAAGCAGCAAATCAAACAGCTTGAAGATGCAGTTAAATTGCTAGAGCTGAGGAAGGCTGAAGTCCAATCTTCTGCAGATCAAGCCGATTTGGAAAGTAAAAAAGCTGAATTAGAGAAACAAATAAGCGAGCAGAAAGTAAAGCTTGCATCATCGGAGCAAAAATTAGAAGAAGTTAAAACGGATGTCCAACGACTTGAAAAATTTACGGAATATTTAGGAAATTCATCATTAAAAGAGGTTAAACCCGAATTGAGCCAACGGGTATGGGAAAGTAAACTAAGGGAATTTAAAAATCTCGGATCATATGAAAAAAAATTTGAAACTGCCGCATTGTTTAAAGCATACTTGATTAGTGAAAATCAAGATAAACAAGATACCGCATTCACTGAGGAAAAAGTCCGGGATATGGATGTGTATATCAATGGAGAAAAATACGAAGGTAAAGACGGTGATGAATATGCTGTTAAACCGCTTGGCTTGCAGTCGCAGACTGTAGAAATTTATGGGCAAGATAAAGATCAAAATTATCATTCAGAAAAATCTTGGGTTTATGAGCAGCCGTATTCTGTTGTGGCAGGATATTTTACCCAAACGATACAAAACGGTAAGAAGGATGAGGATGGAGCAGACAAACTTGACATTGGATTGAGTGATATACAAGGCTTGGCAACAGAAGAAGCACAATTACCGAAGGTAGGCGCTTTCGATTATGAAGGCAAGGCATTCGGCGGTTCTTCGGCTAAGCCTGATAGCAAGTTGGAAGAACATCAAGGTGAATTCAAGTACCGTATCGACTTTGACAAACGTAAAGGTTCGGGCTCAATTGAAGGTTTGTCTGAATATGGCCGTATTGATTTAAAAGAAGCTGATATTGTAAAAGGTAATAATTTGAAGTATGTCAACAAACCTTATTACGGGATAGACAATGGCGAAGCAGCTTCGGAACGTGGCGGGCTTAAATATTATTCCTTAGGTATTTTCGGGCCGGAGGCCAATGAGGTGACGGGTGTAGTCGGTACGTCCGGAGACCAAGATAAACTTGCCAGGGATGTCGGCTTCGGCGGTCAAAAAAAGTAGCGTCTTAATTTTCTCCATTTAAACAAATGCCGTCTGAAATTTCAGACGGCATTTCCTTTAAGAAATAAATATGAAACCAAGAAATCTCTTTTTTGCAGGCTGCCTGCTGACTTCGGCGGTGTTTGCCGAGGATGTTGCCGTGCCTGTCGAACCGATTAACGTCGGTAATCGGATTGCGATGCCGTCTGAAGGGGGAAACCTTGCTCCTTTACCGCTTGTTGAGGATATTGCCGTGCCTGTCGAGCCGATTAATGTCATGCCGTCTGAAGCTTCTAAAAGTGCGGCAGGCGGCGATGTTCGAGACGATCGGATAGGAATGCAGATTAATCGGGCGTTGTTGGCGCGGGACTGGGCGGCACTGAAACGCCTGTTGGTCCAATATGCCGAACAGCCGCAATATGATACGGTGCTGTACCGTTATGCCCTCGGCGCGTTATACCGCAGCGAGATGCGGCAGGGCGAGGCGGCCGATCTATACCGTGAGTTGTTGTCGGAAAGGCCTGACCTTGTTTATCCACGTTTTGATTTGGGTGTGATGCTGTTTGAAGACAAACAATACCGTGAGGCATTGGTTCAGTTGCGCCGGGTCGGGGAGGCGTTGCCGCCCGATATGCGGCAGCTTGCACGAAAATATATCCGTCAGGCAGAAGCGGTGCAGGCGTGGCATCCTTCGTTCAGTATGAACTATGAACAAACAGATAATGTAAACAATGCTTCCCCTTCACGGGACATCATCCTCAACGGCCGGAAATGGACAAAATCGGAAGACAGCCTGCCCAAACGCGCCAACGGGATAAGGTACGAACTGGGTATTGACCGGATGTTTAACATTGCAGGTAATCACTTTGCCCGCTTAGGCATCAGCGGTTCCGGTGTGCATTATTGGAATGCCCGGGATTTTAGCGAACAGGCGTTTCATGCCGAAGTAGGCTACCGTTATCGGAATAGCCGTCTAGAGTGGGGATTCCGGCCCTTTGTCGAACAAAACCGGCTGGGCAATAACCGTTATACGGCAAATACGGGTATTGCGTTGGATTACAGCCGCCGTCTGAATGAAAAATGGCACAGCACCCAATCTCTCCAGTATGGCCGCAAACAATACCATGACGAATATTTGGCAAAACGTTACAACAGCAAAACGATTTCAGTCAGCAGTACGTTCAGCTATTACGCTATGCCGGCTTGGCAGTTGTACGGAGGTATTAGCGGTATGTTTGATAATACTGTGGAGAAAGAGCAGGCTTCACGGCGTTATGGTGTAAGTTTGGGTACGGTGAAAATATTAGACGGCGGTCTCGGACTGAAGTTGGGTGCAGGTTACACGAAACGGATATTTAAAGCCCCTGCAACATTAATTTACAATTTTACCCGGCGCGATGATGAGTATCGGATAAACGCGGCTTTATGGCATAAAAAACTGTCGTGGAAAGGATTTACACCCCAAATAAATTTCCGTTACAACAAGATCAACAGTAATATGCCCGCCTTTTATTCGCGCAGCGGCAAGGAATGGTTTGTCAGTATAGAAAAAACGTATTGACAGTATTTTCTTCAGTCGTTCGGCTGATTGTGAGGGATGTCGGTAAATATTTATCGGAAAACAAGAAAATCATCTTTCTTCTTGTCATTGTGCTTGACTGTACGCTTGCAATAAAAATATAATTCCACTCTTGCCGACATGGTGTCGGCAAGTATTTAACTCAACAGGACGAGAAAATATGCCAACTATCAACCAATTGGTACGCAAAGGCCGTCAAAAGCCCGTGTACGTGAACAAAGTGCCTGCGCTGGAAGCTTGCCCGCAAAAACGCGGCGTGTGCACCCGTGTATACACAACTACCCCTAAAAAACCTAACTCTGCATTGCGTAAAGTATGTAAAGTTCGCCTGACCAACGGTTTTGAAGTCATTTCATACATCGGCGGTGAAGGCCACAACCTGCAAGAGCACAGCGTCGTATTGATTCGCGGCGGTCGTGTAAAAGACTTGCCGGGTGTGCGTTACCACACTGTACGCGGTTCTTTGGATACTGCAGGTGTTAAAGACCGTAAACAAGCCCGTTCTAAATACGGTGCTAAGCGTCCTAAATAATTACCGGGACTCAAATAGGCACGTCGGCCGCCTAAGCTGAACAACGGCCGAGTAAGTGAATACTCAATTGGGTATTCATGGGAATTGACCCAACTGAATAGATTAAAGGAAATTAAAATGCCAAGACGTAGAGAAGTCCCTAAGCGCGACGTACTGCCAGATCCTAAATTCGGCAGCGTTGAGCTGACTAAATTCATGAACGTATTGATGATTGACGGTAAAAAATCTGTTGCAGAACGTATCGTTTACGGTGCACTGGAACAAATTGAGAAAAAAACCGGCAAAGTAGCAATCGAAGTATTTAACGAAGCCATTGCAAACGCCAAACCTATCGTGGAAGTGAAAAGCCGCCGTGTAGGTGGTGCAAACTACCAAGTTCCTGTTGAAGTTCGTCCTTCACGTCGTCTGGCTTTGGCAATGCGCTGGGTTCGTGATGCGGCTCGTAAACGTGGTGAGAAATCTATGGACCTGCGCTTGGCAGGCGAATTGATTGATGCGGCTGAAGGTCGTGGCGGCGCGTTGAAAAAACGTGAAGAAGTACACCGTATGGCTGAAGCTAACAAAGCATTCTCTCACTTCCGTTTCTAATATCGAAAGGCTAACAAAATGGCTCGTAAGACCCCTATCAGCCTGTATCGCAATATTGGTATTTCTGCCCATATTGACGCGGGTAAAACAACCACAACAGAACGTATTCTGTTCTATACAGGTTTGACTCACAAGTTGGGTGAGGTGCATGACGGCGCAGCAACTACCGACTACATGGAACAAGAGCAAGAGCGTGGTATTACCATTACCTCTGCTGCTGTGACTTCTTATTGGTCCGGTATGGCGAAACAGTTCCCTGAACACCGTTTCAACATCATCGATACCCCAGGACACGTTGACTTTACCGTAGAGGTAGAGCGTTCTATGCGTGTATTGGACGGTGCAGTAATGGTTTACTGTGCGGTAGGTGGTGTTCAACCTCAATCCGAAACCGTATGGCGTCAAGCTAACAAATACCAAGTACCGCGCTTGGCGTTTGTAAACAAAATGGACCGTCAGGGTGCCAACTTCTTCCGCGTTGTCGAGCAAATGAAAACCCGTTTGCGCGCAAACCCAGTACCTATCGTGATCCCGGTTGGTGCAGAAGACAGCTTTACTGGTGTGGTCGATTTGTTGAAAATGAAATCTATCATCTGGAACGAAGCTGACAAAGGTACAACCTTTACCTATGGCGATATTCCTGCTGAGTTGGTTGAAACTGCTGAAGAATGGCGTCAATACATGATTGAAGCCGCAGCAGAAGCCAGTGAAGAATTGATGGATAAATACTTGGGTGGTGAAGAGCTGACCGAAGAAGAAATCGTAGGCGCATTGCGTCAACGTACTTTGGCAGGTGAAATCCAACCAATGTTGTGTGGTTCTGCATTTAAAAACAAAGGTGTTCAACGTATGTTGGACGCAGTTGTAGAATTGTTGCCTGCTCCTACTGACATTCCTCCAGTTCAAGGTGTTAACCCTAACACTGAAGAAGCTGACAGCCGTGAAGCCAGCGATGAAGAGAAATTCTCTGCATTGGCATTCAAAATGTTGAACGACAAATATGTTGGTCAATTGACCTTCATCCGCGTCTACTCCGGTGTCGTGAAATCCGGTGATACCGTATTGAATTCAGTAAAAGGTACTCGCGAACGTATCGGTCGTCTGGTGCAAATGACTGCTGCAGATCGTACTGAAATCGAAGAAGTACGCGCTGGTGATATTGCAGCTGCAATCGGTCTGAAAGACGTTACTACCGGTGAAACCCTGTGTGCAGAAAATGCACCGATTATCTTGGAACGCATGGAATTCCCTGAGCCGGTAATCCACATTGCTGTGGAGCCAAAAACCAAAGCCGACCAAGAGAAAATGGGTATTGCCCTGAACCGTTTGGCTAAGGAAGACCCTTCTTTCCGTGTTCGTACAGATGAAGAATCTGGTCAAACCATTATTTCCGGTATGGGTGAGTTGCACTTGGAAATTATTGTTGACCGTATGAAGCGCGAATTCGGTGTGGAAGCTAACATTGGTGCACCTCAAGTTGCATACCGTGAAACTATCCGCAAAGAAGTTGAAGCAGAATACAAACACGCTAAACAATCTGGTGGTAAAGGTCAATACGGTCACGTTGTGATCAAAATGGAACCTATGGAACCAGGTGGCGAAGGTTACGAATTTATCGACGAAATTAAAGGTGGTGTGATCCCTCGCGAATTCATTCCTTCTGTTGATAAAGGTATCCGTGATACTCTGCCTAACGGTATTGTTGCCGGTTATCCAGTTGTTGACGTTCGTGTACGTTTGATCTTCGGTTCTTCGCATGATGTCGACTCTTCACAACTGGCCTTCGAATTGGCAGCTTCTCAAGCCTTTAAAGAAGGTATGCGTAAAGCCAATCCAGCTCTGTTGGAACCAATCATGGCAGTTGAGGTGGAAACACCTGAAGAATACATGGGTGACGTAATGGGCGACTTGAACCGTCGTCGTGGCGTTGTATTGGGTATGGATGATGACGGTATCGGTGGTAAGAAAGTCCGTGCCGAAGTACCTCTGGCAGAAATGTTCGGTTACTCAACCGACTTGCGTTCTGCAACCCAAGGTCGCGCTACTTACTCCATGGAGTTCAAAAAATACGCTGAAGCTCCTGCTCACGTAGCTGCTGCTGTAACTGAAGCCCGCAAAGGCTAATCAGAAAAGGTCGTCTGAAACTGAAAATAAATTTTCAGACGGCCATTGTTCTTTAATCGATCTTTATATGTAAAGGAATTAGCTCATGGCTAAGGAAAAATTTGAACGTAGCAAACCGCACGTAAACGTTGGCACCATCGGTCACGTTGACCATGGTAAAACCACTCTGACTGCTGCTTTGACTACTATTTTGGCTAAAAAATTCGGTGGCGCTGCAAAAGCTTACGACCAAATCGACAACGCTCCCGAAGAAAAAGCTCGTGGTATTACCATTAATACCTCACACGTAGAATACGAAACTGAAACCCGTCACTACGCACACGTAGACTGCCCGGGCCACGCCGACTACGTTAAAAACATGATTACCGGTGCTGCCCAAATGGACGGCGCGATCTTGGTATGTTCCGCAGCTGACGGTCCTATGCCGCAAACCCGCGAACACATCCTGTTGGCTCGCCAAGTAGGTGTACCTTACATCATCGTATTCATGAACAAATGCGACATGGTAGACGATGCCGAGCTGTTGGAACTGGTTGAAATGGAAATTCGTGACTTGTTGTCAAGCTACGACTTCCCAGGCGACGACTGCCCAATCGTACAAGGTTCTGCACTGAAAGCTTTGGAAGGTGATGCTGCTTACGAAGAAAAAATCTTCGAATTGGCTGCTGCCTTGGACAGCTACATCCCAACACCTGAGCGTGCTGTGGACAAACCTTTCTTGTTGCCTATCGAAGACGTATTCTCTATCTCTGGTCGTGGTACAGTAGTAACCGGTCGCGTAGAGCGCGGTATCATCCACGTTGGTGACGAGATCGAAATCGTAGGTCTGAAAGAAACTCAAAAAACCACTTGTACCGGCGTTGAAATGTTCCGCAAACTGCTGGACGAAGGTCAAGCAGGTGACAACGTAGGCGTATTGCTGCGTGGTACTAAACGTGAAGACGTAGAGCGTGGTCAAGTATTGGCTAAACCAGGTACCATCACTCCTCACACCAAATTCAAAGCAGAAGTATACGTACTGAGCAAAGAAGAGGGTGGTCGTCACACTCCATTTTTCGCTAACTACCGTCCACAATTCTACTTCCGTACTACCGACGTAACTGGTGCAGTTACTTTGGAAGAAGGCGTAGAAATGGTAATGCCAGGTGAGAACGTAACCATTACTGTAGAACTGATTGCGCCAATCGCTATGGAAGAAGGTCTGCGCTTTGCGATTCGCGAAGGTGGCCGTACCGTAGGTGCGGGCGTGGTTTCTTCTGTAATCGCTTAATTGAGGGATATTGATAAATGGCAAACCAAAAAATCCGTATCCGCCTGAAAGCTTATGATTACAGTCTGATTGATCGTTCTGCACAAGAAATCGTTGAAACTGCCAAACGCACTGGTGCTGTTGTTAAAGGTCCGATTCCTTTGCCAACTAAAATCGAACGTTTCAACATCTTGCGTTCTCCTCACGTGAACAAAACTTCTCGTGAGCAATTGGAAATCCGTACCCACTTGCGTCTGATGGACATCGTGGATTGGACTGACAAAACTACTGATGCACTGATGAAACTGGATCTTCCAGCAGGTGTAGATGTAGAAATTAAAGTTCAATAAGAACTGAAAAACCGAACAGCTTGGCTGTTCGGTTTTTTATAGAATTCTTAGGCCGTCTGAAAATTTTCAGATATTTGGCAACACTTCATCCGAAAAAAATGATAGGTTTAAGAAGTTAAATTGAAATTTTTGTTGATATTTCTTTGATTTGTCAATTATAATGGCGGACTTGGTACATCCGTATCAAGTTTAACTTTGTCTGAAAGGCAGGCCAATCGTAGCCCGCCCCTTTACTTAAAAGGAAAATAATCATGACTTTAGGTCTGGTTGGACGCAAAGTTGGTATGACTCGCGTGTTCGACGAACAGGGTGTTTCTGTTCCGGTAACTGTTTTGGATATGTCTGCCAACCGCGTTACACAAGTGAAATCCAAAGATACTGACGGCTACACTGCTGTACAAGTTACCTTTGGTCAGAAAAAAGCTAATCGTGTCAACAAAACTGAAGCCGGTCACTTTGCTAAAGCAGGTGTTGAAGCTGGTCGCGGTTTGGTTGAATTTGCTTTGACTGAAGAAAAACTGGCTGAATTGAAAGCCGGTGATGAAATTACCGTTTCTATGTTTGAAGTTGGTCAATTGGTAGATGTGACCGGTACCTCTAAAGGTAAAGGTTTCTCTGGTACGATCAAACGTCATAACTTCGGTGCTCAACGTACTTCCCACGGTAACTCCCGTTCTCACCGTGTTCCTGGTTCTATCGGTATGGCACAAGACCCTGGTCGCGTGTTTCCTGGTAAACGTATGGCAGGTCAATACGGTAACACTAAAGCAACTGTTCAAAAATTGGAAGTTGTACGTGTTGATGCTGAACGCCAACTCTTGTTGGTTAAAGGTGCTGTTCCGGGTTCGGTTAACAGCGACGTCGTGGTTCGTCCTAGCGTGAAAGTAGGTGCGTAATGGAATTGAAAGTAATTGACGCTAAAGGACAAGTATCTGGCAGCTTGGCTGTTTCTGATGCTTTGTTTGCTCGTGAATACAATGAAGCTCTGGTTCACCAACTGGTTACTGCTTACTTGGCAAATGCCCGTTCTGGTAATCGTGCTCAAAAAACTCGTGCCGAAGTAAACCACTCTACTAAAAAACCATGGCGCCAAAAAGGTACCGGTCGTGCTCGTTCCGGTATGACTTCTTCTCCGCTGTGGCGTAAAGGTGGTCGTGCATTCCCAAACAAACCTGATGAAAACTTCACTCAAAAAGTGAACCGTAAAATGTACCGTGCCGGTATGGCGACTATTTTGTCCCAATTGGCTCGTGATGAACGTTTGTTTGCAATCGAAGCATTGACTGCTGAAACTCCTAAAACCAAAGTTTTTGCTGAACAAGTGAAAAATTTGGGTTTGGAGCAAGTTCTGTTTGTAACTAAACAGCTCGACGAGAATGTTTACTTGGCTTCACGCAACTTGCCTAACGTATTGGTTTTGGAAGCTCAACAAGTTGATCCTTACAGCTTGCTGCGTTACAAAAAAGTCGTTATCACTAAAGATGCAGTTGCACAATTAGAGGAGCAATGGGTATGAATCAACAACGTTTGACTCAAGTAATCTTGGCACCTATCGTTTCTGAAAAAAGCAACGTATTGGCTGAAAAACGTAACCAAATGACGTTTAAAGTTTTGGCAAATGCAACCAAACCTGAAATTAAAGCGGCTGTTGAGCTGCTGTTCGGCGTTCAAGTTGCAGACGTTACTACTGTTACCATTAAAGGTAAAGTTAAACGTTTTGGTCGCACTTTAGGTCGTCGCAGCGATGTTAAAAAGGCTTATGTAAGCTTGGCTGCCGGTCAAGAGTTGGATTTGGAAGCCGCTGCTGCAGCTGCAGATAAGGAATAAACAAAATGGCAATCGTTAAAATGAAGCCGACCTCTGCAGGCCGTCGCGGCATGGTTCGCGTGGTAACAGAAGGTTTGTACAAAGGTGCACCTTATGCACCTCTGCTGGAAAAGAAAAATTCTACTGCCGGTCGTAACAACAATGGTCATATCACTACCCGTCATAAAGGTGGTGGCCATAAACATCATTACCGCGTTGTAGATTTTAAACGTAACAAAGACGGTATCCCTGCAAAAGTAGAGCGTATCGAATATGACCCTAACCGTACTGCATTTATCGCGCTGTTGTGCTATGCAGATGGTGAGCGTCGCTACATCATTGCTCCTCGTGGTATTCAAGCCGGTGCAGTATTGGTTTCCGGTGCTGAAGCTGCGATCAAAGTAGGTAACACTCTGCCGATCCGCAATATTCCTGTTGGTACAACTATTCACTGTATCGAAATGAAACCAGGTAAAGGTGCGCAAATTGCACGTTCTGCTGGTGCTTCTGCGGTATTGCTTGCAAAAGAAGGTGCTTACGCACAAGTTCGTTTGCGTTCTGGTGAAGTACGCAAAATTAGCGTAAATTGCCGTGCAACTATCGGTGAAGTTGGTAACGAAGAACAAAGCCTGAAAAAAATCGGTAAAGCTGGTGCTAACCGCTGGCGTGGTATTCGTCCGACCGTTCGTGGTGTTGTAATGAACCCTGTTGATCACCCGCATGGTGGTGGTGAAGGCCGTACTGGTGAGGCTCGCGAACCGGTTAGCCCATGGGGTACTCCTGCTAAGGGCTACCGCACTCGTAATAACAAACGCACGGATAACATGATTGTTCGTCGTCGTTACTCAAATAAAGGTTAATTAGTATGGCTCGTTCATTAAAAAAAGGCCCATATGTAGACCTGCATTTGCTGAAAAAAGTAGATGCTGCTCGTGCAAGCAACGACAAACGCCCAATTAAAACTTGGTCACGTCGTTCTACCATTTTGCCTGATTTTATCGGTCTGACTATCGCTGTTCACAACGGTCGCACTCACGTGCCTGTATTCATCAGCGACAACATGGTTGGTCATAAATTAGGTGAGTTCTCATTGACCCGTACCTTTAAAGGCCACTTGGCTGATAAAAAGGCTAAAAAGAAATAAGGTGAATCATGAGAGTAAGTGCACAACATAAAAACGCCCGTATTTCAGCTCAAAAAGCTCGTTTGGTAGCTGATTTGATTCGTGGTAAAGACGTTGCCCAAGCTTTGAATATCTTGGCATTCAGCCCTAAAAAAGGTGCTGAGCTGATTAAAAAAGTATTGGAATCAGCAATCGCCAATGCCGAGCACAACAATGGTGTCGACATTGACGAACTGAAAGTGGTAACTATCTTTGTTGACAAAGGCCCAAGCTTGAAACGTTTCCAAGCTCGTGCCAAAGGTCGCGGTAACCGCATCGAGAAACAAACTTGTCATATTAACGTGACAGTGGGCAACTAAGGAAAAGCTATGGGACAAAAGATTAACCCTACAGGCTTTCGCCTGGCGGTAACTAAAGACTGGGCTTCAAAATGGTTTGCTAAAAGCACCGACTTTTCTACTGTTTTGAAACAAGATATTGATGTTCGTAATTACTTGCGTAAAAAACTGGCCAATGCTTCAGTTGGTCGCGTAGTAATCGAGCGTCCTGCTAAATCTGCACGTATTACCATTCACTCTGCTCGTCCAGGTGTGGTTATTGGTAAAAAAGGCGAGGATATCGAAATCTTGAAACGTGACTTGCAAGCTCTGATGGGTGTGCCTGTTCATGTAAATATTGAAGAGATTCGTCGTCCTGAATTAGATGCGCAAATCATTGCTGATGGTATTGCCCAGCAGCTTGAAAAACGTGTTCAATTCCGTCGTGCTATGAAACGTGCAATGCAAAATGCAATGCGTTCTGGTGCTAAAGGCATCAAGATCATGACTTCAGGCCGTCTGAATGGTGCTGATATCGCTCGTAGCGAATGGTACCGTGAAGGTCGTGTACCTTTGCATACTTTGCGTGCGAACGTAGATTATGCAACTAGCGAAGCACACACTACTTATGGTGTACTGGGTCTGAAAGTTTGGGTTTATACAGAAGGTAATATTAAATCTTCTAAACCTGAGCATGAGAAGAAACAAAGAAAGGCAGGTGGACGTAATGCTGCAGCCAACTAGACTGAAATATCGCAAGCAACAAAAAGGTCGTAACACCGGTATTGCTACTCGCGGTAACAAAGTAAGTTTCGGTGAGTTCGGTTTGAAAGCCGTAGGCCGTGGTCGTTTGACTGCCCGCCAAATCGAAGCTGCTCGTCGTACTATGACTCGTCATATTAAACGTGGCGGTCGTATTTGGATTCGTGTATTCCCTGATAAACCAATTACTGAGAAACCTATCCAAGTTCGTATGGGTGGCGGTAAAGGTAATGTGGAATATTACATTGCTGAAGTTAAACCAGGCAAAGTATTGTACGAAATGGACGGTGTTCCTGAGTCTTTGGCTCGTGAAGCATTTGAATTGGCCGCTGCCAAATTGCCTATTCCTACAACCTTTGTAGTAAGACAGGTGGGTCAATAATGAAAGCAAATGAATTGAAAGACAAATCTATTGAGCAATTAAACTCTGATTTGTTGGACTTGTTGAAAGCTCAGTTTGGCTTACGCATGCAAAATGCAACCGGTCAGTTGGGTAAATCTAGCGAGTTGAAACGTGTACGTCGCGATATTGCTCGTATTAAAACCATTTTAACTGAAAAAGGTGCTAAGTAATGAGCGAAGCTAAAAATGTTCGTACTTTGCAAGGCAAAGTGGTAAGCGACAAAATGGACAAAACTGTTACAGTATTGGTTGAGCGTAAAGTTAAACACCCTCTGTACGGTAAAATTATTCGTTTATCAACTAAAATCCATGCTCATGATGAAAACAATCAATATGGCATTGGTGACGTAGTGGTAATCGAGGAATCTCGTCCTTTGTCAAAAACCAAGTCTTGGGTTGTAAAAGAATTGGTTGAGAAAGCGCGTACTGTTTGATTTAAAACACAGTAATGTAGCTTAATAAGAAACGAAGTCTTGCAGCAAAGTTAATTTGCGTGTAAACTTCGTTTCTTATCTTCCAGCTTCTTATGGAAGTTTCTCTCCCTTCGGGATCCAAGACTGGTTTACTAGAACCGTGATGGTTTCATTTAATAAGCAGCTTAAAGTAAGGTGCGAGTTATATGAAAGTGGTAAATTAAGTTGGTTAATTTAAAGGTACTAATATGATTCAAATGCAGACCATCTTAGATGTGGCTGATAACTCTGGTGCGCGTCGCGTAATGTGCATCAAAGTATTGGGCGGATCTAAGCGTCGCTACGCTTCTGTTGGCGACATTATTAAAGTTGCAGTTAAAGATGCAGCCCCACGTGGTCGTGTCAAAAAAGGTGATGTATACAATGCGGTAGTTGTTCGTACTGCTAAGGGTGTGCGTCGTCCTGATGGTGCGTTAATTAAATTCGATAACAATGCTGCTGTGTTGTTGAATAATAAACTTGAACCTCTGGGTACCCGTATTTTTGGTCCGGTAACCCGTGAATTGCGTACTGAGCGATTTATGAAAATCGTTTCATTGGCGCCTGAAGTATTATAAGGAATAGCGCGATGAATAAGATCATTAAAGGCGATCAGGTTGTAGTGATTACCGGTAAAGATAAAGGTAAGCAAGGTCAAGTAGTTCGAGTGTTGGGTGATAAAGTTGTTGTTGAGGGTGTTAATGTTGTGAAACGCCATCAAAAACCTAATCCAATGCGTGGTATTGAGGGTGGCATTATTACTAAAGAAATGCCTTTGGATATTTCTAATATTGCAATCCTGAATCCGGAAACTAATAAAGCAGACCGTGTTGGTATTAAGCTGATTGAAAATGAAGGCAAAGTTAAACGCGTTCGTTTCTTCAAATCAAATGGCTCTATCATTGGAGCATAAGGAGATAACATGGCTCGTTTGAGAGAGTTTTATAAAGATACAGTTGTTCCTGAATTGGTTAAACAATTTGGTTACAAATCAGTAATGGAAGTTCCACGTATTGAAAAAATCACCTTGAATATGGGTGTGGGTGAAGCTGTTGCTGATAAAAAAGTTATGGAACACGCTGTTTCTGATTTAGAGAAAATTGCTGGTCAAAAACCAGTTGTTACTGTTGCTCGTAAATCTATCGCAGGTTTTAAAATCCGTGATAACTATCCAGTTGGTTGCAAAGTAACATTGCGTCGTGATCAAATGTTTGAATTCTTGGATCGTTTGATTACTATTGCGTTGCCTCGTGTACGTGACTTCCGTGGTGTAAGCGGTAAATCATTTGATGGTCGTGGCAATTACAATATGGGCGTTCGTGAGCAAATTATTTTCCCGGAAATTGAATACGATAAAATCGATGCTTTGCGTGGTTTGAATATTACTATTACAACTACTGCAAAAACTGATGAAGAAGCGAAAGCTTTGTTGTCACTGTTCAAGTTTCCGTTTAAAGGATAATCATGGCTAAGAAAGCACTTATTAATCGTGAGCTGAAACGTCAAGCATTGGCGAAAAAGTTTGCAGCTAAACGTGAGGCAATTTTCGCTGTTATTAATGATGCTAATGCGACTGAAGAAGAACGTTTTGAAGCACGTTTGAAGTTTCAATCCATTCCTCGTAATGCAGCACCTGTACGTCAACGTCGTCGTTGTGCTTTAACAGGTCGTCCTCGTGGCACTTTCCGTAAATTTGGTTTGGGCCGTATTAAAATCCGTGAAATCGCTATGCGTGGCGAGATCCCTGGTGTTGTTAAAGCTAGCTGGTAATAGGAGTATAAATAATGAGTATGCATGATCCTATTTCCGATATGTTGACTCGTATTCGCAATGCGCAACGTGCTAATAAAGCAGCAGTTGCCATGCCTTCCTCTAAACTGAAATGTGCAATTGCAAAAGTTTTGAAAGAAGAAGGTTATATCGAGGATTTTGCGGTTTCTGCTGATGCAAAACCGGTATTGGAAATTCAATTGAAATACTATGCAGGTCGTCCTGTGATTGAGCAAATTAAACGTGTTTCACGTCCAGGTTTGCGTATTTACAAAGCATCAAGTGAGATCCCTAGCGTAATGAACGGCCTGGGTGTCGCTATTGTTAGTACTTCTAAAGGTGTAATGACTGATCGCAAAGCCCGTTCTGAGGGTGTTGGTGGTGAGTTGTTGTGCATCGTAGCCTAGTGGAGAAAAGTAAATGTCACGCGTCGCAAAAAACCCAGTGACTGTTCCTGCTGGTGTAGAAGTAAAATTCGGAACAGATGCATTGGTTATCAAAGGTAAAAACGGCGAATTGTCTTTTCCTTTGCATTCCGATGTTGCTATTGAACTGAACGATGGTAAATTGACTTTTGCTGCAAAAAATGACAGTAAACAGGCTAATGCTATGTCTGGTACTGCTCGTGCATTGGTTAATAATATGGTTAAGGGTGTCTCTGAAGGTTTTGAGAAAAAACTTCAATTGATTGGTGTGGGTTATCGTGCCCAAGCTCAAGGTAAAGTTTTGAACTTGTCTTTGGGTTTCTCTCATCCAATCGTATACGAAATGCCTGAAGGTGTTTCTGTTCAAACTCCTAGCCAAACAGAAATCGTTTTGACTGGTGCAGATAAACAAGTGGTTGGCCAAGTCGCTGCTGAAATTCGTGCATTCCGTTCTCCTGAGCCTTATAAAGGTAAAGGTGTTCGTTATGTAGGTGAAGTAGTAGTGATGAAAGAGGCCAAGAAAAAATAATTGAGGTTCACTAATGGATAAACATACAACCCGACTCCGTCGTGCACGCAAAACCCGTGCGCGTATTGCGGACTTGAAAATGGTAAGATTATGTGTGTTCCGCAGCAATAATCATATTTATGCTCAAGTAATTAGTGCTGAAGGTGATAAAGTATTGGCTCAAGCCTCTACATTGGAAGCTGAAGTACGTAGTAGCCTGAAATCAGGTAGCAACGTTGAAGCAGCTGCTGTAGTTGGTAAGCGTATTGCTGAAAAAGCTAAAGCAGTAGGTGTTGAAAAAGTTGCTTTTGACCGTTCAGGTTTCCAATATCACGGTCGTGTGAAAGCTTTGGCTGAAGCTGCACGTGAAAATGGTTTAAGCTTCTAATATTTGGAGACTTTCAGATGGCAAAACATGAAATTGAAGAACGCGGTGACGGCCTGATTGAAAAGATGGTCGCAGTTAATCGCGTGACTAAAGTAGTTAAAGGTGGCCGTATCATGGCTTTCTCTGCACTGACTGTTGTTGGTGATGGTGATGGTCGCATCGGTATGGGCAAAGGTAAATCAAAAGAAGTGCCAGTTGCTGTTCAAAAAGCAATGGATCAAGCTCGACGCTCTATGATTAAAGTACCTTTGAAAAACGGTACTATTCATCATGAGGTTATTGGCCGTCATGGTGCTACTAAGGTATTTATGCAACCTGCTAAAGAAGGTAGCGGTGTGAAAGCTGGTGGTCCAATGCGTTTAGTATTTGATGCTATGGGTATCCATAACATTTCAGCTAAAGTACATGGTTCTACTAATCCTTACAATATTGTACGCGCTACATTAGACGGTTTGTCTAAATTGTATACCCCTGCTGATATTGCTGCTAAACGTGGCTTGACAGTAGAAGATATTTTGGGAGCTAACCATGACTGAGCAAAAAAAGATTAAAGTTACATTGGTTAAGAGCCTGATCGGTACAATTGAATCTCATCGTGCATGTGCTCGCGGTTTAGGTTTGCGTCGCCGTGAACATACTGTAGAGGTTTTGGATACCCCTGAAAACCGTGGCATGATCAATAAAATCAGCTACTTGTTGAAAGTGGAGTCTTAATATGTTTTTGAATACTATTCAACCTGCTGAGGGTGCTACTCACGCTAGCCGTCGTGTAGGCCGAGGTATTGGTAGCGGCTTGGGTAAGACAGGTGGTCGTGGTCATAAAGGTCAAAAAAGCCGTTCTGGTGGCTTCCACAAGGTTGGTTTTGAAGGCGGCCAAATGCCTTTGCAACGCCGTCTGCCGAAACGTGGTTTTAAATCTTTGACTGCTGCCGCTAATGCTGAAGTTCGTTTGAGTGAATTAAATCTGATTGCTGTGAACGAGATTGACGTCTTGGTTCTTAAACAAGCTGGTCTGATTCCTGCAACTGCTTCTAATGTAAAAGTTATTGCTTCTGGTGAAATCTCAAAAGCAGTTACCTTGAAAGGTGTAAAAGCTACTAAAGGTGCTAAAGTTGCTATTGAAGCTGCCGGCGGTAAAGTAGAAGAATAAGGCTTGCACTACAGTGGCTAATCAACAATCTTTATCAGGATTATCCAAATTTGGTGATCTGAAAAAACGTCTGGTGTTCCTTTTAGGTGCTTTAGTCGTTTT
The DNA here is from genome assembly GCF_005221285.1 of Neisseria flavescens. Classification (NCBI taxonomy): domain Bacteria; kingdom Pseudomonadati; phylum Pseudomonadota; class Betaproteobacteria; order Neisseriales; family Neisseriaceae; genus Neisseria; species Neisseria flavescens. The sequence goes on from NZ_CP039886.1 coordinate 1,961,228, forward strand.
CCGTATTGGTGCTCATATACCGGTACCGGGCGTAGATGCTGTTGCATTAGCTAAGTTATACGAAGGCGCTGCAAACGGCATATTCGGAATGTTAAATATGTTCTCGGGTGGTTCGTTGGAGCGCTTTAGTATATTTGCAATTGGTATCATGCCTTATATTTCGGCATCGATTATTGTTCAGCTTGCTTCTGAAATTGTTCCTTCTTTAAAAGCTTTAAAGAAGGAAGGTGAGGCTGGTAGGAAAATAATTACGAAATATACTAGGTATGGGACGGTATTATTGGCTGTATTGCAAAGCTTTGGTGTTGCAACATTTGTTTATCAACAAGGTGTTGTTGTAACGAGTTCGCTTGAGTTTCATATTTCTACAGTAGTCTGTTTGGTTACAGGTACTATGTTTCTGATGTGGTTGGGGGAGCAAATTACCGAGCGTGGTATTGGTAATGGTATTTCTTTAATTATTACAGCAGGCATTGTATCGGGTATTCCATCCGGTATTGTTCGGATGCTAACTTTGACTGAACAAGGCTCTATGAGTATGTTGATGGCAGTATCAATTGTGATTGGTATTTTGCTGTTGATCTATGCTGTAGTTTATTTTGAGAGTGCTCAGCGTAAAGTTCCTGTGCATTATGCTAAAAGACAGTTTGGCTCTGGAATGATGCCGGGACAAAGCATTCATATGCCGTTCAAGCTAAATATGGCAGGTGTGATTCCTCCTATTTTTGCTTCCAGTATCATTTTATTTCCATCTACACTTTTAGGTTGGTTTGGTTCAAATAGTACGAATTCTTTTCTTCATAAGGTTGCTGCAATGCTGCAACACGGACAGTCTTTGTATATCATATTATTTGCCACAACTATCATCTTCTTCTGCTATTTCTATACTGCTTTAGTATTTAGCCCTAAAGAGATGGCTGAAAATTTGAAGAAGAGTGGTGCATTTGTGCCAGGTATTCGCCCAGGTGAGCAAACCTCTAGATATTTGGAAAAAGTTGTACTGAGACTGACATTATTTGGTGCTTTGTATATCACTACAATCTGTCTGATACCTGAATTTTTAACGACGGCATTGAAAGTTCCTTTCTATTTAGGTGGAACATCTCTGCTTATTTTGGTTGTCGTTACAATGGATTTTAGGACACAAATCAATTCATATAGAATGAGTAGTCAGTATGAAGACTTGATGAGTCGTCCAGATATGAAATCTTTGTCACGTAAGTAGGCTTATGGCTAAAGAAGATACCATACAGATGCAGGGCGAAATCCTTGAGACTTTGCCCAATGCAACATTTAAAGTAAAACTGGAAAATGATCATGTAGTACTTGGTCATATATCTGGAAAAATGCGGATGCACTATATTCGTATTTCTCCAGGTGATAAGGTAACAGTTGAATTAACTCCTTATGATTTAACCCGTGCTCGGATTGTTTTCCGAGCAAGATAAACGATAAAAGGAAATAAAATGCGTGTACAACCTTCTGTAAAGAAAATTTGTCGCAATTGCAAGATTATTCGTCGTAATCGTGTAGTTCGCGTAATTTGTACTGACCCACGTCACAAACAACGTCAAGGTTAAGAAGCTAGTTTTCTTAACTATTGATTTTGTGGTATAGTGACATACTTTGCCCTAAAAAGGAAAAAATATGGCTCGTATTGCAGGGGTAAATATCCCTAATAATGCCCATATCGTAATTGGCCTTCAGGCTATTTATGGTATTGGTGCGACTCGTGCTAAATTGATTTGTGAGGCAGCAAATATTGCTCCTACTACTAAAGCAAAAGATTTGGACGAGGATCAATTAGACGCTTTGCGTGAGCAAGTTGCTAAATATGAAGTTGAAGGCGATTTGCGTCGTGAAGTAACGATGAGCATTAAACGACTGATGGATATGGGTTGCTATCGTGGCTTCCGTCATCGTCGTGGCTTGCCTTGTCGTGGTCAACGCACTCGCACAAATGCCCGTACCCGTAAAGGTCCGCGCAAAGCGATTGCCGGTAAGAAATAAATTTTAAGGAATTTGATTAATGGCTAAAGCAAACACAGCTTCGCGTGTACGTAAAAAAGTACGTAAAACCGTAAGCGAAGGTATTGTGCACGTTCATGCATCTTTCAACAATACCATCATTACAATCACTGACCGTCAAGGCAATGCATTGTCTTGGGCTACCTCTGGCGGCGCTGGTTTTAAAGGTTCTCGTAAAAGTACACCATTTGCAGCACAAGTTGCAGCAGAAGCAGCTGGTAAAGTTGCCCAAGAGTATGGCGTTAAAAATTTAGAAGTCCGCATTAAAGGCCCTGGCCCTGGTCGCGAATCTTCTGTACGTGCTTTAAACGCTCTTGGTTTCAAGATTACCAGCATTACTGACGTTACCCCGTTGCCTCATAACGGTTGCCGTCCGCCTAAAAAACGTCGTATTTAATATTGGAGTGATTTAAAACATGGCACGTTATATTGGCCCTAAATGTAAATTAGCACGTCGCGAAGGTACGGATCTGTTTTTGAAGAGTGCACGTCGCTCTTTGGATTCCAAATGTAAAATGGATTCTGCACCTGGTCAACACGGTGCGAAAAAACCACGTTTGTCAGACTACGGTTTGCAATTGCGTGAAAAACAAAAAATCCGTCGTATTTATGGCGTATTAGAGCGTCAATTCCGTCGTTACTTCGCGGAAGCAGCTCGTCGTAAAGGCTCTACCGGTGAATTGCTGTTGCAATTGCTGGAGTCTCGTTTGGACAATGTCGTTTATCGTATGGGTTTCGGATCTACTCGCGCCGAAGCACGTCAATTGGTTTCTCACAAAGCTATCGTCGTAAACGGTCAAGTTGTTAATATCCCTTCTTTCCAAGTTAAAGCAGGTGATGTTGTAGCTGTTCGTGAAAAAGCTAAGAAACAAGTACGTATCCAAGAAGCATTGAGCCTGGCTACTCAAATTGGCTTGCCAAGCTGGGTATCTGTTGATGCCGACAAATTGGAAGGCGTATTCAAAAATATGCCGGATCGCTCAGAATTGTCTGGCGATATTAATGAACAGCTGGTGGTAGAGTTCTACTCTAAATAATGCTAGCTCAATGAGGGACAGTTAAATGCAAAATAGCACAACCGAATTTTTGAAACCTCGTCAAATCGATGTAGATACTTTGTCTTCCACTCGGGCCAAGGTGTCTATGCAGCCATTTGAACGTGGTTTTGGTCATACTTTAGGTAATGCTTTGCGTCGTATCTTACTGTCATCCATGAATGGCTTTGCCCCAACTGAAGTAGTTATTTCCGGCGTATTGCACGAATACTCTACTATTGATGGTGTTCAAGAGGATGTTGTTGACGTTCTCTTGAACATTAAAGGTATCGTATTCAAGCTTCACGGTCGTAACCAGGTTCAGTTGACTTTGAAAAAAACAGGTGCCGGTGCTGTTGTAGCCGGTGATATTGATTTGCCACACGATGTGGAAATCATCAATCCTGAACATGTTATTTGCCACTTGTCCGACAATGGTCAAATCGACATGGAAATTAAAGTAGAGCAAGGTCGTGGTTATCAATCTGTTTCAGGCCGTCGCGTATTGCGTGATGATAACAAACAGATTGGTGCGATTCAGTTGGATGCGAGCTTTTCGCCCATCAGTCGTGTTAGCTTTGAAGTTGAACCTGCACGCGTAGAGCAACGCACGGATTTGGATAAATTGGTTTTGGATATTGAAACCAATGGTTCTATTGATCCAGAAGAAGCTGTACGTAGTGCCGCACGTATCTTAATTGACCAAATGTCTATTTTTGCAGATCTGCAAGGTACTCCGGTTGAAGAGGTTGAAGAAAAAGCGCCTCCTATCGATCCTATCTTGCTGCGTCCTGTAGATGATTTGGAATTAACCGTACGTTCAGCTAATTGTCTGAAAGCTGAAGATATTTACTATATTGGCGATTTGATTCAACGTACTGAAACCGAGCTTCTCAAGACCCCTAATTTGGGTCGTAAATCTTTGAATGAGATCAAAGAAGTGTTGGCCTCTAAAGGTCTGACATTAGGTTCCAAATTAGAAGCTTGGCCGCCTGTAGGCTTAGAAAAGCCGTAAGTTTGAAGATTAAAGGATAATGACATGCGTCATCGTAATGGCAACCGCAAATTAAACCGTACTAGCAGCCACCGTGCTGCGATGCTGCGCAATATGGCGAATTCCTTGTTGACTCACGAAACCATCGTGACAACTTTGCCTAAAGCAAAAGAATTGCGCCGCGTAGTTGAGCCCTTGATTACCTTGGGTAAAAAACCTTCTTTGGCAAACCGTCGTTTGGCTTTTGACCGCACTCGCGATCGTGATGTTGTAGTTAAATTGTTTGACGAATTGGGCTCACGCTTTGCTGCTCGTAACGGCGGCTATGTTCGTGTACTGAAATACGGTTTCCGTAAAGGCGACAATGCTCCTTTGGCATTGGTTGAATTGGTTGATAAAGCAGCTGATTCTGCTGAATAAGCAAATTAATATGAAAGCACTGCCTTTTCTCAGGTAGTGCTTTTTTATTTGGATGATTCCTTTCTTATTTCATAATTTACAATGCATCAATTGTAAACCACTATTTTGTAAGTATTTCTTATTTTCTATTACTCGGGAAAATGGCTGGGAATAGTAATGGAGACCTTTGCAAAATTCCTTTTTCCCCGACAGCCGAAAACCTGTGTTTGGGTTTCGGCTGTCGGGGAAAAAGGAATTTTGCAAAGGGCTCCATTAGTCTGCCCCTTAAGGCTTCTGCTTTAAGGGGCATCGTTTTGTCTAAATGGCAGGGATTAAAAAGGCCGTCTGAAATTTCAGACGGCCTTTGGTTTTACCAGATATCGGATTTGATTTTGCGTTTCAAGCCTGGGTGTTCAGAGAGTTTGAACTCTGGGTCTTTACCCATTTTCAGCTTGGCTGTGTAGTCTTTCAACAGCAGGAAGGCAAGTGGGGACAGGAACAGGATGGCGACGAGGTTAATCCATGCCATGATGCCCATGGCCATGTCCGCCATATCCCATACCAAAGGCACATTGGCAACCGCGCCGAAATAGACCCACGCCAAAACCAGCATACGGAAGACGGCGGTAACCAGCCAATGGCTCTTGATGAATTGGACGTTGGACTCGGCATAGGCATAGTTGCCGATAACGGTGGAAAAGGCAAACATAAACAGGATGACGGCAAGGAAGCCTGCGCCCCATTGGCCCACTTGGCTGACAATCACCGCCTGCGTCAATGCCGCGCCGCTCAAATCGCCATAAGGCTGTTGGTAAATCAAGATGATAAAGGCGGTGCAAGAACAAACGATGATGGTATCGACAAACACGCCCAGCATTTGAATCATACCTTGGGAAACAGGGTGTTTCACTTCGGCTGCTGCTGCGGCGTTCGGTGCGGAACCCATACCCGCCTCGTTGGAATACAGGCCGCGTTTGATGCCCATCATCATCGTTTGCGAAATCAGACCGCCGAGGAAACCGCCGCCCGCCGCTTCGACATTAAACGCGTTGCCGAAAATCTGACCGAACACGTCCGGAATCATCGGAAGATTGGTCAAAATGATGAAAAGCGCGATAAAGAGGTACAAAACCGCCATTAAAGGCACGACGATTTCCGCCGCTTTAGATACGCGCCTGATGCCGCCGAAGATAATCGGCGCGGTTAAAATCACCAGGGCAACGCCGACATAATGAGGCTCCCAACCCCACGCCGCTTTGACGGTATCGGCGATGGTATTGGTCTGTACGGCTTCAAATACAAAGCCGAAACAGAAAATCAGGCTCAGGGCGAACAAAACGCCCAGCCATTTTTGTCCCAGGCCTTGAGTGATGTAGTAGGCAGGGCCGCCTCGGAAGTGGTGGTTGTCGTAGTCCCGGACTTTAAAGAGTTGAGCCAGCGAGGATTCGACAAACGCAGAACTCATGCCGATTAAGGCGGTTATCCACATCCAGAACACTGCGCCCGGCCCGCCGAGTTTGATGGCAATCGCCACGCCGGCGATGTTGCCCACGCCTACGCGGCTGGCCAAGCCGGTAACGAATGCTTGGAACGGTGTGATCCCGTGCGGATCATCACCTTGTTTGCGGCCGCTCAGCATTTCTTTGATACTGCGACCGAAGAGGCGGAATTGTACAAAACCGGTAGTAACGGTGAAAAATAGGCCTGCGCCTAAAAGCATATATACCAACCCCGACCACATTGGGTCGTTGATGGCATTTATCCAGCCGTGAAGCTGTTCGAAAAATTGATCCATACAAACCTTTCAGAGTTTCTGCATTTTCAGACGGCCTGTGTGTGGAGGCTGTCTGTAACTGGATGTATTCTAGCAGACTGTCAACAAACTGAAAAACGTTTACATATTCTTTTTTATATTATCTTTTTGATTATCATGTGATTTTATTATTATGGTGTAAAGGATTTATCGATTTTAATTTTTCCGTTTTACATATTTGAACAAAAAGGCCGTCTGAAAACAGAGTCTTGTTTTCAGACGGCCTTTTTTTATTATCTGCCTACCTTATTCGGGACGCATTTGCGGGAACAGGATCACGTCGCGGATGGTTTGCGAATCGGTCAGCAGCATCACCAGGCGGTCGATACCAATGCCACAGCCGCCGGTCGGTGGCAGGCCGAATTCCATCGCGCGGATGTAGTCAGCATCATAGTGCATCGCTTCGTCGTCGCCCGCGTCTTTTTGCGCCACTTGCGCTTTGAAGCGTTCGGCCTGGTCTTCCGGATCGTTCAACTCGGAATAGCCGTTTGCCAGCTCGCGCCCGACAACGAAAAGCTCGAAGCGTTCGGTCAAGCCCGGTTTGCTGTCGGATGCGCGTGCCAACGGAGAAACTTCGACCGGGTAATCGACGATGAAGGTCGGATTCCACAGCTTGCCCTCGGCGCAACCTTCAAACAGGGCAAGTTGCAGGCTGCCGATGCCCGGAGACGGCGGCAGGCTTTCGCCGTGTTTGACGATTTCTTTTTTCAGCCATTCCGCATCGTTCAACTGCTCGTCGGTGTAGTGCGGATTGTATTTTTTGATGGCTTCGAGGATGGTCAGACGCTCAAACGGGCTTTCCAAATCGACTTCTTTGCCGTTGTAAGTGATGTTTGCCGTACCGTTTACTGTGCGCGATGCGTTTCTGATGATGTCTTCCGCCATCTGCATCATACGTTCGTAGTCGGAGAAGGCTTCGTAAAATTCAATCATCGTAAATTCGGGGTTGTGGCGCACGGACATGCCTTCGTTGCGGAAGCTGCGGTTGATTTCAAACACGCGTTCCAAGCCGCCGACAACCAGGCGTTTCAGATACAGCTCGGGGGCGATGCGCAGGTAGAGCGGGATGTCCAAAGCGTTGTGGTGGGTTACGAAGGGTTTCGCCGTCGCGCCGCCGGGAATCGGGTGCATCATCGGGGTTTCGACTTCGAGATAATGCTCGCCCACCATAAAATTACGCACGGATTGGATGATTTGGCTGCGTTTGATAAAGGTATTGCGCGATTCTTCGTTGGCAATCAAATCAACATAGCGTTGGCGGTATTTGGTTTCCTGATCGCTCAAGCCTTTGTGTTTGTCCGGCAGAGGGCGCAGGGATTTGGACAGCAGGCGGATGTCGGACACGCGCACGGTCAATTCGCCGTGGTTGGTTTTGAACAAAGTACCTTCCGCGCCAACGATGTCGCCCAAGTCCCAGTGGTTGAAGTCGTCCAAAACTTCCTGACTTACGCCTTTGTTGTTCAGATAAAGCTGGATTTGACCGGTAACGTCTTGAATGGTGGCGAAGCTGGCTTTACCCATTTGACGTTTGAGCATCATGCGACCGGCAACTTTGACAGGAATGCCTTGCGGGTCGAGTTCTTCTTTGCTGATTTCACCGTATTGGGTATGCAGGTCGGCGGCAAAGCTGTCGCGTTTGAAGTCGTTGGGATAGGCGTTGCGCTGTTGGCGGATGTCGTGCAGTTTTTCGCGGCGCAGGGCGATGATTTGGTTTTCGTCCAACTGCGGCTCGATTTGCGGATTGTTTTGTTCGCTCATGGTGTTTTCCGGAAAAATGAGTCAGGCTGTCGGAGTTTTCAGACGGCCTGAATAAAGTGAAAAATTGGCTCTATTTTACGCGATGTCGGTGTTTTTTTCTATAAAGGCAGAAAGGCCGTCTGAAACCTGAAAAATCGGTTTCAGACGGCCTTTTGTTCCATGAGGGGCTGTATCGGCGGTTAGATATCGGTTTCCAAATAAACGACTTGGGTTTGCAGATATTCTTCCAAACCATGTTTGCCATCGGCGCCGCCGATACCTGATTTTTTCCAACCGGCATGGAAGCCCTGCATGGCTTCGAAGTTCTCGCGGTTGATGTAGGTTTCGCCGAAACGCAGGCGGCGGGTTACATAAAACGCTTCATTCAAATTGGTGGTATAGACGGAGCTGGTCAGGCCGAATTCGCTGTCGTTTGCCAAAGCGATGACTTGGTCGAGTGTGTCGAAAGTGGCAACCGGCAGGACGGGGCCGAAGGTTTCTTCCTTCATGATGTCCATACTGTTGTCGGTATCGGTCAGCAGGGTAGGCTCGAAGAAATAGCCGCGTCCTTCGGCTCGTTTGCCGCCGCAAACCAAGGTCGCGCCTTGTCTAACTGCGCGTTCGACTTTCTCGGCAACGGCTTTGACAGCACGCTCTTCAATCAACGGGCCCATTTCCAGCGCGCCTGCTTCGGCTTCGGCCGGGTTGCCGTAGCGTACGCCTTTCATGGCGGCGGTCATTTTTTCAATAAATGCGTCTTTCAGGCTGCTGTGGACATATACGCGTTCGGCGCAGTTACAGATTTGGCCGGTATTGCCCACGCGTGAAGCCAAGATGGATTTGATGGCCAGATCCAAGTCGGCATCTTTCAGAACGATGGCAGGGGCTTTGCCGCCGAGTTCCAATGAGACTTTGGTAATGTTGGTGGCGGCGGCTTCCATTACTTGGCGGCCTGCTTCTACAGAACCGGTCAGGCTGACCATATCGACTTGCGGATGTGATGCCAAGGCATTGCCGATTTCCGCACCCGGACCGTTCACAACGTTGAACACGCCTGCTGGCAGTCCGACCGCATCGACGATTTCGGCGAAGATGTGGCAGTTGATCGGGGTTACGCTGCTGGGTTTGACGACGATGGTGTTGCCCGTTACCAAAGCGGGACCCATTTTGCGGGCAATCAGGAAGAAGGGGAAGTTCCACGGCAAAATGCCGGCGATTACGCCCAAAGGACGTTTGAACAATAAAATATTTTCGCGCGGGCGGTCGCTTTGGATGATTTCACCTTCATAACGGCGCGCCCATTCGGCTTGGTAGTCGAGATAATCGGCAGTGAACATGACTTCTATGCGTGCCAAATCTTTGGTTTTGCCGCCTTCGGCGACAATGGTGTCGGTCAGCTCGTCGGCGCGTTCGCGGATGCCTTGGGCAATTTTGCGCAGGTATGCGCCGCGTTCAACGGCAGGCAAACGCTCCCATGCAGTTTGTGCATCTCTGGCCGAAGCAACGGCACGATCAACATCGGCTTTTCCGCCTTTAGGCTCACGTGCGATGACTTCTTCGGTTGCCGGATTCAATACATCACGCCATGCGCCGTTAAAGTCGGTTTCAAAGCGGCCGTTAATATACATAGACAGTTGTTTCATCAAACCTTCTCCTGTTGTTGTAGTTGGATGTAGTTTTAGTCTATGCCTAAATTGTCTGGCATACAAGAGGATTTAGCGTGGGTTGATGTTAGGTATTTGGAAGTTTTTAGAAAAAGATGATGGGTGAGGGAGTTGGGTTTGATTGATTTAAGAGGTTTGTGATGTTTTGAGTTACATCTATAACAGCATTGTGACAAGAAGAAAGGCTTGATGGAAAATATAAAAAAACCTGCTTTTTTTAAAGCAGGTTTTCATATTTGGTGGGTCGTGAGCGATTCGAACGCTCGACCAACGGATTAAAAGTCCGCTGCTCTACCGACTGAGCTAACGACCCGATAAGCTGTGCATTATATGGAGCTTGTTTCTTTTCGTCAACTGTTTTTTTGAAATTTTTTTCAAAAAACGTAAACCGGCTGTTATTTGGCGTTAATTCTCCCTTTTTTGAGCGTTTATTATGTTATGATTTTTTGGTCTGTCAGTTTTGACAGATATTTTTTGGACCAAAGGATATACAACATGAAAAAATTATTGATTGCTGCAATGATGGTAGCCGGCTTGGCGGCGTGTACACAAGAAGCGAAAAAAGAAACCCAAGAGGCGGCTTCTGCTGTTGCTTCCGATGTAAACGCTGCTGCTGAAAATGCAGCTTCTGCTGTTGATGCTGCTGCTTCTGAAGCCAAAGGTGCGGCTGAGCAAGCTGTTTCTGATGTTAAAGACGCTGCTGCAGATGCTAAAGCAACTGCAGATAAAGCAGTTTCTGACGCTAAAGATGCTGCCGGTAAAGCGGTTGGAGAAGCTAAAGAAGCGGTTTCTGATGCTAAAGATGCTGCCAAAGACGCAGCTAAAGACGCTATGGGTAAAGCAGCCGATGCGACTCAAGAAGCAGCCGACAAATTGAAAGACGCTGCTAAATAAGCTGGTGTTTGATATTTGAAAAGGCCGTCTGAAATGTTCAGACGGCCTTTTTATATCGGCAGATTATTTTTTCTCTTGCTGACGCGTGTACACCAAAGAAGTCAGGATGGATGCGCCCAGTGCGCCGAAGACGACGGACAGGGAAATGGAAATCGGGATATGCACCCAGTGCATAATCAGCATCTTGATACCGATAAAGCTCAACACGAAAGCCAAGCCGTATTTAAGGAAAATAAAGCGTTCGGCAAAGTCTGCCAGTAAGAAGTACATGGCGCGCAGGCCCAAGATGGCAAAAATATTGGAAGTGAGGACGATGAAAGGGTCGGTGGTTACGGCAAAAATAGCGGGGATGCTGTCCACAGCGAAGATGACGTCGCTCAATTCGATCATAATCAATACCAGAAAAAGCGGCGTAGCGATGCGTTTACCGTTTTCGATGGTAAAGAATTTTTCACCGTCAAACTGTTGGCTGGTCGGAATGACTTTTTTGAGTAGGGTCAGGATCTTGTTTTGGGAAAGGTCTTCTTCAGCTTCGGCTTCCGGTTTCATCATGTGAATGCCGGTGTATAAGAGGAAGGCGCCGAAGAGGTACAAAATCCATTCAAATTGTTGTACCAAGGCTGCGCCGATGAAGATCATAATGGCGCGCAGGACGATGGCACCGAATACACCATAGAGCAAGACGCGGTGTTGGAATTTGGGTTCGACTTTGAAGTAGCCGAAAATCATCAGGAAAACGAAGATGTTATCGACGGCAAGGGATTTTTCGAGTACATAGCCGGTGAAGAATTCGAGGACTTTTTCTTTGGCGACAACGGCCCCGTAAGTCGGGTTACCCGCCAATTCAAAATAGAGCCAGCCTGCAAATGCGCAGGATACGGCTACCCAAATGCCGCTCCAAGCAAGGGCTTCTTTGATACTGACTTTGTGGGCGCCGTTTTTTTTCAGCGATACCATATCGATGGCGATCATGATTAAGACGGCAATAAAGAAGATGCCGTAAAACATCGGTGAGCCGACGGACGGGTATTGGGTCATAAACAATCCTTGTGTGTGGGGTATGGGTAAGGTTTACCAAGACAGGTAGAACATCGCCTTGGCAAAAAAGACGATAAACAGCATATGGCTGAAGACAACGGCGTGTATGTATTTCGACCAGCCGACAGTGAGGGTGTGTCGGGCCATTTTGACAACGGCGATGGCAAAATGTACCAAAACGCTTACTGCCAACAGGATTTTGACGCTCAACATAATGCTGAAGGCACTGTCGAGAGGATGGTGCAGCGTTGGCAGATAACGGTTGTACACCATGACGATGCCGCTGATGAAAAGGGTGATGACGACAATCGGCATCACGCGGACGGCACGATGGGACATGGCACGTTCGACTTCGCGGCGCGATTCGCGCGAAACGCGGCCGGTGTGCAAAACGGAGAGAACCAGCATTTCGAAAAATACGCCGCCGACAAAGGCAATCGCGCAATAAACGTGGATGATGTGTGCCAGTGCGTAGGTACTCATGACGGGTGTTTCCGGTAGTTCAGACAAGTCATCATTGTATCACTACCGAATGCGGTTGATGTGTGCGCAATTTTATGCCAAAGATATTAAATTTTATAAATATTCTATTGGAATTGCCGTTTGTTTTTGAAGTTAACCGTTCATCAAAAGCGTTATCTTAGTTTAATCTGTCTTTACTTATCAGAAAATATATTAATGAAAGGTTGTGCCATACTGCTCTATATATAGCTTAACCCCTGATGGAGAATCAAACCATGAAGAAAACTTTTGCAAAAACTGTGACCTTGATCATGCTGGCTGCCTCTTTGGGTGCATGTGCCAATATGACTCAAACCCAACGCAACACTGCTGCTGGTGCGGTATTGGGTGGCGTGGCAGGTAACTTGATTGGTGGCGATACCGGCTCTACCTTGGGTGGTGCGGCTTTGGGCGGCGTTATCGGCAGTCAGGTTCATACCCGCTACTAATTCTTTATCCGGTTAAAAATAAAAAGGCCGTCTGAACATTCAGACGGCCTTTCGTTTTGCGGTTTATTCGTTGACGAAGGTTACACCGGTCAGTTGCGATTGCAAAATGGCAGTGCGCAAAGCAGTCAGTGCTTTCGGGCGGACAAAGTTGCGGCGATAGGCCAAAACGACACGGCGGTGCGGCGCATTGCCTTCAAACGGGATAATGCTGAAAAGCATATGGTCGTTTTCGGTCAAGGCGGTAGCCGGCATGACGCTGATGGCCAAACCGCTGGCAACCATGTGGCGGATGGTGTTGATGGAGCTGCCTTGCAGGGTATTGGTCAAACCTTGGATTTTCTGTTTGGAAGCCAATTCGGAACAGCTTGCCAACACTTGGTCGCACATACAGTTGCCTTCGGATAGCAGCAACACTTGTTCTTCGCTCAAAAGCTGGGGCGTAACGGCATCAAGTTCTTCAAAGTGATGGCCTTTGGGAACAATGACGAAGAAAGGTTCGTCATACAGAGGCTCGGTTACGATGCCCGGCTCTTGGAACGGTTCGGCAACGACGATTGCATCGACATCGCCACGTTTGAGCGACTCGGTCAGGATGTGGGTATAGTTCTCTTCCAGCATCAGCGGCATTTTCGGCGCGGTTTCACGCAGCGCGGTAATGAGCTTGGGCAGAAGGTAGGGGGCAACGGTAAAAATCAGGCCGAGTTTGAACGCACCTTCCAATTCGTTTTGCTCTTCATTGGCAAGGTGTTTGATGAGTTCCGCTTCTTCCAGAACCCGGCGGGCTTGGGCGACAATGCGCTCGCCTGCTTCGGTCGTGATGATGTCGTTGCTGCTACGGTCGAACAGGGATACCGACAGCTCTTCCTCCAGCTTTTTGATGGCGATGGAGAGGGTGGGCTGGCTGACAAAGCAGCGTCGTGCGGCACGTCCGAAGTGACGTTCTTGTGCGACGGCTACGATGTAACGCAATTCGGTCAAGGTCATGTGTTAAGCCTTTTTTTGTTCCGGCAGGGTGATGTTCAGCTCAAGAACGTCCAAGCCGTCTTGTTTCTCTTGGGAGATGCGGATGTCGTCCAATGATACGTTGACGTATTTGGACAGGACTTCCAACAACTCTTTACGCAGGGTCGGCAGATAGTCCGGAGCTTGGCCTTCTTGTGCGCGTTCTTGAGCGATGATGATTTGCAGGCGGTCGCGCGCGACTGTGGCGGTTTTCGGCTTTCTGCCGAACAGCATATCGAGCAGTGACATGTATTAACCTCCGAACAGTCGTTTTAAGAAGCTTTTCTTCTCAGCTTCGAGGAAACGCATTTCGCGGTTTTCACCCAAGAGGCGGGCGATAACGTCTTTATAAGCTTCTGCGGCGGCGGCATTGTCTTGGTGGATGACAGGCTCGCCGGCGTTGGAAGCTTGCAGAACGTTTTGTGATTCAGGAATCACACCGATCAACGGAATACGCAAGATGTCGCAGATGTCTTGTACAGACAGCATTTCGCCTTTGGCTACGCGCTCAGGGGAGTAGCGGGTAATCAGCAGGTGCTCTTTAACAGTGCCGCCTTGTTCTGCTTTGCGGGATTTGCTTTGCAAAATGCCCAAGATACGGTCGGAGTCGCGGACGCTGGATACTTCCGGATTGGTGGTAATGATGGCTTCGTCGGCAAAGTAGAGTGCCATCAGCGCACCTTGTTCGATACCGGCAGGGGAATCGCAGATGATGAATTCGAAGCCCATTTTTTTGCTGGCCAGCTCTTTCATCACGTTCTCCACGCCTTCGCGGGTCAGTGCGTCTTTATCGCGGGTTTGCGATGCAGGCAGGATGTAGAGGTTTTCGCAGTTTTTGTCTTTAATCAGGGCTTGGTTGAGAGTCGCTTCGCCGTGGATGACGTTGATGAGGTCGTATACGACGCGGCGTTCGCAACCCATAATCAGGTCAAGGTTGCGCAAACCGACGTCGAAGTCGATCACGGCAGTTTTGTGGCCACGCAGGGCCAGGCCGGTTGCGATGCTGGCGCTGGTAGTGGTCTTGCCTACGCCGCCTTTACCTGAAGTTACTACGATGATTTTGGACACGATATTTCCTTTTTAAGTACTGATGTTTATTCGGCGTCGATTGCGCTGATAACCAGTCGGTTGTCTTGCAATGATACTTGTACGGGTTTTTTGTGCAGATGCTCGGGCAGGTCTTGCTCGAAGTTGCGGTAGATACCGGCAACGGAGACTAATTCGGCCTGCATGGAATGAATAAAGATGCGCGCGTTGGTATTGCCTTTGGCACCGGCCAACGCTCTGCCGCGCATGGGGGCGTAAACATGGATGTTGCCGTCGGCGATAAGTTCCGCACCTTGGCTGACGATGCCGGTGACGATGAGGTCGCCGTTTTCAGCGTAAACCTGCTGGCCGGTACGCACGGGCGTGCTGACCAATACGGTCGGATTGTTAATAACGGTGGCTTGTACGTCTTGCGGCTGCGGTGCTTGGCGGGGGGCAGGCGCTGCCTGTGTGTCGGCTGCCTGGGTGGAGTTGCCTTGTTTGAATACCAAGTGGTAACGCGCCGCTGCTGCCGCCCATGTGTCACTGGTGTGGTGCAGCCCTAAGATTTGCATGCCGTAACGGGCAAACAGGGAAATCATGCCGCCCAAATCGATGGATTCGGGGTGGTCGAAATCTTGTACGTCTAAAATGAAGGGAACGAATTCGTCTTGGGATTGGCCTGCCAGTTGGCGCAGGAATTCTTCCAATTCGGTTAAATCTGCGGTGTGCAGATGGATGGATAAGACGTCCAAACGTGACGTTTTTATGTCGAATGCGGGTTTCATTGTAATGAAATAATAAAATTTTTTAATGACGTAAGTTTACCGTGTAAATCTTGGCTATTCAATCTGTTTGGCCGTCTGAAACCAAAATATTTTGTTTGAACGTTTTTCAGCTGTATTTAGTGTGGTTTTTTGGTATGAACGCAGGTTTCAGACGGCCTTGGGAAAGGGGTAGCCGTGTGTGTCGATGTCATCGGCGGCGGCCCACGGCGTGTGGATAAGGGTGGACGGCAGGTGCGCCAATTCGGGGACGTAACTGCGGATGTAGCTGCCGTCGGGATCGATTTGATGCGAACGGTGGGCATAGCGTACGGTGGCTGTGTCTTGTGCGGCGAAGTGCCAGTTGGCTTGGTTGAGCGCGGGGTCGGTGCCGGTTTGGACGGAGGCTGTCCACGCGATGCCTTGGTTGGGATCGAAGTTGAGCGCATGGCAGAAATAGTGGGCGCACAGCTGCTGGAGAATGGGGTGTAAGTGGCCGGTGGCTTCGAGGCCGCGGATGGAGGCATCGATGATGGGCACGCCGGTTTGGCCGTGTCGCCAGTATTCGCGTACCGGAGCGGCATCGGTTGTTTCGGGCAGGCGGCGGTGGTAGGCGAGCTGGTAGCAGTAGTCGCGGAAAATAAGTTTTTCCAGCCACTCGAAATGTCGGTTTGCCAAGCCTTCGGCGGCCAGCAGGCGCGGTGAAATGCAGCCTGCGGACAGGTAGGCATTGAGGAGGCTGGTGTTTTTTCGTGCCGGAAAGGTTTGGGTAATCGGGTAGTGAACCAAATTCTGTTTGAACGCGTGCCATTGCGTTAAGGCTGCGGTTTCGCCACCCTGTTGATAGGCAGGCAATACTGCGCCGGTATGGGCTGGAAACAGTGGAACGTTTTGTCCGGTTTGAACAGGCAATTCGGTTTCAGACGGCCTTTGTCCTGAATAAGCCTGCAACCATGCTTGTTTATAGGCGGCAAAATCGGTGTAGGGCAGGCCGTTGGCATCCATGAGGGGGGATTTGGCCAAAATGCCGCGGTCGTTGGCGTGTTGCAGGGTAATGCCTGCCCGGTCGAAATTGTGCCAGAGGTGGTTGTCTTGGCGGATTTCGGCTTCGGTGTAGGCTTCGTCTGTGATGACGGTATGGGCATTGAGTGCAGCAGCCAAGGGGAGGAGGTCTTCATCGGAAGCGACGACATATAAAGGGATATGATGCGCCGCCAGACGGGTATGCAGCTCTTGCGCGGCTTGATAGTGGAACAGGCTTTGACGCGAATTGTGGTTTTCAGACGGCCTTTGGCTGACCCAGACGCAGGCGATGGGTAAACCGCTTGCAACGGCGGCATTAAGCGCGGCATTGTCGTGCAGGCGGAGGTTGCGGCGGAACCAGACAAGGACGTGAGCAGATTTCATGAGCATGTTCCGACGAAAAAGGGAAAACCATTTTATCAGAATCAGCCTCATGGTTGACTGTTTGCACGGGGCTGGAAACGGCTTCGGCCAATGGAACAATGGTATTGTCCCACGGGTGGCGTATGCCCTTCCATGTGCCTACAACAATCTCTTTAGCTGCCAGATAGGATGCTTCCAGGGGAGGTGGACAGGCAACCCTTAGGTGCTTTCAATACCCTAGGAACGGAATTACTCTCTATCCTATCAGTAAGAAAATCGAAAAACTTGCAGCTGTACATTTACTTTCAAAAATCAGAAAGAAACACTCCTACTGTTTCTACATGTTCTACATACGCTTTTCCCTATATCTATAGCATTCATTGGAAAGTTTTTCCTGCTTTATGCAATCTGGATCAATGAAACCAAATATTTCAAATTGTGAATCATTATATACCTCATGCTGATGATCTTTTAATGAACATCCAAAAAGCAAAATAAAAACAATTATTAATAAAATATTTCTAAGGATATATAATGTAGTCATTAGGATTGTCCGGATTTATAAATTTATATTTTCCATCTTTATTAGGATTTATTACCTCTTGTATCAGGCCGTCTGAAAAATCTTTTGGTTTGATTTTGCTATATAATTTTGGTTTTAGCAATGAGGCGGCAACCATGACCGAGCAAACCGTTTTGGCACTCATTACCTGCCAAACCTATCCCGAACCATCGGACAACCTGAAAATATTGGCGGCATGCTTGGAAAATATGGGCGTGAAAACCGTATTTGATGCGTGGCAAAACCATCCGTCCGCGCCGTTTTTGCTGCCTTTGTGCGCATGGGATTATGCCGCCGAACCCGAAGCCTTCCGCCAATGGCTGGAGCAAGCCGAGCGGGCGGGGCAGCGTTTTATCAATCCGCCCGAGCTGATGGCTTGGAATATGGAAAAGACTTATTTGTGCGATTTGGCGGCGCACGGCGCGCAAGTGATTCCCAGCGTGTTCGTTCCGCCGCAAAAAGCCGAGTTGGCGGACATCCTGAACCGACAAGGCTGGACGGAAGCAGTCATCAAGCCGGCATTCGGGCAGAGCGGCAAAGGCGTGGTCAAAGTTTGTGCGGACGTATTGGACGTGGATATGGCGGATTATCCCCAAGGCATGATTGTTCAACCTTATATCCGCGAAATCGAAACGGCGGGCGAAACCTCGCTGGTGTTTTTCAACGGCGCATTCAGCCATGCCGTACGCCGTCAGCCGCCCCAAGGCGAATGGCGCGCCAACTCGGCCTATGGCGTGTCGGTGTTCGGTATCGAGCCGCCCGAGTTTGCCGTCCGTGCCGCGCAAGACGTACTGGCCGCTTTGCCGCAAATGCCGGTTTACGCCCGAGTGGATGGTACATTGGTCGGCGACACCTTCCTGCTCAATGAGTTGGAACTCATCGAGCCCGCCCTGTATTTGCACATCAGCGAAGGCGCAACGGAACGCTTTGCCCGAGTGTTGGCGCAGTTGCTTGGGCAATATTCATCAACCTGACTTTATCAATATAAGACGTATGCGCATACCTTCAGACGGCATACCTGTTCGGAAGTACCGATAATTTCCGTGCGGTTGAAGTAGGCAGGCGAATTGGTTAAACTTGCGGGCATATTGTCTTTAGAGTGAACAGAAATATGTCGAACAAAAAGAAAAAAGCCGCTTCCGCGCGCCCTGTTATGGCGAAGAAAGCGCGGCAGACGGTTGTCGGCAGTCCTGCCTCCCATATTGCGGAACCTTCGGAAATATCGGACATCAAAAATTCATATGATGATTTGATGTATGAATCCAAAGCATTTTCCCAAACCGCCATCAACGCCTTGGAGGCTCGCGCCCGCATGATGGGTCTGAAGCCTGCAGCAGCGGCAAAAGCCAAGGTCTTGGAGCTGGGCTGTTCGATGGGCGGCAACATCATCACGCAGGCTCTTTATTACCCGGATGCGGAATTTGTCGGTATCGACTTGTCCGGCAGGCAGGTTGCGCAGGGCAACGCCATCATTGAAAAAATGGGCTTGAAAAATGTGCACCTGGAAGAAAAAGATATTTTGACCATCGATGAATCATTCGGGAAGTTCGACTATATTATCGTCCACGGTATTTGGTCGTGGGTTCCCGATACGGTTAAAGACAAAATTTTTTCGATTTGCCGGAACAACCTGACAGAACACGGCATTGCCTATATTTCATACAATGTTTACCCCGGCTGGAAACGGCAGGAGCAGTTGCGCGAAATTATGTACTTTGCCGGCAGGGATGTGCTTGAAGAACCCTTGGAAGCGCGAACGCAGAAAGGCTTGGACGCGCTCAAGGCGTTGGCGGAAATTTTGGAAAACGACAAGGGCTTGGGCGGCGGCGGCAAACTTCCGGCGATTCAAAAAATATTGAATCACAATACTTATTATGTCGCACACGAATATATGGAAATATTCAACGACCCGATTTACGTCAACGGCTTCATCGAATGGGCTAACCGCCACAGGCTCGCATATATCGGGGATACCGATTTGCACGTGTCTTTTGTTTCTTGGATGGCGGAGCATACGCGGGATCGGATTCTGGCATTGGCAGGGGGCGATTATATTGCCAAAGAATTTTACAGCGATATTTTATCCGACCGCCAATTCCGCCGTTCGCTTTTATGCCGTGAGGAAGTCGGGGATACTGTCAGGCGTGATGAGTCGGTTGCCGTCGAAGTGATAGAAAGTTTGAATTTCCGCCCGGCAAGAGGGGAAACAATCAACTTTGATGAAAACGATACCCTGCTTTCGGGCATACGCGATGTGATGAAAACCGGAGAGGCGTTTAAAACGGAAGATGTTGCGGAAAATCTTGCCCGCCGATTTCCCGGTCTAGAATTTGACCGCATGAAAATCAATTCTCAGCTTTTATTGCAAACCATTCTCGGGCGTTTTTCTGTTTCATCAGACAATGCGGGCAAACAATTTTTTGAAGACCATAAAACCTATGTGCCGGCGCGTTTTACAGATTATGTCGCCGCCTTTGTGGAACACGGCGCGGAAGCGTTTGTCCAGCCTGCCAACCGTTACAACGAAAGCACCCCCTCATTCGGGTACGGGCATTTGTACATTATGCGGCAATTATCGCGGCCGACGAGCAAACAGGCATTGATTGAAACGGTTGCCGAAAACTTGAACATCGTCAGCACCACGCCCGACGGTTTGACATTCCATCCGCCTGCAAGAGTTTATGTAGAACAAATCCTGTCAGAGTTGGCGGAAAGGCATTTTTTTGCTCGGGCAGACTGATTATCCGAAACCGTCGGCCGTCATGACAAACCGCCCATTACGCATTTCTTGCTGCAGGATAGCAAGCCTCAGGCCGTCTGAAAACCATCTTTCAGACGGCCTGAGGCTTTTTTTAAACAAGATTTGCGTGTTTGTATTTTTCAATAATGTGCCATTTGTCGATTGTGTTATTTTAATTGTTGCAGTCTTAATTGATGGTTGATTAACTTTCATTTGGCATTTTTTCTCGACTACAGCCTTTATTTTTAGCGGATTGTAAACAATCTGGCCGGTCTAAATAGATATCTTTTTAGGATAAAATATCAAAAATCTTTTTAAAAAGAAAGATATTGTCTTATTGAATATTCTGTGTTGAAATTACATGACACTACAAAAAGTAGTGCATAAAAAAATAAAACAGACAAAGGAGAAAGCCATGCAATTGTTTTTAGACAATCTCAAAGCCTTTTTTGAAACCATCAGCGGCTGGGTCTGGGGACCTGTCATGTTGGTATTGCTGGTCGGTACGGGCATTTTGCTGACCGTTTTGCTGAAAGGCTTGCAGTTCACTATGTTGGGTTATGCGCTGAAACAGGCGTTTGTGCCGTCAAAGAAGCATGAAGACGGCGAAGACCACGAAGGCGATATTTCCCATTTTGCGGCGTTGATGACCGCGCTGTCCGCCACCATCGGCACGGGTAACATCGCCGGTGTGGCGACTGCGGTGGTAACCGGCGGCCCGGGCGCGGTATTTTGGATGTGGATGACCGCCATTTTCGGCATGGCCACCAAATACGGCGAGGGCGTGTTGGCGGTGAAATACCGCGTCACCAATTCCAAAGGCGAAATGTCCGGCGGCCCGATGTATTACATCGAAAAAGGCTTGGGCAAAAACTGGAAATGGATGGCCGTCGCATTTGCGCTGTTCGGCACATTCGCTTCATTCGGCATCGGCAGCTCGGTGCAGTCCAACTCAGTCGCTCAAGCGGTTCAGACGAGCTTCGGCATCAATCCTGTCTATACCGGCATCACTTTGACCGTTCTGACTGCCATCGTTGTGTTGGGCGGTATCAAAGGCATCGCCAAAGCCGCTTCTTTCATCGTACCTGCCATGGCAGTGTTTTATGTGGTGGGCGGTATCTCCATTATCGTGATTAATTCTGATGCACTGATGCCCGCCGTCAACCTGATTTTCTCCGACGCGTTCAGCGCGAAAGCAGTCGCCGGCGGTGCTATCGGTACCGTTATCCGCTACGGCGTGGCGCGCGGCGTGTTCTCCAATGAGGCGGGCATGGGTTCTGCACCGATTGCCGCCGCAGCCGCCAAAACCGACCACCCCGTCCGTCAGGCTTTGGTTTCCATGACCGGTACGTTTTTGGACACCATCGTCGTTTGCTCGATTACCGGCATTATTTTGGTGATGGGTCTGCTCGGCGCAGGCGGCGAGTTTGTCAAACCTGAATTGAGCGGCGCGGCGCTGACAACCGTCACTTTTCAAAAAATGCTGCCCGGCATTGGCGGCTGGATTGTTACCATCGGCCTGATTTTCTTTGCCTACTCAACCATTCTCGGCTGGTGTTATTACGGCGAGAAATGCGCGGTTTACGTCTTCGGCGAGAAGTTTGCCGGTTTGTACCGCGTCGGTTATGTTTCTTCGGTTATGCTGGGAACTGTGTTGAGCCTTGATTTGGTGTGGCTGGCTTCGGACACATTCAACGGCTTGATGGCATTGCCCAACCTGATTGCGCTTTTGTTGATGGCGAAAGTCATCGTCAATGAAACGCGCGACTTCAAACAAAAAATCAAAAACGGCGAATTGCCGCATTAATATCCAAGGCCGTCCGGACATTCAGACGGCCTATATTCAATTTGGTTTTGAAGGAAATCAGAGGGAGAAAAACAATGAAAGTGCTTGTTTTAGGTGCCGGCGTTGCCGGCGTATCTTCCGCGTGGTATCTGGCAGGGGCAGGACATGAAGTAACGGTCATCGACCGCGCCGAGGCCGTGGCGATGGAAACCAGTTTTGCCAACGCAGGCCAGCTTTCCTACGGCTATACCACGCCTTGGGCCGCACCCGGCATTCCGATTAAAGTGTTGAAATGGTTGTTTAAAAACCATCCGCCTTTACTGTTCCGCCCCGACGGCAGCCTGTATCAAATCGCATGGCTGTGGCAGATGCTGCAGCACTGCACGGCAGCGCGTTATCAAATCAACAAAGAACGCATGGTCAGGATTTCCGAATACAGCCGTGAAATGTTCCGCCGTTTTGAAGCACAAACCGGTATGAATTTTGAAGGACGCAAAAAAGGGACTTTGCAGATTTTCCGCCAAACCAAAGAAGTCGAAGCGGCAGAACAAGACATTGCTGTTTTGGAACGTTACGGCGTGCCGTACCGCCGTCTGAAACCCGAAGAATGCGCAGAATTTGAGCCTGCGCTGGCACGCGTTACCGCCAAAATTGCCGGCGGCCTGCACCTGCCTGCGGATGCGACCGGCGACTGCCACCTATTCACTGAAAACCTATACAAATTGTGTCAGGAAAAGGGCGTACAGTTCCATTTCAACCAAACCATCAGCCGCATCGACCACAACGGACTGCGCATCAAAGCCGTTGAAACCGAAACAGGGCGGTTTGAAGCAGATGCCGTTGTCTGCGCGCTCGGCTGCTTCAGCAGGACGGTTTTGGCGCAGTTGGATCTCAAGCTGCCGATTTATCCCGTCAAAGGCTATTCCTTGACCCTGCCGGTCACCAATTCAGACGGCGCTCCGGTTTCCACCGTTTTGGATGAGAGCTACAAAGTCGCCATCACACGATTCGACAACAGAATCCGCGTCGGCGGCATGGCAGAATTGTCCGGCTACGAAATCAAACTGCCCGAAAAACGCCGCGAAACCTTGGCTTTGGTCGTCAACGACTTGTTCCCAGAAGGCGGCGATGTGAGCCAAGCATTGTTCTGGAGCGGACTCAGACCGATGACGCCCGACAGCACGCCGTTAATCGGGCGCACACGCTTTGATAATCTCTTCCTGAATACCGGCCACGGTACTTTGGGCTGGACCATGTCGCTGGGTTCGGCAAAATTAACCGCCGATATCGTGAGCGGCAAAGACACCGAAATCCGCAGCGATGACTTGAGCCTGTCGCGCTATCAGGCTTAAGCTGGAAAGCGATAAGGTTTAGCGGCATTTCAAATGTAAAGGCCGTCTGAAATGATTCAGACGGCCTTTTTGCGTTATAATCCGCACATCAAAAATAACCTTAATTTCACAAAGTTCCATCATGTTAGACAAATACTCCCCCGCCGAAATCGAATCCAAACACTATCAAAACTGGGAAAGCCAAGGCTATTTCCAGCCCGATATGGATTTGACCAAACCGTCTTTCTCCATCCAACTGCCGCCGCCCAACGTAACCGGCACGCTGCACATGGGCCATGCCTTCAACCAAACCATTATGGACGGTCTGACCCGCTACTACCGCATGAAAGGCTACAACACCGCCTGGATTCCGGGCACCGACCACGCGGGCATCGCCACGCAAATCGTGGTCGAGCGTCAGCTTGCCGCGCAAAACGTGTCCCGTCATGACTTGGGCCGCGAAAAATTCTTGGAAAAAGTGTGGGAATGGAAAGAAGTGTCCGGCGGCACGATTACCCAACAAATGCGCCGCGTGGGCTGCTCTGCCGACTGGACGCGCGAGTATTTCACGATGGACGACGTGCGCGCGGAAACCGTAACCGAAGTGTTCGTGCGCCTGTTTGAACAAGGCTTGATTTACCGAGGCAAACGTTTGGTGAACTGGGATCCGGTTTTGGGTACGGCAGTGTCTGATTTGGAAGTGGAAAGCGTGGAAGAACAAGGCTCTATGTGGCACATCCGCTATCCGCTGGCGGACAATCCCGCCGAAGCCGTTATCGTGGCGACCACCCGTCCTGAAACGCTGCTGGGCGACGTTGCCGTTGCCGTCAATCCTGAAGACGAACGTTATACCCACTTAATCGGCAAAGAATTAATCCTGCCGCTGACCGGCCGCACCATTCCCGTGATTGCCGATGAATACGTCGAAAAAGACTTCGGCACAGGCTGCGTGAAAATCACGCCTGCGCACGACTTCAACGACTATGAAGTCGGCAAACGCCACGACACGCGCCTGATTAATATATTCGATTTGGAAGCCAAAGTGCTGGCAAACGCCGAAGTGTTCAACTTCAAAGGCGAAGCGCAACAAGGCTTTGCCCTGCCTGAAAAATACGCAGGCTTGGACCGCTTTGCCGCGCGCAAACAAATGGTTGCCGATTTGCAGGAACAAGGCTTGTTGGTCGAAATCAAAGCGCACACGCTGATGACGCCGAAAGGCGACCGTACAGGCTCGGTGATTGAACCGATGCTGACCAGCCAATGGTTTGTCGCCATGTCCGCCACACCGAACGGCGGCGAGCCTGACAGCGAATTCAAAGGCTTGAGCCTCGCCGACAAAGCCAAAAAAGCCGTCGACAGCGGCACGGTACGCTTTATCCCCGAAAACTGGGTCAACACTTACAACCAATGGATGAACAACATCCAAGACTGGTGTATCTCGCGCCAACTGTGGTGGGGCCATCAAATCCCTGCATGGTACGACGAAGCAGGCAATGTGTACGTTGCCCGCAATCAGGAAGAAGCTGAAAAACAAGCCGGCAAAACCGGTTTGACCCGCGAAGAAGACGTATTGGATACATGGTTCTCCTCCGCGCTTGTGCCGTTCTCTACGCTCGGCTGGCCGTCTGAAACCGAAGAACTCAAAGCCTTCCTGCCGTCCAACGTCTTGGTCACCGGCTACGAAATCATCTTCTTCTGGGTGGCGCGCATGATTATGATGACCACCCACTTCACCGGCAAAGTACCGTTTAAAGACGTGTACATCCACGGCATCGTGCGCGACCACGAAGGCAAAAAAATGTCCAAATCCGAAGGCAACGTCATCGACCCCGTCGATTTGATTGACGGTATCGACTTGGACAAACTGCTGGTGAAACGTACCACCGGCCTGCGCAAACCCGAAACTGCGCCGAAAGTGGAAGAAGCCACGAAAAAACTCTTCCCCGAAGGCATCCCCAGCATGGGTGCGGACGCTTTGCGCTTCACTATGGCGAGCTACGCCAGCTTGGGGCGTTCGGTCAACTTCGACTTCAAACGCGCCGAAGGCTACCGCAACTTCTGCAACAAAATTTGGAACGCCACCAATTTTGTGCTGATGAACACCGAAAACCAAGACTGCGGCTACGGAGCAACCGCCACCGAAACGCGCGGCTATTCCTTCCCCGATATGTGGATTGTAGGCCGTCTGAATCAGACCATCGAGCAGGTTACGCAAGCCTACGAAACCTACCGCTTTGATTTGGCGGCGGAAACCCTGTACAGCTTCGTGTGGAACGACTATTGCGACTGGTATCTGGAACTTGCCAAAGTGCAGCTTCAAACCGGCTGCGCCAGCCGCCAACGCGCCACACGCCATACCTTATTGCGCGTACTCGAAGCCGCCCTGCGCCTGCTGCATCCGATTATCCCGTTCATCACCGAAGAACTGTGGCAAACCGTCGCTCCTTTGTGCGACGCGAAAACCGCCGACAGCATCATGCTCGCCCGCTTCCCCGAAGCCGACGGCGGCGAGATTGTTCAGACGGCATTCGGGCAAATGACCGTGTTGCAGGATTTGATTGGCGCAGTCCGCAACCTGCGCGGCGAAATGGGCATCCAGCCCAACGTAAAAGCTCCGCTGTTTGTCGAAAGCGCGGACGACTTGGCAGACTACCTCAAATACCTGCCGATGATGGCCCGCCTGACCGAAGCGCAGCAAGTCGCTGCCCTGCCCGAAAGCGAAGACGCGCCTGTCGCCGTTTGCAACGGCGCACGCCTGATGCTGAAAGTCGAAATCGACAAAGCCGCCGAAACCGCCCGCTTGAGCAAAGAAGCCGAGAAGCTGCAAAAAGCCTTAGACAAACTCAACGCCAAACTCTCCAAACCCGGCTACACCGAAAAAGCTCCCGCGCATCTGGTGGAAAAAGACAAAGCCGATTTGGCGGAATTGGAAGACAAAATGGCAAAAGTGCAAACGCAGTTGGCGAAGTTGAAAGACTGATTTAACTGAATAAACAAGGCCGTCTGAAACTTAAATTTCAGACGGCATTTTTCTTTTTCAATCCGTCAAATTCAATCAAACCAAACCATCTGACTTTTATCCACGCTGATGCGGATTTCCTGTTCGATTTGCAGTTTGTCCGTATCGTAGTCGGCGTAGAAACACCCAATCAAATTGCCGTATTGCGGATAGGCGGAGATGAAACGCGTACCTTCGGCGGAGGATGACAGCTTCACTAATGCAGGCAACCGCCGGATACGGTGCGTTTTACAACGCCGAAACCACGCCGGCAAAAAGGTTCGCACCTGTAATCCGTTAATCTTGATGATTAAAAAATCTTTATAGCCGAATTACCCGACATATCAACGCATATATCATTAAAAATCAACTTCCCCCACTGACACAGCCTCCAAAATTTACATAAAATAACCCCCCCCCCCGCATAATTCCATCTACATAAACCTATATTTTTCAAATATATAATATTACGTTTTTCATGACAACTCATTAATCTCTACAAGGATTTTAACGATGAATAAGACTTTCAAGGTCATCTGGAATCATTCAACCCAAACATGGACGGCGGTCAGCGAGCTTGCCGGTACGAGGAAAAAAAGCAAATCCATCAAATTGACGGCCATCTCTGCCGCCCTGCTCATGGCATGCGGTACGGCTCAAGCCGCCACACATACGGCTGCGGATAACCTGATTTCCATATCGGATGATTCGGCGGCAGGTACAACAACCATTCCGACCGACGAACAAGCCAAAGCAACCGGCAAAGATTCCATTGCCGTAGGCAAAAAAGCGGCAGCAGGAGAAAATAGCAATGTTGAAGGTGCAACGGCAATAGGTCATGGTGCTAATGCAGAAACCAACGACTCGCTTGCGATTGGCTCGGGTGCAAACGTCATCATGAGTGCTAATAAGGCTCTCAACAAACGCAGCATTGCCATCGGTGCGCAGGCACGTGTCGAACCAAGACCGGACGGCGGCGTATCAAATGACGTACATGATGCGATTGCCATCGGCACCCGTGCGACGGCAACGGCGGGCAGTTCGGTGGTTATCGGCCAAGATGCCAGAAGCAAGCGGGGATTGGTTGCCACTTTCCAATCAGGAGAAAACACCGTTGCCATCGGCTCCAACGCCAGCGCAGACTGGGGCAGCAGTATTGCTATCGGTGCGAACTCAAGAACCATTGTAGGAAACGGTATCGCCATCGGCATGGATGCGACTGCCATGTATAAAATAGATGGTCTGGCGAACGATGGAGAAGGACGAATCTTTACCTCCATGGCATTAGGAGAAAAAGCCACCTCTATCGGCGGCGCATCCATTGCCGCAGGTATTGAAACCAAATCAGCAGGGGTGAAATCTGTTGCAGTCGGTAACAAAGCCTTTGCCAACGGTTTGCAAAGTATTGCGATTGGCGATAAGACATACAGTTCGGACAGATCCTCTATCGCAATGGGTGTCTATGCGGAAACCGGTTGGAACGGTGCGCTGCGTGCCATTGCCATCGGCCGACAAGCACACGCTGCAACAACTGATGCTTCTGCCTTCGGCTCAGAAACCTTTTCAGGCGGGGTTCGAAGTACGGCGATTGGCACAAAGGCTAATACCTATGGAAATCAGACATTAGCTGTGGGATCATCTACCCAAAACGGGGTTGGTCCAATGGCAATTTCTGAGAATGCAATGGTATTCGGCACAGATTCACGGTCAATCGGTAGTAGCACTATTGCACTTGGTAATGAAGCGATTGCAGGGGTAACAGAGACTGATGCCAATACAATCAGGGAGGCTTACAAAACATACCGCTCCGCCTACAACACATACAGCAATTTGAATAAAGCGGTTAATAGTGCGGATGCCGACGATTATGCGGCAAAAACCAATTTATCTACCGAAGCGCAAAACCTTAAGCTTCTGATTGACAGATACAATAAAACCGGCACGATTTATCAGGCTGAAAATGACAAAATTAAAAACGAGTTGACAGCGGCTGGCATTACATTCAGTGATTTGACCACTCTGGCGGGAAAATTAACGGCAAGCGGTGAAGCAGACGTTGGAAATGCACAACCGATGCTTGATAACGAAGCGCTGATTAACAAAATCGCCGCCATCGAAAATACCGAAACCGGTAAAGCAAACGAGCATCTGGCTTATTTGGTCAACCTGGCAAAACGGTTGCAAAACGGCATCACCAAAGCAAAAACAGCACAAGACGCTTTAAGCACTGCCAAAACAGCTAAAACAAGTGGTGAGGCGGCATACAATTCAGCGAAAAAAACATTTGAAGAAACATACGGCAGCGGCAAATCCAAAACCGGTGCCATCGCCATCGGTCGTTCTTCCGTTGCAGCAGCACAAACATCCGTTGCATTGGGCGATGATGCGGAAGTGTTAAGCAAAGATTCAACCAACGCCTTTGCCGCAGGGGCAAGTGCCAAAGTATACGGCACATCGGTTAATGCGGTAGCGATTGGTTCAAATGCAAAAGTGGGCGAATCAAATTATGTTACTCGTGAAGGTGCTAGACGATATGGCATTATTGGGGCAAATAATGCAACTTCTGTTGGCGCAAATAGCCATGTTGTTTTGGAAAACGGATCGGCCTTCGGTTATAACAATAGGGTAAGGGGGAAAAGTGCAGGGGCGTTCGGTGTCAACAATATTGTCGGCGATCTAGATTGGACTGTTACGGGTAAAAATACTGCCTCTATTGCACCTAAAGAAGGCCAAAGCGGAGAGAATTCTTTCGTTGTTGGTTCAAACAACTGGGTATGGGCGAAAAATGTCATGGTGTTGGGTAATAATGTCAGAGTCTATGGCATAGGCAAACGCCCGGAAAACCGTGAAAACGCCGTTGTATTAGGTAACAACAGTGATGGCGAGCCGACAGTGAAAAAAGTCAACTCTGCCAATGTTAATGGAATGGTTTACAGCGGCTTCAAAGGCAACTTGGGCGCAACCAAAACAGACGGTTCGGAAGCAGAAAAAGCCGATTTGGAATTGCAAGGCCGTTTTGTTTCTATTGGTGCGCCGACTAAAAAAATAGATAAAACTATTACCATTGCAGACGGCAAAACCAATACAACAACCGTAACGACAAATCTGATTACAGGCGAAGAATCGACAACTACGGCAAGTGCCAATACCAAAGACAGTGATGTTGAGGGCACTTCAACCGAAACCGTTTACGGCGAACGCCAAATCAAACACGTTGTAGCAGGCGAGATTTCTTCAACCTCAACCGATGCGATTAACGGTTCGCAACTTTATGCAGTCGCTTCCGGCTTGCGTGATGCGTTCCCGGTGGTTTATACCGATTCAGACGGCAATAAAGTCGTGAAATACCCTGATGGAAACTATTACCTAGAAAACTCTATCCCTGAAAACGCTGTCATTATTGATGGGAAATACTATCCTGCCGGTACAGTAAAAATTGGTGATAAATATTATCCTGCCGGTACAACGGAAAATAATGTTGGTGATGCAACGGAAGTAAGTCAAATACAACCAGTTGCTAAAGAAAATGTGATTGCCTCAATGAACAACCCATCATCCGATGCGGTTAATGCAGGCGGCAACGTAACCCTGACCAACGTGGCACCGGGCGCGAATACTTACGAATTCGACAAAGACGGCAACCCGTTAGTCAAAATCGGGGATAAATACTACGCCCAAGACGATGTAGTAAACGGTGCGCCGAAAAAAGATGCTCAAGAAGCTACTCCGGCAACCGAAGCCGAAAAAGATCCGTATGAAAAAGCAGCGACAGGCTTGGCCAATTTGGACGGTTCCAAAGACAGCAATGCCCTGACCGTTGCCGATGCGAAAAACTTAGGCTGGGTGGTTTCTGCTGATAGTGAAGATGGAAAAGGTTACGCAGCTAAAGTAACCAATGCAGACGAAGTGCGCTTTAATGGCAAAAACGGTATTAAAGTAACGGGTGAAACCGATGAAAACGGCATCCGCAACATCAACATCGAGTTGGAAAAGAGCGATGTAGTCAAAGCCGGCGAATACAAAATCGGCGATAAGACTTACGTCAATGTCGACGGCAAGCTTTACGACAAAGACAGTATCGATCCGAAAACCAATAAGCCGAAAGCAGATGCGGCACCATCCAACTACGCTGTACAAGACGGCAAAGTCATGGACAACACCGATGCGGCAAATCCAAAAGAAGTAGCCGGCGTGGATAACGGCAGCAACTTCGTTGACGGAAATACCGTTTACAAAGCAATCCAAGAATCCGGTTGGACTGTAGGTAAAGCGAAAGATGCCCTTTCAAACGATAAATTCAAAAATGAGGATGAAAAAGTCAATCCGAATGATGAAGTTCGTTTTGCAGATGGCAAAGGCATCACCGTGAAAACTGCGACCGTTGACGCAATCAATGACAAGGGTGAAAAACAAACTACAACTGTAGTGAAATTTGACACCGATTTGCCTATTGATTACGCGAACGTGAAAAATGAAGCCGGTGACAACCTGAAACAGGCGAATGACGGCAAGTGGTATAAAGAAGCCGATGTCAATGCAGACGGCACGCTGAAACCGACCGACGGTAAAGCCCCTGAAGCGCAAACACCTGTGAAAACGGGCGCTACTTTATCTGATGCCAACTCAAATGTGGGCAAAAACCCATACCGCACAGCAATTGAAGATAAAGCAATGGCGGCGGCTATTAAAAAAGTACGAGGCGAGAATCCAACTGCAACCGTAGAACAACTTTTACCAAAAGTATTGGAAGAAGCTGCGAAACAGGCTGCCGAATTGGAAAAAGCTGAAAAAGCCGGCCAAGACAAAGACGTGATTAACCCGGGTAAAGACGGTGTTCAACTGAACAACGTCGGTTGGGCAGAAAATCCTGATCAAGCGGTGAATAAAGACCAACTTGATCAAACTGTGAATAAATCGGGCTTCTTTGTTCAACAAAACGGTAAAACAACCGTAGCAAACGCTGAAAACAAAGAAGAAACTGATCCGGCGAAATCTGAAAAAGTAACGCCGAACGACGTGGTCAACTTTGTAAACGGCAACGGTACCGTGATTAAAGCCGTTACCACACGCGATAAAAACGGCGTGGATACCACAACGGTTTCCGTAGATGTCGACACCAGCAAGTTAGTTTTGTCTAAAGGTGCAAATACCATCGCCTATAACGATGCCGGCGAACAGATCGTAAAAGTAGACGGCAAATACTACAAACCGAGCGATCTGCAAAACGGCAAACCGACCGCTACAGCCACAGAGCAAACCCCTGCTGCACCCGCAGCAGCGGACAAACCGCTCGAAGCTGCAAAAGACGGCTTGGCAGACCTTGCCCATTCAGACGGCGACAACTTGCTGACCGTCAAAGATGCGCAAAACCTGGGTTGGGTCGTTTCAACCTCCGACAATAAAGCCGCCGCACCCGTGAAAAATGCGGATGTAGTTGACTTTAAAGCAGAGGCAGGCACTGGACTTACCGTAAAAGGCAAGTCTGAAAACGGCAAGATGACTGTAACTGTAGGCAACGACTACCTCAAAGCAAACGCTACCGGCGAAGCTGCGAAAGCAACCGGACCAAACAGCGTGGCAATCGGCGGAAACAGCAACGCCGCCGTTGAAAATGCAGTTGCCATCGGCAACGGTGCTACAGTTGGAGCGGAAGCAGCCAAAGGTTCTGTCGCCATCGGAGCCGGTGCGCAGGCAGGTAAAGCAAATACCGGTGCTTACAGTCTGGATTCTTCGGCAACTGTTGCCGGTAAACCAAGCGATGCCACCCGTGTCGTTTCCGTAGGCAGCGAAGGTAACGAAGCGCAAATCCAAAACGTCGCAGCAGGCGTGGTTTCCGAAAAATCGACTGATGCGGTTAACGGCAGCCAGCTTCACGCGACCAACCAAAGCATCAACCGACTGGGCGACACCGTCAATAACATCGGCGGCAACATTACCCGGCTGATCGACAAAGTGGACAACATGGATCGCGACTACCGCGCAGGTATTGCGGGCAGCAACGCCGCAGCCGGCCTGCCACAGGCTTACCTGCCGGGCAAATCCATGGTTGCCGCAGCAGCAGGCACGTTTAAGGGTCAAAACGCCCTGGCTGTCGGCTACTCGAGCATCAGCGACAACGGCAAACTGATTTGGAAAGCGCAAGCCAACCTCAACAGCCGTGCAGATGTCGGCGCAAGCGTAGGCATAGGCTACCTCTGGTAACCTGTTTAGCCTTACACAAAGCCCTTCGGATTTCCGAAGGGCTTTTTTTCAAACAAAACATTTGCAAAATTGCAACATCAAGAAACCCTACAACATACAGCCCATATGCCGAACCCGGCCTCGACCCCACTCCTCCGAATGCCCTCGCCGCCCCAACCGCAGCCAAGTGGTACAAAACAAAACATTACAAAACAAGATATTAAATATCAGGCAAGCCAAGCCTACCCGCCTGCCCAAACCGATGCCGTCTGAAACCTCCACCGGCAGACAACATCCCCCTTCCTGCCGGACAACACTAGATCCAATACTCCATTGTAAAATAGGGAAATATTTCATCGATTTCTAAAATATTGCCGGCTTTCTGTTACAATATAAGGTCGAATTCTTCCCGATATCGTTTCCGAAAACGCAGCACTTGGTTTGTCCCAAGCTTACAGACCATATGGGCAAGGGCGAATATGCAAAAACTAGATAAAACTAGATAAAACTAGATAAAACTAGATAAAACTAGATAAAACTAGATAAAACCGCATACAGCCGCTCAGTACCCAAGATATACGCCTGCCGCCTCTATCGATTCGGAATAGCGGATTGGCTATCTCAAACATATTTTAAAGGGGTTATATTATGAATAAAGTATTCCGAGTGATTTGGAGTCAAGCAACCCAATCTTGGGTGGCAGTATCCGAATTAACCAAAGCACATAAAAAACAAAGCTCATCAAATGCACAAAAAAGTGCGGTCAAATTTTCAGGCAATTTTATTAAATCTTCAGCCATCGCCTTGACGTTATTAAGCGGTAGTGCGGCTTATGCGGCTGATGCTGCAAGTGGGTTGATTCAGATTAATTCAACTGGGACGGCTACTGCAAGTGGTAGCGAATCTATTGCTGTTGGTAAAGACTCAAAAGCAACATCCGATACTGCTGTAGCTATCGGTAAGGATGCTGAAGCAAGTGGTAAGCAATCTGTGGCATTGGGAAATAAAGCGAAAGCTACAGGCGAGAATAGTTATGCCATTGGATGGGGAAGCAATGCAAGTCATCCTAGATCTATTTCTATAGGGTATAACTCTGCTGCAAGGCATAATAATAGTCTTGCTTTAGGTTATAACACAATAGCAAGTGGTCCTTCATCTGTAGCATTGGGAGCTGGATCGAACGCGCTAGGTGACGATAGTTATGCCATAGGATATGGCAGTAAAACAAATACCGGTGCTAATTTTGCAATGGCTTTTGGTAACTCCAGTAAAGCAAATAAAGCTAATGATATTGCTTTCGGTAAAGAAGCTGAAACTCGAGATCAAGGTCAAGGTCATAGTATTGCCATTGGTTATGGTGCTATGTCGGGAACTAACAATGCTGGGAAAAATCTTAATGGTAATGATGCAGGCGGTGTAGCTATTGGTACTGGTGCTTATACAGGGGTAAATCAAACTGATGGACGCTCTGTAAACTCTTCTGTTGCAGTAGGGGCCGGTGCCGGAGCAGGATTTAGAAAGTTAGATAATAATGGTATGCCTGTGCAGAATGCTACAGATGTTGATAATAATGATGAAGTGCTGAAAAAAGCGTTTGGTGTTAAAAATGTTGCAGATTATCAAAAAATAGCAGGTGGTACTAACGGATACACAAATGTAAATATTAATGAAGGCACAGCCTTAGGTCGTAATGCACGTGCTATAGGAGACCAATCTGTGGCAATAGGGGCTCAAACTATTGCTGGTATGGGTGCTATTGCATTAGGTGGAAATGATATTACTCAATTTGCAAATAAAAAATATTACAAATCAACCAAAGAAAATTTTGCTGTTACAGAAACAATAGACCATAATCAAGATGCAAAAATATCAGATGACACGATTAGTGGTGCATATAATAGACTTGTTGGTACTGCGTTAGATACACAATATAAAGCGACTTATGCACAAGATGGTTCAGTAGTATTAGGAGCACAAGCTCATTCAGGAACACCATTGGGAACGGCACTTGGTACGAATGCTTTGGTGCGTAAAGGTGCTTTCGGTGCAACGGCAATCGGTGCGGGTTCACAAGTTCAAGCTAATGCCGAAGCGGCGGTAGCCATCGGTATGGGATCTTTTGCCGATGGTAAGTATGCAGTGGCGGCAGGTACGGCTTCTTTGGCAAAAGAAGGCGATGTGGCAATCGGCTTGGGCACTAACGCGCGAGGCGATTCCTCTATTATGATTGGCGGTGCGGATGTTGAATCAGCCTCTAAACAATCCACAACTTTTGAAAAAGCCATTGGCGTAAATGAAAAAGGTGGTGTAATTGCAAAAGATGTAGTTGAGAAAATTAATGGTAAAGAGGTTACTCGCCATTATACTTTCGCGGCGACTAAGACGACAACAGGTACCGTTGCAGCAGCCTTTCAAGAGCTGACTGGGCACGCTATGGACGTATCCAGTCTTGACTTTAGCAAGGCTGAAAATAAAAACGGTCATGCTTCTACTTCTCTAGGGGTGCATTCTTTAGCCAAAGGTAATTTGGCAACAGCCATCGGTACAAGTGCGCGTGCCGATGTTATCGGTTCTTTGGCATTGGGTACAGGGGCGCATGCAACCCTTCAAAATGCGGTGGCAATCGGTACGGGTTCTACAACCGAACTGTTGGGAACACGCCAATTAAGTGTGAACTATGACAGCGACGGCAATATTGTTTCTGATGACTCAAAAGATATAGCCTACACATTTAAATGGGCGGGCGGCACTAACACCTCTGAAGGCGACGTCGTGTCTTTCGGTAGCTCCGGCGCAGAACGCCAATTAAAAAACGTGGCAGCCGGTCGCGTGGCGGAAGATTCTACCGATGCAATCAACGGCTCCCAGTTAAACTCCATCACCAAAAAAATTGCAGCAGGTTTTAACACAAGCGGTAATGTGGTAACGGGATCTTCAGGCGAATTCACATCTAAAAAAGCAAATACAGATTCCGCGGATAAGGCTTATGAAACCGCAATCCGTTCGCAAGATAAAGTCCAACTCCAAGTCGGCAACAACTTGAAGTTAGACCGTGATGAAACCGAAGTTGAAATTGAAGTTCAGGATGATTTTGACAAAACCAAAACAGTTAAAAAGAAAGTCAAAAAAGCTGATTTTGCCTACAGCCTGAACCCTGTATTAACCAACCTGACCAGCGCAGAGTTTAAAGCCGACGGCAAACCGACGGTGAACATCAGTTCAGACGGCATTACCATTACGCCCGCTGCGCCGACGACCGGCGGTGAGCAAAAACCGAATGTTAGTCTGACCGAAAACGGCTTAAACAACGGCGGCAATACGATTACCAATGTAGCCGGCAACCTAAATGGTGCGAAAAAAGATACAGATGCACCAAAGACCAATGCGGCAGCACCAAATACAACGGATAAAAATGGTGATAAATACATTAATCCAAACAATGCGGCAACCGTAGGCGATGTATTGAATGCAGGCTGGAACTTGCAAGGAAATGGCACGGCAAAAGATTTTGTTACCGCTTATGACATCGTTAATTTTATTGACGGCGAAGGTACAAGTGTATCTGTTGAAAATACAGATAATAAAACCAGTAAAATCAAATACAGCGTAAACCTCGGCGATGGTTTGGAAAAAGATGCTACGACCAACAAAATCAAAGCCAAAGCAGGCAATGGTGTGACTGTTGATGCAGACGGCATTAAGGTTAATACAGGTAAAGGCCTCAAAATTGATGCGGTAGACGGCAACAAAGTTGCGGTTGATACTGATGATGAAACAATCACTGTCGGCACAGACGGCAAAGTGAAGGCGGTGACAGGTTCGACCGAAACGGTTACAGATACTAACAAAGGTACTGATGAAAAAGCGGGTCAAGTGCGTCCTGTTAAAGCAGATAAAGGCAAACTGGCAACAGTTGATGCGGTGGCAAATGCCGTCAACAATGCCGCGTGGAGCATTACGTCCGATACCGACGGCGGCAGCTTCGCAACGTCCGGTCATACCAAAACCACCGAAAAAATCAGCGCGGGCGGCAGCGTAACCTTTAAAGCAGGCGACAACCTGATAATCAAACAGAAAGGTACGGACTTTACCTACTCGCTCAATCCGATTTTGAACGGGCTGACATCGGCAGAGTTTAAAGGCACAGGTGAAAATGCGCCGATTACCAAACTGACCAATGCAGGCATTACGGTAACAACACCGGCAGATGCGGTTGCAAATACGCCGGAGAAAACGGTAACGCTGAATCAAGACGGCTTGAACAACGGCGGCAATGCGATTTCTAATGTGAAATCTAATCTTCCTGCTACTAAAAATAGCGACACTGCAAATACAGCAGCTGCGCCAAGTAATGCCACGAAAACTCAAGCAGTGCCAAATACAACGAATACGAAAGGCACAGATTATGTCAATCCAAACAATGCCGCTACCGTGGGTGACGTATTAAATGCAGGTTGGAACTTGAAAGGCAAGGGCACAGCGGTTGACTTTGTAAAAGCCTACGATACTGTGGATTTTGTGGACGGTGATGGCACAACTGCGTCTGTTGAAAGCAAGGATGGTCAAACCTCGACAGTGAAATACAGTGTAAACACCACGACAATCAAGCCCGATACAGCTAATGCAGGTAAGGTTAAAGCAGAAGGAACAGGCAATACATTTGCAACAGCAGAAACTGTAGCAAGTGCGATTAATGATGCCTATTGGAAAGCAGCGGCTTCAGGTAATGGTGCAACAACGGATGTAGCAGACAATGTGAAAGCTGGTGATACGGTGACCTTTAAAGCAGGCAAAAACTTAACGGTTACACACAACAATACGAATAAATCGTTTGAGTTTGCAACCACTGATACACCGGAGTTTAGCTCTGTTCAATTTGGTAATAATGGTCCGAAAATCACCAACGACGGCAACACAATCAAAGTTTCCGGCGCGAATGGCACTGATTCGGTCAAAATCACCAATGTTGCTGACGGTAAAGACGACAATGATGCTGTAAACGTAAGCCAATTAAAAGCAAGCGGTTGGAATATCGCGGGCAACGGCAAAACCAAAGTCGATACAATCAATAAAGACG
Organism: Neisseria flavescens; assembly: GCF_005221285.1. Classification (NCBI taxonomy): domain Bacteria; kingdom Pseudomonadati; phylum Pseudomonadota; class Betaproteobacteria; order Neisseriales; family Neisseriaceae; genus Neisseria; species Neisseria flavescens. Next base: position 1,998,631 of record NZ_CP039886.1, read on the forward strand.
ACCAAGTGAATTTCTTGAATGGTAGTGGCACAACGGTATCTGTGACTAAAGATACTGACAAGGCAGGCAAAGAAACTGGCAACGTAAACGTCAAATACGACGTGAACGTTGGCAATGGTTTACAGAAAGATACGGCAAACAATACTATTTCTGTAAAACCAGCGGATAGCACAATTACCGTTGGTACAGATGGCGTAAAAGTAAACACGGGCGATATTGCAACGGAATCAACGGGTAAGGCAACAACTGCATTAGATAAAGCGATTGCAGAAGCGACCAAGGAATTGGCTGAAGCGACCAAGGCTGGGGATACTGCTGCACAGCAAAAAGCACAAGAGAAACTTAATGCTGCAAATAAAGCAAAAGCTGATGCAGGCAAACAGATTGCGACGGTAGAAAATGTCACTGAAGCCATCAACAAGGCGGGTTGGAATGCCATTGCTGCTAAAACTGAAAATGGAGAGGTGTCAGGCGAAGCAACGCAACTTGTGAAACCGGGCGAAACCGTTATATTTGAAGCAGATAAAAACATCAAGATTGCTCAAAATGGAAGTAAATTCACATTCTCGACAAAAGATAATGTTGAATTTAAATCTGTCAAAGTCGGCGAAGAAAAAGACGGCAAAAAACCGGTCAGCCTGACAACTGAAGTGGCAAAACCTGCCGATAATAATCAGACAGGAAAAGCCCCGACGACCGCGTTGAATATCAGCAGCGGCGCGGGTAAGGATGCGAAACCGACGCAGATTACAGGCGTGGGTTCGGTGTTGAATGCAACAACGGTTACAAGCGCACCGGACGGCACCGCGCCGGCAAACCAACCGAAATTGGTTAATTTAGGTACGGCTCACGGTCAAACAGCATTAGACAATAACATACTAAACTCTGCCGCCACTGTGCGCGATTTGGCAAATATGGGCTGGAAAGTTTCGGCAGATAAAGTAACCGGCGCAGACGATAAGTCATACAGTGATGTGGTGAGAAATGCGGACGAAGTGAAATTCGTCGGCACAAATGCCGCCAAAGTATCGGGTAAAACCGTGAACGGCGTGCGCACCATTACCGTTGATGTGGAAGTGCCCGATGTTAAAACTGCCAAGCTGGTTTCAAGCACCGACGGTTCTGTGATTGCGCCCTCAACTGATTCCAAATTTCAAGACGCATTAAAAACTGCAAAAGACGAGTTGGCCGCATTGTCTAAAGATGCGACAGATAAACAGAAGAAAGAGGCTGAGAAAAAAGTCAAAGATGCCGAAACGGCATTAAATAATGCTTTGGATGACAAAGGTGTTGCTACGGCTAAAAACGTTGCGGATATGATTAACAATTCCGGCTTCACGCTGAAAACATCCAAAGCTGAAGGCGGCAACAAAGATACCGCATCGGTAGGCAGCGAAGTCATCAACCCGGGTAAAACCGTTGAAATGGTTGCAGGTAAAAATCTGACTGTGAAACAGGATGCGGGCGGCAAAGTAACTTACAGCTTGAATCCGGAATTAATTAACCTGACCTCCGCTGAGTTCAAAGCCAACGGCAAACCGACGGTGAACATCAGTTCAGACGGCATAGTCATCACGCCGAACAGCAAAACTTCGCCTACCGTCAGCTTGACCGAAAACGGCTTAAACAACGGCGGCAATGCGATTACCAATGTAGCAGGTAATTTACCGAGCACTAAAAATAATGATGCTGCTGCAACAGACCCAAGTAATGCGACTAAATCTCAAGCAGCCCCAACTTTAGGAAATACTGCAAATCAGGTAAATCCAACGAATGCAGCGACAGTATCTGACGTATTGAACGCTGGTTGGAATTTACAAGGTAATGGTAATGCTGTAGATTTTGTAAAACCATACGATACTGTGAACTTCGTCAATGGCGATGGCACATCTGTTGCTGTGGAAAGTGAAGATGGAAAAACATCTACTGTGAAATACAGCGCAAACCTTGGCGATGGTTTAGAAAAAACCGGCGACAATAAAATCAAGGTGAAAGCAGCAGATAAGTCTTTAGAAGTAACAAATGAAGGCGTTAAAGTAAAAGCTGCCGATAACACCCTTACAACCGATACCAACGGCTTAAAAGTTAATACCGGTAGTATCACTACAGCAGCCGTGCCGACAGTAACTGCGGGCGATGAAAACAAAATCGCTACCGTAGGCAACGTGGCAGATGCCATTAAAGCGGCTGCTTGGAATGCAACTTCGGCTGCCACAACAAGCGGTGAAAATACGGGTACGAAAGTTCAGCCAGTGAAAGCGGGCGAGACTGTGACGTTTGAAGCGGATAAAAACATCAAGATTGCCCAAGCTGATGGTAAATTCACTTTCTCAACAAAAGATAATGTTGAGTTCAACACAGTGAAAGTAGGTGCGCCAGAAACTTATAAGGATGAGAATGGTCAATCAGTCGTGAAAGCGAATGATGGTAAATTCTATCCAGCGAGTAAGGTGGTTAATGGTGTGCCGAATAAAGGTGCCCAAGAAGTTCCGGCTGATAAGGTGAAAGCTGAGAATCCTCAAGTGTCTTTCACAAGAAAAGATGCGAAACTAGCTGAGAATAATGATACAGGTAAAGTGCCTAGCACAGCACTAGATGTGTCTTCAACGGATGGCAAACCGACTCAAATTACGGGTGTGGGTTCTACTCTGAACGTTAAACCAGTGGATACCAATCCGAATGGTACGGCGACAACGGGTAATGCACGTCCTAACCTGATTGATTTGGTAGGCACAGACGCTAAAGCAGTGAATAAAAACGCTGCGGCGACGGTAGGTGACTTACAAAATATGGGCTGGGTGGTTTCATCTGATAAAGCAACGGGTACAACAGGCGAATACAAAGATGTGGTGAAAAATGCGAATGAAGTGAGATTTGTTGGCGAAGGGACTGCGGTTGTATCGGGTAAGACAGATGGCAATGTACGTACAATCACAGTGAAAGTGAATGACCAAGTGTCAACGAATAATGCGGTAACCCCAGTGGTTTATACCAAAGCGGATGGCACGAAAGTATATCCGGTTAAGAATGCACAGGGTAATATTGAGTACCATACAACGCCAGATGGTAAAGGTGAGGGAGACCAAAAGGTAGATGACAGTGACGTTATTACATCCGTTAATGGACCAAAAGGTACAACTAAACCAACTACCTTGTCTAATGTAGCTGGCAACCTAAATGGTGCGAAAAAAGATACAACTGCGCCGACAAACGAAGCAGCTAAACCGGATAATGCAGACACTATCAAAAATAATGCTGCAACCGTGGGTGATGTATTGAATGCAGGTTGGAACTTACAAAACAATGGTGCAGCGAAAGACTTCGTGAAACCATTTGACACTGTAAACTTCGTGAACGGTGGTAACACTGTGGCTATAGTAACAACAAAAGCAGATGGCACAGCAAGCGATGTGACTTTCAACGTAACAGGCTTGCCAATTGCTACGACAATTGCAACACCAAATGGTCCAGTTCAATTGACGAAAGTAGGCGACAATTATTACCCTGTGAAAGCTGATGGCACACCAAACATCGAAAAAGATGGCGACGGCAACCCAACAAATGGATATGTGAAAGCTGACGATGGTAAATACTATCCTGCTAGTGATGTAACATTCACAAAAAATCCAGATACAAATGTGACTACTGTAACACCAAAAGAGGGCAAAAAACCTGTTACATTTGGTAATAGCTTGACAAACCCTAACGTGGTGAACACAACAGATGCTCCAAATAATGCGGTAACAGCGCCAACTACATTGAATAATGTGAAAAACAACATTCCAGCAGTGAATGATGCTGATAAAAAAGTAACAAACGCTGATGGAACAGATAAACCAAATGCAGGTGATGTAGCAAACATCAACAAAGCTCCATTGACAGCAAAAGAAGCAGCAGACTTGTTGAAACCTATGAAAGATGGAAAAGCAAATCCTAACTTTGTAGGCAACAATGCAGCAACTGTCTCTGACGTATTGAATGCGGGCTGGAATTTACAAAACAATGGCGCAGCGAAAGACTTCGTGAAACCATATGACACTGTGAACTTCCGAGATGGTGGTAATACTACAGTAACTGTTACAACAGATGATAACTTAACATCTCATGTACAAGTGAATGTAACAGGACTTCCTGTATCTAACACAATCACAGACCCAGCAACAGGTAAACAAGTACCAGTGGTAAAAGTAGGCGATGCGTTCTACCGTACGAATCCAGATGGCACACCAAATATCGAACGAAACGATGAAGGTGAACCAACTAATGGTTATGTACGTGCCAACGATGGCAAATTGTATCCACGTGATGCAGTAGAGGTAACTCCAAATGCAGCGGATCCAACACAGCCACCAACAATCACACCGAAAGCTGATGCAAAACCAACGACAGTGAACACTAACTTGGTAAATCCAAATGTGGACAACACAACAGATAACCCAGGTAACAATGTAAACACGCCTAACCAATTAGGTAATGTTGCAAACGGTGCGAAAACTTTCAATGCTGTGGATGCAGATGGTAAAGACTATGTGAAAGCGAACAATGGTAAATACTATGAACCAAGCAAAGTGAATGCAGATGGATCCTTGAAAGATGGTACAGATGCGACAGCAGATGCAAAAAATCCATTGGTATTAGCTAATGATGGTAAATGGTATCCAGCGGATAAAGTAAGCGATAAAGGTACTCCAGAAGCAGGGGCTACCGCAGTGGAAAATCCATTGGCACCTAAAAATGCAGCAGGACAACCATTAGTACGAGCAAAAGATGGTAAATGGTATACACCAGCTGATGTACAACCGAATGGCTTGCCAACACCTACAGCACAACCACAAGATAATGCAATTAACAACAAAGCAGGTCTTGTAGACTTTGCAAACTCTAACCCTAATAACGCTGCGACAATTGGCGACTTACAAAACATGGGTTGGGTCGTATCTGCACCAGGTAATAGCTACTCTGATCAAGTACGTAACGCAAACGAAGTACAATTCGTGGGCGAAGGTACAGCTATTGTGACTGGTAAAACAGATGACAAAGGTGTTCGTACGATTACTGTGAAAGTAGATAACCAAGTATCTACAAACAATTCGGTAACTCCAGTAGTTTACACAGATAAAAACGGCAACACTGTATATCCAATTAAGGATGACAAAGGTAATGTGGCATACCATACAACTCCAGATGGAAAAGGAAAAGGCGATACAGTCGTTCCAAATGGTGATGTGAATACATCTGTGAATGGTCCTAAAGATGAGCAAGGCAATACTCGTCCAGCATCCTTGGGTAATGTGAAAAATAACATTCCAGCGGTGAATGATGTTGATAAAAAAGTAACAAATCCTGATGGTACAGAAAAAGGAACTGCAGGAGATGTAAACAATATCAACAAAGCTCCATTGACGGCAACGGAAGCAGCTGACCTATTGAATCCAAGAAAAGATGGAAAACCAAACCCTAACTTCGTAGGCAACAATGCAGCAACGGTATCTGACGTATTAAACGCAGGTTGGAACTTACAAAACAATGGCACTGCGAAAGACTTTGTGAAACCATATGACACAGTGAACTTCATCAACGGCCTTGGTACAACAGCAGTAGTGACAACTCGTGAGGGTAACACCACAAGCGATGTGACTTTCAATGTGAAAGCAGCCAATGGTTCAGTTACTGTTGACGAAGATGGTGTGAAAGTAACCACAGGTGAAATGAAGCCGGCTGTAGATGCTAATAATAAGGAAACAGGTGCTATTGCGACATCTGCAAATCCTGCGACGGCTAAACAGTTAAAAGATGCCTTAGATGCAGCGGTGAAAGAATTAGCGACAGCGAAAGATGCTTTAAAAACAGCGGAAAAAGCGTTAGAAGCAAATCCGAAAGACCCAGCATTACAACAAGCTGTAGCAGATAAAAAAGCAGAAGTAGCAGCGAAACAAACACCAGTAGACGCAGCACAAAAAGCTCATGATGAGGCAGGCTTGAATAAAGTAGCTACTGTACAAAATGTAGCGGAAGCCATCAACAATGCTGGCTTTAACTTGACAACATCAGCAGCAACTGGAGGGGAAAAACTCAAAGGTGCGAAAAATGATGGCGAGTTAATTAAACCAAGCAATACTGTGGAAATGGTTGCAGGTAAGAACTTAACCGTGAAACAGGATGACAAAGGTAAGATTACATATGCTACGAAGGATGATGTGACTTTCACAAATGTGAATACTGGCACCTTGAACGTAGGTAGCCCGAATACATACACAGATGGTAAAGGTAATACGTACACGAAAGTGGGCGACAACTATTACAACCCAGCTGATGTGGAGAACGGCGCTCCAAAACCAGATGCAACACCAGTGACGATTCCTGCTGATGTAGTAGTGAAACCAGTAAGCCCTGTAACAATGAAAACAGAAGCAGCGAAACCGGCTAAGAACAATGCTACTGATGCACAACCATCTTCTGCATTGAACATCACATCGAAAGATGGCAAACCGACACAAATTACAGGTGTAGGTTCCACATTGAATACAAATGTGGTCAAAACAAGCCCAGAAGGCACACCGACAACACCAGGTGCAGCACCAAAAACTGAGGATGCTCACTTAGTTGACTTGAAAGGGACTGATGCAGTTCCTGTGAATAAAAACGCAGCAGCTACGGTAGGTGACCTACAAAATATGGGCTGGGTGGTATCAACCAAAGACGGCAACGGCTATACCGATGTTGTGAAGAACGCCAACAAAGTGGACTTCAAAGGCGGTGCCGGTATTTCCGTCAAAGGTGAGACGACCAAAGACGGCGTCCGTGAAATCACGATTAGTGTTAAAGATGGTGAGGTAGTCAAACCGAACCAATTTACTGCCAAAGTCAATGGAACGGATACTCCGGTAACCAAAGTAGGAGACCAATATTACAATACGGCAGATATTGATCCGAAAACCGGCAATCCAAAAGACAATGTAACCCCGGTAACTCCTGATAAAGGTACAACCCCGACCAATGCGGGTGACGGTTATGTAACGGGTAATAAGGTTGCAGCTGCAATTCAAAAATCTGGTTTTATTGTAGGTAAGCAAACAGAAAAATTATCTGCTGCAGACTTCAACGATAAAGATGAAAAAGTGAATCCTGATGATGAACTTCGTTTTGCAGACGGCAACAACACGAAAGTTAAGTTGGCGACGAAAGTGTCTGTTGATAAAGACGGCAATAAAGTAACCACAACGACGGTAAAAGTCGATGTGACCGGTTTGCCTGTCCAATATACGGATAAGAACGGTACGCGGGTAACTAAAGTGGGCAACCAATACTTTACCGTTGACGACAAAGGTAACCCGACTGCAACAGAAGTGAAGCCTGAGGATTTGACAACGAATATGGTTAATCCTGCGGCTGCACCGAATGTTATTGGCGCACCGACGACATTAGGTAATGTAGAAGGCAACTTGGATGGTGCTAAAACTGGCACGACTGCTCCAACAGATAGCCATGCAGCACCAAATACAGCAGATGCGACAAAACCAAATTATGTAAACACACATAATGCGGCAACTGTAGGCGATGTATTGAATGCGGGTTGGAATTTACAAAATAATGGTAAAGCGAAGGATTTTGTAAAACCTTATGACACCGTAAACTTTGTAGATGGTAAAGGCACTAAAGCAGTTGTTGAAACAGCCGACAACTTAACTAGCACCGTGAAGTTTGATGTGGATGCGGGTAAAATTACTGCAGACACAACCAAACCTGGTGCGGTAAAAGGTCCAGCTGACGAAACGTTAACTAAAGCGTTAAAAGATGCAAAAGATGCATTAGCGAAATTACCAAAAGATGCTGATGCAGCAACAGTGAAGGCAGCCCAAGATAAGGTTGATGCCGCTCAAAAAGCTATTGATGATTCACCAAATAGCAATAAAGTGGCAACCGCCCAAAACGTTGCGGATATGATTAACAACTCTGGCTTTACTCTGAAAGCGGATAAAACTAAGGGAGACAACTCAACTGCGGCTGATTTGGCAAATGGTGAGATGATTCACCCAGGTGATACCATTACTATGAAAGCAGGCAAAAATATGTCTGTGAAACATGAGAAAAATGGTTCGATTACCTATGAAACCAAAGACGATGTGAATTTCAACAGCCTGTCTCTTGGAGACTCGAAACATGCTCCGACTTTAAGTGCTGATGAAGATGGATCGCTGAGGCTTGGCAGCAAGAACAATCAGGCACCCGTCCGTATATCTAATGTTGCTCCGGGTATAAAAGATGGTGATGCTGTGAATGTAAGTCAGCTCAAAGGCGTTACAAAAGATCTTGAAGATAAGATCGACGGTGTAGCAGCCGGCTCGAATGCTGCAGCATCCCTGCCTCAGGTCTACCTGCCGGGTAAATCTATGGTTGCCGCATCAGTCGGCACCTACGGTTCTCAAGGTGCTTTGGCTGTTGGTTACTCCAGTATCAGCGATAATGGAAAATGGTTGATTAAAGGTCAAATCAACGTCAATACTAAAGCCAAAACCGGTGGCGGTGTCGGCGTCGGCTACCTCTGGTAAACCAAGTTGAAAAACCTCCGTATTGTATTCAATACGGAGGTTTTTTATATGGCTTGAGACCTTTGCAAAATTCCCCAAAATCCCCTGAATGTCTTGGTGGGAATTTAGGGGATTTTGGGGAATTTTGCAAAGGTCTCAAGCCATCACATTCAATCAAACCAAACAATCTGACTTTCATCCACGCTGATGCGGATTTCCTGTCCGGTTTGCGGTTTGTCCGTATCGTGGTCGGCGTGGGGATACCAAATCAAATCGCCGTATTGCGGATGGGCGAGGGTAAGGCGTGTGCCTTCGGCGAGGGGGACGGCTTCGCTGATGCGGACGGCTGTGCCGTTCGGGTCGAATCGGATGGCGTGTTGGGGAATGTAGCGTGTGTCGCCGGTGTTGGCCAAACCGAGCAGCAGGGCGGCTTGGGCGTTGACGGGGCGGCGGATAAGGGTTTCCGGCGTGCCGTGTTGGAGAATGCGGCCTTCGTGCATGATGGCGATGGTGTCGGCCATGGTGCAGGCTTCCTCGGCGGAGTGGGTCACGAGGATGGCGGGAATGTTTTGACTGCGAATGCGTTCGGCGGTCAGGGTGCGCAGGTGGTGGCGCAGGTGGGTGTCGAGGCTGGAGAAGGCTTCATCCAAGAGCAACAGCGATGGGCGTGTGATTAAGGCGCGCGCGAGGGCGAGGCGTTGCTGTTCGCCGCCGGAGAGGCTTTCGGGTTTGCGTTGCGCTTCGTGTTCCAAACCGATGTCGCGCAAGGCCTGCATGGATTGTTCTTCGATTTCGGCTTTGGGCAGGCGGCGCATTTTGAGGCCGAAGCCGACGTTGTCGAGGGCGGTTAAATGCGGCAAAAGGGCGTAGTCTTGAAACATCAGCGAGATATTGCGCTTTTCAGACGGCATGTCGGTGATGTTGTCGCCGTTGAGCCAGACTTCGCCGCTGTCGGGACGCACCAGGCCGACGATGGTTTTGAGCAGGGTGGATTTTCCGCAGCCGGAGCGGCCGAGTACGGCGAGGATTTCGCCTGCTTCGACGTTTAGGTTGATGTCTTGGGCAACGGTTTTGCTGCCGAAGCGTTTGTTGATGTTTTTGAGTTGCAACATGGTTTCAGACGGCCTTTAAAAATGGGGTCGGCAACGGATGCTGTCGAGCCATGCGGACAGCGGATGTTTGGGGTTGATTAGGCCGTATCGACGGCAGGCTTCGATCGTGACCAACTGGGCATCGTGCATCATGTGTCCGCCCAACATGGCATCAAGCAGGGTGGGGATGTCCATCAGCTCAAAACCGGCGACTTCGCCGTCTTGGTTGGCGGGTTGGAAGCCTTCGGGCAGGACGATGTCGAAGATATACAGGATTTCGTTGTGGACACCGCGATTAACGGGGCGCAAACTATATATTTGGGCGGTCGGTTGGATATGGGGTGTTAGCGAAGCGGGAATGCCAGCTTCTTCTTCGCCTTCGCGGCAGACGGCTTCAGACGGCCTCTCGCCGCTGCTGATGCCGCCTCCGGTCAGGTTGTCGAGTTTGTTCGGATCGACGGCTTTGTGCGGACTGCGGCGGCCTATCCAAAAGCGCAAACCGTCTTCTGTTTCGACCAATCCGTTCAGATGTACCGCCTGACTCATCAGGCCGAACGGACGGAAGGCGGCGCGTTCGAGTGCGCATAAAGGCTTGCCCGACTGGTTGCAGATATCAAACTTTTCACCGCGCCAACCTTTGAGCCAACCGCACTCGCGCCATTGTTGCGCCAGCGTTTGCAAACTGTCGCCCATCTGAGTCCAGCTGTCGGTTTCCAAATTCAGGCCGTCTGAAAGGGTTGACTGCCTGCCTGTCCAATCTTGTCCGAGGCGTTCGCGCCATAACGGGTTCAGACGGCCTAAAGGCAGGCCGTTGAGATACAGAATGCACCAATCGTCGGATGCGCCATAGCTTGTCTGCGCCCAATCCCATAATGCGTCGTGGACATCGGGTGTGAATACCTGTTCAAAACGGAAAGACTGAGACATGGCGCATCCTCCAAAAGAACTAAAGATACGTCGATTTTAGCCGTTTACGGCGAATTTGCAAAACAACCATACCCCTTGAAAACCGCTATAATAGAGTAAACCATCCGAAACGAGCACATCATCATCATGAGTGAATTGACTGATATCCTTTCCTACAACCAACATTTCGTTGAATCAGGAGAGTACGAAAAATATTTCACCAACAAATACCCCGGCCGCGAGCTGGCCATTCTTTCCTGTATGGACGCACGCATTATCGAATTGTTGCCCAATGCCTTGGGCTTGAAAAACGGCGATGCCAAGCTCATCAAAAACGCCGGTGCGCTGGTGACCCACCCTTGGGGTTCGGTGATGCGCAGTTTGTTGGTGGCCGTATTTGAACTCAAAGTCAAAGAAATCATGGTCATTGCCCACCACGACTGCGGTATGCGCGGACTGCACGCCGAAGAGTTCCTCCAACGCGTACACGACAGCAATATCCCCGACGACCGCATCGAAACTCTGCGCAATGCCGGTATCGATTTGGACGGCTGGCTGACCGGTTTTGACAACGTCGAAGACAGCGTGCGCCATACCGTCAAGCTGATTCGCAAACATCCGCTGATGCCCGACAACATTGCCATCCACGGCCTGGTCATCCACCCGACCACAGGTAAGCTCAACCTGATTGTTGACGGCAGCCTGCCTGCTTCAGACGGCCAAAACATCTAACGCAGACACCACCACGAAATGAAAAACATCGGATTATTCGGCGGCACGTTTGACCCCATCCACAACGGCCACCTCCATATTGCCCGCGCCTTCGCCGACGAAATCGGTTTGGACCTTGTCGTCTTCCTGCCGGCAGGCGACCCGTACCACAAAGACAGCACGCGCACGCCGACACAAGAGCGCCTCAATATGGTCGAACTCGCCATTGCCGACGAGCCGAAATTCGCCGCCAGCGACTGCGACATCGTCCGCGACGGCGCAACTTATACGTTTGACACCGTCCAAATCTTCCGCCAGCAGTTTCCCGGCGCGCAACTGTGGTGGCTGATGGGCAGCGACAGCCTGATGCAGCTACACACATGGAAAAAATGGCAAACCCTCGTGCGGCATACTAATATCGCCATCGCCATGCGACAGGGTGACAACCTCAACAAAACCCCGCGCGAATTGCACGCATGGCTCGGCGAAGCCCTGCAAAACGGCAGCGTCCGCATCCTCAACGCGCCGCTGCACAACACCAGCTCCACCCAAATCCGTGCCGATCTCGCCAAAACGCACCATTCAGACGGCCTGCCGCAACCCGTTGCCCAATACATCCGCCAACACAAACTCTATGAAAAATAGCGTTTATTCAGGCAGATAAGCTATAATGCCGTCTGAAAACATTTCAACTAGGAAAATAATGAACGAACAAGAATTGCAAGACCTGCAAAAAATGGTCGAAGTGGCCGTAAACGCTCTCGAAGACATCAAAGCCAAAGACATCTCTGTTTTGGAAACCCAAGACAAAACCTCCCTGTTTGCCCGCATGATTATTGCCAGCGGCGACAGCACACGCCAAGTCAAAGCATTGGCGAACAACGTTGCCGTCGATTTGAAAGAAGCCGGTTTTGAAATCCTCAGCACCGAAGGCGACAGCGGCGAATGGACGCTCGTCGACGCAGGCGACCTCGTTGTCCACGTCATGCTCCCTGCCGTGCGCGACTTCTACGACATCGACACCTTGTGGGGCGGAGAAAAACCGAGTTTCCATGCCGGTATGCAAAAACCTTGGCACGCCGCCGACTAAAACGGTTTATCCATACAAAGGCCGTCTGAAACTTGAAAGCAAGCAAGTTTCAGACGGCCTTTTGCTATAATTCCATTCTTTTCACATTATTTAATTTATTGCACCATCATGCCGCAACCCGATTTCGCCCAAACCCTCTCCAAAGACCGCCATTTTCTGCGATCTGCCTTTAAAAACCCGAATAAATACGGTGGCTTGGCCAAGGTTGAGGAAAAATACAAAAAATCGCACGACCTCTATCTGCAACGCCTGTCCAAACTGCCCAAGCCCGAATTCGACAACACGCTGCCCGTTCACGAAAAACTCGACGAAATCAAAAAAGCCATTGCCGAGAATCAGGTAACGATTATTTGCGGCGAAACCGGTTCTGGCAAAACCACGCAGCTGCCCAAGATTTGTTTGGAACTCGGGCGCGGGGCGGCAGGATTGATCGGGCATACCCAGCCACGCCGTTTGGCCGCGCGTTCCGTAGCAGAGCGGATTGCCGAAGAGCTGAAATCGGAAATCGGCAGCGCGGTCGGCTATAAAGTACGCTTCACCGACCACACCTCGCGCGATGCCTGCGTCAAGCTGATGACCGACGGCATCCTGCTGGCGGAAACGCAGACCGACCGTTATCTCGCCGCCTACGACACCATCATCATCGACGAAGCGCACGAGCGCAGCCTGAACATCGACTTCCTCTTGGGCTACCTAAAACAACTCCTGCCGCGCCGCCCTGACTTGAAAGTCATCATCACCTCGGCAACGATAGACGCAGAACGCTTCTCCCGACACTTCAACGGCGCGCCCGTGCTGGAAGTGAGCGGGCGCACCTATCCCGTCGAAATCCTCTACCGACCGCTGACCGGCAAAGACGAAGACGACGCAGAAGTCGAGCTGACCGACGCGATTGTCGATGCCGCCGACGAATTGGCGCGATATGGCGAAGGCGATATTTTGGTGTTCCTGCCGGGCGAACGCGAAATCCGCGAAGCCGCCGAAGCCCTGCGCAAATCCACACTGCGCCGCAACGACGAAATCCTGCCCCTGTTCGCACGCCTGTCGCACGCCGAACAGCACAAAATCTTCCACCCCTCCGGCGCAAAACGACGCATCGTGCTGGCAACCAACGTCGCTGAAACCTCGCTCACCGTGCCGGGCATCAAATACGTCATCGACACCGGCCTCGCACGCGTCAAACGCTATTCCACACGGGCGAAAGTGGAGCAGCTTCATATCGAAAAAATCTCCCAAGCCGCCGCCCGCCAACGATCCGGCCGCTGCGGACGCGTCTCCGCAGGCGTGTGTATCCGACTGTTTTCAGAAGAAGATTTTAACAGCCGTCCCGAATTTACCGACCCCGAAATCGTCCGCAGCAACCTCGCCGCCGTCATCCTGCGCATGGCAGCATTGAAACTCGGCGATGTGGCAGCATTCCCGTTTTTAGAAATGCCCGATTCACGGTATATCAATGACGGTTTTCAGGTGTTGTTGGAGTTGGGGGCGGTGGAGGCCGTCTGAAAACAGGCAGATCGGACATTTATGCCCGAAAAATTTTAAATTCAAACGAAATTTTAAATTTGGAAAATATTATGAATAACAATCAAACAATTAAACAATATTTTGAAAACAACCTACGCCATTTTGTGCAAGATTTATCTAATGAAATTAGTGATTCGCACGGAAAATGGTCAATTAAGGGATTTATAGACATTTATAAAAATATCTACACGATTTCTTCCGATACAAAGATTATTTCTAAAATTCTAGAAATCCATTTATTTCCATTATTAGTACAATTTGCAACTAAATATGGTTACAAAATTGTATTGGCTGAACATCAAAATTATTACCCAGATATTTCGTTCGTGGATATTAAAAATGAAAATATACGTTTTGCATTGGATTTAAAAACCACGTATCGCAAAACCGAAACTTTATGTAACGGGTTTACATTAGGTTCGCATGGAGCATATTTTACAGATAGAAATGGTACCAAGAATATCCAATTTCCCTACAACAGCTATTTAGGACATTATTGTTTAGGTGTAATTTATAATAGGACATCTCCAGAAAAAATAGATGAAACAAAAGTTTTTAATTTAGAACAGCTCAATACAATTAGTTCTGTAATTGGAGATTTCCAATTTTTTGTTGCAGAGAAATGGAAAATTGCCAGCGATAAAAGCGGCAGTGGAAATACTGCCAATATCGGTAGCATTCAAAATATTCAAGATATTTTGAATGGAAACGGAATGTTTTCTAAATTAGGAGAAGAATGGTTTGATGATTATTGGATAAATTACAGAAAAATTAAAGACAGCAACGGAAAACTAATTACTAATTTATTGGATTTTGTAATGTACAAAAATGGTGATACTAGTTTAATTGTCAATAAAAATAATAAAGGTAGTAAAAAATGAAAGTAATTGTACCACCCATTAAGTCTCAAGGAATAAAAACCAAACTTGTTCCTTGGATTGCTGATTATGTACCTAAAGATTTCTCAGGCACTTGGATAGAACCTTTCATGGGCACCGGTGTTGTTGCATTCAATCTTGCGCCACACAAGGCTTTGGTATGTGATACTAATCCACACCTTATCCGTTTTTATCAAGCTATTCAAACAGGTGAAATCAATGCCAATATAACAAAATCTTATTTAAATAAGGAAGGTGCTTTACTTTTGGAAAATGGTGAGCAGCATTACTACAGCGTTCGAGATCGATTTAATTTACATGGCAACCCGCTGGATTTTTTATTTCTAAATCGCTCAGGTTTTAACGGTATGATTCGGTTTAATAAAAAGGGGGAGTTCAACATTCCGTTTTGCCGCAAGCCGCAACGCTTTGCGCAAGCATATGTAACCAAAATTGTAAATCAAGTTGATACAGTAAGTAAAATCATCGCTACAAAATCTTTTGAGTTTATCTGCCAAAGTTTTGAAGAGACTATTTTACAAGCTAAAGCAGGGGATTTAATTTATTGCGACCCTCCTTATATTGATCGCCATTCAGATTACTTTAATACTTGGACAGAAAAAGACGAACAACATTTACATCAATTATTAGATAACCAAGGAGTATCATTTATTTTATCTACATGGCATCACAATCGTTATCGTAAAAACCAATATATCAATGATTTATGGTCTGATTTTTCCGTTTCAATTAGAGAGCATTTTTACCATGTTGGTGCAAAAGAGGGGAATCGAAATTTAATGATAGAAGCGTTAATCAGTAATTTATCCTGCACAACAAATACTCCGATCGATGTACATTTGAAACAGCAGACAAATTTGTTTGCTTGTTTAGATTTAGAAAACATGCGTAGTTAAGGCACTTATCCTCGAATCACAAAACCATGTTGGGCATCAATGTCCAACCTACACCATCTGTTAAAACCATGCAAAACACACCCAGCCCCCCCCCTCCTCCTCGCTACCGTCTGACCAAGCTCGGCGAACAAATGGCGCGCCTGCCCATTGACCCGAAAATCGCACGCATCTTGCTGGCGGCGAAGAAACACGACTGTATGGCGGAAATATTGGTGATTGCGTCTGCGCTGTCGATTCAAGACCCGCGCGAGCGGCCGTTGGAAGCGCGCGATGCCGCGACCAAGGCGCACGAGCGTTTTACCGACAAGCAGTCCGATTTTCTTGCCTATCTGAATATTTGGGACAGCTTCCAGCGCGAGCGCGACAAAAGCTTGTCCAACAAGCAGTTGGTGCAGTGGTGTCGCCAATATTTCCTGTCGCACCTGCGGATGCGCGAGTGGCGCGAGCTGCACCACCAGCTTGCCCAAACTGCGATTGAAATGGGTTTGACCACCAAAGAAGCCGCGTTTAGACGACCTCCTACCCAAGAACAATTAAGGCCGTCTGAAAGCAAAGGCGACCAAGATTTGGCGGCAAAGCTCAAACAAAAACAACTGGATAAGAAGCAACACCGTGCCCAAATCCGCGCCGCCAAAGAAGCGGGCTACGAACAAATCCACCGCGCCCTGCTCACCGGCCTTATCGCCAACGTCGGCATGAAATCGCCCGACGGCAACGACTACACCGGCGCGCGCGGCAGCCGCTTCCACCTTTTCCCAGCATCAGCCTTGTTCAAAGCCAAACCTAAATGGGTGATGGCGGCAGAATTGGTTGAAACCACGCGCCTTTACGCGCGCGACGTCGCCGTCATCCAGCCCGAATGGATCGAGCAGGAAGCGCCGCACCTCGTCCGCTATCATTATTTCGAGCCTCACTGGGAACAAAAACGCGGTGAAGTCATCGCCAGCGAACGCGTAACACTTTACGGCCTGACCGTATTGCCGCGCCGCCCCGTGTCTTACGGCAAAATTGCGCCCGAAGAAGCACGCGAAATCTTTATCCGCGGCGCATTGGTGGCGCAGGAAAGTAATCTTCAGACGGCTTTTTTTGCCCATAACAAAAAGCTGATTAAAGAAATTACCGAACTCGAACACAAATCTCGTAAGCAAGACGTATTGGTCGATGACGAAGCCCTGTTTGCGTTTTATAACGAACGCCTGCCCGATTTTTATACGGCGGACGCGGTTTCAGACGGCCTGCATCCTGCAAACCCTCAGCAACCCGCCCCCTCCCCCGTGGGGGAGGGCTGGGGAGAGGGCAAAACAGTTGCCGCTCAAACCAACTTTTCCGCAGCCGCAGTAAGCCCTCTCCCTAACCCTCTCCCGCAGGAGAGGGAACAGAGTGCCGCAGCTTCAACAGTTTCAGACGACCCCAAAACCAAAAAGCAGCCTGCACCTCAAAAAGGCCGTCTGAAACCTTTGCCCCTTGCCGATATCCGCACCTTCCAAGCCTGGCTCAAAACCGCCGAACGCGACAATCCGCGCCTGCTGTTCCTTAGCCGCGACGATTTGATGCAACACGCTGCCGCGCACATTACCGAAGAGCAGTTCCCCAAATTTTGGCAAACCGCAGACGGCAAGTTCAAACTTTCCTACCGCTTCGAGCCACACCATCCGCTCGACGGGGTGACCATGACCGTGCCGCTGACCGTCCTCAACCGCCTGCACGCGCCGTCGCTCGAATGGCTGGTGCCCGGTATGTTGCGCGAAAAAATCCAGCTGCTGATTAAAGCACTGCCGAAGCAAATCCGCCGCATTTGTGTGCCCGTACCCGATTTCATCACCAAATTTCTCGAAAGCAATCCCGACCGCCAAGCGGCCATCATTCCCCAGTTGGCGCACTTTATCGCCAAAAGTGCCGGCGATATGCGGATTCTCGAGCAAATCGACCAAGACGCATGGGCGGCGCAAGAATTGCCCGAACACTGCTATCTGAATCTGCGCATTGTCGACGACGGCGGACAAGAGCTTGCCGGCGGCCGCAAACTGCACGAATTGCAACAACAACTCGGCCAAGCCGCCACCGTCACCTTCCGCGACAACACCCAAGAATTTGAGCGCGACAACGTTACCGCATGGGACATCGGCATCCTGCCCGAATCCATCAAATTCGCCCGCGGCAAACAACAGCTTACCGGCTATCTCGGCCTGCAAAAAGAAAAAGACGGCCGCATCGCCCTGCGCCTATTTGACACCACCGAAGCCGCCGAACAGGCACACCGTCAAGGTGTCATCGAATTAATGAAGCTGCAATTAAAAGAGCAGGTGAAAGATTTGAACAAAGGCATCCAGGGCTTTACCCAAGCCGCCATGCTGCTCAAACACATCAACGCCGACACCCTGCGCGACGACCTCACCCAAGCCGTCTGCGACCGCGCCTTTATCGGCGAAGACAAGCTGCCGCGCAACGAAAAAGCCTTCAAAGAACAAATCAAACGCGCCCGCAGCCGCCTGCCCGCCGTCAAAGAAGCCCTCAGCCACTACCTGCAGGAAACCGCCGCCGCCTACGCCGAACTGAACGGCAAACTCGGCAAACACCCGCTCACCCTCCTCATACGCCAACGCCTGCAAACCCTGCTCGCCGCCGGCTTCGCCACCCATACCCCATGGGCACAATGGCCACGTCTCCCCATCTACCTCAAAGCCATGACCCTGCGCCTCGAAAAATACAGCGGCAACCCCACCCGCGACGCAGCCCGCGAAGCCGATATACAGGAGTTGGAACAAATGTGGCAGGAAAAAACCGACGGCTTGGTGAAACAAGGACAACCCGTTTCAGACGATCTCGCCGCGTTTAGATGGATGATTGAAGAATTGAGAGTGTCGCTATTCGCGCAGGAATTGAAGACACCGTATCCGGTGTCGGTGAAGAGGTTGATGAAGGAGTGGGAGAAACTAGATAAATATCAAACTCGTTAAGCAGTTCCATTTACATATTTACGCTAAATGAGTTATAATTACAATGCCTGTTTAGTTTGAGCGAACAGGGACTTCAGCAGACTGTCAAGGTCAAGGTAGGCTTGGAAACTTGCCGCCAACCAAGACAGGGCTATCCACAGGAAATGTATGATGATTATTGTCATATTTTCATCCTTGATAGTTATTGTTTGAGTATAACTCATCTTTAGCATATCACGCGGTCTCATAAAGTTGTAAGTCATGCATCATTATGTAAACGGTGCTTTTTAGAAGTGCTTTGCTATACTAGGGGCTGTTAATTATCTGAACTGATAATTAGGGACTACCGCAATCCTAAGCTCCTAGTTTTGCTAATCTTTAAAACACGTTCAATTTTATGAGTACATCTAATCCATCTTGGTATAAATGCAGAGGGTATTTGCATTTTGATTCTCCTATAAATTCACGACAAGCTATTTCTCTTGTAACATCTCCTAAGAAGGTTGTTACTCATAGTTTTTATCCATTTTTATCTTGTACTTTATCCATGCCAAAAGTTAAGAAAGAAAATGGTGAACTTAAAAGAGGTGCAAAAGAAAGAGAAATAGCATATGCATCTCACAAAGATAGCCATATATTTAGCTATTACACTCATATTCTGAATGAAAAATATGAAAATCTAATAGAAAATAAATATTCTAGCATCAATAATTCTGTATTAGCTTTTAGAAAGTTAGGGAAAAGTAATATTGAATTTGCGAAATATGCATTTGATTATATTTTAAAACATAAAAACTGTTCAGTGATAGCACTTGATATATCAAATTTTTTTGGAAACATAGACCATAATATATTAAAAGCAAAATGGAAGAAAATAATTTCAAATGGTACATTACCTCCTGACCATTTTGCAGTCTTTAAGGCAATAACTCAATATTCAATTATTAAAAAAGAAATTGCATTTAAAGAATTTGGTATATCTATTCACACACCTAGAAGTAATAGTAGAAAACAAATTTGCTCACCTGAAGAGTTTAGAAAATTTAGGGATAAATTTAACGATACACTATTTAAAGGTAATCAAGTTATTTATTCTAACAAAGGAATGGGGAAAGGTATTCCACAAGGATCTCCAATAAGTGCATTATTATCAAATATTTATATGATTGATTTTGATATAATTGTTCAAGATATAATTCAAGAAAAAAATGGACTGTACATGAGGTATTGTGATGATATTTTGTGTATTATACCTTCTGATGAATTAGAAATTATTCGTACATTTATCAAAAATGAAATTAAAAAATTAAAATTAGACATCAATGAAAAAAAGACAGAGATAGTTAACTTCAAATTTGATCAAGAAAAAAATAAAATTACAAATGATAAAAAATTACAATATCTTGGTTTTATAATAAAGGATGAATCAATTACTATTCGTCCTGCAGCATTTACAAAATATTCAAAAAAAATGAAGCGTGGAGTTAGTTTAGCAAAACAAACACAAAGAAAATATAATAAAATACGAGAACTAAACGGTAAAGAAAAGAAAAAAATATTTAAACATAAATTATTTGTAACATATTCTCATCTTGGTAAACGAAATTTTGTTTCGTATGGTAAGAGAGCAGCTAGGATTATGCAATCAAAGCAAATTAGAAAACAGTTAAAACCATTATTCAATAGATTAAAAGCAAGAATTAAAGATTCTGACACATTAGAATAATTTAAGTTGTTATGAAAATAACCACTCCAAAAGGTCGTCTGAAACCCATTTTCAGACGACCTTTTGCCACTTCGCAAAACAAGAATTCCCACCCTCCTCTCCCCAAACGTCGTCTGAACCAGTAAACTTCCCATGTTTCAACAACTTCTTGGAAGTAAACCATGTCCGGTATCCACCTACCCCGCCTATTTCCGCCCCACATCGCCGAACGCGGTCTACTGTATTTTCAGCAGGGCAAGGTTCGCGATGTCCAAAAAACTTCCGCCGGGCGTTATCGGGCGGAGGTGTGCGGTTCGGAAAACTATTCGGTATGGCTGAAGCTGGATAGTGATTTGTACATTAAGGACGGGGGCTGCTGGCTGGGCGTGCAAGCATATGGCGGCGTTGTGGTATGCGGTGCGCGAGCAAACTCAGGATAACCAGTCGGCAGAACCCGACACGCAGCAGCCTAAACAGGGCGGCAATCCGTATCGGCAGCAGCTCTCGCAAATCTTTTCCCGAACCCGATATTATGATTACTACGAAGCCGCCGATTTGGGCTTCAGGCTGCAAAACTGGTTGGAAGATGTGGCGCAGGAGGGACCGGCGGCGTTGCAGCAGGCTTTGCCTCTGTTGATACCGCGTTTACAGGATGCTTTTGAAAAGGCGGACGATTCGGACGGTATGTTGGGCGATGCTATGTATATGGCACTCGATCTGCTGGAAGAGGCGGTCATGGCAAACGTCCCGAAGCGTTTGATTAATTTTTTGGACAAATGCTTGGACGACAGCCGCTATTTTGATTTCTCGGAGGCAGGCAATAAAATCTACCAAATCCGCGCCCGAATCTGGCGGCTGCGCGGCGAATGGCAGGCGTGGCAAGATTATGTGGAGAAACGTTTGGCTGCTACCGAGCCGGGTTGGGAACATGAATTTTGGGCATTCGAGGGTTGGCAGGTTTTGCAGGCGAAAGGTGATACTGCTGCCACGCAGGATTATTTCAGACGACATCTGCACCTGCCGCAATTCAGACAAATCGCGGTAGAACAAGCTGTCGGTCAGCAAGATTGGGCAGAAGCGGAACGCCTCTTACACAAAGGCATCAGCATTGCTGAAACTGAAGGAACACTCGGCACGGCGCACAAATGGAAGCTGCAACTTTTCGATGTATTAAAGGAAGCCAGCAAAGATGTCCGCGAAATCGCAGCGGATTTGGCGTTTTCCACCAGCCTTTCATTGCCGCATTATGAAGCGTGGAAAGCCACGTTTTTCGCCGCTGAATGGCCGCATGAATTCAACCGCCTGCTTGCGCGTTTGTCGGGTCAATATTCGCTGCAAGCTGAAATATTGGAGCATGAACAGGAATTTGACCGACTGCTTGCCCTATTGCAGCAACATCTTTCGTTGTACATGATGGAACGTTTTGCCCCGTCTTTCCCCGAGCCGTATCACGATCAAATCGTAGCTTGCTACCTGAAAATCTTTGCGGTTGAAATCCACGAAGCAAGCAACCGTAAGCAATACCGCCAGCTCTTGAACCAATTAAAGACCCTCCGCCGCCAATATTCCGCTCAACGGCAGGCGATGGAAGACTTTGCCGACGAAATCAGGGAGCAATATAGCGAAAAACCGCGCCGACCTGCGTTGCTGGAGGAATTGGATCGGGCGGGTTTTAGGAGAAAGCTGTTCATCTTCACTTTTGTAATGGATCTTTCCAAATAGGCTTAAAATCCTTACACATATTCAACGTATCGATTACTCGAAGTTTATGAATATTTAATACAGTCAGAAAATATAAGTGGAAATATTAAGTCTAAGTCGTATGAAGATATCCATAAGCAGGTATAGCCTACATCAAACCGCGTGCGTGCCTTTGGGCACGCACGCTACCTATGAATCATAAAGAATTTGAAATTTATGCGTAGGGTGTGTGCGGTACGCACGCACGCGGTCTTTTTTAAAAATGTTCTTTCCAACTAAACCAAAGGCCGTCTGAAAGTATTTCCCAACTTTCAGACGGCCTTTTTATATTCATATTTCTGTTTATTTTTCCAAACGCGCAATCAGTTCATCGGCCAAGTCGAGATAAGCCTGCGTGCCTTTGGCGTGGGCATCGTAGGCGAGGGCGGGGAGGCCGTGGCTGGGGGCTTCGGCGAGGCGGATGTTGCGGGGGATGACGGTGTCGAAGAGTAGGTTGCCGAAGTGTTGTTTGAGCTGTTCGCTGACTTCGACGACGAGGCGGCTGCGGCTGTCGTACATGGTGCGGACGATGCCGGTTACGTCGAGGTCGGGGTTGATGGCTTGGCGGATTTTGCGGACGGTAGCCACGAGGTCGGAAATGCCTTCGAGGGCGTAGTATTCACAAAGCATGGGAACGATGACGCCGTTGGCGGCGACCAGGCCGTTGAGGGTGAGCAGGGTTAGAGAAGGGGGGCAGTCGATGAGGACGTAGTCGTAGTTGTCGGCAACGAGCTGCAGGGCGTTTTTGAGGCGGATTTCGCGTGCGATTTCTTGGACGAGTTCGACTTCTGCGCCGGCCAGTGTGCGGTTGGCGCCCAATACGTCGTAGCCGCCTTCTTTGCTGCGGACGACGGCGTTGGGGATGTCGGTTTCGCCGAGGACAACTTGGTAAACGCCGTTTTCGATGGTGGCTTTGTTGATGCCGCTGCCTGTGGTGGCGTTGCCTTGGGGGTCGAGGTCGACGACGAGGACGCGGCGGCCTTTGGAGGCTAGGGAGGCGGCTAGGTTGACGGTGGTGGTGGTTTTGCCGACTCCGCCTTTTTGGTTGGCGACGGCGAGGATTTGTGCGCTCATGTGCTTTGCTGTCGTGTTAAGTGTGGATGGCTGGATTGTACCGTTATTCGGTATGCTTGGGTTGTTTTCAGACGGCCTTTTTGCGGATGATGACGATATGGCGTTCGGCATTGAGTTGAGGGACGTGCAATGCTTCGACTTTTTCGACGGTGACGCTTTCGGGTAGTTTGTCGATTTCTTCTTGCGGGTATACGCCTTTCATGGCCGCCCAGTAGCCGCCGTCTTTGAGGAGGTGCTCGGTCCAGTTGACGAAGTCGGCGAGTTCGGCAAAGGCGCGGCTGGTGATGACGTCGGCGCGGCAGTCGGCGGCGGCTTCTACGCGGCCGCTGATGACGCGGACGTTTTTAAGGTCGAGTTCGATGACGGCTTGTTGCAGAAAGGCGGTTTTTTTGGTGTTGGCATCGAGGAGGGTGATGTCGAGGTCTGGGCGGCAGATGGCGGTGGGTATGCCGGGCTGTCCGCCGCCGGAGCCGACGTCGAGCATGGTTTGCGCGTGTTCGATATAGGGCAGGAGGGTCAGGCTGTCGAGCAGGTGGTGGCTGACGGTTTGGGCGGGATCGCGCAGGGCGGTCAGGTTGTAGGTTTTGTTCCACTTTTGCAGCAGGGCGGCATAGTCTAGCAGTTTGGCCTGTTTGGCGTCGTCGATGTCCAAACCCAGTGCCTGTACGCCGTCGCGGAGCTGTTGCGCCTGATTCATTTGTTATTCCTTATTGGTTAAAACGCGTTGGATGTAATGGTAACGGAAAGCATGCCGTCTGAAAATGTTTGCGCCTGTTGAATCAACGTTTCATTTTGTGAAAGACGATGGGCTGCTCCGGCGCGCGCGTGAGCTGTTTGGGCAGGGTCAGCATGGCGATAATCCACACGGAGAGGGTGTAGTAGAACACGCCTTGTCCGCGCATACCGGCCAATGCGGCATTGCCTAAGATGGCTTCAAAAATCAAGCCTGCCGCCGCCGAGGCACACGCTGCGACACTGGCAAGGAAGATGGCGTAACGCGAATGCCGGCGCATCATTTTTTTATACGCCAGCTTGGTCAGTCCGCCGGAAATCGGCAGGTTGAGGAAGGCAAACATGCCGCAGACGAACCATGCGACGGAATCCTGCCAACCGCTTTGCCATGCCCACGCGCCGTCTTTGACTGTGACCAGCAGCCCTTGGCCGTCTGAAAAGGCGATTTGCACGATATTGTGCAATATCATCGCCAGCGGCAGGGTGAGGAACATCAGTGCGACCAATAGGGAGCGGTAGGGCTTTTCTTGAGTCAGGTACATGTCAGCTTGCCTTGGGGAAATAAGTTGAAATGATAGCAGATCGGCGGTTGATTCACGTTAGTTTGCCACCGAAATTGCTGACAAAAACAGTCAATTAAAAAAGAAATGAAAAATTCTTTTTTCTTGGCAAACATTGGCAGATAAAGGGTAAGAAAACGTTTTCAGACGGCATAATCTATTATTTTTATATGAACCGAACAGAAAATCTTTGCATTTCTCCGTAAAATCTACTAAATTCTCAATAACATATTATAAAGACCTGAAATCTGGAACCCAAACCGAAACTGCCTTCCGCCATTTACGCTCGGAAACTCAGCAGGCAACAAAAGTTTCACACACAACAAAATACAAAATAATTCCTATGAAATCAGTTGTTTATAATGATAGATAACCACAAGGCAAACCATGCCTGACTTTAGTAGGAGTAAAACCATGGCTGAAGCAACCGATGTCGTATTAGTAGGCGGCGGCATTATGAGCGCCACTTTAGGTGTATTGCTCAAAGAACTCGAACCATCTTGGGAAATCACCCTGATCGAACGCTTGGAAGATGTAGCGTTGGAATCATCAAATGCATGGAACAATGCCGGTACGGGACACTCTGCGCTGTGTGAATTGAACTATGCCCCCCTGACTGCCGACGGCACGATCGATCCGACCCGTGCCCTCAATATTGCCGAACAATTCCATATCAGCCGCCAATTTTGGGCGACTTTGGTCGAAGAAGGCAAACTGACCGACCGCACTTTCATCAATTCCGTCCCCCATATGTCGCTGGTGATGAACACCGACCATTGCAGTTATCTGCAAAAACGTTTCGACGTGTTCAAAACCCAAAAACTTTTTGAAAAAATGGAGTTTTCTACCGACCGCGCCAAAATTGCCGAATGGGCGCCGCTGGTTGTCAACGGTCGTGATGAAAGCCAACCCATTGCCGCCAACTACTCCGCCGAAGGTACGGACGTTGATTTCGGTAATCTGACCCGCCAAATGGTGCAATATCTGCGCGAAAAAGGCGTGAAAATGGAATTCAACCGCCATGTTGAAGACATCAAACGCGAATCTGACGGCGCGTGGGTACTCAAAACCTGTAACACCGAAAACCATGAAGACCATTTGACCCTCCGCACCCGCTTCCTCTTCCTCGGTGCAGGCGGCGGCGCACTGACCCTACTGCAAAAATCCGGTATTCCGGAAGGCAAAGGCTACGGCGGCTTCCCTGTTTCCGGCCTGTTCTTCCGCAACAGCAACCCTGAAACTGTTGTCCAACACAATGCCAAAGTGTACGGCCAAGCTTCCGTTGGCGCGCCTCCTATGTCCGTTCCACACTTGGATACCCGCAACGTGAACGGAGAACGCCATCTGATGTTCGGCCCATACGCAGGCTTCCGCCCCAACTTCCTCAAACAAGGCTCGCTCATGGATCTGCCGATGTCCATCCACATGGACAACCTCTATCCTATGCTCCGCGCCGGTTGGGCTAATATGCCGCTGACCAAATATCTCTTGGGCGAATTGCGTAAAACCAAAGAAGAACGCTTCACTTCGCTCTTAGAGTATTATCCGGAAGCCAATCCTGACGATTGGGAACTGATTACCGCCGGTCAACGCGTACAAATCATCAAAAAAGACCCGAAAAAAGGCGGCATACTCCAATTCGGTACCGAAATCGTCGCCCATGCCGACGGCTCGCTGGCCGCATTGCTGGGCGCGTCTCCAGGCGCATCAACCGCCGTGCCTTTGATGATTAAGCTGATCAACCAATGCTTCCCGGGCCGTATCGAGGCATGGTCAGGCCGTCTGAAAGAATTGGTGCCCGGCTACGGTATCAAGCTGAACGACAATCCGACTTTGGCGGACGAAATCATCAGCCACAACGCGACTGTTTTGGGCATTCATCACTAAATTGAAGCAGACACAAAGGCGGGCATTCTTGCCCGCCTTTTTTCAAACCATTAAAATAGCGGCATTCAGGCCGTCTAAAATCTAATCTGCGGCAGCATGTCGCACGATTCAAACCCGAAAATCAGCCCCAATAGAAAAACGCCATGACCGATATTCTCAACAAAATCCTTGCCACCAAAGCAGAAGAAGTGGCCGCCCAAAAAGCCGCCGTTTCCTTGGAAGACATCAAAGCCCAAGCGCTGGCTGCTGCGCCGGTTCGCAGCTTTATCGGCTCGATCCGTGAAAAACACGCGCAGAATCTGCCTGCCATTATTGCCGAAGTCAAAAAAGCCAGCCCGAGCAAAGGCCTGATCCGTCCTGATTTTCATCCTGCCGAAATCGCCGTTGCCTATGAAAAAGCCGGCGCGGCCTGTTTGTCCGTGTTGACGGACGAACCTTATTTCCAAGGCTCACCCGAGTATTTGAAACAGGCGCGTGCGGCTGTGGCGCTGCCGGTCTTGCGTAAAGATTTCATCATTGACGAATACCAAATCTATCAGGCGCGCGCGTGGGGTGCGGATGCGGTTCTTCTGATTGCCGCCGCCTTGGAAGCCGGGCAGCTTGAGCGTTTTGAAGCTGTTGCCCACGAATTGGGCATGACTGTATTGTTAGAATTGCACGATGCGTCCGAGCTGGAAAAATGCCGCAACATGACCACGCCGTTGTGGGGCGTCAACAACCGCAACCTGCGTACGTTTGAAGTGACCCTGCAACAAACCCTCGCCCTCTTGCCTGAATTGAACGGCAAAACCGTTGTAACCGAAAGCGGCATCCGCAACAAAGAAGACGTCGATTTCATGCGCAGCCACGGCGTGTATACTTTCCTGATCGGCGAAACCTTTATGCGAGCCGACGATATCGAAGCCGAAGTCAAAAAACTGTTTTAAATCCTAAAAAACATCAGGCTGTCTGAATTTTCAGACGGCCTGAATCGATTTGAAGGCAGACATAATGTTTACCGTACAACGCATTTACGCTTATCAGCCGAATCTCGAACAGACCGCCGTCTTTATCGACCGCCTCTATCCGCGCGGCGTCCGCAAAGAGGTCTTTGCCACTGCACTTTGGTTGAAAGACATTACGCCCAGTGCAAACCTGCGCCGCTGGTATCACGAAAATCCAGCTCAAAATTTCGACGGTTTTGTCAGCCGTTATCATGAAGAGCTGCACAATGAAACTGCACAAGCCGCCATCAAGCAGCTGCTGGATTTGGAGCGGCAACACGGCAATATCCTGCTGCTGACCGCCGTCAAAGATCCGCGACATTCCCACGTTTCTGCGCTGGCTCAATTTTTGGGTGTATCGTTTGAATATCGTGATTAGGTAAGGTATAGATGGAAATCTTGATTTAGGTGGTTTTTGTAGTAAACGGAAGTTAGCATTACTAATTTTTTGCTATTTTTCGTACTTGTTTTTATTAAAAGAATCTAAGATAGTACCTATTTTTAGGTTTGTTATATGAGGAAAACAGAGTTTTGGGGTAGAAAAAAGGCCATCTAAGAAATTTAAGATGACCTGTATTTGCGTACTTATTCAACTTTACGAAAAATCGCTAGTGGAGACACACCATATTCTTTTAGGCGTCGCCCCATCATGCCACGTAGATGCATAAAGGCTTCAACATAGCCACTTTCCATCTGTGTCATATATTTTAAAGCTGCACTATCAATTTCTGCCTCATCGTCTTTGTCAGGTACTGCATCTAAAACTGCTAAAATATGCCATTGGCCGGGAATTGTGATCGAATGTTTCATCACAAAGTCTAATGAATGTACCATTAGGTTACCTGCCGAAATTGTTCCCCAAGCTGAATTGTTATCATCAAATAATCGAAATTGTACTAATTTGGGCATTTGTTCAATTAAGTTAGCAAAAGTATCAAGTTCAGCTTGTTTGCTTTTTTTATTAATTTTATCGTTAGGAGTTTTTGAGGGCATTTCATGGATGTGCATATGCATTGCAGGCCGAATAAGCGAAGCCATTAGAGCATAATCCACAATTTGAAGTCTTCCTGAAAACAAAACGATCTGACCAAGTTTAGCTTTTTCTATATCTTTTTGAATCAATCCTAGACGATTTAATTCCCGAATAACATTTAGAGGCATTGCACGACTGGCATCAAAGTTACTTTGCATTGATTCTGATACCGAGCTTTGATTTTCAAGTCCTCCGGAAATAATTTTTGCACTGGCTCCCAATTGGTTTTTTTGTTGATCACTAACAGATTTAGTAATGACTTGATGAGTTAAAAGCCCATCTTTATCCAGTTGAGCATTGTATAAAGATAGGGCTTCATGATTAATATAAATAAAGTCATATAGGGAGTTTCCCACTACTTCGTCGTGTGCCATTTCTCATTTCCTGTATAATCTGTTGTTTTTTAGCTTCAAAAGCAGCATTACTTTTTTCTGCCTCATTAAAAGCTTGCTCTATACGCTGAGCTGTTTTAGGAGTTTTTACTTGTTTGGAAACAGCCTTTTTCAAATTTTTCAAAAACATGGCAATCTCCCACCAGTTAAAAGGTATTCTAACAATAACTTAATTTCCTATAGCTGTAAATAGTAAGTGGAGTAGAGATACGGTCAATGCCGTCTGAAATCAGGGTTTCAGACGGCATTGTGATGTTTGGGTCGCGGATCCGGTTCAAGTCCGCATCAGTTGATAAACCCGTCGTCTTTCATTTTCTTTTCGGAAAAATACTGACCGAATACCAGCAGGGAGGCGAGGATGATGACAAACAGCCCCGCCATAGTCAGTGTGATTTTGAAGAACAATTCCGCTTCGAGAAAAGAAAACCAAAGTTGCACAATCAGCAGCAGCACCCAGCCGGCAAATAGTCCGAGACAGGCATAAACGCCGAGCTTAAACACGATCCCGCTCCAAAATGACGACGTAGGCCTCGCGTTTGAAAAACAGCAGCATACGGCGCAAATCTTTTTCCATCGTTACAACCCGCCAGCCTTCGGGGGTTTGTTTATTGAGGAACTCGCTGAATTTGATGGGGTTGACCTTTGCCGCGCCGAAAAACAGGCTGGACAACAGGCTTTCCTGATAAATGATGACTTTGTATTCTTTCATCGTATTTCCTTTTCGGTTTAAACCCCGCCCTTTAAGGCGGTAGAATCAGACTTTATTTGGGAGGGGCGCAACCCCTTCCAAATCAGGACGACACATAGGGCGGTGCTTTATGTGCCGCCCTGTGTGTTGAAACATAGGATTCCTTTAATTGAGGGATTGCCTTTTCAGACAATCCCTTAAATTGCAGCGATGCAATGCGGTGAAACTTATTGCTTATTACCCAACTGCGGCAATACCGAACCTTCGCCCAATGCCAACAAACCGCTTTGCGAGTAAATGCCCAGTTTGGCGCGGGTGTCGGTAATGTCGAGGTTGCGCATCGTGAGCTGTCCGATGCGGTCGAGCGGAGTGAACGCAGCGTCTTCGACTTTTTCCATACTCAGGCGTTCGGGTTGGTAGGTCAGGTTGGGCGATTCGGTGTTCAGAATCGAGTAGTCGTTGCCGCGACGCAATTCGAGGGTTACTTCGCCGGTAATGGCTTTGGCAACCCAGCGTTGGGCGGTTTCGCGCAACATCAGGGCTTGGCTGTCGAACCAGCGGCCTTGGTAGAGCAAACGTCCGAGGCGCAGGCCGTTGATGCGGTATTGTTCGATGGTGTCTTCGTTGTGGATACCGGTCACCAAACGCTCGTAGGCGATGTGGAACAACGCCATTCCCGGGGCTTCGTAGATGCCGCGCGATTTGGCTTCGATGATGCGGTTTTCGATTTGGTCGCTCATACCTAAGCCGTGGCGGCCGCCGATGCGGTTGGCTTCGAGGAAGAGTTCGACGGGGTCGGCGTATTCTTTGCCGTTCAATGCAACCGGCACGCCTTCTTCAAAGCGCACGCTGACTTCTTCGGGTTTGATTTCGACGTTTTCGTCCCAAAAGGCAACGCCCATAATGGGTTTGACGATTTTGATGCCCGAGTTCAAAAATTCCAAGTCTTTGGCTTCGTGGGTGGCACCCAACATATTGGAATCGGTGGAGTAGGCTTTTTCAACCGACATTTTGTAGTTGAAGCCGTTGGCAATCAGAAATTCGCTCATTTCGTGGCGGCCGCCGAGTTCGTCGATAAATTGCTGGTCGAGCCAGGGTTTGTAGATTTTCAACGCGGGATTGGTGAGCAAACCGTAGCGGTAGAAACGCTCGATGTCGTTGCCTTTGTAGGTGCTGCCGTCGCCCCAAATATTCACATCGTCTTCTTTCATTGCGGAAACAAGCATCGTGCCGGTTACGGCGCGGCCCAGAGGCGTGGTGTTGAAATAGGCGATGCCGCCGGTGGAAACGTGGAACGCGCCGCATTGGATGGCGGCGATGCCTTCGTGTGCCAACTGCGCGCGGCAGTCGATTAAGCGGGCGTTTTCCGCGCCGTATTCCATCGCTTTTTTAGGAATGGCGTTGTAATCGTCTTCGTCGGGCTGGCCGAGATTGGCAGTGTAGGCATAAGGCAGCGCGCCTTTGCGTTTCATCCACAACAGCGCGGCGGAGGTATCAAGTCCGCCGGAGAAGGCGATGCCGACTTTTTGACCGACGGGGAGGTGTTGCAGGATAGTATTGTTTTGACTCATGTGGAATCCTTCGGACTAAAAATAAAAGCAGAACGAGGCAAACCGCTCTGCACATGATTTGAACTTATTATCTTATAAATAGATGAGATAATCTAGTTTGATGCCGTCTGAAAAAGCATTCAGGTTTTCAGACGGCATTTGTCCGCAATTATTGAGACGCTATCCGAAGCTGAATACAATGAAGCATGCTGCCCAAACCGAAGCAGCTGTCAAAGGCCACAACAAGTAGCCTTTTTGCCCAGTCAAACGCCACATTTCATCTGCATTGGTTGCAACAAAAAACAACCACAAAAAACCAAGTAAAATATCCGTAAAGACTGCCAGTGAAAAAATCATACGGTTTGCAGGTAAGAAGCTGAATGCGTTCAGAACAATCCATTGTATAAAAAATGTGGAAAGCGTAGCATATTTGGCGCGAAAATTGACTGCACGTTTGTCTTGATGAATTTTACGGCGAATAATCAAATACTGAACAATCAGCACAAACGCACACACAAAAAGGCTGATAATGAACATGAAAAACGCAACAATGCCGATTGCAAACATGAGTCTCTCCTATCCGTTGCACCTAATAAGCAATATTGGAACAGTAATCATGGGAAATCATGAATAGCCTTTAGGCAGAAGGAAAGATTATGAAAGACCGACAGCATTTGTTCAACCTCATCATCATCGGCGACGAAATCTTACACGGCAGCCGCCAAGACAAGCATTTCGCCTTTTTCAAATCCCTGCTCGAATCCAAAGGGCTGAAGCTCAATCAGGTGCAATACCTGCCCGACGAACCCGATTTGCTGGTCAAACAACTGCGCCGCAGCTTTTCAGACGGCCTGCCGACTTTTGTTACCGGCGGTATCGGTTCTACGCCTGACGACCACACGCGCCAAGCCGCAGCGGCCGCTTTGGATTTGCCTGTTGTCCGCCATCCTGAAGCGGCCGGGTTCATCGAAGGCGTTACCTTGAAACGCGGCGAGCCGCTCGATTCGCCCGAACACGCCCAACGCCTGAAAATGGCGGATTTTCCCGCAGGCGCGGAATTGGTGCCCAATCCGTTTAACAACATCGCCGGATTTTCCATCCGCGAGCATTATTTCTTCCCCGGCTTTCCCGTGATGGCGCACCCGATGGCCGAATGGGTATTGGAAACTTATTACGCCGACCGCTTCAATCAAACCGAACGCGGCAGTCGCAGCGTGTATGTGTTCGACCAACCCGAGTCGCGCATTACGCCGATTATGGAACATCTTGAGCGTACCTACGCCGGTATCCGTTCGTACAGCCTGCCCACCGTGGGCCGTACCGATTCAGACGGCCGTTATACTCCGCCGCATATCGAGTTCGGCATCAAAGCGGAAGGCGAGGCCTGCCGCTTGCTGGATGCGGCGTGGGAAGATGCGTTGCAGGGTTTGCAGGCGATTGGCGCGACTTTGAAAGAAACGGTGGAATAATGCACTTATCCCCAGCCCAATCCAGACGCGCACTGACTTTTGCCTCTTTGTTGTTTTTACCGCCAACCCTCATCATCGGCATTTGGCTGGCGCAATATGGCGGCTTCGCTTTTGAACCGCCGCTGATGCACGCCGTCCATGCCCACGCGGGAACATGGTTTGACCCGATTGCCACCGTGTTGCACTATCTGGGCAAAACCGCGATTGCCGTGCCGCTGATCGGCGTAGTCGCCGCCACCCTGTATTTTGCCGATAAGAAGCGCGAAGCACTGTTTTGCGTGTTGGCGGCATTGGTGCCGACTTTGAACATGCTGATTGTGAAAGTATGGTTTGCACGCGAACGCCCCTTGCTTTGGCCGCGCCTGATTGAGGAGAGCAATTTTTCCTTTCCCAGCGGCCACAGTACGTTTTCCGCCGCCATTGCCGTCATGCTGATATTGCTTTGCCGCCGCACGCGCTACCGCCGCGCCGCTTGGATAGGCGGTATTTCCTTTGCCCTGTTGACCGGGTTTTCACGCATCTATTTGGGCGTGCATTATCCCACCGACGTTTGGGCAGGCTGGACAAACGGCACGCTGACTGCCTTGCTGGTGTATATGCTCATCTTCAGGCCGTCTGAAAAATAGAAGAAATAAATCATGAATACGCGTTCACCCAACACGCCTTATTGGCTCAGAAACGGCCATGCCGACACCCTGTTTGCCAAGCTGCTGCAAGGCAAGGCGCCCGACTACCGTCGCGAGCTTCTGCCCGACAGTACCGGCAAAACCCAAGTTGCCTACGATTTTGTCGACAGCGCCGACCCCGATGCGCCGTTGGTGGTTTTGTTCCACGGACTGGAAGGCAGCAGCGAGAGCCATTACGCAGTCGAGTTGATGAAAGCCGTGCAGCAGCGCGGTTGGAACGGCGTGGTTGCCCATTTTCGCAGTTGCGGCGGCATAGAAAACACCGCGCCCGTGTTCTACCACCTCGGCGATACGCCCGAAATCGCCTTTATGCTCAACACGCTGGCACAACGCTATTCAACCATCTACGCCGTCGGCGTTTCTTTGGGGGGCAATGCCTTGGCCAAATATTTGGGCGAGCAGGGCAGCAATGCCGTTCCGCGCGCTTCTGCCGTCGTTTCCGCGCCGGTTGATGCCGTGGCGGCCGGTATGCGTTTTGACCAAGGCATGACGCGCTTGATTTACACGCGCTATTTTTTAAATTCACTGTTGCCGAAAGCCCGAGCGATTCCCCGGTTTCAGACGGCCTTAAGCCAGCAAAACTGCAAAACGCTTGGCGATTTTGACGACCGCTTTACCGCGCCGCTACACGGTTTTGCCGACCGCCACGATTACTACCGCCGCAATTCCTGCAAACCGTTTCTGAAAGGCGTGGATACGCCGTTGCTGTTGCTCAATGCCGTCAACGACCCCTTCCTGCCGCCGGAAGCCCTACCGACCGGGCGGGACGTGTCCTCGGCCGTTACGCTGCTGCAACCGGCATACGGCGGGCATGTCGGCTTCGTCAGCCGCGATCAAGGCCGTCTGAATCTGCAATGGCTGCCGCAAACGGTGTTGGACTATTTCAAACAGTATCAGCCGTAAATGAAAAAGGGGGCGTAAGTAACAAAATGGAGGCTATTTCGGAGAACATTCTCCCTAAGTAACAAAATGGAGGCTGAGCCTAAGATTTAATTGAGAAATAATCCTTAATAAACCTAATCTTATTCTCCCTACTCATGCCGTGATGACACGCTAAAAGTCGTTTCATGTCCGAGAATGTGCCGTCAAGCAGATTGGTCGTATTCGGGATGTTTAAATCAGGATATTGCTCAAACACAAACAGATAATCCAAATTGCGTTTTAGGCTGAAATACGCACTCCTGATATTCTTATGTGTGTAATGCGATTTGCCTGTTTCGGTGTTAAAGGTGCGTTCGTTCAGATAGCTTTGATACTGCTCAAACCACGTTTGCAGATCGTGTTCAAAGTCGGATTGCTTACTGTTTTTCAACGTCAATGCCAATCGCCAAAGTGCTTTGCCTGCTTCTGTTTTGGGATTGAGCGTTAAATAGCGACTGACGGTTTTAACCTGATGAAATTGACAGAGCTGTACGGGAATATCAGGAAACATCTGTACCAAACCGTGTCGCCCATCACAAACAATGCTTTGTATTTCAATGCCTTTGGCTTTCAGGCTGCCTATTGCTGTGAAATATTGTTCGTTGGTTTCGTATTTGACTTTGCTGACGGATAGTGCTTTGCCGCTGATGCTGTCTATCAAAACCATGACGCCGAAACTGCGTCCGAAGTAAGTGGTGTCCATGATGACGTTGGCTGCTGCGGGAGAAATGAAATGCACCTTAATTTGAACTTTTTTGAGATGCCTCAGAATAGTCTGCCGACTGCATCCGTAAGTTTTGGCAAGCTGTGCGGCGGTCTGTTTGCCTTCGCTGTATGCCTGCCATATTTCCTGCGGATTAAGCCGTCTGCCGCCATCAAACTGTCTGCCGCAAGCATGGCATTTGTAGCGTTGTTTGCCGTTTCGGCAGCCGTTCCTTTTGACTTGTTTTGAGTCGCAAAAAGGGCATTTTTTGTATTCAAAGCCTTTGACCTCTTTTAAAGCCTTATAGGATAAGGCTTGCGGGGATTTTTAGCCTCCATTTTGTTACTTACGTCAAAAAGGGCATGTATGCGACATGCCCTTAGTGTGTAGAAAGTAAAAAGGCCGTCTGAAAACGAATTTCAGACGGCCTTTTGAATGGCTTGATTATTTGCCTTTGTTGTCGGCTTTAGCTTCTTTTTTCAGAGAAGCGTACAACTCAGGGTCGCGGTTTTTCAGCAAGGACGCAACGGCCAAGTCGTCACGGTTTACTTTAGCCAAATCTACGCGCTCAATGTGTACCAAACGCAGCAATTCGCGTACAGGTTTAGGCATGTTGCGGCCGGATTCGTAACGGGAACCACTGGATTGAGTCACACCAATGCGGCTCCAGAAGTCCATTTGGTTCAGGCCGAGTTTTTTACGGATATCGCGGATATTTTCAATTTTTTCGAACGATTTCATGAATCTTCCTTATTGTGGTATTTGTTGCATGCCTCTAGGCATAAAAATGGGTCTGCAAGAATGCCGGCATCCCTTTCCTGTAGGCTTTGGGGTGATATGTGGGCGTATTGCAAATGACTGATCTAGATAATTGGACAGTATATTCGAAAGAAGTTTTCCGCTGTCTGCCATAATTTGTGTAAATATTTCTTAATTCATTATTTCAGTAAATTTTCATTATATAAATCATCAAATTATGCACTTATCTTAAATATGGCGTAAGCAAATTTTTACATAATTAAACAATTTAATCTGGGTAAAAACTTAATTTCGAGTTTTTATTCGGTTTTCTAGATTGAGAATGCGAATAAATTTTAGGCCGTCTGAATCTATGTTTTCAGACGGCCTGAAGGTTTTTTCAAGGTTAAGGCTTACCGCTGGCAGGGCTGATGGTAAGGATTTCGTAGCCGGTTTCGGTAACCAAAACTTCGTGTTCCCATTGGGCGGAGAGGGAGCGGTCTTTGGTGACCACTGTCCAACCGTCGTTCAGGATGCGCAGATGGCGTTTGCCTTGGTTGATCATCGGCTCGATGGTAAAAATCATGCCCGGTTTGAGGACGAGGCCCTCGCCTCTGCGGCCGTAGTGGACTACTTGCGGCGCTTCGTGGAAGCCGCGGCCGATGCCGTGTCCGCAGAATTCCTGTACGACGGAGTAGCCGGCATTTTCGGCAACCTGTTGGCAGGCATAGCCGACGTCGCCGAGGGTGGCGCCGGGTTTGACCGCTTCGATACCCGCCATCATGGAGGCGTGAGTCACGTCGATCAGGCGTTGGGCAATCGGGGAGACTTTGCCGACGGTAAACATACGGCTGGAGTCACCGTGGAAACCGTCTTTTTTAATGGTCAGGTCGATGTTGACGATGTCGCCTTCTTTTAGCGGTTTGTCGTCGGGAATGCCGTGGCAGATAACGTGGTTGACAGAGGTGCAGCAGGATTTCGGGTAGGGCGGGTTGCCGTAGTTGAGAGGGGCCGGATAACCGCCTTGAACGTTGACGTGGTAGTCGTAAACGAGTTTGTCGATTTCGTTGGTGGTTACGCCGGGTTTGACGAATTGGCCGATGTAATCGAGGGCTTCGGCGACCAAGCGGCCGAGTTCGCGCATTTTTTCGATTTCTTCGGGGGTTTTGATGATGACTTCGTTCATGAGGTTTCCTTCTTGTTTCAGACGGCATGGAGGCCGTCTGAACGGGACGGGTGTGCCGTCTGTTTAAAACAGGTTGTCGAGATTGTCTGTATTGCGCGGTTTGGCTTGTGGTTTTGCCTCAGGCTCGGCTTTCGGAGTCGGTTTGGACTCGGGGGCTTTGGCTTTTTCCGGTTTGTTTTCTACCGCTTGTGCGGCAGGTTTGTTGCTTGCGGCTTTGTTTTCTACCGGCTGGCTGTCTGCTTTAGGTTTGTTTTGAGCGGCAGGGCTGTTGTTGTCGGATTGTGTGTTTTCTGATTTGTCGGTTTCAGCGCGTTTGTTTTCTGTGCGTTTGCTGCGGTGTACAGAGGAGCGGTCGTTTTTTACACCTTCTTCCGCTTTTTCGCCTTTTTCGTTTTGTGGGACGACAGGATTGCCGGAGGCGGTTTTTGCATCGCCGTCTTTGGCAGGCTGAACGGTTTCAGGTTCGACTGCGCCGTTGGGGCGCCAAACTTCAATACGTGTGTCGTTTTGTTCGGCAGGGCTTTTTTCGGGTACGTCGGTTTTACCGGAGTTTAGGGTGCTGAATACGCCGGCAACAAGGGCGGCAACGGCAATAAAGCTGACAAGGAATAAGGCGCGGAGTAGGTGTTTGGGCTTAAGTTGGAAAGGGGTTTTATTATTCTTTGACATGATGGGTCGGGTAATCGTTGGAGGAATGGCCGTCTGAATGTTCAGACGGCCCCGGGTTGCCTGTGAATCAGTTGGCAACGTAGTTTTGATAGAGGGTCACGACTTTTTGTACGCCGACGGTCGTGCTGACTTTTTGGGTCACGCGGGCTTGCTCGTCAGGCGTGAGGATGCCCATCACATAGGTCACATTGCCGTAAGTCACGATTTTGACGCGTGCTTGGGTGGCCGGGCTGAGACCCAACAGGGTGGCGCGGACTTTGGATGTGCCCCAAGTATCGTTGGTCACATCGCCGAGCGAACGCGCTTGTGAGGCAACAGTGATGTAGTTGTACACGCCTTCTGCGGCTTGTTCGGAACGGGCGATGCGTTCAACAAATTGTTTTTCGCCTTCGGTAGCCACTTGGCCGAGCAGGAGCAGGTGGCGGTTGTAGCTGACAACGTTCAGTTTGGGCGTGTAACCTTGGACTTGGTTGTTTTGGCGCAGGTAGGAGCGTGCAGTGGTTTCGACGCGCAGTGCCATAATGTTGTCGTCGGTTTGCGCGCCTGTGGTGCGGCGGTCGACGGCGGATTTGGTGCCGACGGCTGCACCGCCGATCAGTGCGCCGACGCAGCCGCTCAGACTCAGGCTTAAGAGGGTCGCAGTCAGAACGGGGAGGGCGTAGCGTTTGATATTCTTCATATCCTTTTCCTTGGGTATGGACGGTTGGGTGTTCAGACGGCCTTTAAGGGATGGGCCGTCTGAAAAGAAAGGGTTACATGCCTTCAAGCAGGACGGAGTCGATACAGTCGCACATGGCGTGAATCAGCAAAATATGGTTTTCCTGAATGCGTGCAGTGCGCGGATAAGGGACGTTGAGCAAAACGTCGGTATCTTTGAGCATGGCGGCGATTTTTCCGCCGTCGCGGCCGGTCATGGCGATGACGTGCATGTCGCGCTCGTGTGCCGCTTTGATGGCTTCAATGACGTTGGCGGAATTGCCGGAGGTGGAGATGCCGACCAATACGTCGCCTGCACGTCCGAGCGCGCGCACTTGTTTGCTGAATACATGGTCGAAACCGTAGTCGTTGCCGATGGCGGTCAGGGCGGAAGTGTCTGTCGTCAGCGCGACAGCGGCCAATTCCATGCGTTCTTTTTCAAAACGGCCGGTCATTTCTGCGGCGAAGTGTTGCGCATCGGCAGCTGAACCGCCGTTGCCGCAGGCCAGGATTTTGCCGTCGTTCATCAGGCATTGCAGCATCAGCTCGGCAGCCTGTACGGTCGGCTCGACCAGTACTTTTTCGGCTTCCTGCTTGGCGCGGATGCTCTCGGCAAAATGTGCGGAAACGCGTTCTTGTAATGTTGTCATGAGGTTAACCTGTAATATTTTGAATCCATTCGGGTTGGCCGTCGCCCTCAATCAGTACCGCATCCAGGCGGCAGGGAGCATGGTTCAACCCGTGCTTTTGCAGATAATACTCTACACTTCGTTGCAATTTCAATAATTTGGACGGCGAGATGCTGTATGCTGCACCACCGAAACCTCGGTTTTTGCGGTATTTTACTTCAACAAACACAATCGTACCGCCGTTTTTGACGATTAAATCGATTTCGCCGTAGGCGCAATGCCAGTTCCGTGCCAGCAGCGAGCAGCCTTTGCCCAGCAGGAATGCCAGCGCCGCATCTTCGGCCGCCGCCCCCTGTTTGTGGTTTAAGCGCATGAAAAGTTTACCCGTTATATAATCATTGTTTTTAAAGAGACGCCGTTTCAGACGGCCTTGAATCTATGTACACAAAACACCTGCAAAAAGCCGTCGACAGCATCGAAAAACAGACATTATACGTTGTCGCTACACCCATCGGCAATTTAGCCGACATAACGCTGCGCGCGCTGGCCGTTCTGCAAAAGGCCGACATTATCTGCGCCGAGGACACCCGCGTCACCGCCCAGCTTTTGAGTGCGTACGGCATTCAGGGCAAACTCGTGAGCGTGCGCGAACACAACGAGCAGCAAATGGCCGATAAAATCATCGCCCATCTTTCAGACGGCCTGAGCGTCGCCCAAGTTTCGGATGCGGGCACGCCTGCGGTTTGCGATCCCGGTGCGAAACTTGCTGCCCGCGTGCGTGAAGCCGGATTTAAAGTGGTGCCTGTGGTCGGCGCAAGCGCGGTCATGGGGGCGTTGAGCGTGGCCGGGGTGACAGAATCCGATTTTTACTTCAATGGTTTCCTGCCGCCTAAGGCCGGCGAACGCCAAAAGCTGTTGGCCAAATGGGCGGAAGCCGATTTTCCGATTGTGATGTTTGAAACGCCGCACCGTATCGAAGCAAGCCTTGCGGATATGGTCGCGCAGTTCCCCGAACGCCGTTTGACATTGGCGCGCGAAATCACCAAAACGTTTGAAACCTTCCTCAGCGGCACGGTTGCCGAGATCCAAGCCGCCCTTAAAAACGACAGCAACCAAACGCGTGGCGAGATGGTGCTGGTGTTGCACCCTGCGGTGAAAGAGAAACACAGCGATTTGCCCGAGGCAGCGCAAAATACCATGAAAATCCTTGCGGCCGAGTTGCCGACCAAACAAGCCGCCGAGCTTGCCGCCAAGATTACCGGCGAGAATAAAAAGGCGCTGTATGATTTGGCTTTGGAATGGAAAAAGCAGGGATAATGGCTGATTGGCAAACCGTATATCAAAGGCCGTCTGAACAATAGATTTCAGACGGCCTTTTTATAATTGGATTTTGGAGGGTTTTAAATTGATCCAATAGGTTCAATACGCTTCTAAGTTTGCGTTCCAGACGGCCTCAATGTTTGGCAAACCTGCTTCAACGCTGCCATGCGCTGCGCAAATATTCGATGCAGTCGGTCAGGGCGTAAAACGGGGCGTTGCCGTGATTGGCGTTGGGGTAGAGGGTGAAGCGGACATCCGCGCCGAGGTGGTGCAAAGTGCCGGCAAGGATTTTGGCTTGTGCGACCATGCCGCGGCTGGTTTGGTCGGGACGGTTGTTTTTGCCCTCATGTTCGCCTGCGCCAAGGCGGATGCCGATTCCTTGCGGCAAAGTGTCGGGCAGCCAATCGAGTACGCGGCGGTTTTGCCACCAGATAGACGGCGAAACCAGCAAATAATGGCGGAAGCGTTCGGGGCGGGTGAACAGGGAATAGAGGCCGTATAAGGCGCCGAACGAATGGCCGAAGACGGCTTGGTTTTGGGTATTGATGCGGTATTTGCTGTCGAGCAGGGCGGAGAGTTCGTTATCGATAAAGCAGCTGAAGCGGTCGGCCTGGCCGTATTGTTTGTGTTCGGATTCGGGCGCGTTGTCGGGCAGCGGCGGCGTGTAGTCGAGGGCGCGTTGGCTTAAGTCGCGGATGGTGCCGCCGGTGTAGCCGATACCGACAATCAGACAGGCGGCATGGCTTTTGGTGATGGGGTTGATGAGCAGGGATTGCGCCATATTGAGGATGGCGGGGAAAAAGGCGTCTCCGTCAAGGATATACAGCACGGGATAGCCGCCTGCCGGACGCTCGCCGAGTGCCGCAGCTTGAATGCGGTAGGTGCGGCCGGTGCGGGCGGAAGTAAGGGTGGTTTCTTCGGCTTGCAGCAGGGTGGCAGCTTGCCAGTTGGGACGGATGGGCATGATGGGGTGCTTTAATCAATGGGTTGCTTAAGTAAAAGGAGAGAAGGCCGTCTGAACAATCGATTTCAGACGGCCTTATTGTACGGATTCCTGCCTTTTTAACAATACGCGCGATTAGCGTACGTCAACGTATGAGCTGCTGTGCAGTTCGCGCAGGAGGTTGGTGGTCGCCTGTTGCGCTTTTTGTTGGGACAGGTATTGGCGGACGGCGTTTTGTTGGCGCTCTTCAGGCGTACCTGCTTCACGGACGTCGTTCAGTTTGATAATGTGCCAGCCGAATTGGGTGCGGACAGGGGCGCTGATTTGGCCGGGTTTGAGTTTGTGGACGGCTTCTTCAAATGGGGCAACCATCATGCCGTCGGCAAACCAGCCCAAATCGCCGCCATTGCCGGCGCTGCTGTCTTGCGAGTATTGGCGTGCCAAACCGCCGAAATCCGCGCCGCTGCGGGCTTGGGTGTAGATTTTGCGGATGGTGCTTTCAGCGCCGACGGCGGCATTGTCGTTGTCGGCTTTAATGAGGATGTGTTGGGCATGGTATTGGCGCACAGGGTCTGCTTCAGGCAGGGTTACGCCTTGTTGTTTGGCCTGCTCGATGTAGCGTGCCACTTCGGAGTCGCTCACGCGGCTGTTTTGCATGATGGCCTGTTGGCGCACTTTTTCAACAATAATGCTGTCGGCGATGTCTTGACGGACGGCGGCAGACGGGTTTTTGATGTTGGGGTTGTGCGCGATAACGGCTTCGATTTCGCTATCGGTCGCTTGGATGTTGCGGCGTTTGCCTGCTTGGAGGATCAGGGATTGGTTGATCATTTGTGCCAAAACTTGTTGGCGCAGCTCGTTGGCGTCCATTTGTGTGCCTTTAGGCATGGTTTGACGCGCTTGCGCTACGGCTTGTGCTACTTGGCGGTGGGTAATGACTTCGTTGTCGACAACTGCGGCAATGCCGTCTGAAAGATGTACACCGCTTTGTACGGCAGGCATGGTAGTGGCGCTGACGACTGGAGTTTTGTTGGCACGCGCTTTGGTCGCTTTGGCTTTAGGGGCGGCGTGCGCGCCTGCTGCGAGAGTGAGTGCGGCGACGAGAATCAGGGGTTTGAAGTTCATTGTTTGACTACCTCGTTGGTTTTGCTGTAACCGGGGATGGCTAAGCGGAGTTTTTCGAATGGGTTGTTGCCGATATTGCTCAAGTCTTTGAGTTGGAGATTGAAGAATACGGCGTTTTTGTGGCTGTTTTCGCCGGTAACATAGCGTTGGCCGACCAAACTTGCGCTCCAGCAGCCGCAGTTGCTTTTGTATTCTGCACCGATGAGCATTTCCAGCGGTTTTTTGGCTTCGATTTCGTAGTTGTAACGGGCAACGGCGTACAGGTTTTTACTCAACGGCCATTGGGCGGCAAGGTCGATTTGGCTGAGCCTGTCGTAGAAATAGTCGCCGTTGGCTTGCAGATAAATGCGCTCGTTGCGTCCGTATTTGTAGCGCGCGCTTAAGACTTTGCCGGGTTCGGGGTTGTAGGTAATCCCTGCGGCGTAGCTCTCGGCACGGCTTAGGTTTTGGTTGTAGTGGATGTCCAAATCAATGCGGGTGCTCGGAGTAAGGTTGCCGTGTGCAAAGGCTACCCAGTCGGATTGGCTGCGCGGATAATTGCTGACGTTGCCGTCAGGCAGGACGTTGTCTTTTTTGAAATAAAACTTCTGGCCGATACCTGCACGGAAGAGTTCCGCACCGGTATTGGGGTTGAGGATACGGCTTTGTGTGGCCAGCGTCAGGCTGTTGGCCGAATTGATGCGGTCGTTGCCCGAATACAGGTTTTCGCGGAACAGCTGCGAATAGCTAAAGCTGTTTTCGGAGCTGTCGAAATTGGGCAGGTCGTTTTGGGACTTGGTCGGAATGTAGTTGTAAAACAG
Source organism: Neisseria flavescens (assembly GCF_005221285.1). Taxonomy (NCBI): domain Bacteria; kingdom Pseudomonadati; phylum Pseudomonadota; class Betaproteobacteria; order Neisseriales; family Neisseriaceae; genus Neisseria; species Neisseria flavescens. The sequence goes on from NZ_CP039886.1 coordinate 2,041,441, forward strand.
GCGCGGTTCAAGCGTTTGCAGGTATTCCCCGCCGAAGAGTCGGGCCCTGCGCTCGAAAGTCAGGCCGCTGTCGACGTTGATAATCGGCAGAACGCGGCTGACATTGCGGCCGCTTTGACCATTGAAACTGTTGAGGCTGTAATAAGTGGCATGTACGCCGACTTTAGGTCGGATGTAGCCCCATTGGTTGTGGAAATCCCATTTGACGCTCGGATAGAGTACCACGCGGCTGCCGTCTTGCTTGGTGTCGTGGTCAAAGCGGGTGAATTGGCCTAATACGTTAAGCTGAGCCTTGCCGATATGGCTTTGCCAACGGCCGGTCAGACGGGGCATGATGGCGTAAGGTTCGTCTTTATAGCCGTCTTGGTTGGCAAGCATTTGGTATTTTTGTACGCGCAACGAGCCGTCAAAGCTGCCGCCCAACAGTTTGTCGCTGTAATTGAGCCATGCCTGACGGTCGAGGTTGACGTTGCGTGCGATGTCTTCGCGGCCGTAGAAGTCGCGGTAGTAATCGTCGTCGGAAACTTGGTTGTAGTTGATGCCGCCGCTGATTTTGCTGTTCAGCTGCTGCTGGTGTTTCCATTTGAACTGGTAGCGGTTGTTGCGGATGCTTTTTTGGTCGTTCGGCATCCAGTCGCCATCGACTTCGCCGCTGTAATTCGGTTGCAGATAACGGACTTGGCCGCCCAGTTGCACGCCGCGTTTGCTGATAATGCCCGGGCGGATGGTGGCATCCAAATTCGGCGCAAGGTTGAAATAGTAGGGCAGGCTCAGCTCAAGGCCGTCTGAACCTGTGGCAATGGTCGGAACGAGCAGGCCGCTTTTGCGGTTGCCGTTGATGGGGAAGTCCGCCCAAGGCGTGTAGAGGACAGGGACGCCGCCGAATACGAGCGAAGCGTGTTTGGCCACGCCGATACCTGTCGACTCATCGGCTTCAATGCTTTGCGCTTGGATATACCAGCTGGCATCGCCGGGCGAACAGGTGTTGAATTTGGTGTTGATGAGTTTGTATAGGCCTTTGCCTTTGAGTTCGGCTTTTTCGCTGACACTTTGAAGGCGGCGGCCGCCTTGTTCGGTATTGAGGCGCACGGCAGTGCCGGAACCGGTTTGGTCTTTGAGGTTGTACACCAATTGGTCGCCGGATACGGTCGAACCGTTTTGATATAGGGTAAAGCGGTCGCCGGCGGTAACGGTATCGGTGGCTTGGTCGTATTGCGCCCAATCGGCATTGAGAACATCGGCATTGCGCTCGACAATGACGTCGCCTTCGGCACGGACGCCGACTTGGGTCTGACCTTCTATTTTATCGGCGTTGACGCGGGTGTAATCGGCAGGCAGGGCAGGCTCGCCGCTGCGTTTGATTTCGGCGGTTTCGGCCGGCTTGGCATCTTCGTGGTCGCAAAACAGGCAAGTGCTGCCCAAGGAAAGCGGATCGGCTTCGCTTTGGCTGGTTTTTGCCGGTTTGGATGTGGCGGCGTGGGCAGGGGTATAGTCTTCCGCCTGCGGAACAGAAGCATCTTCCGCGCGCACGGCTGTTGCGCCAAAGCCCATAATTAAGGCGGGTACCAAGGGTTTGAGTGAAAATAAACGAGCCAAAATCGCCCCTTAAATCGGTTTGCCAGTTAGAATAGCGGTTATTGTAACCTGAAATTCTGCGATACCGCTATGCAACGACAAACCGAATTACAAAACTGGCTGGAGTCTGTTTACCCGAACCAGCCGTTCGAATTGAGCTTTGCGGCAGCCGATGCCGACTTCCGCCGTTATTTCCGTGCGACGTTTTCAGACGGCCAGACCGTTATCTGTATGGACGCGCCTCCTGAGAAGATGAGTATTGCGCCGTATTTGAAAGTGCAAAAACTGTTTAACATGGTCAATGTGCCGCAAGTGCTTCATGTGGATGAAGCGTTGGGCTTTATGGTGCTGAACGATTTGGGCAATACCACATTCCTGACCGCCATGAATCAGGAAAACAGTGAAACCGCCCACAAAGCCCTGTTGCTCGAAGCCATCGACGAACTGATCGAACTGCAAAAAGCCAGCCAACCCGGCAAACTGCCGGAATACGACCGCGAAGTCATGCTGCGCGAGATTAATTTATTCCCCGAATGGTTTGTGGCCAAAGAATTGGGCCGCGAGCTGACCTTCAAGCAACGCCGGTTGTGGCAGCAAACCGTCGATACACTGTTGCCGCCCTTATTGGAGCAACCTAAAGTTTATGTCCACCGCGACTTTATCGTCCGCAATCTGATGCTGGCAAAAGGCCGCCCGGGCGTGTTGGACTTCCAAGACGCGCTTTACGGCCCGATTTCCTATGATTTGGTGTCGCTGCTGCGCGATGCATTTATCGAATGGGAAGAAGAATTTGTATTGGACTTGGTCATCCGTTACTGGGAAAAAGCACGCGCTGCCCAGCTGCCTGTGCCTGCCGAGTTTGACGAGTTCTACCGCTGGTTTGAATGGATGGGCGTACAACGCCATTTGAAAGTGGCCGGTATTTTTGCCCGTCTGTACTACCGCGACGGCAAAGACAAATACCGCCCTGAAATTCCGCGCTTCTTGAACTACTTGCGCCGCGTATCGCGCCGTTACAACGATTTGGCGCCGCTTTATGCGTTGCTGGTCGAATTGGTCGGCGATGACGAATTGGAAACAGGCTATACCTTCTAAGCTTGGTTTTTTAAGATTTGATTCCACTTTTCAGACGGCCTGATCAACAAAAGGCCGTCTGAAACCTTTACAGAACACATAAACATGACTTACATGATTTACCCCAAAACCTACGACGTGATTGTCGTTGGTGGCGGCCATGCCGGTACCGAAGCCGCGCTTGCCGCCGCACGCATGGGTGCGCAAACCCTGCTGCTCTCGCACAACATCGAAACCCTCGGCCAAATGTCGTGCAACCCTTCCATCGGCGGCATCGGCAAAGGCCACCTCGTGCGCGAACTCGACGCATTGGGCGGCGCAATGGCGTTGGCCACCGACAAATCCGGAATCCAGTTCCGCCGCTTGAACGCCAGCAAAGGCGCGGCAGTGCGAGCTACGCGCGCGCAGGCAGACCGTATCCTATATAAAGCCGCTATCCGTGAGATGTTGGAAAACCAAGAAAACCTCGACCTTTTCCAACAAGCCGTCGAAGACGTAACGCTCGACGGCGAACGCATCAGCGGCGTGGTTACCGCGATGGGCGTGGAGTTTAAAGCACGCGCCGTCGTGTTGACCGCAGGCACGTTTTTGTCCGGCAAAATCCATATCGGTTTGGAAAACTACGAAGGCGGCCGCGCCGGCGATCCCGCCGCCAAATCCTTGGGCGGCCGTTTGCGCGAATTGAACCTGCCTCAAGGCCGTCTGAAAACCGGCACGCCGCCGCGTATTGACGGACGCACGATTGATTTCTCCCAGCTCACCGAACAGCCCGGCGACACGCCCGTTCCCGTCATGTCCGTACGCGGCAGCGCCGAAATGCACCCGCGCCAAGTGTCCTGCTGGATTACGCATACCAATTTGAAAACACACGACATTATCCGCAGCGGCTTTGACCGCAGCCCGATGTTTACCGGCAAAATCGAAGGCGTGGGCCCGCGTTATTGTCCGTCTATCGAAGACAAAATCAACCGCTTCGCCGACAAAGACAGCCACCAGATTTTCCTCGAACCCGAAGGCCTGACCACCAACGAATACTACCCCAACGGCATCTCCACCAGTCTGCCGTTCGACATCCAAATCGCGCTCGTGCGCAGTATGAAAGGCCTTGAAAACGCCCATATCCTGCGCCCCGGCTACGCCATCGAATACGACTATTTCGATCCGCGCAACCTCAAAGCCAGCCTCGAAACCAAAACCATCCAAGGCCTCTTCTTCGCCGGACAAATCAACGGCACGACCGGCTACGAAGAAGCCGCCGCACAAGGTTTATTGGCAGGCGCGAACGCCGTGCAATATGTGCGCGGACAAGACCCGCTTCTGCTGCGCCGCGAACAAGCCTACCTCGGCGTATTGGTGGACGACCTCATCACCAAAGGCGTGAACGAACCTTACCGCATGTTCACCAGCCGCGCCGAATACCGCCTGCAACTCAGGGAAGACAACGCCGATATGCGCCTGACCGAGGACGGCTACAAAATCGGCTTGGTGGGCGAAGAACAATGGCGTATGTTCAACGAAAAACGCGAAGCCGTCGAACGCGAAATCCAACGTTTGAAAACAACGTGGTACACACCGCAAAAACTCGCCGAAGAAGAGCAGCTGCGCGTATTCGGCCAAAAACTCAGCCGAGAAGCCAACCTGCACGATTTGTTACGCCGCCCGAACCTCGACTACGCCGCGCTGATGACGCTCGAAGGCGCGATGCCGTCTGAACGCCTCTCCGCCGAAGTGGTCGAACAAGTCGAAATCCAAGTCAAATACCAAGGCTATATCGACCGCCAAAACGAAGAAATCGACAGCCGCCGCGACATCGAAACCTTAAAGCTGCCCGACGGCATCGATTACGGCAAAGTCAAAGGCTTGTCGGCGGAAGTACAGCAAAAGCTCAACCAGCACAAACCCGAAACCGTCGGGCAGGCAAGCCGCATTTCCGGCGTAACCCCTGCCGCCGTCGCATTGCTGATGGTGCATTTGAAACGCGGGTTTAAAGATGCCAAGTAAGGTTTAATCCGAATAAAGGCCGTCTGAAACCGAAAAACAGGTTTCAGACGGCCTTTTTATCAAACCTGGAGCTAGAGAAGGGAATCGCCCCACTCCGGCCTTCGCGTTACGAATGCGCTGCTTTACTGACTGAGTTATAAAGAAAATAATTACTTCTTAGGTCAAGTTGTCATGTAAAAAATATGACGAATTTTAAAAAATTTTTTATAATGCTTAAATATTGGTTAACATTTTAGGAATTTAACAAATGAAAAAATATTGAAATGGGTCGCTATTGCTTTAGGCGGTTTATTTGTAATTGGTCTTTTTGCTGGTAATAGTCATCAAGTCAATAACAATCAGCAAGGAAATGGGAGTCAGCAAGATAATACTGCCGTGCAGAAGGAATCAGTTTCCAATGGGGAAAATACTACAGATGCTAAAGTTGAGAAAGAACAATCAAATTGGAATTATGGAGAAAATAAAGATGAAATGAGAAATCAAACTTCTCATTGGGCTAGCATTCAATCAGAAAACACTACAGAATTTGATTTCCCATATAACGGTGGTTCAAAGTTAGAAATCAGAATTCGGAAAAATCCGGAATATGGAAATGATGTAATTATTGGAATTTCAAAAGGGCAGTTTACATGCGGACTTGGTTGTAAAATGAAAGTAAAGTTTGATGATGGGGATATTCAGACTTTTAATATGGTTGGATCTGATGCAGGAAATCATGACATTATCTTTATCAATGGTAGCAAATCCGTAACTAATTTTACAAAAAACTTGAAAAAGTCGAAAAAGGCTATAATTGAGGTTGAATTTTTCCAAGCGGGGGCGCGCCAGTTCAAGTTCGACGTTTCAGGTTTAAAATGGGAATATTTCTAACTATCTGAAGAAATTGATAATTTTTAAATTCTTATAAAGACCGCCTGGGAGGGCGGTTTTTATATTTTCAGGTATTTTTTTATTATTTAATTATTATATTTGGCAAAGCAACCGTTATCATATGCATAAACTGGTTTTTCAAAACAAAACTGTCTGAACAGTTTTAGAAATCCTTTAACAGTTGGTTGATTTACGGCCTTGATAAGGCGAATATTCAAATTGAACTGGCCCCCAAATCTTGGACACTCATAAAAGCCTATTCAGGCACTCTGTGTAAGCCGGGTTCTGTATGCGACAGGACTCAGCTTTTTCAATTTCAAACTGCAACGCTCGCGGTTGTAGTAATCCATATAGTCATCTATCTGTTTCATCAATTCATCCACCGTCAATTCCCCTGCACGGTAGAAACACTCCGTCTTCAGCACCGCAAAGAAGCTTTCCATCGGTGCATTGTCCCAACAATTCGCCTTTCGCGACATGCTTTGAACCATGAAATACTCCGCAAGCAATTCCCTATACCCCGCCGTACGGTACAGCACACCTTGGTCGGAATGAAGCATCGTTCCTTTATCAGTCAGCCGGGGTGCCGCTTTTTCGAGCATTTCCTTCACCATTTCACTGTCGGCTCTGCGGCTCATGGCGTAGGCGATGATTTCGCGGTTGAACAGGTCCAAGATCGGCGAGAGGTACAGTTTGCCGTCCTTTCCTTTGAGTTCGGTCACGTCGGTCAGCCATTTTTCGTTGGGCTTTCGGGCTTTGAACCGGCGTTTGAGGAGGTGTTCCGATATTTCGCCCATGGCGGGATGGCGGTAGGCTTTTTTTGCCCGTATGAGGGCTTTCAGTCCTAGCTGCCTCATCAGCCGCGCCACTTTTTTGCGGTTCCAACCTAATGCTGCTGCAATGCGCCTTTGCCCGTAGCGTCCTTTATGCCGTTCGTAGATTTCGGCGATAAGGGCTTTGTCGGCTTCATTGGGGTCGGGTCGGTCCTGATGATGGTAGTAAAAGCTGCTTTTGGGCAGGTTTGCGATGTGCAGCAGGTATTTGAGCGGGTGTTGCGCCCTCAGTGTTTGGACGGTTTGGCTTTGTCCTTTTCGGTCTGTTTTTTGCTGAGGGCTTTTAACTCCTTTAGGTAGGCAACCTTTGCGCGCATATAGCACAACTCTTCGATAAGCTCTGCCTGTGTTTTTTCGTGGTCGGGTTTGTCGGCGATGAAGGGGTTTTTGCGGTGTTGGGGCATGGTTTTGGATTGGGGATGTTCGAGTGCGCCGATGCCGCCTTCTTGATAGGCGCGTATCCATCGTCGCAGGTTGGTTCGGGAAATGCCGTAGTGGTCTGCGGTACGCTGTTGACTGCGTATGTGCAGGTAGTGGAGTACGGCTTGGTATTTGAAGTGTAATGTATATTTGCTCATAAAAAAACTGCACCTTGTGAGTTGGAGGGGGGGTGTCCAACTTTTGGGGTGCAGTTCAAATTGCCGTAATCAGCCTTCAGGGCCGTCTGAATTTCAATACGCCAAGCTCGGAGACAAAGCCGTTTAGGGGGATGTCGTGGGGTTCGGTCGGCAGGGTGTCGGTCAGTTGGCAGCCGAAGCCTACACCCAGGGTTTGGGTTTGCAGGCGGTATTTCATGGCGGAGAGGGTGGCATCGTAATAGCCGCCGGCCTGTCCGAGGCGGTAGCCGCGTTTGTCGATGCCGACGATGGGGACCAGCAGCAAACTGAGTTGGTGGACGCGGATTTTTTTGCCGGTAAATTGGGGGACGCTCAATTTGGCGCGGCCGCGTTTGCGTTCTTGTTTGGCGCCGTCGGCAGGGTAGGGGGTGAACCACATCCGCCGGGTGTTCGGTTCGATATAGGGCAGGTAGAGTTTTGCGCCGCGTTTTTGTGCGGCACGGACAAAGCCGTCCAATCGCAATTCCTTGCCTATCGGCCAATATACGCCGATTTTCCGTCCTTTTTTGATGTAGGGTTTGAGTAGGCGGCTGATGTTTTCGGTGGCGGCGTTTCGCTCGTCTGCGCCCATTTGGGCGCGTGCGCGGCGGAACTGTTTGCGTAATGCCGATTTGGCGGGATTTCTCATTTTCAGACGGCCTTTCGGGATTGCGGTAGAATGTTGCGATTATAACGATTTTATTAACATTCAAACAGGACGCACACGATGTGGCACATTGTCGCCATCGGCTATCTTTTTGTTGCCGTGATGTTTTCCGCCGCGCAGCCGAGTATTGCGCGCGCGTTGATTTATTTGGTTTTTTGGGCAGTGTTGCCCACTGTGTTCATAGTCTTTGTCGTGACCATCCGTCGCCGCAACCGCCTGATGAAACGGCAGGAGCAGGCGGAGTTTGAAGCGGCCTGCCAAAAGGCGGTAGAGGCGGATGAAAAACAGGATGGAAAGGTATAAAATCCCTTTTCAGACGGCATCTTATCCGCTATAATCCGTCAGTTTTCCATTTCGGAAACACACTATTCTTTTAAACTTATGCCCACTTTCGCCGAAGGGTGCTTGACAATAGGCGCAGCCTATCAAGTTCTATGCGATTGAATGTGTGCCCTTAACCCTTTCAAGGAAATCAAAATGTCTCAAATTACTATGCGTCAGATGATTGAAGCCGGTGTTCACTTCGGTCACCAAACCCGTTTCTGGAACCCGAAAATGGCTCAATACATTTTCGGTGCGCGCAACAAAATCCATATCGTAAACCTGGAAAAAACCCTGCCGATGTTCCAAGAGGCGCAAGAAGCCGTACGTCGTCTGGTTGCCAACAAAGGTACAGTATTGTTCGTAGGTACCAAACGCCAAGCCCGCGACATCATCCGCGAAGAAGCTACCCGTGCCGGTATGCCTTTCGTTGATTACCGCTGGTTGGGTGGTATGCTGACTAACTACAAAACCGTTAAGCAATCCATCAAACGCCTGGAAGAAAAAACTGCTGCCCTGGAAAACGCTGCTGAAGGCGGTTTCAACAAAAAAGAAATTCTGGAAATGCAACGCGACGTTGAAAAACTGGAACGTTCTTTGGGCGGTATCAAAAACATGAAAGGCCTGCCTGACGCGATTTTCGTTATCGATACCGGCTACCAAAAAGGTACTCTGGTTGAAGCTGAAAAACTGGGCATCCCTGTTATCGCCGTAGTCGATACCAACAACAGCCCTGACGGCGTGAAATACGTTATCCCCGGTAACGATGACTCCGCCAAAGCTATCCGCCTGTACTGCCGTGGCATCGCCGACGCAGTTTTGGAAGGTAAAAACCAAGCGCTGCAAGAAACTGTAGCCGCTGCCCAAGAAGCTGCTGCCGAGTAATTCGGTATACATGAAGAGGGGCGTTATGCCCCTTTTCTCAAATCCCGTTCTGAAATCCGTTTCAGACGGTCACTATTTCCAAACACGGCAATGGCCGTGTTCCCAAAAATCTAGGAGATTCAAAATGGCAGAAATTACTGCAAAAATGGTTGCCGATCTGCGCGCCGCTACCGGCCTGGGCATGATGGAATGCAAAAAAGCCTTGGTTGAAGCTGAAGGCAACTTCGACAAAGCCGAAGAAATCCTGCGTATCAAATCCGGTGCGAAAGCCGGCAAACTGGCCGGCCGTACCGCTGCCGAAGGCGTATTGGCTTACGCGATCAACGGCAATGTCGGCGCATTGGTCGAAGTAAACTGCGAAACCGACTTCGTTGCCAAAGATGCCGGCTTCGTAGAATTTGCCAACTTCGTTGCTAAAACCGCTGCCGAGAAAAAACCGGCTTCTGTTGAAGAACTGAGCGAACTGGTTGAAGCAGAACGCAAAGCCATCATCGCCAAATTGGGCGAAAATATGTCTGTCCGCCGCTTCCAAGTGATCGACACTGCCAACCAACTGGTTGCCTACATCCACGGCGCATTGGCGACCGAAGGCGTATTGGTCGAGTTCAAAGGCTCTGAAGACGTAGCACGCAAAATCGGTATGCACATCGTTGCCGCCAAACCGCAATGCGTAAGCGAAGCCGAAGTAGATGCCGAAACCGTTGAAAAAGAACGCCACATCTACACCGAACAAGCCATCGCTTCCGGCAAACCTGCCGACATCGCCGCCAAAATGGTTGAAGGCCGTATCCGCAAATTCTTGGCCGAAATCACTCTGAACGGCCAAGCGTTCGTGATGAACCCCGACCAAACTGTTGCCCAATTCGCTAAAGAAAACGGCACTGAAGTGGTCAGCTTCGTACGCTACAAAGTAGGCGACGGTATCGAGAAAAAAGCCGTCGATTACGCGGCAGAAGTAGCCGCTGCCGCCAAAGTGTAAGGCACTTATGAAAAAGAAAGCACCTGGATTCCAAACGAATCAGGGTGCTTTTTTTTGGGAAAGGCCCATATTTTCCGGCGGCAGGGTTCAAATGCCCGCCCCGCCCGAAAACAGCGGCGGCAAATTCAGCCGCCCGTTTTCACACCGCCGGCACGCCGCATACGCCCCACCAAGGCATACACCTTTCAGACGGCATCCCGCCCGGAAGCCGGCAACATCCCCAACGAGAAAGCAGAATATCCCATGACACAGCAAATCAAATACAAACGCGTATTACTGAAACTCTCCGGCGAATCCCTGATGGGTTCCGATCCGTTCGGCATCAATCACGATACCATCGTTCAAACTGTCGGCGAAATTGCCGAAGTCGTTAAAATGGGCGTGCAAGTCGGTATCGTTGTCGGCGGCGGCAATATTTTCCGCGGCGTATCCGCACAAGCAGGCAGCATGGATCGCGCCACTGCCGACTACATGGGCATGATGGCAACCGTAATGAACGCGTTGGCACTCAAAGACGCATTTGAAACTTTGGGCATCAAAGCGCGCGTACAATCCGCACTGTCCATGCAGCAAATCGCTGAAACTTACGCCCGTCCTAAAGCCATTCAATATTTGGAAGAAGGCAAAGTCGTGATTTTCGCTGCCGGTACCGGTAACCCGTTCTTCACAACCGACACTGCCGCCGCATTGCGCGGTGCGGAAATGAACTGCGACGTGATGCTCAAAGCCACCAATGTTGACGGCGTGTACACCGCAGACCCGAAAAAAGACCCGTCCGCCACGCGCTACGAAACCATTACCTTTGACGAAGCCTTGAACAAAAACCTTAAAGTGATGGATGCCACCGCCTTCGCCCTCTGCCGCGAACGCAAGCTCAATATCGTCGTCTTCGGCATTGCTAAAGAAGGCTCACTCAAACGCGTAATAACCGGTGAAAACGAAGGTACACTGGTTCACTGCTAATCATTGAAAGGCCGTCTGAAACAGCCGAACGAGATACATTCGGCTTTCAGACGGCCTTTTATTTTCAGTCGGTTGCGTGGGCATTGGCTCATGGTTTGAAAAGGTTAAGAACTTGCTTGACCATAATCCCAAACCGACAATTCGATAACAAAAGGATACTCCATGAATATCACCGTCTTGGCTGTCGGCACGAAAATGCCGCGTTGGGTGGATGAAGCTGTCGGCGAGTACGCCAAACGCTTCGGGCGCGATGTCAATTATGCGCTGAAAGAAATCAAGCCAGAGAAACGCGGCGCGGGTGTGAATGCGGCTCAGGGCATGGCGGCTGAAGAAAAACGCCTGTTGGAAGCCATACCGCAGGGCGCGTTTTTGGTGGTATTGGATGAGCGCGGCAAAGCGCCGACTTCGGTCGAGTTGGCGCAACATTTGAAAGGCTGGCAGCAAAACGGCGAACACGTCTGTTTTATTATCGGCGGCGCAGACGGCATGACCGACCGTTTGAAACAGCAGGCAAACATGATGATGCGCCTTTCCAGCCTGACCTTGCCGCACGGCATGGTGCGCGTTTTATTGACCGAGCAGCTTTATCGCGCCGTTTCGATTTTGCACAACCATCCTTATCATCGGGAATAATCCGTTTTGATTGCCGGGATAAGACGGTAATGCCGCCTTGTCGGTTAAAAGCAGGGTTGAACCTGCTTTCAGACGGCCTGATTTTTCCGCATGAATCCTTTATAATCGTTTCTTTGATAAATCAACATCTTTCGAGAGAACCCAAATGTCCGATTTCCGTCAAGACTTCCTCAAATTCGCTTTGGCACAAAACGTGTTGAAATTCGGCGAATTTACGACTAAGGCCGGCCGTCAGTCGCCTTATTTTTTCAATGCCGGTTTGTTTAATGACGGCGCATCGACTTTGCAACTGGCGAAATTTTACGCCGAAGCCATTATTGCCAGCGGCGTGAAGTTCGATATGCTGTTCGGCCCAGCCTATAAAGGCATTATTTTGGCGGCGGCAACAGCGATGATGTTGGCGGAAAAAGGCGTAAACGTACCGTTTGCCTACAACCGCAAAGAAGCCAAAGACCACGGCGAGGGCGGTGTGTTGGTGGGTGCGCCTTTGAAGGGTCGCGTGCTGATTATCGATGATGTAATTTCCGCCGGTACATCCGTGCGCGAGTCGGTCAAACTGATTGAGGCCGAAGGCGCAACGCCTGCCGCAGTGGCCATTGCGCTCGACCGCATGGAAAAAGGCACGGGTGAATTGTCGGCGGTGCAGGAAGTCGAAAAACAATACGGCCTGCCGGTGGTTTCGATTGCCAACTTGAACGACTTGTTCACGCTCTTGCAAAACAATGCCGAATTTGGCGGCTTCTTCGAGCCGGTCAAAGCCTATCGCGAACGTTACGGCGCGGTTTAAACCATAACATCATGCTCAGGTCGTCTGAAACATTTTTCAGACGGCCTGAAACATTGGCTAAAATATATTTTTGATTCAATACACTTACGGAAAATACTCATGCCTGCTTGTTCTTGTCCTCATTGTAAAACACCGCATTGGGTGAAAGATGCCCAGTTGAACGTGGCGCAGGGTTTCGTGGTCTGCACGCGTTGTTCGGGGATGTTTAAGGCCAAGGATTATTTGTCGGGCAACCTGCCGGCCGATCCGGCCCATCTGCCTGTGGCGGTAACGGATGTGCGTCTTGTGCATAACATCGGCGTGCAAATCCTCAAACATTCCAAACTCTCGCGCAAAGAAATTTCCGATTTGCTCAATAGCGCGCTCAAGGAAGAGCCCAAGGCGGAAGAGCAAGCGGCGGTCAAAACGCGCAAGGAAGGTTTCAACTGGACGTTGGCATCGCTGATTGCGCTGACGGTTTTGATTATGCAACTCTTTTATCTTGCCCTGCTATGAGTAACATCGCCCATTTTGTCGCCAGCTTTCGTGAGGCCGCGCCCTATATCCAATATTTGCGCGGCAAAACCATGGTGGTCGGCGTGACCGACAGCCTGTTGGAAGGCGAAACTCTGATTCGTTTGGCTGCAGATTTGAATCTGTTGGCCAGCTTGGGCTTGCGTTTGGTCTTGGTACACGGTTCGCGGCATTTGCTCGACAAATTGGCTTCGGGTCGGGATTTTGTTCCGAAATACAGCGGCAGCCGACGGATTACCGATGAAGCGACTTTGATGGAAGTGAAGCAGGTAGCGGGGATTATCCGCAGCGATGTGGAAGCAGCCTTGTTCAGCAGCGTATCCGCACAGCAACGGAGCAAGCCGCCGGTTATCGCGTGCGGCAACTTTATTACCGCCCGTCCGTTGGGTGTTATCGACGGTGTGGACATGGGCTATACCGGTACCGTCCGCAAAATCGATGCGGAGGAAATCCGTTTGCGTTTAGATGGCGGCGCGGTGGTGCTGATCAGTCCTTTGGGACATTCGTACAGCGGCAAAACCTTCAATCTGAGTATGTGCGAAACCGCTCAGGAAGTGGCCATGGCTTTGCAGGCGGAGAAGCTGGTTTTCTTGACCGAAGAAGCCGGTATTCGTCGCGCTGATGGCTCGTTGGCCAATACTTTGTCTGTCGGCGAAGTGCAGGAATTGATACACGACAATCCCGATGCGCCTGCCGATTTGCTGCATGCGGCGGTAGGCGCGTTGGAAAACGGCGTATCGCGGGTGCAGATTCTCAACGGCCGTGAAGACGGCAGCCTGTTGCGCGAGCTGTTTACCCGCGAGGGCAGCGGTACATCTATTGCGCGCGAGCCGTTTGTTTCCATCCGTCAGGCACGCAGCGACGACATTCCGCACATCATCGCCTTAATCCGTCCTCTGGCGGAACAAGGCATCTTGTTACACCGCAGCCGCGAGTATTTGGAAAACCATATTTCCAGTTTTTCCGTATTGGAACACGATCAAAACATTTACGGCTGCGTGGCGCTGAAAACCTTTTCCGAACCGGACTCTGGCGAATTGGCCTGTCTGGTGGTGTCGCCCGAAGCGCGCGATGGCGGCTACGGCGAATTGCTGTTGGAACATCTGTTTCAAAAAGCACGCGCCTTAAATATCAAAACGCTTTTCGCCTTATCCACGCATACGGGCGAATGGTTTGTCGAACGGGGCTTTCAGACGGCCTCTGCCGATGACCTGCCTGCCGAACGCCGGCAGGAATACAATGCCAACGGCCGCAATTCCAAAGTATTTGTTTATGATTTGCAGGCCGTCTGAAAAACTTCAATCCTATTATCCATTTTTAAAAATCACTCAAATCTTATGTTGAAAATCATCTCTGCCAACGTCAACGGCATCCGCTCCGCCTATAAAAAAGGTTTTTATGAATACATCGCCGCTTCCGGTGTCGACATCGTCTGCGTGCAGGAACTGAAAGCTCAAGAAGCCGACCTGTCAGACGATATGAAAAATCCGCACGGTATGCACGGCTACTGGCATTGCGCCGAAAAGCGCGGGTACAGCGGCGTGGCGGTGTACAGCAAACGCAAACCCGACAATGTGCAAATCGGCATGGGCATTGAAGAATTTGACAGAGAAGGCCGTTTTGTCCGTTGCGATTTCGGCAAGTTGTCGGTGATTTCGCTGTATCTGCCCAGCGGCAGTAGCGCGGAAGAGCGCCAACAAGTGAAATACCGCTTTTTGGACGCGTTTTATCCCATGCTCGAAGCCATGAAAAATGAAGGACGCGACATCGTTGTCTGCGGCGACTGGAACATTGCCCACCAAAACATCGACTTGAAAAACTGGAAGGGCAATCAGAAAAATTCGGGCTTCTTGCCTGAAGAGCGCGAATGGATAGGCAAAGTTATCCACAAGCTCGGTTGGACGGATATGTGGCGCACTCTTTATCCTGATGTGCCGGGCTATACCTGGTGGAGCAACCGCGGACAAGCGTATGCGAAAGATGTCGGGTGGCGTATCGATTATCAGATGGTTACGCCGGAGTTGGCCGCCAAAGCGGTTTCCGCACATGTTTATAAAGACGAAAAATTCTCGGATCACGCCCCTTTAGTTGTGGAGTATGACTATGTTACCGAATAAGGTTTTGGGTAAATATGATTGGAATATAAACGGCAAAACCGGCGTAGGCGCGGCGTGGGTCGTGGCGGCATTTGTGTTGCCTATGCTGGTGTGGGCGGTGTTTATGCTGGCGCGGATGTCCGGCTGGGTTGCACCGACCAAGGCCAATCCGACTTGGGCATTGGTATGGCTGCTGTTTTCCCTGCCTTGCCTGCTGATTGCGGCCAAATGCTTTGCTTGGAAGGGTTGGCGGCTGGTTGCCAACATCGTACTTTGCCTGGCGACTTGTGCCATCCTCAGCGTGCCTGCCGCATTGCTGATTGCATTTACACTCAACGACTTGCTCAAATAGGCCGTCTGAAATGCAGAGCTTCGAACTCGAAGAAATGGCACTGTTTCTGATACGCGATGCGGATGAAGCGGAAATGTGGATAGACCGCTGGGCGGTCAGCTATCCGATTGTCCAAACTGTCGAAGCCGATAGTCGGCAAACCATTTTCGAATGGCAACATGCCATTCAGACGGCCTTCGACCATATCGTCAGCAGAAATATTGCTATCGTGGCTCATGGTGCCGGCGTGTCCGCATTTTTGGCATGGCTGTACCAAGCCGACATCATGACGCAAAAACGCCTGACCAATATTATTTTGGTCTCGCCTCGCCCAGAAGCTTTTCCCGAGGACGAAATCCATACGTTCCAACGCGTTCGCTGTCTTTGCCGTACAGCGCTGGTTATCGCCGAAACAAACGGCACGCCACGCGATTGGGCGCAAGAACAGGCTGACCGCTGGCATGCACGCCTGCTTCAATCGCCGCATTCCGGCCGGTTAAACGGCGCACTCGGCGGCTGGCAATGGGGCATGAAGCTGATGCAGGAAATGTTGTTGCGTTAATCATGAATACGTTGAAAAATCGAGGCCGTCTGAAAATTCAGACGGCCTTTAATAACTGAAGAAGCAAAATTAAACACACTTTTTCATTCCGAATCATACATATTCTCAGTAAAATGCCATAAAATCCGCACATTAATCTGAAACACAAGAGATACCTATGAAACTGAAAACTTTAGCTTTGACTTCATTGACCCTGTTGGCATTGGCCGCTTGCGGCAAACAGGCTGAAACCAGCGTTCCGGCAGACAGCGCCCAAAGCAGCGCATCTGCTTCGGCAGCGCCAGCCCCATTGACCGAAGGCGTGAACTACACTGTATTGTCTACGCCTATTCCGCAACAACAGACCGGTAAAGTCGAAGTATTGGAATTTTTCGGCTACTTCTGCCCGCATTGCGCCCATTTGGAGCCGGTTTTGAGCGAACACACCAAAACGTTCAAAGACGATACCTACCTGCGTCGCGAGCATGTGATTTGGGGCGACGAAATGAAACCTTTGGCACGTTTGGCCGCCGCAGTGGAAATAGCCGGTGAATCAGATAAAGCCAACAGCCATATTTTCGATGCGATGGTTAATCAAAAAATCAATTTGGCCGATACCGATACCCTGAAAAAATGGTTGTCCGAGCAAACAGCGTTTGACGGCAAAAAAGTATTGGCTGCATTTGAAGCGCCCGAAAGCCAAGCGCGTGCGGCTCAAATGGAAGAATTGACCAATAAATTCCAAATCAGCGGCACACCGACCGTTATCGTCGGCGGCAAATACCAAGTCGAATTTAAAGATTGGCAGTCCGGCATGACCACGATTGACCAGTTGGTGGACAAAGTACGCGAAGAGCAGAAAAAGCCACAATAAGTTGAAGGCTGAATGAGCAAAGGCCGTTTGAAAATAGGATTTCAGACGGCCTTTTATATTTAAGATCTATAGAATAGATGGTTGCTTAAAGTCTTATGGTTTTAAATCAGAATACGAAACAAAAACGCCGTCTGAAACTTTTCAGACGGCGTTTTCTGTCAAATCGGCCTACAAACCCGGGAACATACCTTTCATTCCCTTCATGCCTTTGGCTAAGCGCATCAGTTTGCCCAAGCCGTTGCCGCTGAACATCTTCATCATTTGTTGCATTTGTTCAAATTGTTTGAGCAATTTGTTCACTTCCTGCACGGTTGTGCCCGCACCCATCGCAATACGGCGTTTGCGGCCGGCTTTGAGCAGGGCAGGGTTGGCGCGTTCTTTAGGGGTCATCGAGTTGATGATGGCTTCCACTTTACCCATCGCCTTTTCCGCCGTGCCTTCGGGGATTTGTTTCGATATTTGACCCAGTTCGCCCGGCATTTTCGACATCAGGTTTTCCAAGCCGCCCATATTGCGCATCTGCTGGATTTGTTCTTTAAAGTCATTGAGGTCGAAGCCTTTGCCTTTTTGCAGCTTTTTCGCCATTTTGGCGGCGGCTTCTTCATCAATACCTTTTTGAACGTCTTCAATCAGGGTCAATACGTCGCCCATGCCGAGGATACGGCTGGCAAGACGGTCGGGGTGGAAAGGCTCGAGGCCGTTGATTTTCTCGCCGACACCGATAAATTTAATCGGCTTGCTGGTTACGTGGCGCACGGACAATGCCGCACCGCCGCGCGAATCGCCGTCCATCTTGGTCAACACGATACCGGTTAGCGGCAGGGCTTCATTAAATGCCTGAGCGGTATTTACCGCATCTTGACCCAGCATGGCATCGATAACGAACAAAGTTTCAATCGGGTTGACCGCCGCGTGAAGGACTTTGATTTCGTTCATCATCTCCTCATCGATTGCCAAACGGCCGGCGGTATCGACTATTAAGACATCGTAAAAATGTTTTTTGGCGTAATCGACGGCGGCAGTTGCAATCTCAACTGGTTTTTGGTTGGTATCGGACGGGAAAAAGTCCACGCCGACCTGTTCGGCCAACAGACGCAGCTGTTCAATCGCGGCAGGGCGGTAAACGTCGGCGGATACCACCAAAACTTTTTTCTTCTGATCGTTTTTCAGCAGGCGGGCGAGTTTGCCGACAGTCGTCGTCTTGCCTGCGCCCTGCAAACCGGCCATCAAAACGACGGCGGGCGGCGCAACCGATAAATCCAGCGTTTTGTTTTCCTTGCCCATCAGTTCGACTAAGGCTTGGTTGACCACGCCGATAAATGCCTGATCCGGCGTCAGGCTGCCCGCCACTTCCTGACCGAGGGCCTTTTCTTTGACGTTGTTGACGAACTCTTTGACGACAGGCAGGGCGACATCCGCCTCAAGCAGGGCGAGTCGGACTTCGCGCAAGGCTTCTTTAATGTTGTCTTCGGTCAGTTTGGCTTGCCCGCGGATGTTTTTGAGGACATTGCTGAAGCGGCTGGTTAAATTGTCTAACATACTGGTCCTTGGTCTGAATAAGAATAGCTTGCCCCATCAGGGGCATTCTTTGTTAAAATAAAATTCGGATTATTTTACACGATAGTCCGAAGTTATGCTTCAAGAACACAAACACGACACCAAGGCCGTCTGAAACTCTGTCGGCTGTCCGTCAAGTGTTCACATGTCTATTGAGAAAGATATTTATGCCGATTGTCTTAATCTGCCTTATGCTGGTGTATGCCGGATTGGGCGCATTTTCCTGGTTGCAACATAAAAAGCACAATAATAAATCTTACCCGCTGAAAACCGAGCTGCTGATTTTGAGTGGCGCATTATTGGTACATGGCGCAGCATTGATGTTCCCGGTATTGCAGGATAGGGTATTGATTACCGGTTTTGGCTATTCGCTCAGCCTGATAGTCTGGCTGATGCTGATGATGTACTGTTTAGGCAGCTTCTTTTATTGTCTGCGCGGTGTGCAACTCTTATTGTATCCCTGTGCCGCATTGACCTTATTGCTGGGTTTCCTTTTCCCGGGAGATTTCACAGGTCGTCAAATTGTAGACTTATTGCCGCTATCGCACATTGCATCATCATTGCTCGCATACGGATTGTTTGGCATCGTTACCTTATTTGCCATCCTGATCCTTTTGCTCGACCGCAATCTGCACAAACGCCGTTTTTCCGCATTGGTCAGCTTCTTACCGCCATTATTGAGTTTGGAAAAACTCATGTTCCAAGGTATGTGGGCAGGCTTCGTTTTATTGACCTATTCCGTTATCAGCGGTACGTTTTTTGCAGAAACCATTTTCGGCAAGCCGATGACCTTCACGCATAAAACCATCTTCAGCATTATGTCGTGGCTCATTATATGGCGCACTATTGCTGAAACACAGTATGACCGCATGGCGCGGCAAAAAAGCCGCCGTTTGGACTATTGTCGGATTTGTCAGTCTGATTTTTGCCTATGTGGGCAGTAAATTCGTCCTAGAAATTGTCCTTCAACGTATTGGATAAATAGAAATCATGTAAACAGGCCGTCTGAAATACTCTTTCAGACGGCCTTTGTTTTGTGTTTTTTTGTATGTATGGAGAGTGTAGAAAGTTTGTTGGAGTTTTTTATAAAATAAAAACCCTGTAAAAACATGGCGGTGGTTAAATTTTTGAAAATAATTTCGAGAAAGGTGTTGACTGGTTTTGTTTGGAGGCGTATAGTTCGGTTCTTCGCTGCTGACGCGGTGAAGAAAATGAAGCAGACAGTATAACACAGTTAGTTAGAATTATCGATAATTTTAGTTGACATTTGCTAAATATACTGTATAATTCGATTCGCTCTTTAAAAAACAGATTACCGATAAGTGTGAGTGCATTAGGCCTCACACTGTTTGAAAGACAGACAAGATAATGTTTTAGACATTGTCCTGTCGGTTTCTTTGAAGCAGACCAGAAGTTATAAGTTAGAGATTGAACATAAGAGTTTGATCCTGGCTCAGATTGAACGCTGGCGGCATGCTTTACACATGCAAGTCGGACGGCAGCACAGAGAAGCTTGCTTCTTGGGTGGCGAGTGGCGAACGGGTGAGTAATATATCGGAACGTACCGAGTAATGGGGGATAACTAATCGAAAGATTAGCTAATACCGCATATTCTCTGAGGAGGAAAGCAGGGGACCTTCGGGCCTTGCGTTATTCGAGCGGCCGATATCTGATTAGTTAGTTGGTGGGGTAAAGGCCTACCAAGGCGACGATCAGTAGCGGGTCTGAGAGGATGATCCGCCACACTGGGACTGAGACACGGCCCAGACTCCTACGGGAGGCAGCAGTGGGGAATTTTGGACAATGGGCGCAAGCCTGATCCAGCCATGCCGCGTGTCTGAAGAAGGCCTTCGGGTTGTAAAGGACTTTTGTCAGGGAAGAAAAGGCTGTTGCTAATATCGACAGCTGATGACGGTACCTGAAGAATAAGCACCGGCTAACTACGTGCCAGCAGCCGCGGTAATACGTAGGGTGCGAGCGTTAATCGGAATTACTGGGCGTAAAGCGAGCGCAGACGGTTACTTAAGCAGGATGTGAAATCCCCGGGCTCAACCCGGGAACTGCGTTCTGAACTGGGTAACTAGAGTGTGTCAGAGGGAGGTAGAATTCCACGTGTAGCAGTGAAATGCGTAGAGATGTGGAGGAATACCGATGGCGAAGGCAGCCTCCTGGGATAACACTGACGTTCATGCTCGAAAGCGTGGGTAGCAAACAGGATTAGATACCCTGGTAGTCCACGCCCTAAACGATGTCAATTAGCTGTTGGGCAACTTGATTGCTTAGTAGCGTAGCTAACGCGTGAAATTGACCGCCTGGGGAGTACGGTCGCAAGATTAAAACTCAAAGGAATTGACGGGGACCCGCACAAGCGGTGGATGATGTGGATTAATTCGATGCAACGCGAAGAACCTTACCTGGTCTTGACATGTACGGAATCCTCCAGAGACGGAGGAGTGCCTTCGGGAGCCGTAACACAGGTGCTGCATGGCTGTCGTCAGCTCGTGTCGTGAGATGTTGGGTTAAGTCCCGCAACGAGCGCAACCCTTGTCATTAGTTGCCATCATTTAGTTGGGCACTCTAATGAGACTGCCGGTGACAAGCCGGAGGAAGGTGGGGATGACGTCAAGTCCTCATGGCCCTTATGACCAGGGCTTCACACGTCATACAATGGTCGGTACAGAGGGTAGCCAAGCCGCGAGGTGGAGCCAATCTCACAAAACCGATCGTAGTCCGGATTGCACTCTGCAACTCGAGTGCATGAAGTCGGAATCGCTAGTAATCGCAGGTCAGCATACTGCGGTGAATACGTTCCCGGGTCTTGTACACACCGCCCGTCACACCATGGGAGTGGGGGATACCAGAAGTAGGTAGGGTAACCGCAAGGAGTCCGCTTACCACGGTATGCTTCATGACTGGGGTGAAGTCGTAACAAGGTAGCCGTAGGGGAACCTGCGGCTGGATCACCTCCTTTCTAGAGAAAGAAGAGGTCTGATGCATTCACACTTATCGGTAAACTGTAAAAGATGCGGAAGAGAAAAGCTTGAGTGAAGACAAGATTCGCTTAAGAAGAGAATCCGGGTTTGTAGCTCAGCTGGTTAGAGCACACGCTTGATAAGCGTGGGGTCGGAGGTTCAAGTCCTCCCAGACCCACCAAGAACGGGGGCATAGCTCAGTTGGTAGAGCACCTGCTTTGCAAGCAGGGGGTCATCGGTTCGATCCCGTTTGCCTCCACCAAGAACTTTACAAATCAAAGGAAGCCTGCTATACTTAGCAGCTTATTTTGATTTGCGAAGTGAAATATCGACGCATCGATCTTTAACAAATTGGAAAGCCGAAATCAACAAACAAAGACAATGAGTTTGTTTTGATTTTTTGTTCCTTGCAAAGGATAAAAAATCTCTCGTAAGAGAAAAGAAAACAAACACAGTATTTGGGTGATGATTGTATCGACTTAATCCTGAAACACAAAAGGCAGGATTAAGACATAACAAAGCAGTAAGCTTTATCAAAGTAGGAATTTCAAGTTTGCTTCCCTAGTCAACGGGTAGGTAAACGAAGTCAAAGAGGTTCTTGAAATGATAGAGTCAAGTGAATAAGTGCATCAGGTGGATGCCTTGGCGATGATAGGCGACGAAGGACGTGTAAGCCTGCGAAAAGCGTGGAGGAGCCGGCAATAAAGCTATGATCCCACGATGTCCGAATGGGGAAACCCACCTCTTAGGAGGTATCCTTATCTGAATACATAGGATAAGCGAAGCGAACCCGGAGAACTGAACCATCTAAGTACCCGGAGGAAAAGAAATCAACCGAGATTCCGCAAGTAGTGGCGAGCGAACGCGGAGGAGCCTGTACGTGATAACTGTCGAGATAGAAGAACAAGCTGGGAAGCTTGACCATAGTGGGTGATAGTCCCGTATTCGAAATCTCAATAGTGGTACTAAGCGTACGAAAAGTAGGGCGGGACACGTGAAATCCTGTCTGAATATGGGGGGACCATCCTCCAAGGCTAAATACTCATCATCGACCGATAGTGAACCAGTACCGTGAGGGAAAGGCGAAAAGAACCCCGGGAGGGGAGTGAAATAGAACCTGAAACCTGATGCATACAAACAGTGGGAGCACCCTTGTGGTGTGACTGCGTACCTTTTGTATAATGGGTCAACGACTTACATTCAGTAGCGAGCTTAACCGAATAGGGGAGGCGTAGGGAAACCGAGTCTTAATAGGGCGAACAGTTGCTGGGTGTAGACCCGAAACCGAGTGATCTATCCATGGCCAGGTTGAAGGTGCCGTAACAGGTACTGGAGGACCGAACCCACGCATGTTGCAAAATGCGGGGATGAGCTGTGGATAGGGGTGAAAGGCTAAACAAACTCGGAGATAGCTGGTTCTCCCCGAAAACTATTTAGGTAGTGCCTCGAGCAAGACACTGATGGGGGTAAAGCACTGTTATGGCTAGGGGGTTATTGCAACTTACCAACCCATGGCAAACTAAGAATACCATCAAGTGGTTCCTCGGGAGACAGACAGCGGGTGCTAACGTCCGTTGTCAAGAGGGAAACAACCCAGACCGCCAGCTAAGGTCCCAAATGATAGATTAAGTGGTAAACGAAGTGGGAAGGCCCAGACAGCCAGGATGTTGGCTTAGAAGCAGCCATCATTTAAAGAAAGCGTAATAGCTCACTGGTCGAGTCGTCCTGCGCGGAAGATGTAACGGGGCTCAAATCTATAACCGAAGCTGCGGATGCCAGTTTACTGGCATGGTAGGGGAGCGTTCTGTAGGCCGATGAAGGTGCATTGTAAAGTGTGCTGGAGGTATCAGAAGTGCGAATGTTGACATGAGTAGCGATAAAGCGGGTGAAAAGCCCGCTCGCCGAAAGCCCAAGGTTTCCTACGCAACGTTCATCGGCGTAGGGTGAGTCGGCCCCTAAGGCGAGGCAGAAATGCGTAGTCGATGGGAAACAGGTTAATATTCCTGTACTTGATTCAAATGCGATGTGGGGACGGAGAAGGTTAGGTTAGCAAGCTGTTGGAATAGCTTGTTTAAGCCGGTAGGTGGAAGACTTAGGCAAATCCGGGTCTTCTTAACACCGAGAAGTGATGACGAGTGTCTACGGACATGAAGTAACCGATACCACGCTTCCAGGAAAAGCCACTAAGCTTCAGTTTGAATTGAACCGTACCGCAAACCGACACAGGTGGGCAGGATGAGAATTCTAAGGCGCTTGAGAGAACTCAGGAGAAGGAACTCGGCAAATTGATACCGTAACTTCGGGAGAAGGTATGCCCTCTAAGGTTAAGGACTTGCTCCGTAAGCCCTGGAGGGTCGCAGAGAATAGGTGGCTGCGACTGTTTATTAAAAACACAGCACTCTGCTAACACGAAAGTGGACGTATAGGGTGTGACGCCTGCCCGGTGCTGGAAGGTTAATTGAAGATGTGCAAGCATCGGATCGAAGCCCCAGTAAACGGCGGCCGTAACTATAACGGTCCTAAGGTAGCGAAATTCCTTGTCGGGTAAGTTCCGACCCGCACGAATGGCGTAACGATGGCCACACTGTCTCCTCCTGAGACTCAGCGAAGTTGAAGTGGTTGTGAAGATGCAATCTACCCGCTGCTAGACGGAAAGACCCCGTGAACCTTTACTGTAGCTTTGCATTGGACTTTGAAGTCACTTGTGTAGGATAGGTGGGAGGCTTAGAAGCAGAGACGCCAGTCTCTGTGGAGCCGTCCTTGAAATACCACCCTGGTGTCTTTGAGGTTCTAACCCAGACCCGTAATCCGGGTCGGGGACCGTGCATGGTAGGCAGTTTGACTGGGGCGGTCTCCTCCCAAAGAGTAACGGAGGAGTTCGAAGGTTACCTAGGTCCGGTCGGAAATCGGACTGATAGTGCAATGGCAAAAGGTAGCTTAACTGCGAGACCGACAAGTCGAGCAGGTGCGAAAGCAGGACATAGTGATCCGGTGGTTCTGTATGGAAGGGCCATCGCTCAACGGATAAAAGGTACTCCGGGGATAACAGGCTGATTCCGCCCAAGAGTTCATATCGACGGCGGAGTTTGGCACCTCGATGTCGGCTCATCACATCCTGGGGCTGTAGTCGGTCCCAAGGGTATGGCTGTTCGCCATTTAAAGTGGTACGTGAGCTGGGTTTAAAACGTCGTGAGACAGTTTGGTCCCTATCTGCAGTGGGCGTTGGAAGTTTGACGGGGGCTGCTCCTAGTACGAGAGGACCGGAGTGGACGAACCTCTGGTGTACCGGTTGTAACGCCAGTTGCATAGCCGGGTAGCTAAGTTCGGAAGAGATAAGCGCTGAAAGCATCTAAGCGCGAAACTCGCCTGAAGATGAGACTTCCCTTGTGGTTTAACCACGCTAAAGAGTCGTTCGAGACCAGGACGTTGATAGGTGGGGTGTGGAAGCGCGGTAACGCGTGAAGCTAACCCATACTAATTGCTCGTGAGGCTTGACTCTATCATTTGAAGAACTTCAAGAGATAAAAGCTTACTGACTGATTCAGTCATCACCGAATATATTGATTAAGGCTTTACCGATTTGTAACAGTTTAAGTTTGGCGGCCATAGCGAGTTGGTCCCACGCCTTCCCATCCCGAACAGGACCGTGAAACGACTCAGCGCCGATGATAGTGTGGTTCTTCCATGTGAAAGTAGGTCACCGCCAAACACCCATTCCGAAGCCCCCGACTGATGTCGGGGGCTTTTTACATGCCTGTCGTTTCTGTCGGTTTGGTGATAGGGAGATTATGATTACCTTGTTGTTATTCTTAAACAAAAGTACCGAAGTTACGGTTAACCGTTTAGAATATTTGAAATCAAACGATATTTGCGTTAATATGTTGTAAGCATTTATGTGGGTATGAGCTGTTGCCCTATCTGCGTATGTGACAGTGTTTACAGAGTGGAATAAAACCATTCTGTAAACAGCATGACTGATTCAATCAAATATGTTATGGGAAAAAATCTGATGAAGAAATTTTTATTTGGTGCGTTTGCCGCCGTTTGTGCGGCGTTCTCTTTGGCTGCCGTGAACATCAATACTGCGTCTTCTGTCGAACTGGAGGCCTTGCCGGGTATCGGTCCGGCTAAGGCGAAATCGATTGTGGAATACCGTCAGAAGAACGGTGCGTTCAAATCGGTGGAGGAGCTGAAAAACGTGAAGGGCATCGGTGATGCGGTGCTGAACAAGTTGAAGGCGGAGGCGACGGTTTCTTCTGCTGCGCCTAAGGCCGCACAGCCTGCCGTGAAAAAATAAGTCTGACGGTTAACTGCCGTATGCCGCCCCGAGGCCGAACCGCTTGCCGGTTCGGGTTGACGGGCGGCTTTGTATGGGGCCGGCAATGAGAGCTTGGGCAAAGCGGGGCTTTACATTGGGTAAAAGGGATAAACGGATAGTCTCCTGTCGGATGGGGATATAAAAGATAAAGGGAATAAAGATATGTACTCAAAGGCATTTGACGGAATACGGAATGGGGTAACTGTGCAGAGGGGGTATTCCTTGATACAGCTGTTGGTGGTGATGCTGTTGGTTTCGATATTGGCGACGGCGGCATTTACGGCCTATCGGGAATCGGTCCGCTCGGCCAACCTGCGTGCGGCGCATGCCGCCCTGCTGGAAAATGCGCGCTTTATGGAGCAGTTCTATACGAAAAAGGGCAGCTTTAAGCTGACGTCGACGAAGTGGCCGGAGCTGCCGGTGAAGGAGGCGGGTGGTTTCTGCATTCGGATGAACGGTCAGGCTAAGGGGATACTGGAAGGGAAGTTTACCCTGAAGGCGGTGGCGTTGGACAGGGAGGCGGAGCCGAGGGTATTACGCTTGAACGAGTCGCTGACGGCGGTGGTGTGCGGGAAGATGAAGGGGAAGGGAAGCTGTACGGACGGCGAGGAGATATTTAGGGGCAATGATGCGGAGTGTAAACCATTTGGCGCATAGGGTGGTCGTCTGAAGGGATAAAAGAAAAAAGGGCACAAGAAAAGGACGTACGGTGTACGTCCTTTGGTGAATGAAGATGGATTATTCGCTCCAGCTAACCCAGTCCAACATCCAAGTATTGTTCCGGCTAACACAACCAACCTCAGTTAGCTAAGGAAGGAGATGAAATATTTAGTCTTATCAGATTGGTACACTATCAATTTTCAGACGGCCCTTTGTTATAATCTTCTCTTTACCTGAACATAAAACAGGCCGTCTTATGGAAGTCATCCAATACCCCGATTCCCCCTTCAAACTCCACCAACCCTTCCCCCCCGCCGGCGACCAGCCTACCGCCATTGCCGGCCTGCTCGAAGGGCTTTCAGACGGCCTTGCCTACCAAACCCTGCTCGGCGTAACCGGTTCGGGCAAAACCTACACCATGGCGAACGTCATCGCCCAAAGCGGCCGACCCGCCATCATCATGGCGCACAACAAAACCCTTGCCGCCCAGCTTTATGCCGAAATGCGCGAGTTTTTCCCCGAAAACGCGGTGGAATATTTCGTCTCCTACTACGACTATTACCAGCCCGAAGCCTATGTGCCCAGCCGCGACCTGTTCATCGAAAAAGACAGCGCGATCAACGAACACATCGAGCAGATGCGCCTTTCCGCCACCAAAAACCTGATGACGCGCGACGACGTAATTATCGTTGCCACCGTGTCCGCCATTTACGGTATCGGCGACCCGACCGAGTATCAACAAATGGTGTTGTCCGTAAAAGAAGGCGACACTATTGAGCAGCGCGACATCATCGCCACGCTCGTTTCCATGCAATACGAACGCGGCGATTTGGACTTCAAACGCGGCAGCTTCCGCGTGCGCGGCGACGTGATTGACGTGTACCCCGCCGAAAGCTCCGAAAACGCCTTGCGCATCAGCCTATTTGACGACGAAATCGACCGCCTCGATATGTTCGACCCGCTTTCAGGCAGCCTGTACCAGCGCGTCGGCCGCTACACCGTCTTCCCGTCCAGCCACTACGTTACCCCGCGCGATACCGTCTTGTGCGCCTGCGAGTCCATCAAAGAAGAACTGCGCGAACGCATCGAATTTTTCGCCCGCGAACAACGCCCCGTCGAACAACAGCGCATCGAACAGCGCACCCGCTTCGACCTCGAAATGCTCTACGAAATGGGCTTCTGCAAAGGCATCGAAAACTACTCCCGCCACTTCTCCGGCAAAAAAGAAGGCGAACCGCCGCCCACGCTGATGGACTACCTGCCCGACAACGCCATCATGTTCATCGACGAAAGCCACGTTACCGTTACCCAAATCGGCGGCATGTACAAAGGCGACGCATCGCGCAAGCAAAACCTCGTGGACTACGGCTTCCGCCTCCCTTCCGCCCGCGACAACCGCCCGCTCAAATTCCACGAATTTGAAAAAGTCATGCCGCAAACTGTCTTCGTTTCCGCCACTCCAGCCAAATACGAAGAAGAACACGCCGGACAAGTGGTCGAACAAGTCGTCCGTCCCACAGGGCTGGTTGATCCCCAAATCATCATCCGCCCCGTCGCCACACAAGTCGACGACTTAATGAGCGAAATCAACGACCGTATCCAAAAAGGCGAACGCGTCCTCGTTACCACCCTTACCAAACGCATGGCAGAGCAACTCACCGACTATTACAGCGAACTCGGCATCAAAGTGCGCTACCTGCACAGTGACATTGATACTGTAGAGCGCGTTGAAATTATTAGAGATTTGCGGCTCGGACTGTTTGACGTACTCGTCGGCATCAACCTCTTGCGCGAAGGCCTCGACATCCCCGAAGTCTCCCTCGTCGCAATCCTCGACGCCGACAAAGAAGGCTTCCTGCGCTCCCACCGCAGCCTGATTCAAACCATAGGCCGCGCCGCACGCAACGTGAACGGCGTCGCCATCCTGTACGCCGACAAAATCACCGACTCCATGAAAGCCGCCATCGACGAAACCGAACGCCGCCGCGAAAAACAGATGAAATTCAACGAAGAACACGGCATCGTGCCGCAGCAGATTAAAAAACAGGTTAAAGACATCATCGACGGCGTGTACCACGAAGAAGACGGCGGCAAAGGTCGTCTGAAAGGCAAAAACAAGGTTAAAGTCGGCGAAATCCACAACGAAGAAGACGCAATTAAAGAAATCGCCAAACTGGAAAAAGCCATGCAGCAGGCGGCTAGGGATTTGCAGTTTGAAGAAGCGGCGGTAATTCGTGATAGAATTCGGGGGATTAAGGAAAATCTGCTTTTTGGGGCGGAGTGAATTTTTCTATATATAAAGGACAATCATATGGAAACAAACGTTTTTTATGGAGAATACTCTTTAGACCACTGGATTCATTTACTTGAAACAGGCAACATTAAATTACCAAAAATTCAGCGTTCATTCACATGGAAAGATTATAAAATAAAACGATTAATTAAATCTCTACATAATAAACAATTTATCCCACCGGTTATAGTTATCAGATCAAACCAAGAAAACCTGATTATAGATGGGCAACAGAGGTTAACCAGTCTTTTGTTGGCATATCGCAATAAATACCCCACACGTAAAAATTTAAATAACAAATGGAAATATTGCTCACAAAGTGATGGTAATACAACTACAACAAATTTTGATGATCCAGACGGGTTTACTGACTATGATTTCTTTGAAGGAATCGGAATATCAAATATAGATAAAAATAATTTTTTTAAAGATAAATTTTTAGGATTTACTTTTATTTCTCCTCAGTCTGGCACCAAAATTGAACAAGAGCAATATTTCGCACAAACATTTTACTCAATAAACACGCAAGCAGAATTATTGACTGCTGATGAAAAGTTAGAAGCTTACAAATTAATTACACCTGAATTAAAAAATATTATTTCACCAAAATTTGAAGAATATTTCAAAGTTAGCAGAGGCAGTAATAAACTTATTAGAATATTAGGCTACATTCTTCAATACAGAATGAATAAAGACTCTATTCAAACAGCTGAAAGAACAGAAGATTTTGCTAATATTGTTGAGTCATTAAGTAATCGAATACCAGTCGATTTATTCGGCAAAAGAGGGGAAATTGTTAGAGATTTTGATTACAGCCAACCTTTCTATGATACCGGTTCAAACTATAGTATTTTTGAAGAAACAGATGGCACACCTTGTTATATAGAAATTCTTGAGAAGATAAAAATTGAATTAAATAAAAATAAAAATCAGAATCCTAATGCGCCTTACAAATTTGATAAAATTGTGCATTTTGATGTTTTATTCTTTGGCTTTTTATATCAATGCCTATTTGAAGGCAATATTTCCTACTTAAATGATAAAAACACAATCAGAGAATTGATTGAAAAATGCTCAAAATTAGCAGAGAAACTCCACAAAAGGTCCAAAAACACACCAAATGATAGCATATATATCTGTGAAAGAATAAAAGAATCTATTGAACTCTATAATGGAATGGGGCTAAATCATGGTAAACCATAATGATTTTATTCTTGAGCCCATTATCAATATTTTAAAAAAAGGTATATCCTCTCTGTCTAATTTGGGTGATACTATAGAAATATATCCAGTGCAAGAACATATTCTTCGTTCAATTTTTATTGAAATGACAGGTTCTCAAGAGCAAAAAATGAAATGCATTCTTTGGACTTTAGCTACCTATAATTATGAGTTTAGATATGACTTTTTGAACAAGGGTAAGTATGGAGAATGTTCTGATTTGAAAGATAAATCAAAAGTATATGGCGATTTAACTAAGCAAATAACATTGCTCAAACCTTCAGAAAATATAGAATTTAAAAAAATTATATTTCCTGACGATAAAACTAATCACATAGAAAATAATAAAATAGCATTAGATAAATTTCTTGGTCATTCAAACATCAACTCAATATTTGAAAAATATATTAAGATGTTTCAAGGAAATGAGATTACAAGTGAATCACTGTTTTTACCTTCCAATAGTCAATTATTTACAAATAAAGATAACATTGGTGATGACAAATTAAAAAACATTAGTAGTGACTCATTAAAAAAGTATGCGATCTCTGAAATTTATCTTAGATTATATAAACATCGTAATAGGTGCGCTCATAATACATTATCATATCAAAAAAATTTACCTACATTAAATAATTTAAATAGCGAAGCTTATAATTTTGATAATTATTATATTCGTTTTTTGATATTAATTTTTATTGATACAATCTTTATTAAGACTTATGAAAAATATTTGGAATTAAGACAAACTGGAATTAGCTGGTAAGCGAGCGTAGCAAGCCGTAGCCTGTATTCCCACCAACCGCGTGCGTGGCTGCTCCATATACTACCTACGGGCGCCACAAATTTTAAAACCGAGGTGTAGGGTGTGTGCGGTACGCACGCACGCTTTTTTGGTGTTCAAACCATTGTTTCAAACTTTCAGACAATTTCAAACGTGGTCTGAAAACTTTTAGAATAAAGGCCGTCTGAAATCCAGTTTTCAGACGGCCTTATTTTTTCTTAATTCAAAGTGTTAGCAGTCAAACTCAGCGATTACCGGCGCATGGTCGCTGGGGCGCTCTTGGGCGCGGGTTTCTAAGTCGACGGTGACGTCGGTAAGGGTGGCGGCGAGTTCGGGGCTGGTGAGGATGTGGTCGATGCGTAGGCCGAGTTTGCGTTGGAACATGGCGCCGCGGTAGTCGAACCATGTGTAGAACGCGCCTTCGGGGTGGACTTTGCGCAGGCTGTCGGTCAGGCCGAGGTCGAGCAGGGTTTTAAACCATTGTCTTTCGATGGAGGAGCAATGGATTTTTTCGTGCCATTTTTCGGGGTCGTAGCAGTCGGCATCGGCCGGGGCGATGTTGAAGTCGCCGAGCAGGACGAGTTTGGGGTGGACGGCCATTTCGGTGCGGACGAACTCGGTCAGGGCGGCAAACCATTGTTCTTTGTATTGGAATTTTGGGCTGTCCAGTGCTTCGCCGTTGACGCAATAGACGTTGATGACGCGCACGCCGTTGATGGTGGCGGCGATGACGCGGCGTTGCGGGTCGTCGGGGAGGGCGGGAAGGCCGCAATGTACGTCTTGCGGTTCGTGGCGGCTGATGATGGCGACGCCGTTGTAGGTTTTTTGGCCGCTCCAGACGCAGTGCCAGCCCATCATTTGCAGGGCGGCGGCCGGAAATTTGTCTTGGTCGAGTTTGAGTTCTTGTAAGGCGAGTATGTCGGCTTGGTGGTCGGCCAGCCAGTTTTGTACTTGGGGTAGGCGGACGTTGAGGGAATTGACGTTCCAAGTGGCGATTTTCATGATGTTTCCGTGTGTGTTGTTGGGTGGGAAGGCGGTGGATTGCACCTGTGGGAATGGGCGGTATTGTATAGCGGATTGGTTTATTTTTCGATATGGGCTGAAAGGGGCAGGCCGTCTGAAAGCTGATGTTTCAGACGGCCTTGATGTTGTGATGTGGAATAATTTGTTTATTCTGCTTGGTCTTTGAGTGTGCGCAGGGTATTGAGGATGGTGGTGGCTTCTTCGGAGATGAGGCGGTATTCGATGATGCGGTGGTAGCGCGTGAAATCAATGATGCCTTCGGTGCGCAGGCGTGAGAGGTGGTTGGCGATGCCGGTCGGGGAGGAGTCGAGCGCCTGTGCCAGTTCGGTAATGCTGCGGTCGCCGTCAAGTAGTAGAAAAAGGATGGCCATGCGTTCGGGGTTGGCAATCAGTTTGAGAATGGTAGAGAGACGCTTGATTTCCATATTATTGTTCCTTATTGTCTGTTATATGAATGCTTGATTTGGGTTAAATTTGGATGATTGTAGTTTTTATTAAGATTAACCTTATAATTCAAACCCTTACCTTGCAGTTTACACGGTTTTGTAAAATTTGAGGGCATTGTTTTGCAATTTTTTTGTTCATTTTCGATATTTTGCTTCGGTTGCGAAAATGGATTGAAAAGAGACGAAAAGGCCGTCTGAAATGTTCCGTTGCAGATGATTTTGCTGACGGATGTTTCAGACGGCCTTTGATTTGGCTTTAAGTTATTTTTTCTTTTATGTTTGTTTGGAATCGGCCGATTGATTGTTTTTAAACAAACAACTAGGTTTTATGATCCTATGCTTAGGACTACACGCCAAGGGCTTGTCAGTCGTTTGGACGTGTTGTCGAAATGCGACTACTTTTTCTTCCAGCCTGCGGTCATGGCGAAGGTGATGGGGTCGTAGTATTTCGGCAGCTTGGACGGAATGCCGACATCGTTACGGTACACGACGCGGTAGCGGTCGGCGAACCAGTTTGGAACGATGGTGTATTGGTGGCGGATCAGTCGGTCGAGCGCGCGCGAGGTGGTTTGCAGCTCTTGGCGGTTGGTAAAGCTGTTGAAATGGGTCAGCAGTTTTTCAACCGCGGGATGACAGACGCCGGATAGGTTGCGGCTGCCTTCGGTTTTGGCGGCGGCGCAGCTGAAGTAGTCGTATTGCTCGTTGCCGGGGCTTTCGCTGTTGCCGTAGTAGCCTGTGGTCACGTCAAAATCGAAGTCGTTCATGCGTTTTTGGTACACGGCGGAGTCGGCGGTGCGCACGTTCATGGTGATGCCGATTTTGGCGAGGTCGCGCTGCCATTTGGCGGTAATGCGTTCGTAGTTTTTGCTTGGGGCGAGGAATTCAAAGGTCAGCGGTTTGCCTTGTTTGTCGACTGCTTTGCCGTTTTTGTATTGATAGCCGCCTTTTTCAAGCAGGGCGCGTGCTTTGAGCAGGTTTGGGCGCACGCCCAGTTTGGGGTCGGTAACCGGCGGCATAGGGACGTCTTGATCCAATACGCCGTCGGGCAGCTTGGCGCCCAATGATTTGAGCAATGCGGTTTCCGCGCTGTCAGGCTTGCCGGTTGCGGCCATGGTGCTGTTGGTAAAGAAGCTGTCGGTGCGGCGGTATGCACCGTAGAAGATGCGGCTGTTGACGCTTTCGTAGTCGAAGCTTTCAATCAAGGCGCGGCGGACGTAAATATTGTCCAAGGGCTTGTGGCGCATATTGATGACGAAGCCTTGCATGCCGGCTGTGCTGTTTTGTACCCATTCGTGTTTGGACAGATTGCGTTTTTTGAGGACTTCGTCGGAGTAGGCGCGCCCAGTTGCGGGCGACGTTTTCTTGTACGAAGTCATATTGGCCGCCTTTCAGTCCTTCGATGCGGACAACTTCGTCTTTGACGTATTTGATGCGGATGTGGTCGTAGTTGTAGCGACCTTTGCGCACGGGCAGATTTTGCGCCCAGTAGTTTTTGTCGCGGACAAACTCGCTGATGCGGCCGTTTTCGGCTTTGGCAAAACGGTAGGGGCCGGAGCCGATCGGCAGGCTGTTGGGTGCGGCGGCTAGACCTTTGGGATAGCTTTTATGCGAGAAGACGGGCAGGCTGCCGAGAATCATGTGCAATTCTGAGTTGCGCTGCTTGAAGCGGAATACGACGGTGCGGTCGTTGGGCGTTTCCACTTTGGCCACGTCGCTCCAGTAGAAGTGGTACATGGGGGCGGCGGCTTTGTCTTTGGTTAGGATGTTAAATGAAGCGGCAACGTCTTTGGCTAAAACGGGGTCGCCATTGTGGAACTTGGCTTTGGGGTTGATTTTGAAGGTAACGGAAAGGCCGTCCGGAGCCAGGGCGATGTCTTCGGCAATCAGGCCGTAAACTGCGTAAGGTTCGTCCATGCTTTGCTCGGTCAGGGTATCGAGCGTCAGCATGCTGATGCCGTATTCGTGGTTGCCTTTGAGGGTAAAGGGGTTGAGCGTGTCAAAAGCACCAAGGAAAGGTGTGGTAAATGTGCCGCCTTTGGGAGCGTTGGGATTGACGTATTCGAAGGCAGTGAAGTTGGCCGGATATTTGGGTGGTTGGCCAAGGCCTACGCCGTGGGCGGCAAAGGCGGCAGATGGAATCAGACCGAGCAGCAAGAGTAGGGCTGGTGTTTTCATCTATTTATCCTTGTAGGTTGAATGTAGTATTCAGTAGTGTGCCGATTATAGCAAAGGCCGTCTGAAACTTGATATTTTTGCTTTCAGACGGCGTCAGGTTTAAGAGGATTGTTTTTTCGTATGGGCACCGAACTCGGCCAGCGTCATGTTTAAGGTTTCCAAGCAGGGCTGCATGATGTGGTCAACCGTTTGATTGACCTTGTCTTTATTAAGCGTTTGCGGACGGTAGACAAAGAGTTTGAACAGTTCCGCCAAGTCGATGGACTCCGCTCCCATTTTCAAGACCCAGCCCTGACGGCCAAAATAGACATAGCCGTGTCGTGCCAGTTTTTCCAAAAGTTCGCCCAATTCATCGTAGCCCATATTGATATGCCGTCTGAACTCCTGCACCGGCAATGCCTTACCGTTTTGTTGGGCAGAATCGAGCAGCAGCAGGATTTTCAATACATCATCAAAGCGGCCGCGCGCATCCAGACTACGGCGGAACGCTTCGCCGCGCCAGTAGGACAGGGACGAGGTCAAAACCGCGCCGCCCAATACCAGCGTCCACAACAGGTTGAGCCACAACAGGAAAAACGGTACAGCGGCAAATGCGCCGTAAATCGATTTGTAGCCGTCAAAGTTGCCCATGTACCAAGCGAACAAAAAGCGTGCCGTTTCCAAGCAAAACGCCGTTACGGCCGCGCCGACCAAAGCATGGTTGGCAGGTACGAAACGGTTGGGTACAAAGCGGTATAAACCCCACAGCAGTACCGTAATAAATGAAACCGTGGTTATGCCCCTCAGCCATTCCGAGCCGCCCACTACTTGCACCTGACCGATCACGACCGACAAGCCCACGCCCAAAGACAAAGGTCCAAACGTCAGCAACGCCCAATACACCAAAAACTGCATCATCCAGGGCCGTTGCGAATTGACGCGCCAAATCCGGTTGAACGCATTGTCTATCGTCCGAATCAGCATCAGCGAGGTGACGACCAACATCACACTGCCGATCGCCGTCAGATTGGTAGCCTTATCGCGGAACGCATTGATGTAGTCAAACACCATGTCCGCGCCCTGCGGAACGATGGTGCGGTTGATAAAAGAGATAAATTCCCCCGACCATTGATCGAAAACAGGGAAGGCCGACGCGATGGCAACCATCACCGTCAACACGGGCACCAAAGCCAAAAGTGTCGTAAACGTCATGCTTGCCGCCACCTGCGGCACACGCTCCTCATTAAAACGGCGCACGACAAACCAAGCGAACGTCACACCTTTACTCTTTAAAAAACCTTGCCACCATTGCGAAAACGGCATAACCTGCTCCCACTTTTAAATTGAAATTTTTTCTTTTTAGACGGCCCGAGTATTTAAAAGGCCGTCTGAAACCTGACAGCATTGTAACGGAAATCCCAAATGAACCCAAATCCCCTGAAAATTCTCGTCCTCTTTTATTCCCAAAACGGCAGCACGCGCAACCTTGCCCGCCAAATCGCACGCGGTATCGAAAGCGTGGACGGATGCGAAGCCGTGTTGCGTACCGTTCCCAAAGTTTCCACTGTTTGCGAAGTCGTTGAAAAAGCCATTCCCGATGAAGGCGCGCCATACGCGACTGCCGACGATCTCAAAAATTGCGCCGGCCTCGCGCTCGGCAGCCCGACACGTTTCGGCAATATGGCCGCCGCGATGAAATACTTTATCGACGGCACCATTCCCCTTTGGCTCGGCGCAGAACTTGTCGGCAAACCTGCCACCGTATTCACCAGCACATCTTCGCTGCACGGCGGCCAAGAAAGCACCCTGCTGACCATGATGCTGCCCCTGTTGCACCACGGCATGGTCATCAGCGGCATTCCATATACCGAGTCCGCGCTCAGCAATACCCAAAGCGGCGGCACGCCTTACGGCGCAAGCCATGTTTCCGGCCACGACAGCAAGCCGGCATTGACTGCCGAAGAAAACGATATTGCCTTTGCGCAAGGTAAACGTTTGGCAGAATTGGCACGAAAATTGGCAGACTGATTGCCTTGTAAAAAAAGATTAAGGCCGTCTGAAAACCTGATGATACAGGTTTTCAGACGGCCTTTTTAGTTAATTATAATTAGTCTTAAAGAAATATTTTTAATGAAACAAATGACTTAGAAAATAGCGATTGGAACATAGTTTCATCGGGCTACATCTTTTTGATAGAATCTGCCACCAAATTGAAAGATAAGCTAATTGGAGAGGCTATGTCACTACCTGTATTTCCCTATGGCAAATTAAGCTTTGCCGTCAGTCTGGCGCTGTGTTCGGCGTATTCTTTCGCAACCGAAGTAGAAAATACCCAGCCGCAAGAGCGTGTCGATTTACCGACAGTTACCGTCCAAGGTGTCGGTAAACAGACTACTTCCAACTACACCATCCCCGCCTCATCCGCCGCCACAGGCATCAAGCTGACCCAGCGTGAAACACCGCAATCCCTGTCTGTCGTAACGGCAAAACAAATCGAAGACCAAGGCTTGGACAGTCTGCAGGACGTATTGAAACAAACACCGGGCGTGTTCCACAGCAAAATGGGCAACAACGTATCCGGCCACAGCCAGTTTATTTCGCGCAGTCAGGCGATTGACAGCATTTCCGTAGATGGCGCACCCAAATTCCTTTACGAGGGTAAAGCCATCCGCCGCAGTACCAACAATCTGGACAGCACGTTGTATGACCAAGTCGTCGTCGTGCGCGGCGCAAGCGGTTTGTCCAACGGCGGTATGGGCGAGCCGGGCGGCACGGTTGCTTTGGAGCGCAAAAAACCGACTGCCAAACCTGCCGTCAGCGTCGAAGCCGGAGTCGGTTCGTGGAAGCACTACCGCTTCGTCCTTGATGCCAATCAGCCTTTAAATGCAGACAATACCTTGCGCGGCCGCACTATTTTGGTCAGCGACCACGGCGGCGATTACCTGCCGAACACTTCGCGCCACAATCATACGTTCTACGGCATTCTCTCCTACGACATTGCCCCTCAGACTCAGTGGAATATCGGTACGGAAATACACCGTTTCCGCAATACCGGCAGCTCGCCTTTCAGCTATCTGACCGTGGCAGGAAACCCTAGAAAAAATCAACCTTTCAAACCATTTGCAGCCTCTCCGCGCAGCAATGCCTCGGCAAAATGGGCTTACGGTAAAGACACCAGTGCGGAAATCTTTACCTCTATCAATCATGAGTTTGAAAACGGTTGGGCTCTGAACGGCAACTACAGCCATACTTATGGAAAAAGTGATGCAGTTTCCGGTATAGCCGGTCCTTTTTTCATTGATTCAGACTATTCCGCTGAATTCTTTGCCGAGCGCAATCAAGCCAAGTACACCGACCAAGATTTTTCTCTGAGTTTGGACGGCGATTACCCGCTTTTGGGACGCAAACATGAATTCAATGCCGGCATCAGCTATCAGTACAATAAGGAAACTCCTTCATATTACAAAGAAAATGAAGATGAGATTGTCCCTGATTTGCGCCTTTTTGACGGAAATTTCACAAAACCGGCCATGCCCTATCTTGGTGACGGCTTTGCCCATATGAAAAACCTCTCTGTTTACGGTTCGACCCGTTTTAAACTGACCGACAGGCTGGCATTGATAGGCGGCGGACGATTTGTCGATTGGCGATACCGGCAATACCGCTACGATTACGATGATCTCAACGACTTTGTCTACAACAAGTATAAAAACAAGGTATTTATCCCCTATTTGGGCGCAAGTTATGATTTAAACGACAATCTGACAGCCTACACCTCCTATACCACCATATTCCGCCCGCAAGGACGCTATTTGGATCAAAACGGCAAACCGCTCGAACCGCAACGTGGCAAAACATATGAACTCGGCTTAAAAGCCTCTTGGTTTGAAGGCCGTTTGAACGCTTCTGCATCCGCCTTTATGAACAAACGCGACCATTTGGGCGTGGTTGCAGGCAAATTCGCGAATAGTAAGAAAAAATACTACCGTGCAGCCAACAACACCACGACAAAAGGCGTGGAACTCTCTGTCGGCGGCCGCCTGAGCGACAAATGGCTGCTGAATGCGTCTTATGCACGTTCCAAAATCAAAAACAGCGAAGGGGTTCAACTGCATCCGTCTTATCCGGTTCATTTGTTCAAGCTCTTTACCGCATATGACGTAACCGACCGTTTGAACCTGGGCGCAAACGTCAACTGGCAAAGCCGCAGCCACACGCTGGACGAATATCCCGCAGACATCAACCCGGCTGCCGCTGCTGCATTGACCCAACGCCCATACGCTACGCTGGATTTGACCGCGCATTACAAAATCGGCAAATCCACCCGCATCAGTTTGGACTTTGAAAACGTGTTTAACAAACGCTATCGCACCATGCCGGATATTCACGTTTACGGCACGCCGCGTAGTGTGACTGCAACGGTTAAACATACGTTTTAATTGAATAGCAGAAGTAGGACAGGCCGTCTGAAAACCTGAATTATCGGGTTTTCAGACGGCCTTTTGTTCATATCTTAAACTTGCAAAAACCGTCTGTTTGTTTTATAAATGCAAACCATTATTATTCAAATGATAAGGTTGTATAATGAAAAAGAAAGCGATTGCCTGTGTAGTAGGGGCGGTTTTTTCCGGACAGTTATATGCGGCTCAGATGCCGGTGGCTCAGGCAGAAATAGAGCCTGTGGTGGTCACGGCCGACCGCAATGCGCAAACCTTGGATAAAGCCGCGCCGAATGTGTCGGTTATCGGACGCAAAACCTTGAATCAAGCATCGGCGCAGAATTTGGACGATATCGTGATGTATGAATCCGGCGTCAGCGTGCCGTCAGACAACAATCGCCGCGGTCATGCCGGTATCAATATCCGAGGCATAGACGGCAACCGCATTCTGATGATGGTGGACGGCGTGCGCATTCCCGAATCTTATGCAGGCGGCGGCTCCAATGGCGCGATTTCGGGACGCGATATGGTCGAAAGCGACACGCTCAAGCAGGTTGATATTGTCAAAGGCCCTTATTCCGCGCTGTACGGCAGCGATGCGCTTGGCGGCGTGGTGAACATGGTGACGCTCTCACCGAGCGATTTTGTCGATGCGGGCAAACGCGGGCATTTCGGTTTGAAACACGGCTACCGCAGCCGCGACCGCAGCCATGGCATGACGGCGACTGTGGCAGGTTTCCATGAAAACGCCGAAGGCCTGCTGATGCTGACGCGTCGTCAAGGACACGAAACGGAAAACATGGGCGGCGACAAAAGCTACTCGACTGCGCGTACTGCCACCAACCCGCAGAAAAACAATGCCTACAATATCTTGGCGAAAGGCAATATTGGCAACGAACGCCACCGCTTGGAAACTTTGTACGAACAGTATTACCACGCCAACGATACCGTATTGGCAAACGGCTTGGGTTCGCAATCGCGCGGGCCGGTAACCATCGCAACATCCGAGAGCAATGCCCGCGACCGTATCCGCCGTCAACGTATCGAAGCAGGCTACCGCTACACTGGCGAAGGCCGTCTGAAAGAAGCCAACCTGACTGCCTATCAGCAAAAACTGCGTACGGAAGACGATGCCGTCGATGCGAGCATTACGCGCATGGGCGCGCGCCAATTGGGTAACTCGACCCGTTATTCCGACTACGGTTTCAATCAGACCATACGCGGGCTGAACGGACGTAGCGTGTGGGAGTTTGATAGCTCGGTCAAACAAACCGTTGTTGCCGGAGCCGAATACAAACACACCGAGACCGCCCGTCTGCGCGACAGCCTGACAGTGGACAATCTGACCGGCGCCGTCAGCAAAGTTTATGCAGGCAGCACCTATCCGAATAAAACCTTCCCCGACAGCAAGCGCAAAACGTTCAGCGTTTACGCACAAGACAGCCTGACCTTCGGCAATGGCATCGTTCTAACTCCGGCCTTACGTTACGAAAAAGACAAGCTGAACACGTCGACCGACCAAGCCTATCTAAATGCCAATCCCGGCGGAACGGCAACCCGCTTCAACGATTCCGCGCTTACACCCAGCCTGCGCCTGAGTGTGCCGATGGGTGAGCAGTTCACCGGTTTTGCTACTTATTCACAAGGCTTCCGTACGCCGCCGTTTGACAGCGCGACCATGGCGTTTGCCAATACAACCTACGGCTATGCGGTCATTCCCAATGCCAACCTCAAATCTGAACGCTCCAACAGCTTTGAATTGGGGATGAAGTTCAAAAACGAACGCACCCGTGCGCAAGTTACCGCGTTCTACAACCGTTACCGCAACTTCATCGACCGCACTGAAATCGGTACCTCCACCATTGGCGGACGCCCGATTACCCAGTACCAATATCAAAACCTTGATCGTGTTAAAACCTACGGTGCCGAAGCTTCCGCCGCCTACAAATTCCTGCCGGGCTGGCAAGTCTCCGGCAGCATCGCTTGGATGCGCGGTGAGCAGCAGGCCGGCAAACCGTTGGATTCCGCTTATCCGCTCAACGGCGTTTTGGGTTTGGATTACACTCAGGAAAAATGGGGTATGGGTACAAAGCTGCGCTGGTCGAAAAAACACAGCCGCGTCAGCAGCGACAGCGTTTTCCAAGCGCCGGGCTACGGCGTATGGGATGTCGGCGCGTGGTACAAGCCGTTTAAAAACTTCGAAATCGGCGCAAACATTTACAACGTCGGCAACAAAAAATACTGGCAGCACGCCGACGTTGCCGGTATGAGCCGTACCGGTGTGATGGACTTGTACACTGAAAGTGGCCGCAATTTCGCCGCAACCGTACAACTGAAGTTCTAATGTGATTCAACCGTTTTCAGACGGCCTGAGAAAGCGAGCAGGCCGTCCGAAAGCATACAACAAGGAAAAACAATGAAACTCAAACTCCTCCTGCTTTCCGCGCTTATTTCGTTGGCCGGCACTGCACACGCGCAACGCATCGTCGTGTTGACCCCCGATACGGCAGACATCGTTGCCGCGCTCGGCGCATTGGACGAAATCGTTGGCCGCGATCAGACCGTTCAAAATCCTGCATTGAAAAACAAGCCCAGTATCGGCATTCATCGCCGTCTGACGGTTGAGCCGATTGTGGCCGCCAAACCCGACATCGCCATCGGTTCATGGATGGCGCAGCCTGCCGATATTTTTGCCCACCTGCAAAAAGCAGGCATTAAAGCCGTCAATGTTGCGCCCGACGACAGCATCGCCGCCTATCCGCAAAGTATCCGCAACATCGGTCAGCTTATCGGCAAAAGCGCGCAGGCGGACAAGTTCGCCGGTAAGTGGCAGGCAGATATGAAACAGCAGCCTTCCAGCGGCAAACGCTACCTCTTCAGCTACGACGGACGCATCGTATCGGGCAAGAATACCGCTGCCGACGAAATCATCCGCCGCGCCGGCGGTATCAATGCCGCAGCCGCCATTGACGGCCTCAAACCGATGACGCGTGAGGCATGGATTGCGGCCAAACCCGACATCATCATTATTGCCGACCACAACACCGCCATGATAGGCAACGTCAAAACCTTTGCCGCACGCCCCGAAATCGCCGGCTCGCCTGCCGCGAAAAACGGCAAGATTTATTTGTGGAAGGCTAACGATATGTTCCGTTACGGGCTGGATACGCCGCAAGTGATTCAGCGTTTGCACGGTTTGGCGAAATAAACGCGCCTGTTTTGAAAAACCTGTCTGATTTTTGTTTTCAGACGGCCTTGATTTGTTCCTTCTTGTTGAGGAGGAAGTAAAACGGCTGTCTTAAAAATGCCGTCTGAAACCGTCCCTCAATCCGCTTCAACCGCATGATGTCATGAAACCGCATACCCTTACTCTCTGCCTGCTGCTTACTGCCGCCGCCGTTTATTTGTGCTGCGGCATCGGTTTTGGTGCGTGGGAGTCGCCGTTGGCGATGGATGAAACCGTCCGCCAAATCCGTTTACCGCGCATCTATACCGCGCTTTTGGTCGGAGCCGGTTTGTCCGCTTCGGGTGCGGCATTGCAGGCTTTATTTGAAAACCCGCTGGCCGATCCGAGTTTGATCGGGACGTCGGGCGGGGCGGCCTTAGGCGTGATTGTGTTATTGGCTTTGGGCGGCGGCGCGATGGGTGTGCCGGCGGCGGCTTTTCTCGGTGCATTGGGTGTGTGCCTGCTGATTTTGGCGGTGCACAAACTGCTCGGCGGCGGTACTTTGGGATTGCTGGTGTTGGGGTTTGTATTGAGCGCGTTTTCGGGCGCGGTGGTCAGCATGATTTTGTTTTTGTCTGACGATTTGGTATTGCGCAGCGCAACCACATGGCTGTCGGGCAGCCTTGCCGAAGCCGGTTTCTCATCGCCTGTCGCGGCAATCGCGGTCATGTTGCCCGGTTTTCTGATTTTGTTGTCCGCAGGCAGGCGGCTGGACGTTTTGATGACGGGGGAAGACACGGCTGCCAGTATGGGGGTATCAGTTGGGGCATTGCGTGTGCAAGCCGTAATCGGCGCGGCATTGATGACGGGGGCGGCGGTATCGCTTTCGGGCATCATCGGTTTTCTCGGCATGATGATCCCCAATGTGCTGGCGCAAACCGTCGGTGGCAGCCGCCGCAAACTGATTGCTCTGTCGGCTTGGTTGGGCGCAGTGTTTTTGATGGTGGTGGACGGCGCAGCGCGCTGGCTGACATACCCTGTCGATCTGCCGGTCGGTATCGTGATTGCCTTATTGGGCGGACCGTTTTTTATGTATTTGTTTATCAAGCCTTTGAAAAGCCGTTGATGCCTAAACAGGCCGTCTGAAACTTCATTGCCCCATATCTTTTGCCATGCACACCTTATTTCAAATCTGTAATCTTTCCGTCCGCGTCCAAGACAAAACCCTGCTTGAAATCGATCAACTGGATATACCTTCGGGCATGACTGTCATTATCGGCCCGAATGGCGCAGGCAAATCTACTTTGCTGCGGGCCTTAATCGGGCAAACGGGGCAGGGGGGAGTCACGCTTTTCGGTGAGGCCGTTGCGTCGCAAATCCGTGCGGGCAGGGTGGCATGGGTCGGGCAGCATGGCCGTTACAACAT
Source organism: Neisseria flavescens (assembly GCF_005221285.1). NCBI lineage: Bacteria > Pseudomonadati > Pseudomonadota > Betaproteobacteria > Neisseriales > Neisseriaceae > Neisseria > Neisseria flavescens. The sequence goes on from NZ_CP039886.1 coordinate 2,084,439, forward strand.
GCCGATGACCGTACGTGAATACATTGCGTTGGCGTCATTCGTACAAAAAGGCCGTCTGAACCATGAGTGGGCGGACGAGTTACTCGATTATTTTGATTTGACGGTGTTGGCGGATAAGCGTATCGGCAAGCTTTCAGGTGGCGAGCAACAACGCGCCAACATCATCCGCGCCCTGTTGCAAAACGCGCCGGTCTTGCTTTTAGACGAACCGTGCAACCATCTCGATATCCGCCACCAACACCGCCTGATGCAGTATTTGGTCGGGCATTCAAACCGTGCTTCATCAATGATGGTATTGCACGATTTAAACCTCGCCGCGCGTTATTCAGAACATATTATTTTGATGAATAAGGGAAAAGTCGTTGCATCAGGCAAGGTGGGCGAAGTGATGCACCCAGACTTGCTTGAATCGGTTTATGGTTGGCAGATACGCCGTTGCGAAGATGAGGCAGGGTTTTATTTCAGAAGCTGAGCGCCAACAGGCCGTCTGAAAAACGATAAAGAAAATTTATTTTATCGTTCAAAAATGAAACGAGATGGGAGGATGTTCCCGACTTGAAGAAGCAGATTTTGCACATTTCACAAATAAAATGCCGATTTCCATCAAATAGAAATACATTTAATTATTTATAGAATACAATATTTTAAATATAATACTGATTTTTAATTACGTAAAAATATTGACAAGAAAATGATGATGGTTATTTAATATATAAATCCTGTTAATAACTTTTATTAATCATTATCATGGTACAGCAGCTTGTTTGGACTCCGAAACAATCCGCGCCCAAGGCATTTCCCGAACGTCAGGCATTAATGCCCGTTTGGGGCGGTGTTCCAATGCCGCGTCCCCAGTGGCAGAACATTTGGAAGAAAAAGCTTCCCCATGCCACGGATGTGGACGCGCTTGCTTATCTGCATATTCCATTTTGCGCCAACCATTGCGTTTTTTGCGGCTTCTACCGTAATGCGTGGAAGGACAGCCAAAGCAGCGTGTACACCGACAAAATTATCGAAGAAATGGCCGCTGAATCCGAAGTCCGTACAGGTAAGGGCAAAATCCGAGCTGTTTATTTCGGGGGCGGTACGCCGACCGCGTTGCTTACGGAAGACCTCGTCCGCCTGATTCGTGCCTGCTACCAATATTTGCCGCTTGCCGAAGATTGCGAGTTCACCATCGAAGGGCGCATGAGCCATTTCGATTTGGAAAAAGCAAAGGCCTGCATCGAAGCAGGGGCCAACCGTATTTCCATCGGCGTGCAAACCTTCAATACCGCCATCCGCCGCCGTCTCGGCCGCAAACACAGCGGCGACGAGGCGTTTGAATATTTGGCAAAACTATGCGAACTCGATGCCGTGATTGTGGCCGATTTAATGTTCGGTCTGCCCAATCAAACCGATGACGTTTGGCAAAACGATATTGCCCGCGCCGCCGAGCTGCCGCTGTCCGGTTTGGATACGTACGCGTTCAACCTTTATCCCATGCTGCCCATCAACCGCATGATTGAAAAAGGCGCATTTCCGACACCGCCGGGTTTCGACATTCAGGCAGACCAATATGCCTACACGGTTGAAACACTGCTGGAAAAAGGCTGGGAACAGGTCAGCAACAGTCACTTCGCCTATCCCGGCCGCGGCGAGCGCAACCGCTACAATACCCTGATCAAATCCGATATTCCCTGTTTGGCGTTCGGCTCCGGCGCAGGCGGTAACTTCGGCGGTTTCAGCTATCAGGTGCAGGGCGATTTGGAGAGCTATCTCGCTACGCCGAAAGACGAGAAAAACATCGCGTTTATGAGCGGCCATAGTCCAAATAAAGCACTGCTCAGCAAAGTTCAGCACGATATTGAAACAGGCCGTCTGAATCCATTATTGTTTGACGGCAACAAAGCAGCGCAAAAGCTGATTGCCCAATGGCAGGAAATGCAGCTTTTTAAAGAACCCGATTCAGACGGCCTGATCCGTTTGAATACCAGCGGCCGTTATTGGTCGCCCACCCTTATCCGCAAACTCATGCTCACTCTTCCGACTCAAGAAAAGGATCAAACCATGCAAAAACTTTCAGCCGAACAACAAACCATGTTGCGTCAATCATTGGAAAAAAATCCCGGCCAAGTGCTGGAAATGCTGGCCGCGCAAAACCAATGCAGTTTTGAAGACGTTATCCGCTGTCTGCCGGAAGAGAATGTGCGCCAAACCGAAGGCAGCCGCATAGTCGAAATCCTCCAAGCCGTTTCCGCATGGGATGAATCCGTTACCTTCATCGCCCACACCCCCGATGCCATCGTCGAAGTCAGCGGCAAACTGCCTAATGGTAAAGTCGGCCGCGGTTTCTATAACTTTGACCATCCTGAAACCGACGGTGGCGTACACGGCCACATCTACTATGAAAACTGCGCCACCATCTACCTTTTGGAACGCCCGTTCATGGGTAAAGCCACTTGCTCGCTCAACTTTATCAACCGCAACGGCGGCGCTATGTTTAAAATTTTTGTCGGCCGTGATGAAGCAGGCGAGTTGAAACAACACCAAATCGAAGCCATGCGCAAATTGTTTGATGCCGCTTAAACGGTTTCAGACGGCCTGATAATCCGTTCCTTGTTGCATAGAGGAGCGGATTCTCTAACAACAAACATCTACCATACAAAGGAACCCCAAATATGCAACTCATCTTCGGAGCCAACGGCCCATCCGGCCGCGCCTATATCCGCACATTGACTGACTCAGCAGATATCGTTGCCGTATTGAGAAGGCCGCCTGAAGACAGCTTTTTTGCCGAACACAATATTCAAACCGTCGTCGCCGATGCGCTTGATGCCGACGCGCTCGATAAAGCGTTGGCACAATATCGTCCCGATACCGTGATCAGTTTTGTCGGCGGTAAAAACAAAGAGGGTATCCGCAGCGATGCGCTGGGCAATATCAACATCATTGCCGCTACGAAAGCCGCCAATCCGCAAGCCCGCTTTGTACTGATTACCAGCATGGGTTGCGGTGAACAATGGGACATGATGAGCGAGCCGTTCAAACAGGCACTCGGCGAAGCCGTCCGTGCCAAAACAGAAGCCGAAATCTATCTCAAACAAAGTGGTTTGAATTGGACCATCTTGCGTCCATGCGGCCTTGCCGATGGCGAAGATAATGCCTATACCTTGACACAAAATGCCCAAGAAATTCCGCAAAAATACATAACGCGCAACGGCTTGGCCGCCGCCGTTGCTGCCATTGTCGGCCAAGCGGACAGCAAGGGCGAAACGTATAGCGTTGGTGCGGCATAAACGGATTGAGTAGGCCGTCTGAAACTGTTTTTTAATTGTTTCAGACGGTCTGATTTTTTTAACATACTGTTTTTATTATAAATATTAGAAAAGAAATTAAAATAACCGGCACAAAAAAGACCGGAATATATCCGGTCTTTTTAATGGTTTCGCACTTACGCTTGGTAACCTTTCGCTTCGGCAAGCAGGGCCAGCAATTCTTCAGTTGTATCCCAACCGATGCAGGCATCCGTAATACTTTGACCGTAAACTTCAGGCTTGTCTTGACGGCCTTCAACCAAGTGACTTTCCACCATCACGCCCATGATGTTTTCTTCACCGGCTTTCAGCTGCGCCGCAACATCGCGCGCTACATCCATTTGTTTGCGGAAGTCTTTACGGCTGTTGGCATGGCTGCAGTCCACCATCAGTTTGCTGCTCACGCCGGCTTTTTGAAGCTGCGCAACCGCGTCTTTAACGTGTTCCGCGCTGTAATTAGGCTCTTTACCGCCACGCAAAATCGCATGGCAGTCAGGGTTGCCGCTGGTGTGGACAATCGCAGAATGACCGGCTTTGGTTACAGACAGGAAGTGGTGCGGATGATTGGCGGCGCCGATGGCGTCGATGGAGATTTTCAGATTGCCGTCCGTACCGTTTTTAAAACCGACAGGGCAGGAGAGGCCGCTGGCCAATTCGCGGTGTACCTGGCTTTCAGTCGTACGCGCACCAATCGCGCCCCAAGAAATCAGGTCTGCGTAGTATTGCGGCGTAATCATGTCCAAGAATTCAGTTGAAGCAGGCATGCCCATCTCGTTCAAAGTCAGCAACAACTGACGCGCTTGGCGCAGACCGTAGTTGATGTCAAACGTACCGTCCAAGTGCGGATCGTTAATCAGACCTTTCCAGCCAACGGTTGTACGCGGTTTTTCAAAATACACGCGCATTACAATCAGCAGCTCTTTCTCATATTTTTTGCGCAAGGGCAGCAATTTTTGCGCATATTCAACCGCCGCCTTAGTATCGTGAATCGAGCATGGGCCGATGATGACCAGCAAACGGTTGTCGCGGCCGTGAACCAAATCCGAAATCTCATGACGTGTTTTATAAACCAAATTGGCGACCTGAGGCGTAACAGGCAGCTCATACAAATGGGCGATTGGAGGGAGTAACTCTTTGACTTCTTTGATCTTAATATCGTCGGTAGGGTGGTGTTGGGACATGATGAACTCTCTTGTTTATTTTTGATACAGGTTACAGGTTTTAGCGGAATTAAACAAGGCTTAATTTTTTATTTTAGCAATTTTATTCTAAAATTTCTTTATTTTAATTATTTTATGGAATTTAAAATTAGTTTATTTATATAAATTAGAATTTAATTCTATTAAAAGTTTCATTTATATAATAAAGGGCTTTGAGCTTTTATCAAAATACAGGCCGTCTGAAAAGGTTTAGACGGCCTTTCTTTAATTAAAACGGGATACCAAATCTCATCTCAATCTATGTTGTGAACGCTTATTTTGCAGAGCTACTGACTTGTTTCATCCAGGCAAACAGTTCGTCCAAGTCATAATCGCCGCCGTGTCCGACATCCCAAGGCAGGGCGTAGTCGACGGTCTGGCCGTTGTTTTGCAGTTTGGCGGCTAAGACGGCGGAAACTGCCAGTGAGGTGTCGCGGTCGTTGGTACCGACACGGATGCGCCAGTTTTGCGGCAGGTTCACGCCCGGTTTGCCGATGTAGTTGAGCGGGTTCATGATTTTGATGGTTTTTTCATCTGCGATTTCGGCGTTGGCGGCGGTGTTGTGCTGAAGAGGTGAACAGATATGATAACCAATACCAAGGCCGTCTGAAACGCTAAGTCGGGTTTCAGACGGCCTGATTTTTTTGTAACGTTATGTAGTGTTGTGCGTTACGTTGTAAAGTAATATTGGCTTAAATTTCATCTATTTGATAAATATAAATTTAATAAGACATTATGCCTTAAAAAATCTATTGATTCGGTATCTGTAAAAGTTTGAATCTGCCTTGTAAATCAGTATGCAGGACAGGCATTTTTACTTTATCCACAGATTGGTTCTACTTGGCAGAACGTTTTGCTCAATTCGACAAACATTTTGGTTTTGCCATATTCGTAGAACTTGTCGTTGCTCCATGTTTTGTTGTGGGCAATGGTCAGGCGCGGGGTGATGCCTTTGAAATGGAGGGCGCGGTGCCATACGCTCAGGGAGGCGGAGGCTTCTTTGTCGCGGCGGTTTTGTTCGTTGCTGAAGAGGCTGGGGCCTTGGTAACGGCGTTGGGCGGCGCTGAGGCGTAGGACGGTAGAGAGGCCTTTGGGCCATTCTTGTCCCCATGTGGTGCGCAGGGCATAGCGGTTGAAGCTGTCGCTTTTGTCGTCGCGGTTGCGTTCGCGGTAGAGGTCGATACCGGCTACCCAGTATTGGCGCGCGTTGCGGTAGTACACGATGGAGTTGCTGAGTAGTTGGCTGGTATTGTTGGAATGCTCGCGGCGGCTGTTTTTCAGACGGCCTGCTTCAAATGCGCTGAGGGTTTGCAGCTTTGGTTGCCACCAATGGTTGTAGTGGAGGCGTGCGCCGTTGGTGTAGGTGTAGGGGTCGTTGCCGTAGAAGCGGCGTTCGTGGAACGGGGTTATGCCGATATCGCTGCGCTGGTCGGCATAGCCGATGCCTGCCGAGAAGCGTGTGGTGAGGTCGTTGTAGTTGGTGTGTTTGGGGTAGATTTTGCCGTAATGGTCTGCGCCTGCCGTGGCATAGAAGCCGTGTGGCAGCGACCATTTTTTTTCTGCGCCGATTTGATAGTGGATGGCGGTGGCATCGATGGGTTCGGGGAATGTCCAGCCTCGGAAGCAGTCGTCGTTAGGATGGATAAGGCGCTCGGCGCGGCATTGTTCATCGCTCAGGTGGTTGCCCAGACGGCGTTGGCCGGGGGCTTGGTTGATGTTTTGTTCGCGTGTGATGTTCAAGCCGGCATTGAATTGCCATGAGTCGCGTTCGCGCAGGGTTTTGCGGTATGTTTCGATGCGTTCTTGCAAGGCAGGCGGGAGGGATTCGGTTTGCAGTTTGTCGAACTGGTCGGCTGCGGCTTCGTTTTGTTTGTCTTCAAACAAGGCGGTCGCAAGCTGCCAGCGGACGGCGGAGGCATCGGGCTGCTCGGCGATAAAGCGGCGGTAATGGCCGATGGCTTCGGCAGCTCTCCCTTCGGATTGGGCAAGCAAACCTTTGGCATAGCGTGCCATGGCGCGGTCGTGTTCAGGCCATTGTTCGTAAATGGGCAAAACGGCTTTGATGCCGGGGATATTATGGGCGACGACGGCGGAATACATGGCGCGTGCCAGTAATTCGGTATTGGCAAGCAGGGTGTCGGCATCGACGTTGATGATTTTTTCAGACGGCCTGTTTGTCTGCTCGGCAGGGATGTTGTGCGTTTCGGGTTGTTGGGGTTCGGCAGTGTTGACTTGAAGCTCGGGTTTTACATCAGGCGGTACATCGGCGGCGTGAAGGGAAAGGGGAAGGATGGCGAGGAGGAGCAGACGTTTTTTCATGGCAATGTTTGGGATGTTATCGGTATAAGTGGTCAGATTGTACAATGTTTTGAGTCGGAAATTTTGCAAACCGAGTGCCATTTTATCAGATAAAGACGGCCTTTGTTTGCGAGTCGGATTTAGTTTTTGTCCAAGTCCAAATCGGCTTTGTATTCGATACGGCCTTGGCCTTTGTCTTCGATGGAAACGTCCAGCTCTTGTTTACCGCGTTTGAATTTCAGATCGGCATCGTCGCGTTTGATTTCAGACTCGACCACATGGAAACCTTTGCTGCGCGCATGGGCGATCACTTTTTTGGCCAAGGAAGGAATGGAATTGCGTCGGGCGGAAAGTTCGGCTTCGTATTCAAATTCGCCGTCGTCTTGATGATCGGCTTTGATGGTGTGCGCACCATCCGGACGGTAGATTTCGGAAGGCAGTGGGGAGGCGAATGCCGTGGCGGAGAAAAGAGCCAAAATGCCGGTGGCCAGTAACGATTTTGCTTTGGTCATCGGTTTTCCTTTCTGAAAAGTGTTTTGAGAAAAACATCATCTTATCGGCATGCCTGAAGGGCGGCAAGCGGATAAACTTGATTTTACGTGCGGCTACATGATTTGTTTGGAGGATGTTGATTCTGTGCTTTGGGCTGGTGTTTGCTTGCAGAAAAATGCTGCCGGATAAGACTTAGCCGAGTCGGAACAATTCGCTGCCGTGCTCCTTCAGCCATTGTTCGGCTTGGTCGACATGCGGCGTGAGCGAGTGGGTCAGAGTCCAAAATGCAGGGCTGTGGTTGGGATGGCGTAGGTGGGCGAGTTCGTGCAGGCAGACGTAGTCGGCGACATATTCGGGTGCGCCGATGAGCCGCCAGTTGAGGCGGATGCCGGTGGTGTGGCGGCAAACGCCCCAGAAGGTTTTGGCGTTGGAAAGGGAAATGGCGCTCGGGGTCAGGCGGGTGGTTCGGATATGGCCTTCGAGGCGCGGCAGCAGATATTCGTGCGCACGCTCGTGCAGGAAGCGGCGTAAATGGGTGAGTTGGGCGGAGGTTTCTTTTTCGGGCAACAGGATTTCAGACGGCCTGATTTGGATGTGGTTTGCCGTGTGGACGGACAAGGCCGTCTGAACGCCTTGATACCAAATCCATTCGGGAAGCGCGTCGGTAGATGTTTGTCGGGCCGGTGTTTTGTTTAAGGTACGGCGCAGGATGGCTTCGTTGTCGTTCAGCCATTGAGTAAAGGTGCGCTGGGTAACAAACGGAGGGATGTTGATGCTGACGGTATCGGCGGAAACGGGGCGCAAGATGAGGTTTTTCTTGGCGCTGCGTTTGAGCTGGATATGAATGGTGAGGCCGTCTGAAAGGGTGTGGGTATGGAGGCGGAGCATGATATTGATGGAAATATTGGACGGCATGGAAAGGGCGGGCATCGCGGCCCACCCGATGGAATGATTTATTTGGTGTTGGGCGCGAACGGGCCTTGTCCGGTAATCAGGGGCTGTTGGCTTTCAATCCATTGCTCGCATTGGGCCATGAGTTCGGCTTCATTGCCGTTGTTGTGGGTAATGGGTTTGCCGATGATGACGCTGACCGTGCCGGGGTATTTGAGGAAGGAATTTCGCGGCCAAAACTCGCCGCTGTTGAGCGCGACGGGGACGATGTCCATCTCGAACATTTTTGCCATGCGCGCGCCGCCGAGCTTGTAGCGGCCTTTTTCACCGGGTGGCAGGCGTGTGCCTTCGGGGAAAATGGTAATCCAATAGCCTTCGTTTTTACGCGCAAGGCCTTGTTCTAAGAGTTGTTTGTTGGCTTCGCCGCGGTTGTTGCGGTCGATGCCGATGGTTTTGACCAGCTTCAAGCCCCAGCCGAAGAAAGGGATTTTGAACAATTCGCGTTTGGCAACATAGACTTGCGGCGGAAAAATTTCTTGCAGGGCGAGGGTTTCCCAGCCGCTTTGGTGTTTGGCGCAAATGATGGCAGGGTGGTCGGGAATGTTTTCCGCACCGCTTAAGGTGTAGTTCAAACCGATGATGTGCTTGAGCGACCAGTTGAGGATGCGCACCCAAATTTGCGCCATTTTGTGTGCTCCGCCTTGGAAGGGCAGGGCAAGCAGCATAAAGGGGAACAGCAAAATAATGCTGGAGGAAAGGATGAACCAGTAAATCAGGTTGCGGATAATCAGCATATCGGGGAAAAGTCTGTCGTTTGAAGGCCGTCTGAACGCCGTTGTCGGCAGTTTTCAGACGGCCTTGTTGTTTATAGGATGGCTTGCGCGGCTTCTTCGATTTGTGTGTTTTCACGCATGATGTATTGCGAGAAAGCCAGCAGGTTGTCGAAGACTTGGGTGTGTTCGGGCAGGTCTTGCTCGTGTTTGGCCAGCGTTTTTTTGCCTTTGCCGGTCAGGACGAGCGCGGATTTGCCGCCTGCGGCATCAATGGCTTGCAGGTCGCGCAGGCTGTCGCCGACCAGCCAGGTTTCGGCGGCATTGGCCTTGAAGCGTTCAATAATGTCGATAATCATGCCGGGCTTGGGTTTGCGGCATTCGCAGTTGTCGACGGCGGTGTGTGGGCAAAACCAAATGCCGTCGATGGTGCCGCCTGCTTGAACGGCAAGGCGGTGCATTTTCGCGTGCATTTCGGTCAGGTCTTGCACGGTAAAGTATTTGCGGCCGATACCGGATTGGTTGGTGGCTACGGCGATGGTGTAGCCTGCCTGCGTTAAAAAGGCGATGGCATCCATGCTGCCTTCGATGGGAATCCATTCGTCAACTGATTTGACGAAATCGTCGCGGTCTTGGTTGATGACGCCGTCGCGGTCAAGGATGATGAGTTTCATGGTGTGGACTCTTATTTTTCTGCTTTCAAACTGCTTTTCCATTTTTTAAAGGCCGTCTGAAAAACGGATGTCAGTTTGGCGAAGGTTTCTGGGGTATTTTTGACGTGGTAGAAGCCGCCGAGCGAGGGTGTGTCGAGGGCGAGGACGTAGTCTTCCATAAATGCGCCGTAGCCGTCTTCTTCGTCGGTGTAGTAGAACTCGGTAAACCGTTGGCCGAGTTCGGTAAAGTCGTCCGCCGTCAGTGCGCCGTCCATGTGTTTGAGCAGGAAGTGCCGTCCACTGATTTTGCCCGAGGTTATGGCGGCGAAGTCGGCTGCGGTTTCGGGGGCGGTTTGCCAGACGGGGTTGACGAGGCCTGCCTGCACCGCCCACTGCCAGTACATGCCGATATGAGTGGCGGCGTTTTCGGGCGGGAGCTGGTCGGGGTAGTCTTCGTCGAGATGGAAACGGATATTGTCGTACATGGACGGTGTTCGTTGGGGGAAAGGGGGTATTGTAGCGGAAAATAATGAATTAGGCCGTCTGAAAGAGGGTGTTTCAGACGGCCTTAAGGGAATTTAACCTTTAAATACGGGAACAAGTTCCATTTGGCTCAGTATTTGGGCGGCAATGTTGATGATGCCGAAGAGGAAGACCCAAACCATCAGCCAGAATCCGCCGTAAACTTTGTAGTTTTTGCCGACGCCGAATTTATGGCGCGAGCGGTAGAGAAGCATGGCTGGGATGATGCCTGTCCAGATGGTTGCGGCCAGGCCGACGTAGCCGATGGCGGTAACGAAGCCGGTGGGGAAGAGCAGGCAGGAAATTAGGGGCGGAAGGAAGGTCAGCGCGGCGGTTTTGGTGCGGCCGGAGATGCTGTCGTTCCATTTGAAGATGTCGGCGATGTAGTCGAACAGACCTAAGGTTACGCCTAAAAACGAGGTGGCGATCGCCATATAGGAAAACAGGGTCAATATTTTGTCCATATTGCCGGTTTGGGCGAATTTGGACAGGGTTTCAATCAGGACGGACACTTGCCCTTCGGCGGCAATCACGGGGGCGAACGCGTTGCGCGGCAGGTTGCCTTGGATGGCGATTTGCCAGAGGACGTAAATCACCAGCGCAATCAGTGTGCCCGTCCAGATGGATTTCGCCACTTTGGGCGCGTCGCCTTTAAAGTATTTGAGCAGGCTGGAGACGTTGCCGTGGAAGCCGAAGGAAGCGAGGCAGACGGGCAGGGCGGTGGCGGCGTAAATCCAGTAGTTGGTGCCGACGGGGGCTTGGGTGTCGAACAGGACGGGCATTTTGGCATCGGCAATTAGGCCGCCGGTTGCCCAAATAAAGGTTAATACCATGCCGCCGATAAGGACGCCGGTGAAGCGGTCGACCAAGCGTGCGGATGCCCATACGCAAAAGGCGAGGATGCCGAAGAAGACGAGTTGGCCGACGGTGAGCGAAATTTCGCCGCCTACCGCGCTGCCGATGCCTTTGGCGGTCAGGTCGCCGCCGACGAAGATGTAGGCGTAGGTGAGCAGGTATAAAACGAAAGCGACGGCAACGCCGTTGATGACGTTCCAAGCCGGGCCGAGCAGGTCTTTAACCATGGTGTCGAAGCTGGCGCCGTGCGGATAATGGGTGTTGACTTCCAAAATCATCAGGCCACTGGAGAGCATGGAAAACCAGGTGTACAGCAACACGACCAGCGAGCCGGCAAACCATACGCCGGATGTGGCGGTCGGGTTGGCAAGCATGCCTGCGCCGATAACCGTACCGGCGATAATCATCGCGCCGCCGAATAGGGAAGGGGTTTTGGTTGACATTGTTTATCTTTCTTCTAGAAATGCGTGGCTGTCATTATGCCGTAAAGTGTAAGAAAAGGTAAAGCAAAGGCCGTCTGAAAACCCGATTGTCGTTTTCAGACGGCCTTTGATGTGTGTAAATGCAACTGATTAAATCAATTTTCGCAGTTTCAATTCGTTTTTCAGGTATGCGTAATAAACCGGCGCAACGATGATGCCGCCGATGCCGAAAATGCGTTCAAAAACGACCATCGCCACCAGCAATTCCCATGCGCTGGATTCGATTTCCGAGCCGATGATTTTGGCGTTGAGGAAATATTCGAGCTTATGGATGACGACGAGGAAAACCAGCGATGCGAGTGCGACGTAAAGCGATGCGCCGAGGCTCAAAATAATGATGATGGTGTTGGAAATCAGGTTGCCCGCCACCGGAATCAGACCGACGATAAAGGCAATGATCAGGACGGTCATTTTAAACGGCAGGTCAACGCCGAACAGTGGCAAAACCAAGTAGAGGTACAGGCCGGTCAGGAAGGTGTCGATCAGTGAGATTTTGACTTGGGCGAGGAACACGCGTTCAAAGCTGGTTTCAAAATTGACAATCCGCCGCACCAGTTCTGCCTTGAAGGGCGGCATTTTGCCGCGGTGTTTGCGCATTTTCAGGCGGTGAAAACTGAGCATGGCGCCGATGATGATGCCGATGAGGATGTACACGAAGGACGTGATACTGTTTTTACTGATACGGGTCAGCGCGGCGCGGTATTCTTCAATCAGCTTGATCGCCGAAGCTTTGATTTCGGCCATATTGTTGGGCAGCATATTGAGAATGGCTGCAGGCAGGTCTTGGCTGTTTTTGGTGTCTTCCAAAATCGCCGCCAGCTTCGCCAGCATAAAACCGACATGGCCGCCGTGTATCAGGTGGTAAATGCCCAAAGACATCATCGTGATGATGCTGAACACAATGGCCAGCGTCAGCGTGGTGGAAATCAGGTTGATATTGTGCGCGTTGAGCGATTTATGCAGCCGCGTGTTGCGCGGTAAAACACGGCGGCGGAGTTTGAGGATCACGCCGTTGGTGCGCGTAATAAAGATATAAGTGAGGATAACCGACAGCAGCAGCGGCAGAAAATGGTAGTGCAAGACAATCAGCAAAGCCAAGCCCATCAGGATATAGGAAGCGTTGCGGAAAGTCGGGTTGTCGGTATGGGACGAGAGTAAGGACATGTGAAGCCAATAAGGTAAAAAGCAAAAAAAACAGGTCAGGCCGTCTGAAAAACCATGTTCAGACGGCCTAACTTAATGACAGCGATTAATCGTGCAATGAGGCCGCGTGTACCGTGTTTTCCAACAAAGTGGCAATCGTCATCGGGCCGACGCCGCCGGGAACAGGCGTAATCATGGACGCGCGTTCTTTGGCGACATCAAACTCAACGTCGCCGCACAGGCTGCCGTCGTCCAAGCGGTTGATGCCCACATCGATAACGACGGCACCGGGTTTGACCCATTCGCCTTTAACGAAATTCGGAATGCCCACGCCGACCACCAAAATATCTGCGGCAGCAACTTCTTCGGCAAGGTTTTGCGTGGCACTGTGGCAGATGGTTACCGTCGCGCGGGACAGCAGCAATTCCAACGCCTGCGGACGGCCGACAATATTGGATGCGCCGACGACGACGGCTTTTTTGCCTTTCGGGTCGATGCCGTAGGCTTCCAACAAAGTCATCACGCCTTTGGGCGTGCAAGGGCGCATCAGCGGCATTTTGACGACCAGGCGGCCGATGTTGTAAGGGTGGAAGCCGTCCACATCCTTATGCGGCTCGATACGCTCCAAAACCGCTTGGCTGTCGATGTGAGCCGGTAGCGGCAGTTGCACCAAAATACCGTCGACGGCAGGGTCACCGTTTAATTCGTCCACCAGTTTCAGCAAATCGTCTTGCATGGTTTCAGACGGCAGCTCATAAGAGCGCGATTCGATGCCGCTTTTTTGGCAGGCCAGTTTTTTATTGCGTACATAAACCGCGCTGGCAGGGTCGTCGCCAACCAATACCACCGCCAAGCAAGGTGTGTGCAAACCTTTTTCCTGACGCGCTTTTACCGCCTGCGCGACCGCCTCGATGCGTTGCTGGGAGATTTTTTTTCCGTCTATAAGTTGTGCAGCCATGATTTTTCCTCCTAAATAGGGACAAATATTGCGTTTAAATTATCGCATTTTTCAGACGGCCTGACACAAAAGAGTAGCCCTGATTACGAAACATAAAAATAAATAACGATTAAAAATAATAGGATAACCAAAAAATGAAAAAATAAAGCAAAGTAAGTGTTGACCGGGTTGAAAAGGGTCTGTATAGTTCAGGTCTTCAGTCGGGGCGTAGCGCAGCCCGGTTAGCGCATCTGCTTTGGGAGCAGAGGGTCGTGAGTTCGAATCCCACCGCCCCGACCACAAAATTCTTAGCACGAATCGGCATGAGCGCCCGTAGCTCAACCGGATAGAGCACCGACCTTCTAAGTCGGGGGTTACAGGTTCGATTCCTGTCGGGCGTGCCAATTTTTACGGTGGCTGTAGCTCAGTTGGTAGAGCCCTGGATTGTGATTCCAGTTGTCGTGGGTTCGAGCCCCATCAGCCACCCCAGATGAAAGCCTGCATATTGTATGCAGGCTTTTTTCCGTTTATACCCGAATTTTACTTCAGATTTAATTGGGTTTCAAAAAAGTATTTATCAAACCGTTTCATCATGGCATCGGCAAAAATGGCGTTTGCCGTGTTATCAAATATCAATGAATACGCAATCAAGCCCGAATATTGTACCGTTCGGTATCTTTTTATGGCGTTTCGCCGTTATCCTTTATAATACCCCGATTATTTTCTGTTTCATTCCCAAAGGAATCTCATCATGTCCGAATGGCCAGCTCCAGAATTTGAATCCAAAATCTGTCCGCCCGAAAAGCTGGCGGAGCGTTTGGCGGCATTGCCCCGTCCGCTGGTGTTTACCAACGGCTGTTTCGATATTCTCCATAGAGGCCATGTAACGTATCTGGCGCAGGCGCGATCGGCCGGTGCGGCTTTGGTGTTGGCGTTGAATACCGATGCTTCGGTGCGCCGTCAGGGCAAAGGTGACGATCGCCCGATTAATCCTTTGGAAAACCGCGCGGCAGTGGCAGCGGCATTGGAGAGTGTGGATTTGGTCACATGGTTTGATGACGATACGCCGGCCGAGCTGATTGAAATGGTCGAACCCGATGTATTGATTAAAGGCGGCGACTGGCCTGTGGATAAGATTGTCGGTGCGGCCGAGACGTTTGCGCGTGGCGGCAAAGTATTTTCGATTCCGTTTTTACACCAGACTTCGACCACCAAAACGTTGGCGAAAATCCGCGAAGCTGGAGGAGGCGAATGACGGATTTGAACAGCCGCCATTGGGTCTTGCTCGCCGCGCTTTCAGACGGCCTGCCGCAACACGTTTCTCAGTTGGCGCGAGTGGTCGGGATGAAGCCGCAACAATTAAACGGATTTTGGCAGCAGATGCCGGGACATATCCGCGGTTTGCTGCGCCAGCACGACGGGCAATGGCGTTTGGTGCGCCCTTTGGCTGTGTTTGCTGAAGAATCTTTGCAACAAATGGCCGGAAAACAGGGTTTTCGTGCGCAGTTGAAACACGAATGTTCGTCCAGCAACGATGAAATCATGGCTTTGGCGCGCCAGTCGGCAGATTTGGCGCATAAGGCCTTGTGTGTGGCGCATTTCCAGACTAAAGGACGCGGACGGCAAGGGCGGAGTTGGGTCAACCGACAGGGCGAATGTCTGATGTTCAGCTTGGGCTGGACGTTTGACAAGCCGCAATATGAGCTGGGTTCGCTGGCGTTGGTGGTGGCATTGGCCTGCCGCCGTGCGCTTGCCGATATCGGTTTGGACGTAAATATCAAGTGGCCGAACGATTTGGTCGTGGCCAACGATAAATTGGCCGGTATTTTGATTGAAACGGCGCGGGTAGAGAATAAAACCGTCGCCATCATCGGCATCGGCATCAATTTTGTATTGCCGAAAGAAGTTGAAAACGCCACCTCCGTGCAGGCCTTGTTTCAGACGGCCTCTAAGCAGGGCGTAAGCGTCAAAACCTTGTTGAATGCGGTATTGGCGCAACTCGATGCGCTGTTGAGCGAATACGCGCAAAACGGATTCGCGTCATGTGTCGGCGAATACGATGCCGCCAACCGTGACACAAACAGACCGGTATTGCTGCTTCAAGAAGGACGTGTTGTCCACGAAGGCGTAGTCAAAGGCGTGGATGCGCAAGGCGCGTTGCGTTTGCTGACGGACAAGGGCGAGAAAACCATCGTCAGCGGCGAGATCAGCTTGCGCCCGGATAACCGTCCGGCACAACCTGTCGCGGCGAAACCGGAACGCTTTTTGCTGCTGGACGGCGGCAACAGTCAGTTGAAATGGGCGTGGGTGGAGAACGGCACATTTTCCGAAGTCGGCCGCGCGCCGTATCGTGATTTGACCCGGCTGGGTGAAGAATGGCTGCAATTTGCCGATGAAGATGTGAAGATTGTCGGTTGCGCCGTGTGTGGTTCGGTAAAAAAAGCGATGGTCGAAGAACAATTAACCCGTCCGGTCGAATGGCTGTCTTCCATGCCGCAGGCCTTGGGTATCCGCAACCATTACCGCCGTCCTGAAGAACATGGTTCCGACCGTTGGTTTAATGCGCTGGGCAGCCGCCGCTTTACGCAAAATGCCTGTGTCGTCGTCAGCTGCGGTACCGCCGTAACCACCGACGCGTTGACGGAAGACAATCATTATCTCGGCGGCACCATCATGCCCGGTTTCCACTTGATGAAAGAGGCGATGGCGCTCAAGACCGCCAACCTCAACCGCCCCATCGGCAAGGTATATCCGTTCCCAACCACAACGCCGAACGCCATTGCCAGCGGCATGATGGATGCCGTTTGCGGCGCGTTGATGATGATGCATGGCCGTCTGAAAGACAAAACGGGCGAGGGCAAACCGGTCGATATTATTATCACGGGCGGCGGCGCCGCCAGAGTCGTGCAGGCTCTGCCGGAGTCATTTGTTCATGACAATCAAGTGAAAATCGTCGATAATCTCGTGATTCACGGGCTCTTGCATTGGATTGCCCATCGCAACGGACAATAAAAAGGAAAACGCATCATGAAATGGCTGTTTGCGGTCTTGGTCGCACTCAACATCATTGTTTTTGGCAGCATGGTTGCCTATCGGACGCAACATAAAACCGCCAAACCCGAATCTGCTTTGGAAGGCGGTACGCACGAATTATTGCGCCCGTCTTCTTTGGACGCGCCTAAAGCCGAGCCTCAGCAGGCATCGCAACCCGATTGGGTGGTGGTCGAATCAGACGGCCTGATTATGGCCGAACCTGAATCCGAAGAAGCGGAAGCCTTGCGTAAAAAGCAAGAAGCGCAGCAGTTGAAAGAGAAAAAAGAAAAAATGCGCCGCGAGAAAGAGGCGCAAGAGCGTCGCGCCGCTGAAGAAGAGATGGGCGCGGCCGGTGTGGAACGCTTGTGCACCAGCAGCGCCACTGTGGTGATGGATGAAGACGATTACCACCGCATCAAAGGCCTGTTGGGCAAATGGCCTCATGCGGCCAGCCGCAGTATCGAAAAACGCAACGGCACATCCGGTGGCGAGACTTCTTCCAAAACCTTCCGCGTGGTCTTGCCTGCCGACGGCGACACCTCTGCCCAGCTTGATGCCTTGGGCAGCCGCGGCTTTAGCGGCAGTATTCACAACGGCGAAATCAGCGTTGATGTAACACGCAGCCATTCTTCCGCCCAAGTTTTGATTTCACGCTTGTCCAGCGCAGGTTTCGGCGGCGCGCGCATTGTCGAACAGGAAGACAGAAGCGCACCCGATACCGGTTTGAGCGTGGCGCGCATGACCGTGGTCTTTATGGCGGTCGACGAGCGCGATGCCCAAGACATCAGAAACATTGTCGGCCGTTATGGCAAGTTGAACATGAAAACCTGCCGATAATCAGGTCTATTCGGTTCAGACGGCCTGATCAGCAGTAGTCAAGCCTGATAAATCAAGCGACACAAAACACGAAACCCACTGTATTGGCAGTGGGTTTCATGTTTTTCGGTTTTGAGTATCTGATATAAAGGGGAACAGGTATGTTTCGTATATGCGCACTCCGAGTATCAAGAGATAATGGGGAAGAGGGGGATAAAATCTGTCGTTTAATGGCTCGGATTAGGACGTCTTCCGAGTGGTTTTGATTATACGCTAATAATAACTATTATCAATAGCAAAATTGAAAAAATAATGGTTTTTTTCGTAATAAATTGTTTTATATTGAAATTAAATTTTGTCATCGGCTTTACCATGATTAAAAAGGCCGTCTGAACGTCAAACAAACAGGCCGGTTGAAATAGGGCAAGGCAAACATTTCAACCCTATATTTCAGACGGCCTTTTGATTTGTTTCAATCACTCATAAACCCAAGCAATCAACATATCCAAAGCTATATAAAATACCGTATAATCAAGGCCAAATTAACTTTGCCTGCTTGTCGGGCCGTCTGAAAAAATTATGCAACAAACCTACGCCGCCGTACAGCGAGATTTGCTCGAAGCCAACCGCCTTTCCCCCGAACTGCTCGCCCAAAGCCTGAGCATCATCGGCGCGCACCACGTCGATTATGCCGACATCTACTGCCAGCGCACCGCCTATGAAAGTTGGCATCTGGAAGAAGGCATCGTCAAATCGGGCAGCTTCCAAATCGATCAGGGCGTGGGCGTGCGTGCCGTTTCGGGCGACAAAACCGCCTTTGCCTACGCCGACAGCCTGTGTATCGATTCGATCAACCGCTCCGCCCGCGCCGTCCGCGCGATTGGTGCGGCCGGCGGTGAGGCCAGCGTCAAAGTGCCGACACCTGCTTACGGCAAGCCTGTCCACATAGCGGTCGACCCGATTGCCGGCCTCGATTCCGCCGCCAAAGTCGCGCTGTTGAACAAAGTGGAAACGCTCGCCAAAGCCGCCGATCCGCGCATCGTGCAAGTGATGGCGGGTTTGACCTGCGAATACGATATGGTTTACCTCGCCCGTCTGGACGGCAAACACGCCGCCGACATCCGCCCGATGGTGCGCCTGAACGTTACCGTCATCGCCAAACAGGGCGACAGGCGCGAACAGGGCAGCGCGGGCGGCGGCGGACGCTGCGACTTGGCTTATTTTGATGAAACTTTGGTGCGGCAGTTTGTCGATTCCGCCGTCAAACAAGCATTGATTAATCTTGAATCCCGCCCTGCGCCTGCCGGCGAGATGACTGTTGTTTTGGGCAACGGCTGGCCGGGCGTGTTGTTGCACGAAGCGGTCGGACATGGTTTGGAAGGCGATTTCAACCGCAAAGAAACCAGCGTTTTCTCCGGCCGAATCGGCGAGCGCGTAGCCGCCAAAGGCGTTACCGTTGTGGATCAAGGCGATATTGCCGACAGACGCGGTTCGCTCAATATCGATGACGAAGGCAACGAAACCCGCCGCACTGTATTGATCGAAGACGGTATTTTGGTCGGCTATATGCAGGACGAAACCAACGCCCGCCTGATGGGTACGCAATCGACCGGCAACGGCCGTCGCGAAAGTTACGCTTCCGCCCCTATGCCACGCATGACCAATACCTTTATGGAAAACGGCGGCTATGAGCCGGAAGAAATCATTGCGTCCATCGACAAGGGCATTTACGCCGTCAACTTCGGCGGCGGACAAGTGGACATCACCAGCGGCAAGTTCGTGTTCAGTGCATCCGAAGCGTGGTGGGTCGAAGGCGGCAAACTGCAATATCCCGTCAAAGGCGCGACCATCATCGGCAACGGCCCCGAAGTGCTGAAACATGTTTCCATGATAGGCAACGATACCGCGTTGGACAGCGGTGTCGGCGTGTGCGGCAAAGAAGGGCAGAGCGTCCCCGTCGGCGTGGGGCAGCCGACTTTGCGTATCGATGCCGGGCTGACCGTCGGCGGCAGCGCAATCTGACGCTGAATCCGACACGATGCCGTCTGAAAGTTTTTTCAGACGGCATCGCCTTATTCTTTTTTATGATGTTTGATATTCCCAAGAATTCTTTAACATTATCTTACAAGTTCATTAGAATACCGCCTTTCGTTAAGCTGATTGTCTGATTCTGATGAACTGGCCTTATCTGATCGATGCCATACCCAAATTCGCCGATGCGGCAAAGCTGACGCTGGAATTGTCCGTTTACGGCGTTGTTTTGTCGTTGCTGTTCGGCCTGCCCGTCGCCGTGGTAACGGCATACCGCATCCGCCCTTTCTACGCATTGGCACGCGCCTATATCGAACTGTCGCGCAATACGCCCCTGTTGATCCAGTTGTTTTTCCTGTATTACGGCCTGCCGAAAATGGGCATCAAATGGGACGGTTTTACCTGCGGCGTGATCGCGCTGGTTTTCTTGGGCGCAAGCTATATGGCGGAAGCCGTCCGCGCCGGCATTTTGGCAGTGCCAAAAGGGCAGGTCGAGGCGGGCAAGGCCGTCGGTTTGAGCCGGTTTCAAGTGTTCCGCTATGTCGAATTGCCGCAGGCTTGGGCGGTCGCTTTTCCGGCTGTTGCCGCCAATATATTGTTTTTAATGAAAGAAACATCCGTTATTAGCGCGGTCGGCATTGCGGAATTGTTGTTTGTTACCAAAGATGTGATTGGTATGGACTACAAAACCAATGAGGCATTGTTCCTGCTGTTTGCCGCTTATCTGATTATCCTGCTGCCTGTTTCTTTGTTGGTGCGGCGGTTGGAAAACCGCATACGGAGGGCGAAATATGGTGTTTGACTGGCTTTTTGAAGGAAAAAATGCGGCACGTTTGGGTGAAGGTCTGCTTTTAACGGCACAAATTTCTTTAATCTCTGTTGCGGCCTCCTGCGTATTGGGCACGTTGTTCGGCCTGGTTTTGCGTTCGCGCAACCGGCTTGTCCGCCTTATCGGACGGTTTTATCTCGAAACCATCCGCATCGTGCCGATTTTGGTGTGGCTGTTCGGCCTGTATTTCGGTTTGTCCGTGTGGACGGGCATACACATCGGCGGATTTTGGGTTTGCGTTTGGGTTTTTACGCTTTGGGGTGTCGCCGAAATGGGCGATTTGGTGCGCGGCGCATTGGAATCGATTGAAAAACATCAAGTCGAATCGGGTTTGGCACTGGGTTTGAGCCGCCGTCAAGTGTTCTGCTACATCGAATTGCCGCAAAGTGTCCGCCGCGCTTTGCCGGGGGCGGTTAATTTGTTTACGCGAATGATTAAAACCAGTTCGCTCGCCTCGCTTATCGGCGTGATTGAAGTGGTCAAAGTGGGGCAGCAAATTATTGAAAACTCTCTGCTGACGCAGCCTAATGCTTCATTTTGGGTTTACGGTCTGATTTTTATGCTGTATTTCTTCTGTTGCTGGCCGCTGTCGCTGTTGGCGGCAAAGCTGGAACAAAAATGGGAACACTGATATGGCTTTATTGAGCATCCGCAAGCTGCACAAACAATACGGCGACGTAACCGCCATCCAATCCTTAGATTTGGACTTGGAAAAAGGCGAAGTGATTGTGTTATTGGGTCCGTCCGGCTGCGGCAAATCCACCCTCCTGCGCTGCGTCAACGGTTTGGAGTCGCACCAAGGCGGCAGCATCGTGATGGACGGCATCGGCGAATTCGGCAAAGACGTTTCCTGGCAAACCGCCCGGCAAAAAGTCGGTATGGTCTTTCAAAGCTATGAATTGTTTGCACATATGACCGTCATCGAAAACATCCTCTTAGGCCCGGTAAAAGTACAAAACCGCAACCGCGCCGAAGCGGAAGCACAAGCCGGCAAACTGTTGGAACGCGTCGGTTTGTCCGACCGCAAAAACGCCTATCCGCGCGAACTTTCCGGCGGACAAAAACAGCGCATCGCCATTGTCCGCGCCCTGTGCCTGAATCCGGAAGTGATTTTGTTGGACGAAATCACCGCCGCACTCGACCCCGAAATGGTGCGCGAAGTCTTGGAAGTGGTTTTGGAACTCGCCCGCGAAGGGATGAGTATGCTGATTGTTACCCACGAAATGGGGTTCGCCCGCAAAGTTGCCGACCGCATCGTCTTTATGGACAAAGGCGGCATCGTCGAATCGTCCGACCCCGAAACCTTCTTCTCCGCACCAAAAAGCGAACGCGCCCGCCAATTTCTGGCAGGTATGGACTACTGATTGACCGCAAACCGTCCGAAACCCTTTCAGACGGCATTCTATCCCAAGCAAACATTCAAAAAGGAGATTCCCAATGAAACTGAACGCCAAATTTAAAGCCCTGTTGGCTTTTGCCGCCATCGCCGTCGGTCTGACCGCCTGCGGAGGCGGCAGCAGCGGCTCCGGCGATGCCCAATCTTCACAAAGCAGCGGTGCGGCAACCGTTGCCGCCATCAAGGAAAAAGGCGTGATCCGCATCGGCGTATTCGGCGACAAGCCTCCGTTCGGCTATGTTGACGCCAACGGTAAAAACCAAGGCTTTGACGTTGAAATCGCCAAAGACCTGGCCAAAGACCTGCTCGGCAGCCCCGACAAAGTCGAATTCGTCCTGACCGAGGCCGCAAACCGCGTCGAATACGTCCGTTCCGGCAAAGTCGACCTCATCCTCGCTAACTTCACCAAAACACCCGAACGCGCCGAAGCCGTCGATTTCGCCGATCCTTACATGAAAGTGGCCTTGGGCGTAGTTTCCCCCAAAGACAAACCGATTACCGACGTTGCGCAATTGAAAGACCAAACCCTTCTGGTCAACAAAGGCACTACCGCCGACGCCTTCTTCACCAAAAGCCATCCTGAAGTCAAACTGCTGAAATTCGACCAAAATACCGAAACCTTCGACGCACTGAAAGACGGCCGCGGCGTAGCACTCGCCCACGACAACGCCCTGCTGTGGGCATGGGCAAAAGAAAACCCGAATTTTGAAGTCGCCATCGGCAACCTCGGCCCTGCCGAATTCATCGCCCCGGCTGTTCAAAAAGGCAACACCGACCTCCTGAACTGGGTCAACGGCGAAATCGCCGCCATGAAAAAAGACGGCCGTCTGAAAGCCGCCTATGAAAAAACCCTCTTGCCCGTATATGGCGAAAAAGTCAAACCGGAAGAATTGCTGGCCGAATAAGTTTGTTTGACAAGAAAATCCGTATCCGCATTTGAAGGCGGGTGCGGATTTTTTTTCAGCCGCCGAAAATATCGCAAATTCAAAGTATAGTAGATTAAATTTAAATCAGGACAAGGCGACGAAGCCGCAGACAGTACAAATAGTACGGCAAGGCGAGGCAACGCCGTACTGGTTTAAATTTAATCCACTATAAAATCAACTATATCATTGTTTTTTTATTTATTCCGTTGTTGCCGCTTGGAAGGGAATCCGCCCCGTTCGGTTTCGCTTGTTTTTGAATTTCGGGCAACTTTCAAATCGTCATTCCCGAAAATCGCTTCAGCCTTATGTTTCCGGATGACCGCTTTCGCGGAATAATGGCGGAGCGTTTCTGTTGTCCGGATAAATTCCTACGGTATCGAAACGGCGATAAGGTGTTTTTCTTTATTATATAATTTCAAAGCGAAAATGATATAGTGGATTAACTTTAAACCAGTACGGCGTTGCCTCGCCTTGCCGTACTATCTGTACTGTCTGCGGCTTCGTCGCCTTGTCCTGATTTTTGTTAATCCACTATATTTTTTGAACAAGCGTGCCGCAAAGCTGGAAAAAATGTTCGAGCCGCATCGGCGGCAGACAGGATAAAAAATGACGTTTGACGAATGGTCGGGCTGGTCAAAACTGCCTAAAAACGAAGCAAGAATGCTGCTGCAATATGCTTCGGGATATACGCGCGTGCAGTTGTTGACACGGGGCGGGGAAGAAATTCCGGACGAAGTCCGGCAGCGGGTAGACAGGCTGGCGCAACGCCGTCTGAACGGCGAGCCGGTCGCCTATATTTTGGGTGTGCGCGAGTTTTACGGACGATGTTTCGCCGTCAACCCGAGCGTGCTGATTCCGCGTCCTGAAACCGAACACTTGGTCGAAGCCGTATTGGCGCGCCTGCCGGAAAACGGGCGCGTATGGGATTTGGGAACGGGCAGCGGCGCCATTGCCGTGACCGTCGCGCTTGAACGCGTTGATGCCGATGTTCGCGCATCCGATATCAGCGTCGGTGCTTTGGATACCGCCCGTCAAAATGCGGCCGAATTGGGCGCAAAAGTCGAGTTTGCGCAGGGTTCGTGGTTTGATACCGACAGGCCGTCTGAAGGCAGATACGATGTGATTGTTTCCAATCCGCCGTATATCGAGGATGGCGATGAACATTTGTCGCAAGGCGATTTGAGGTTTGAACCGCAAAACGCGTTGACCGACTTTTCAGACGGCCTCAGCCATATCCGCCACATTACCCAAGAAGCCCCCAAATACCTGAAAGCCAACGGCTGGCTGCTGTTTGAACACGGCTATGACCAAGGCGAAGCGGTACGGAATATTATGCTGGAGAACGGTTTTGCCGAAGTGGCAACCGAACAGGATTTGGCCGGATTGGACAGGATAACGCTGGGGCGTTTGCCTGCTTAGTAGGCATGGTTTGTCGGAATTAAAAAAGGGCGTGTCGATCACGCCCTTTTGGTTTTCTGGTTTATCTGTTCAGACGACCTGATTTAACGCCAAGCAGCGACGAACTCCGCCCAGTGTTGTTTTTCTTCGGCTTGTGCGGCCAGATAATGTTTGATGCGTTTGATTTCGACTTCGTATTCGTCGGCATCGAGCGCGCCGCTCATCATGCGAAAACGCATATACATCAGGTAGGTATTGGCGGCATCAGTTTCGCAATAGTCGCGGATGTCTTTCAGACGGCCTGCATGATAAGCGTCCCAAACCTTGCTGCCGTCCATGCCCAGTTTGCCGGGGAAGCCGCAGAGTTTGGCCATATCGTCCAAAGGCACGCTGGCACGCGGTTGGTAGAGGGCGAGCAAATCCATTAGGTCGCAATGGCGGGTGTGGTAACGGCTGATGTAGTTGTTCCACTTAAAGTCGCGGCTGTCGCCAAAATCGCCGTCGCCCATGTCCCAATAGCGGGCGGCGCTGATGCCGTGTATCAGGGCGCGGTAGTGGAGGACGGGCAGGTCGAAACCGCCGCCGTTCCAGCTGACGAGTTGCGGCGTATAGTTTTCGATGACCTCGAAGAACTTGGCAATCATGACTTCTTCGCTGTCTTCGGGATCGCCGATGGTGCTGACGCGGATTTTGTCTTGCCCCCAGCGCATACAGCAGGAGATGGCGACGACTTGGTGCAGATGGTGTTGCATAAAGTCGCTGCCGGTTTTGGCTCGGCGTTGCTGTTGGGCAAACAGGACGACTTCGTTGTCGGGCAAATCGGCAGGCAAATCGTAAAGCTGGCGGATGCCGTTTACGTCGGGGATGGTTTCGATGTCGAAGGCGAGTATCGGAGTCATGGCGTGATCGGGTTGGATAAGGAATGATGTCATTGTGGCATGACGGCGCAGATAAAAAAAGAGGCAATCCCCCACAGGATTGCCCCAATACCTCAAATCAGAGATTTACGCTTCACAAACAATACAGGCTTTCACCTGCGGCTTTACAGATGCAGCTCAACTCTGCATCTGTAAACTTTCATTTCGGGCATTGCACCGAAATCCTCTAAAATACCGCAATTTCTTGCGATATCAGAAAATTGCTTACAAAAGATCTAAAACCGGCGAGACCGTCTGAACATTTTGTAATTTGATGTAGTGAAATTTACGCGAATTTTTACAGTTTGCCAAGTATTTTTTTCTGAAGGCTTGTTTCAGTATAAATTTCAGGTATTGTCATATTTTTGCAATTATATTTCATAATTGTTTAAAAATTGGGTATTTATTTTATTTTTTTAAATTTTAATTTAATTTTATTTCATATTTTGAATGATTAAAATGTATTTTTTCAGATGAACTATTTTGCAATATATTGTTTTTAAAAGAAATTAAATTTAATATATAAATGAAAAGTGTGTTGAATAGGATGTTTTAATTTGAGAAAAAAATATAGGGTTGTTTGAAAGTTTCAATCATACTGAAAAAAGTTGTTTTTGAAGCGTTTAAAGTGGAATATTGTTTGATTGTTTGAACTCAAACATAAGTTTCGGTTTGATTCAATTAAAATGAAAAAGCGGCGAAAGAAGGATTTCGCCGCTTTTTGCATATTTAAATTGTAATTCGGTGTAGTCAATAAAAGCTGTTTTCGCCTTCGGGACGGGTTTTGAAGCGTTTGTGCAACCAGAAATATTGTTCGGGATGCTCGCGTACCCGCTCTTCGATGAAGTCGTTCATGCGCTGGGTGTCGGCTTCGACATTTTCGGTCGGGAAATTGTCCCAAGCCGGATAGAAGCGCAGGGTTACGGTATTGTCGGCTTCGCGCGTGGGGATGGCGGGAATGATTTTGGCTTTGGTCATGCCGGCGATACGGCTGAGGCCGGTAATCGTGGCCGTTTGAATGCCGAAGAAATTGACGAAAATGGAATCGTTGCGGCCGAAGTCTTGGTCGGGCAGATAAAGAAAGGGCGCATCGCTTTTGCGCAGGTGTTTGATGATGGCACGCAGGCCTTCTGTGCGGCCGATCAGGAAAACATTGTTGTAGCGGTGGCGGCCTTTCAGGATTTGCTCGTCCAGGGCTTTGTTTTTTTGGTGCGAATACATGCTGGTCAGCGGCACATCCTGATTGAGCGTGTAAACCGCCATTTCAAATGCGGTAAAGTGCGGATAGAGGATGATGACTTTTTCGCCGGCGGCGAGGGCTTCGTCAAGATGGTGTTTGTCTTGATAGCGTACCAACGAGCGCAGCTTGTCCGCAGGTGCGTACCAGTAGAGGCCGTATTCGAGCATCAGCTTTGCCATGTGTTGGAAATGGCGTTTGAGCAGGGCGGTGCGCTGGCTGTCGTTTAGCTCGGGAAAGCATTTTTTGAGGTTGACCTCGCCGACTTTGCGGCGCGGTTTGACCGCGTAATAAGCGAGAATGCCAATCGCGTCGGCAATCTTGTGCAACACGCAAAAAGGCAGCAGGCGGATGAGGTAGAGAAAAAGGAAGGCGGCTTTCATGAAGGCTCGCTGTATGTGGGCAAAGGGCTATTATAACCGAAAGGCCGTCTGAAAACGGGCTGGAACACTATTTCAGACGGCCTGAATGTCGGCTTACCATTGGAAACGGCCGCGTTTGACTTGCAGGCCGTCAGGGTTGAGTTGCGAAGCCAATCCGTGATTGCGCAGGGCGTGGGTAAGGGCGACGGCGAGCCCGTCGGCGGCATCGGCTTGCGGCGTGCCTGAAAGTGCGAGCATTTGGACAACCATATGCTGCACCTGCTCTTTGGCGGCCTTGCCCTTGCCGACCACAGCCTGCTTGACCTGAAGCGCGGTGTATTCAAACACGGGCAAATCGTGCATGACCAAAGCGGCAATCGCTGCACCGCGCGCCTGACCGAGCATCAAGGTCGCGGCCGGGTTGACGTTGACGAACACTTGTTCGATGGCGGCCTGATGCGGCTGATAGTGGCGGATGATTTCGTCGATATGGCGGACGATCACGGCGATGCGTTCGGAAAGCGACGCGCCGGTCGGCGTTTTGATACAGCCGGAAGCAACATAATGATGCTCGCGGCCGTGGACATCGATCACGCCGAAGCCGGTCACGCGGCTGCCGGGGTCGATGCCGAGAATGCGTGTGGGTTGTGAGTGGGACATAGTGCGTGTTTAAAGTAATCGGTGTTTCAGGGCAGGCAGGCGCGTGCGCACGCTTTGCAGGCGCGCAGTATCCAAATCGGCACAAATCACGCCTTCGCCTTCCGGCAACGTCGCCAACACATCGCCCCAAGGGTCGATAATCATACTGTGGCCGAATGTGCGGCGGCCGCTTTCATGCAGTCCGCCTTGTGCCGACGCGATGACGTAGCATTGGTTTTCCACCGCACGGGTGCGCAGCAGCAATTCCCAATGCGCCTTGCCGGTCGTGTAGGTAAACGCGGCCGGCAACAGCAAAACATCAAACGGCTGCTGGGCGCGGAAAAACTCAGGAAAGCGCAAAGCGTAGCAGACGCCGGCCGCCAGCGGAACATCGTCCACGCTTAACTTCGGCACATCGTTGCCCGCCAGTATCGTATCGGCTTCGGCGTAGCGTTCGCCCAAACCGGAAAAGCCGAAAAGGTGCATTTTGTGGTAAAGCCCGACTCGGTTGCCGTCGCGGTCATACACCAGCATCGTGTTCATCACCTTGCCAGCGTTTGGGCTTTGCAGCGGAACCGTGCCGCCAAACAACACCACGCCGCATTCCCTTGCC
Source organism: Neisseria flavescens (assembly GCF_005221285.1). NCBI lineage: Bacteria > Pseudomonadati > Pseudomonadota > Betaproteobacteria > Neisseriales > Neisseriaceae > Neisseria > Neisseria flavescens. The sequence goes on from NZ_CP039886.1 coordinate 2,112,174, forward strand.
GTTTCGCTTAAGGCCGTCTGAAAACGGGTGTGGCAGGTTTTATCAACTCGTCCATCGTCCAAAGGCTCGGCAAATGCCAGCTTGTCCGTATCGTTTTTGCCCATCAGCGGCCAATATTCGGGCAGCAATACCCAATCCGCCCCTTGTTCGGCCGCCTTGCGGACAAGGCGCTTCATGGTGATAATATTGGTTTCTGGGTCGGTGGACGACACCATTTGCACAGCGGCGGCGCGTAAAGAGCGCATCATCAAAACTCCTGTCAGATTTTGCAAGAATTGTAACTTGTTTACGCACAAGGCCGATACAATCGTCACACAATTCCTCTCCAAAAAAGGATAAACCATGAACTTAAAACTTCTCCTCACTGCCGCACTTTCCACCGCCGCACTCGCCGCACACGCCGACGTACAGCTTTACGGCAGCATCAAAAGCGGCATCGAAACCTCGCAAACCCGTTTCGGCGGCCAAACATATAGCCGAACCGCCGTTTCCGACCAAGGCAGCTATATCGGCTTGCGCGGTTCGCACCCGATTGGCGGCGGAACGAATTTTATTTGGGAAGTCGAACAAGACACACCGGTCGGCAAAAGCGGCTCCATCCGCCAAGACTGGCGCGAACGTCGAGATAATTTTGGCCGTTAAGGAGAATATTGGATAGATAGTAAAGGCCGTCTGAAAAATCGGGATAACTGGTTTTCAGACGGCCTTTGTTCTTATAATAGCGGTTTATTGTTTCCACACACCCAGCAACGGAGTTTCCATGCAGTTTTCAGCATTCGGCGAAAAATTCACACAACACAGCGGTATTTTGCAGTTGATGGACGATTTGGGCGACGCGCTCAAAAGTGACAAGCCCGTCAATATGCTTGGCGGCGGCAATCCGGCGAAGATTGCCGAGGTCAATGCGGTGTTCGCCGATGTGTTTTCCAAGCTGGCGGCGGAACACGCTGTTGAGAATATCGGCAATTATTCCAATCCGCAGGGCGATGCGGCGCTGATTGCGGCTTTGACTGAGTTTCTTAACCGCGAATACGGCTGGAATCTGACGGCGGACAATATCGCGCTGACCAATGGTTCGCAAAATGCGTTTTTCTATTTGTTCAACCTGTTTGGCGGCAAATTCAATCTTTCAGACGGCCAAACGGCTGAAAAAGCCATTTTATTGCCGCTTGCGCCTGAATATATCGGTTATGCCGACGTGCATGTCGAAGGGCAGCATTTTCTTTCGGTAAAACCGAAAATCGAAAACGTCGAACACGAAGGCGAAACGGGATTTTTCAAATACCGCGTGGACTTTGATGCGCTGGAAAGCCTGCCTGAATTGAAAGAGGGCAAAATCGGTGCGATTTGCTGTTCGCGCCCGACCAACCCGACCGGTAATGTGCTGACCGACGGCGAGATGGCGCGTTTGGACGCTTTGGCGCAGGAACACGGGATTCCGCTGATTATCGACAACGCTTACGGAATGCCGTTCCCGAATATTATTTACAGCGATGTAACGCTCAACTGGCACGAAAACATTATCCTCTGCTTCAGCCTTTCTAAAATCGGCCTGCCCGGCGTGCGTACCGGCATTATTGTCGCTGCGCCGGAAGTGGTCAAAGCCGTCAGCAGTTTGAATGCGATTGTGAACCTGTCGCCTACGCGTTTCGGTGCGGCGATTGCGGCTCCGCTGTTGAGCGATGGCCGTCTGAAACAACTGGCCGACGAAGTGATTCAGCCGTTTTACCATCAGCAGGCGCAAACAGCGGTTGCCCTGCTCAAGCGCGAATTGGGCGCGTATCCGTTGAAAATCCACAAGCCTGAAGGTGCGATTTTCTTGTGGCTTTGGTTTGAAAACCTGCCTGTTTCGTCGCAAACCTTGTACGAAATGCTCAAGGCCGAAGGCACGCTGATTATTCCGGGCGAGCATTTCTTTGTCGGTATTGATAGGCAAGATTATCCGCACGCGCACGAGTGCATCCGCATGAGCATTGCGCAGGACGCGGAAACGTTGGAAAAAGGCATTGCCACGATCGGTCGCGTGGTGCGCGGTTTGTACGATAAAAAATAAACGCTTTGAATAGACAAAGGCCGTCTGAATGTTCAGACGGCCTTTTTGTCGGATTTAGATATGGTGGATAACCAATTTTTTGCCTTCGTAATCGAGGACGTCGACGTCCATATCGAATAGGGTTTTGATGTTTGCGGCGGTGAAAATATCGTTGGGTTTGCCCTGCATGGCGACTTGGCCGTTTTTCATGGCGACGACGTAATCGGCGTAGGCTGCTGCCTGGTTGATGTCGTGCAATACGACGACGGTGGTGCGCTTGTGTTCGTCGGTCAGCCGGCGCAGGATTTGCATGAGGGAGCGGGCATGATACATGTCGAGGTTGTTCAGCGGTTCGTCCAGCAAAACGTAGTCGGTGCGCTGGCAGAATACCATGGCAATCATGGCGCGTTGGCGTTGGCCGCCGGAAAGCTCGGTCAGGTAGCGGTCGGCGAAGTCTTGCAGGTGGAACTCGGCGAGTGCTTCTTCGACAATGGTTTTATCCGTTTCAGACGGCCTGCCTTGGTGGTAGGGATAGCGGCCGAACATGAGCAGGTCGCGCACGGTAATGCGGCTCATGATGCTGTTTTCTTGGGTGAGGATGGAGAGCGTGCGGGCGAGTTCGGCGGTAGGGGTGGTTTTGATGTCTTTGCCTGCGTAGCTGATGTTGCCGTGTACCAGAGGCTGAAGCCGCGCCATAAAGGAGAGGAGGGTGGACTTGCCTGCGCCGTTCGGGCCGATCAGCGCGGTAATGCCGCCTTCGGGAATGTCGAGGCTGACGTCGTTGAGGATGGGGTTGCTGCCGATGGTGTGGCTGACGTTGCGGATGGTAATCATAGGCGGGTCCGAAAATGGAAATTGGGGTTTCAGACGGTCTTTAAATGATGAGGCCGTCTGAATTTTATTTCTGTGTGGTTAGATTTCGCTGACGGTAACAAATTCGGGGTTGTCGGCTTGGTCAATCAGGAAGGAGCGGACGCGTTCTTGCCAAAGCTCACCGAATTGTTTGAGTTCTTCGGCACTTGCGCTGCCGCTGACGGCTTTGGGCATGATGTCGCGCATTTGCGGCGCAAAGGGTTGGAGTGCGGCGTTGAGGCTGACGGCAACGGTTTTGCCGGTATCGCGGCGGCGGAGCGCGAGTGTGCCGTTGATTTCGCCTGCACCAAAGGACAAGAGGTTGCGGCGGGCAAAGCGTCCGGCCGGGCCTACGCCGCCAAAGCCGGTTTCGGGTGCCGCGCCGGTAAGGAGTTGGACGACGGAAGCGGTAACGCCGGTCGTGCCTTCGTCTCGCCCGCCCTGCATAAAGGCTTCGATGTCGCCGCGTTGCGGCAGCTCTGTGCCGTAAAGGGCTTTGAGTCCTTTGACGACCATCAGGTAGGCTCCGGCGACGGTCGGACAGGAGTGGCCGCACAGGCGAACGGCATCGGCGTAGCGGTAAGTGAGGATACCGTTTTCGGCCGCGCCGAGGAAGTCGGCCAATGCGTCTTGGACGGTAATGGTCGGGGTGTCATCGAAGAATGAAGGAAGGCGTTCTTGTGTCATGAGGGTTGTCCTTTATGGGTTTGCTTAGGCCGTCTGAAGGTTTCAGACGGCCTGAAGTTTCTTAATGAGCGCTTATCTATATTTATTTCTTTTTCAACACCAAATATAAAAATACCAATCCGCCTGCAAATTCAACGACCACGCTCAATACGGCCTGCATGCCGAGGAAGTGTTCGAAGATGGTTTGCCCGCCGACCAACAGGATGCCGCCGACACAAAAAGTCATGGGCAGGCGGACGGAATGTTTGACCGACGGGGAAAAGTGGTTGGCCAGCGCGGCAACCAGCAGGCCGAAAAAGCTTACCGGGCCGACAACGGCGGTGGCGGTTGCAACCAACGCGGCGATCCACAACAGCAGCCATAAGGTATTGCGCGTGTAGTTGATGCCCAAATTGACAGCCTGATTGCGGCCGAGCAGGTAAACATCGAGGCGGTGGCGTTCGCGCCAGATCACGGCGGCGCTGATGAGCAACACGATTGTGCCGATACCTAACAATTCCGAGTGGACAGTATTGAAGGTGGCAAACATATTCGCCTGCGCGGCGGTAAATTCTTCAGGATCAATCATGCGCGAAAGCAGCGACGAAAGGCTGCGGAACAAAATCCCGAAAATCACGCCGATTAAAATCATGCGCGACAAATCGCGTCCGCCCTGTTTGATGAGCGTGTAGAACAGCAGCAGCGAGCCGCCCATCATGACGACCAGTTCAAAGCCGAATTTACCCGTCAACGGCAGGGAAGCATAGCCTACGCCGCCGAGCGTAAACACCAGCAAAGTCTGCAAAAACACATACAGCGAATCGAAACCTAAAATCGAAGGGGTCAGAATCGGATTATTGGTCAGCGTTTGGAAGAGTTGCGTGGACACGCCGACCGCATAGGCAACCATCAGCAGCGCGGCAAGTTTGGTCAGGCGCAGGTGCAAGACAAAGTCCCAATCGCCTTTGACGTTGAGCGTCATAAACAGAACGCAGGAAACCAGCAACAGTGCGAAAGCGATCCACAACGGACGGCTGCTTCCTACCATAAAACCGATATTTTTTTCAGACGGCATGGGCAGGTTTCCTTAACAAAAGCCATAAAAACAACACCGTACCCAATACGCCGAAGACGGTCGATACCGGAATTTCAAACGGAAACACAATCACGCGTCCGACAATATCGCACAGCAACACCAAAGATGCGCCCAGCAAGGCCACCGCAGGCAGGCTTTGGCGCAGCCTGTCGCCTATCAGGCGGCTGATGATGTTCGGCACGACCAGCCCGATAAACGGAATATTGCCGACCGTAACGATAACCAGCGACGTAATCAAAGCCACAATAATCAAACCCGACCACAACACCGCCGTCCGGTTCAAACCCAAATTCACGCTGACCGTCTCGCCCAGCCCCAAAATCGTCAGCTGGTCGGCAATCAGATAGGCAAACACCGCCAAACCGCCCGTAATCCAAAGCAGCTCGTACCGCCCCAGCAGCACGCTCGAAAAATCGCCCTGCTGCCATACGCCCAACATTTGCAGCATCTCAAACTCATACGCGACAAACGTCGCCACCGCCTCAACCACGCCGCCGAAAATAATCCCCACCAGCGGCACCATCAGTTGCGCCGTCGGCGGCAGGCGGCGGATAAGCATCATAAACACCAACATCCCGATTAACGCGGCAACGGCGGCAACCGACATTTTGACCGGCAGCGGCGCGGCAGGCAGCAGCAGGGACATCAGAAGCAAACCCAAAGCCGCACTCTGACCCGCGCCCGCCATAGAAGGCTCGACAAAACGGTTGCGCATCAGAATCTGCATAATCATCCCCGCCACCGCCATAGACGCGCCCGTCAGCACAATCGCAAACGTGCGCGGCAGGCGGCTGATGAACATAACCTGCTGGCTGTCGGACAGCGAAAACACATCCGACCAGCGGAAATCGGCAACGCCGACCGACAGGCTGACGGCAAACAACACCGCCAGCAGCAGGAGGTTGGTCAGGTTGAGGGAAAAAGGTTTGGCAGTCATAAACAGAAGGGAAAAGCGTTAAGGCGTAGAAGATTCAAACAAGGCAGCCCGACCGTCGGAGCGGAAAGCCTTGTTTGAAGCCTCCGTATCGGGCAATGCCGTCTGAAACACGGTAGGCGGTTTGCATCCGTGTTTCAGACGGCATCGAATGCCGCTGTTTCATTATTTTGCCGCGTTAAAAGCGTCGGCAACCTGTTTGCTTGCATTCAGCAGCTCTTGCGCGCCGCCGGCCGCCAAATAAGTTTCGGGAACGAGGTAAACGACCTGTCCTTTTTTCCATGCGGTTGTTTCGGCAACCAGCGGATTGTTCAACACGTCTTTCGCCGCCTGACCCTCTTCGCCGATGGCCGCGCTGCGGTCAAGGACGAACAGCCAGTCGGGATTTTTCTCTTTCAGGTATTCAAAGCTGACGGGCTGGCCGTGGCTGCCTTCTTTAATTGATTCATCGACAGCGGGAACGCCGATGTCTTTGTGCAGCCAGCCGCCCAGTCGTGAAGACGGACCGAAGGCGGACATTTTCCCACCGTTGACCAAAATCACCAAACCTTTGCCTTTGCCTTGCGCGGCAGTTTTCGCCGCTTCAAACGAAGCATCGATTTCCGCCTTCAGCTTGTCGGCTTCCGCCTGTTTGCCGAAGATTTGCGCCAGCGCGTCGATACGCTCTTTGGCACTTTCTTTGAGGTTGGCGGTATCGGCGGTCATTTCGATGGTCGGCGCGATTTCGTTCAATTTGTCAAACGCCTTGGCGGCGCGGCTGCCGATGATGATGAGCTGCGGTTTGTAAGCGTTGAGCGTTTCGTAATCCGGCTCGAACAAAGTTCCGGCAGGTTTCGTTGTTTTGTAATATTCCTCTAAATACGGCAGGCGGTTTGTGTCGACGGACAAACCGGTTTTCACGCCCAGTTTGCTCAAGGTGTCGAGCATACCCAAATCGTAAACGGCGATGCGTTCGGGGTTTTGCGGCACGTTCGCATCGCCGCGCGCCGTTTTGACGGTCAGGGACGCGCTTTCGGATTGTGCGGCGGAAACTGCCTGTTCTTTGGCTTGTGGGGCAGAGTCGGAATTTTGCGGCGAACACGCGCCCAAGGCGAGGACGGTGCAGAGGGTCAATGCGGTCAAACGCAACATAGGGTGTCTCCAAAATGGGGATATTGGGGCAAAGCCGCCGGTCGGACAAACCGGAACGGCTTTAGAAAGGATAAATGATAATCTATATCAAATTATCAGAACAGATGCCGTCTGAAGACTTTTGTTTTCAGACGGCTTTTTCAAGCTGATTGCTTAGAACTTGTAGTTCACGCCCAGGCGTACATCACGTCCCACGCCCGGCAGGGTTTCACCGCGTTGGCTGTGCGGATAGTAGAACTTGTTGAACACGTTGTTGACGGCAAAGTTGACGTTAAGCGTATCTTTGCCCAGCGGTTTCCAGTTGGCGAAGACATCGTTCACACCGAAACCTTTGCGTTCGACTGTGCTGGTATCGCGCACCAGTACCGAACCGGAGGCTTTTTGCAGGTAGCGACCGCGCCAGCCGAGTTCCAGATTCGGATTTTGGAAGCGGTAGGCAAGGGAAGCTGTCCAAGTGCGGCCGGTCTGTACGGCAAATTCAGGGTTCGCGCTTAACAGGTTTTTAGGATGAGTGTCGTAAATGCGCGGTTTGCTGTGGCTTACGCCGACTTTGGCAGTCAGGCCGCCGGTGCGGTAGGACGCGCCCAATTCGTAACCGTGGTTTTTGATGTAACCGGCATTAACGGCTTCGCGGACGGCGACAGAGTCGTGGCGGTTTTGCGGGTTGGCAAGCGCGTCTTTGATGGTCTGCCAGAAGTAGCTGCCGTTTGCGGCAAACGTGCCGTCGTTGTAGTTGAAGCCGATTTCGGTATTGCGCGCGCGTTCGGCTTTCGTGCCATCGGCAATCGAGATGATGCCGCGTTTGCCGTGGGTTTGCAGCGCGTCATACAGGCGCGGGCTGCGGCTGGCGTAGTTGTGGCTCGCGCTGAAGCTCCAGTATTCGTGCGGCTGCCAAATCACACCGAAACTCGGGTTAAGGCTGCTGCTTGAAACGGTTTTGCCGTCGTGGGTTTTCACCTTGAAGCGGTCGTAACGTAAACCGCCGGTCAGCGTGAAATCGCCGATGTCGTGAATGGCTTCAACATATACGCCGGCATCGGTTTTGGTCGGGTTGGTCAGGCGGTAGGTATGAACAGTGGCTTCGTCTTTGCGGTCTTTCTCTTGTTGGGCTACTGGCTTATCAACATCTTGACCGTTTTTCTTTTCTGTCGTCGGGATGGAGAATTTCGAGTTCAAAAACGCTTGCGGTTTGATTTCCTGATGGCGGTAGTTGATACCGTATTTCAACAGGGTTTGTTCGGCAAGGCGGCTGTCGAAGTTGAAGTTCGCACCACGAGTGGTGATTCGGGTATGGTTAGGACCTTTTACATTGCCTGCGTAACCGCTGCCGCTGTCATCGGCGGAATAGCGTTTCTTTTCCAACACATAAACATTGGCATCCAGTTTTTCGACAAAGCCCAAATCTTTGCCGGTGTACGCCAAGTTGGTGTTGGATTGGGTGGTTTCGCGGTAAGCAGGGGCTTGGCGGCCAATATTTATCCGTGAATCTTCGTCGCCGACGGTAAATTCTTCACGGACGGTACGGATGCCTCGGTGTTGGTCTTTCATATGGCTCAACACGATGCGGTGGTCGCCGTCGCCGAAGGTTGTTCCGATTTTGGCAAGGTAGCTGCGTTTGTCCAGTGCGCTGTAAGGTACGGTTTTGCCTCCGTTGACATTGCGGAAGCCTTTTCCGGCTTCATATTCTTTTTCATCGTTGCGGCTGTAAGAGAACAAGCCGTCGAAGTTGCCCTCTTTTCCGAATACGCTTGCGCCGTAGCTTACGCCTTCGTTGCTGGCAAAGCCGCTGTTGAGGCGCACGCCCCAGTTTTTATCCAAGCCTTTGAGCAGGTCTTGGGCATCGACGGTTTTGGCGATGATCGCGCCGTTGGTCGCGCCGATACCGGCAGAGGCGGAACCCGCGCCTTTTTGTACGGAAACGACTTTAACCAAAGCGGGATCGACAATAAATCTGCCTTGGTGGTAAAGGATTTGGCTGTCGGAATAGGCGTTGTCCACCTTGATGTCGACAGAGTTCTGACCCATGCCGCGCAAGGTCATGTGTTGGGACGTGCCGTTGCCGCCGCCGAAATCGATGGAGGGCTCTTCTTTTAAGAGTTCGCGCATATCGGTTGCGGTGCTTTCGTCTTTTTGTTGAAGCGTAACGATGTTGGTACGGATTTTGCTGCCTTGGCGGTCGCCTTTTACGGTAATGGTATCCAATGCGACATTGGCGTTGCCTGCCGCGTGGGCGAAACCTGCCGCAAGTGTGAGCGAGAGCAGGCTGAGACGGAACAATGGGGTATTCATTCAATCGTCCTCTTGAGTGTATGAAGGGAAGTAAATCCAAACCGTTAAGATTTGGCAGGATAAGAAAAATAATTAATAATTATTTTTATTTATATTAACAGGGGGGGGGGATTTTTGCAAAGCTGATTATCGTTTTTATTTGCGAAGTGTTGTTTTTTGTTGACAGGTTTTGTCGGAAATGTATAGTGGACTAACAAAAATCAGGATAAGGCGACGAAGCCGCAGACAGTACAGATAGTACGGCAAGGCGAGGCAACGCTGTACTGGTTTTTGTTAGTCCACTATAAAAAACGGCGGAAATATAGTGGATTAACAAATGCGGGAATGACGAAAAGTAACCTTTCCGCGTCATTCCCGCGAAAGCGGGAATCTAGAACCCCTAACGCGGCAGGAATCTATCGGAAAAAACCGAAACCGAACAGACTGGATTCCCGCCTGCGCGGGAATGACGAAGCCTGTGCGGGAATGACGAAAAGCAACCTTTCCGCGTCCTTCCTGCAAAAGTGGAAATCTAGAACTCCTAACGCGGCAGGAATCTATCGGAAAAAACCGAAACCGAACAGACTGGATTCCCGCCTGCGCGGGAATGACGAAGCCTGCGCGGGAATGACGAAGGGTTAAAGAAATGACGAGAAACGGCGGTAATTATCGGGAATAACCGAAAACGAACGGAAATCAGGACAAGGCGACGAAGCCGCAGACAGTACAAATAGTACGGAACCGATTCACTTGGTGCTTGAGCACCTTAGAGAATCGTTCTCTTTGAGCTAAGGCGAGGCAATGCTGTACTGGTTTTTGTTAGTCCACTATAAAAAACGGCGGAAATAAATTTTTTTCCGCCTCACTTGAATTTGCCCGCACACACCCTAATTTTGCCGACTTATACGGGCAGCCGCCTGACGGCAGCCCGGTTTCCACTTCAATCTGTCCGAACCGTTCGGGCAGATGATTGTTTTCAAACCATTTTATCGGAGCATAAATATGACCATCCGTCCTTTACACGACCGCGTCGTCGTCAAACGCTTGGAAGCTGAAGAAAAAACTGCATCGGGCATCGTTTTGCCGGGTGCGGCCGCCGAAAAACCCGATATGGGCGAAGTGATCGCCGTGGGCGCGGGCAAAATCGGTAAAGACGGCGCGCGCCGTCCGCTGGATGTCAAAGTCGGCGACAAAATCATCTTCGGCAAATACAGCGGCCAAACCGTCAAAGCCGACGGCGAAGAGCTGTTGGTAATGCGCGAAGAAGATATTTTCGGCATCGTTGAAAAATAAATACGGACACGATGCCGTCTGAAACGGCAAACCGCCTTCAGACGGCATAAACGGTTTTATCAGACAGTTTTAATGATTTTTGGAGAATTGAAATGGCAGCAAAAGACGTACAGTTCGGCAATGAAGTCCGCCAAAAAATGGTAAACGGCGTGAACATTCTGGCAAACGCCGTACGTGTAACTTTGGGCCCTAAAGGCCGCAACGTGGTACTCGACCGCGCTTTCGGCGGCCCGCACATCACTAAAGACGGTGTGTCTGTTGCAAAAGAAATCGAATTGAAAGACAAATTCGAAAACATGGGCGCGCAAATGGTGAAAGAAGTTGCGTCCAAAACCAACGACGTAGCCGGCGACGGTACCACTACTGCAACCGTATTGGCGCAATCCATCGTTGCCGAAGGCATGAAATACGTGACCGCCGGCATGAACCCGACCGACCTGAAACGCGGTATCGACAAAGCCGTTGCCGCTTTGGTTGACGAGCTGAAAAACATCGCCAAACCTTGCGATACTTCTAAAGAAATCGCCCAAGTCGGCTCTATTTCCGCCAACTCTGACGAACAAGTCGGCGCGATTATCGCCGAAGCGATGGAAAAAGTCGGTAAAGAAGGCGTGATTACCGTTGAAGACGGCAAATCTTTGGAAAACGAGCTGGATGTGGTTGAAGGTATGCAGTTCGACCGCGGCTACCTGTCTCCTTACTTCATCAACGACGCTGAAAAACAAATCGCTGCTTTGGACAATCCGTTTGTATTGTTGTTCGACAAAAAAATCAGCAACATCCGCGACTTGTTGCCTGTTTTGGAACAAGTGGCCAAAGCCAGCCGTCCGCTGTTGATTATCGCTGAAGACGTAGAAGGCGAAGCCTTGGCAACTTTGGTCGTGAACAACATCCGCGGCATCCTGAAAACCGTTGCCGTTAAAGCCCCCGGCTTCGGCGACCGCCGCAAAGCCATGTTGCAAGACATCGCCATCCTGACCGGCGGCGTGGTGATTTCCGAAGAAGTCGGCCTGTCTCTGGAAAAAGCGACTTTGGACGACTTGGGTCAAGCCAAACGCATCGAAATCGGTAAAGAAAACACCACCATCATCGACGGCTTCGGCGACGCAGCCCAAATCGAAGCGCGTGTTGCCGAAATCCGCCAACAAATCGAAACCGCAACCAGCGAATACGACAAAGAAAAACTGCAAGAGCGCGTGGCCAAATTGGCAGGCGGCGTGGCAGTGATCAAAGTCGGTGCCGCTACCGAAGTCGAAATGAAAGAGAAAAAAGACCGCGTGGAAGACGCGCTGCACGCTACTCGCGCAGCCGTTGAAGAAGGCGTGGTTGCAGGCGGCGGTGTCGCCCTGTTGCGCGCCCGTGCCGCTCTGGAAAACCTGCACACCGGCAATGCCGACCAAGACGCAGGCGTACAAATCGTATTGCGCGCCGTTGAGTCTCCGCTGCGCCAAATCGTTGCCAACGCAGGCGGCGAACCTAGCGTAGTCGTGAACAAAGTGTTGGAAGGCAAAGGCAACTACGGTTACAACGCAGGCAGCGGCGAATACGGCGACATGATCGAAATGGGCGTACTCGACCCTGCCAAAGTAACCCGTTCTGCGCTGCAACACGCCGCGTCTATCGCCGGTTTGATGCTGACCACAGACTGCATGATTGCCGAAATCCCTGAAGAAAAACCTGCTATGCCTGATATGGGCGGCATGGGCGGTATGGGCGGCATGATGTAAGGCCGTCTGAAATCTTCAGATAAAAAGCAAAACCGCACGGCAATCAGCCGTGCGGTTTTTTATTTGCCAGTAGAAGCATGAGATGGTGAGGGGTACGCCATGATTTACAGAGAAATAAGGGTAGCCAGTGCCATTGAATTAGAAGTAATCAAATAAACTTCAACATCAAAAAAAGGCCGTCTGAAACTTTATTTTATGTTTCAGACGGCCTGATTAATGATCTAAACCGTTACTTTTTGTTTGAACGGCTGTATCGGACAGCTTGAGACAAGATTTCTTCAATTTCTATCCACATAATGCTTCCTTACAGCAAACCGGGTTGACCTAAAGCCGGGTCGTTGGCTCGTGCCGCTTGGGCATCTTCGACAGTCAGTCCAAGGGCTTTGGCTACGCCTTCGCCGTAGGCGGGGTCGCAACGGCAGCAGTTGCGGATATGGCGGTATTTGATGAAGTCGGGCGCGTCGCCCATTGCGGCGGCGGTGTTACCGAACAAAGCCTGTTTCTGCTCGTCGTTCATCAAGTTAAACAAGGCACGCGGTTGGCTGAAATAGTCGTCATCGTCTTGGCGGTAGTCCCAGTGTGCCGCGTCGCCGTTGATTTTCAAAGGCGGTTCGGCGAAGTCGGGTTGTTGCTGCCATTGGCCGAAGCTGTTGGGTTCGTAGTGCGGCAGGCTGCCGTAGTTGCCGTCGGCGCGTCCTTGTCCGTCGCGCTGGTTGCTGTGAACAGGGCAACGCGGACGGTTGACAGGGATTTGGCGGAAGTTCACGCCCAAGCGGTAGCGTTGCGCGTCGGCGTAATTGAACAAACGGGCCTGCAGCATTTTGTCGGGGCTTGCGCCGATACCGGGAACGAGGTTGCTCGGTGCGAAGGCGGATTGTTCCACATCGGCGAAGAAGTTTTCGGGATTGCGGTTCAACTCGAATTCGCCCACTTCAATCAGCGGATAGTCTTTTTTCGGCCAAACTTTGGTCAGGTCAAACGGATGATAAGGCACTTTTTCGGCATCGGCTTCGGGCATCACTTGGATGTACATCGTCCATTTCGGAAACTCGCCGCGCTCGATGGCTTCGTACAGGTCGCGCTGGTGGCTTTCGCGGTCTTCGGCGATGATTTTGGCGGCTTCTTCGTTGGTCAGGTTTTTAATGCCTTGTTGGGTGCGGAAGTGGAATTTCACCCAAAAACGCTCGCCTGCTTCGTTCCAGAAGCTGTAAGTATGCGAACCGAAGCCGTGCATATGGCGGTAGCCGGCGGGAATACCGCGGTCGCTCATCACGATGGTCACTTGGTGCAGTGCTTCGGGCAGCAGCGTCCAGAAGTCCCAGTTGTTTGTTGCGGAACGCATATTGGTGCGCGGATCGCGTTTGACGGCTTTGTTCAAGTCGGGGAACTTACGCGGGTCGCGCAGGAAGAACACGGGCGTGTTGTTGCCGACCACATCCCAGTTGCCTTCTTCGGTATAAAATTTCAAGGCAAAGCCGCGGATGTCGCGTTCTGCATCGGCTGCGCCGCGTTCGCCTGCCACGGTGGTGAAACGGGCGAACATCTCGGTTTTTTTGCCGACTTCGCTGAAGATTTTGGCGCGGGTGTATTTGGTGATGTCGTGTGTTACGGTAAACGTACCGAACGCGCCCGAACCTTTGGCGTGCATACGGCGTTCGGGGATGACTTCGCGCACGAAGTCGGCGAGTTTTTCATTCAGCCACAAATCCTGCGCCAGCAGGGGGCCGCGCGGGCCGGCGGTTAGGCTGTTTTGATTGTCGGCAACAGGCGCGCCGTTGTTCATGGTCAGATGGGTTACAGGGCATTTGGAGGTAGTCATCGCTCTTGTTCCTTTTTTCAGGTTGGTCAAATGGGGGTAAACGGCTTACAGTACGATTTGGCGGAAAGCGTATTCGTAACTGGTTTCTTGATTGCAATAAATTTCTTGAATCGACATTTTGTTTTCCTTTTATTTAAACTATGAAAGCAACTATACACCAAGATTTTCGCTATTAAAACTATGAAATCGATTTAATATTGTTATAAGCAATCGGTTTTTGATTTCCGTTTGTTTTTATTAATGATAAAACTGTGAAAAAAGGCCGTCTGAAACTTTATTTTGTGTTTCAGACGGCCTTTTTTAGTCAAAACAGAGGATTATTTATCCAGTTTGGCTTTGCGTTCTTCCAACCAATGTTCTAAGTAGTGGATGCTGACGCCGCCTTTTTGGAAGCCTGGGTCGTTGAACAAGTCGCGGTGCAGCGGCGTATTGGTTTTGATGCCGGTTACCGCCAGCTCGGCGAGGGCGACGCGCATTTTTGCCATGGCTTGGTCGCGGTCTTTACCGACGACGCAGATTTTGCCGATCAGGCTGTCGTAGTAAGGAGGGATGCGGTAGCCTTGGTAGATGTGGCTGTCGACGCGGATGCCGAAGCCGCCGGGTAGGTGGCAGCTTTCAATCAAGCCTGGGCTTGGAATGAAGCTGTACGGATCTTCGGCGTTGATACGGCACTCAAACGCGTGGCCTTCGACTTGAATGTCTTCCTGTTTGTATTGCAACGGCAGGCCGGACGCGATGCGTAATTGCTCTTGGACGATGTCCACGCCGGTAATGAGCTCGGTAACCGGATGCTCAACTTGAACGCGTGTATTCATCTCGATAAAGAAGAATTCGCCGTCTTCGTACAGGAATTCAAACGTACCTGCGCCGCGATAGCCGATGCGTTTGCAAGCGTCGGCACAGGCTTTGCCGATTTTGGCGCGTTCTTCTTCAGTGATGAACGGAGCAGGTGCTTCTTCGATAACTTTTTGGTGGCGGCGCTGCATGGAGCAGTCGCGCTCGGCGAGGTAGATGGCGTTGCCGTGTTCGTCGGCAATCACTTGGATTTCGACGTGGCGCGGACGCTGCAGGTAACGCTCCATGTAAACCATCGGGTTGCCGAATGCCGCGCCTGCTTCGGCTTTGGTCATTTCGACAGACTGGAGGAGGTCTTCTTTTTTCTCGACGACGCGCATACCTCGGCCGCCGCCACCGCCGGAGGCTTTGATAATGACGGGATAACCGACTTTATCGGCGATTTTGAGGATTTCGTCGCCGTCGTCCGGCAATGCGCCTTCAGAGCCGGGAACGCAAGGCACGCCGGCTTCGATCATGGCGTGTTTGGCGGATACTTTGTCACCCATCAGACGGATGGTGTCGGCTTTCGGGCCGATGAAGACAAAGCCGGATTGTTCGACTTGTTCGGCAAAGTTGGCGTTTTCGGCGAGGAAGCCGTAGCCGGGGTGGATGCCGTCGGCTTCGGTGACTTCGGCAGCAGCAATGAGGGCGGGAATGTTGAGGTAGCTTTGTGCAGATGCGGCAGGGCCGATGCACACGGATTCGTCGGCGAGTTTGACGTGCAGGCTGTCTTTGTCGGCTTCGGAATGGACGGCGACGGTGGCGATGCCCATTTCACGGCAGGCACGCAGGACGCGCAGGGCGATTTCGCCCCGGTTGGCGATCAATACTTTTTTCAGCATGATAATCTTTCCGGATGGTTCAGACGGCCTCAGCGGCCGCCTAATGCGTTGCGGATTTTTTGGTCAGTTTTGTATTGGCTCAAGGCGTAAACCGACCACATGGCTGCCGGTATCCAGCCAACCAGCGTACATTGCAGAATCAGACAGATGATGCCTGCAAACGGACGGCCGATGGTGAAAAACTGCAACCATGGCAAGAAAATAGCCAAAATCAGACGCATGGTTTGTCCTTAATGAACAGAAAAAGGAATTTCAGACGGCCTTAAAGATAAAGGCCGTCTGAAAAAGCGGATTATTCAATGATAAAGAGCGGCTCGCCGTATTCGACCGGAGTACCGTTTTCAACCAGAATTTCTTTAACGACACCGGATTTCTCAGCTTCGATTTCGTTCATCAGCTTCATGGCTTCGATGATGCACAAAGTATCGCCGGCTTTTACTTGCTGACCGACTTCGACGAAAGCAGCGGCGTTCGGGCCGGGAGCGCGGTAGAACGTGCCGACCATAGGCGATTTTTGCGCGTTGGACAAATCGCGAGCGGCAGGGGCGGCGGCTGCGGCCGGAGCAGCGGCAGGGGCGGCAACCGGAGCGGCTGCGGCAGGTGCCGGAGCAGCATAAATAGGAGCTGCGGCGGCAGTAGTGCGCGTAATGCGGACTTTTTCTTCGCCTTCGGTAACTTCAATTTCTGCAATGCCTGATTCTTCGACCAAATCAATCAGTTTTTTTAATTTACGCAAATCCATTGCTTTTCCTTTTTAGCGCGGCATAAAGTGCATATTGGGTATGCGCCGCTGTGGTTTTAGATGATTTCCTGAGACGTCGGGAGGCGGGTTGGCCATCCGGCGTTTAAATAATGTCGGAACAGGGCGGAGCCTGAGAAATGAATCTGGTTATTTTCCCGAACTTGTCGGTAAATGTCCAGTAAAAGATAGAAAAAAGGCGTTTTTCGGCGAAAAAAGAAAGGAACGTTGATTTTCGTTAAAAGGTGATTTTTTCAAGAGCGTTTATTCTAATTTATTGGTTTTGCGACAAAACATGCCGTCTGAAAACCAACTTTGCGCGTATAATGACGCCTGTTTTTTTAAAGTATGCACGACAATGGATATTTCCGATTTTGATTTTGAATTGCCCGAAAAACTGATTGCCCAGCATCCTCCGGAAGTGCGCGGTAGCAGCAGGCTTTTGGTTGCCTTGCCGACATTGCCGATTGAAGACAAACATTTCGGCGATTTACCCGATTATGTCGCACCGGGCGATGTGCTGGTGTTTAACAATACTAAAGTGATGAAGGCGCGCCTGTTCGGCCAAAAAGCCAGCGGCGGCAAAATCGAAGCCCTGATTGAACGGGTTTTAGACGCGCATACCGCATTGGCGCATATCCGTTCGTCCAAATCGCCGAAGCCGGGTACGGAATTGATTTTTGAAGGCGATATCCGTGCCGTCATGATGGAGCGTGCGGAAGAATTGTTTTGCCTGAAATTTGAAGGCGAACAAACCGTTTACGAACTTTTGGAGCAAAACGGCCATCTGCCCTTGCCGCCTTATATTGAACGCGCGGCCGATGATGAAGACGATAGCCGCTATCAGACCGTGTACGCCAAGTATCAAGGCGCAGTGGCCGCGCCGACGGCGGGTTTGCACTTTACCGATGAGTTATTGGGCCGTCTGAAAGCCAAAGGCGTAGAAACCGCGGAAGTCACCCTGCACGTCGGAGCAGGCACATTCCAACCCGTGCGCGTCGATAAAATTGAAGAACACAAAATGCACAGCGAGTGGTTTGACGTACCGGCCGAGACCGTTGCCGCCGTTGAAGCCGCCAAAGCACGCGGCAATAAAGTGTGGGCAGTGGGCACAACCTCCATGCGCGCCTTGGAATCCGCCGCACGCGAGACAGGCCGTCTGAAAGCCGGTCGCGGCGATACCGATATTTTCATTACGCCGGGTTACCGCTTCAATGTTGCCGACCGATTGATTACCAATTTTCACCTGCCCAAATCAACCTTGCTGATGCTTGTCAGCGCGTTGTCGGGCATGGAGCATATCCGCAGCGTTTACCGTCATGCGGTGGAACAGGAATACCGCTTTTTCAGCTATGGCGATGCAATGATTTTGGGGAAAGCGGAATAAATTTGAAGCGGATTGGAGTGTTTCAAACTGGTTATTTGGGTTGTCCCGAAACTGAATCAGTTGAAACGCTCTATCTACCAAAAAAAACACTCCAACACATCTTAATCCAACAGGAACGCAAGCGAATTTTGTTATTCGAGACCCAAATACAAGAACAACACTAACTAATGGACATTTGAATATAAAATGATTAACCTAGAATTGAAAGCCATCAATCTTTACGATTGTGCCTTTGAAGATTTCGTTCCCGAAATCAAAGACAATTTTTGTGTGGGAATTGATTTAGACATAGGAACTGATGATAGTGATGCTGCAGATATATTTTCTGTTCGCATATGCTCTCCTAAATGGATTTTGCATAATTGTTTCCAAAATCAAAGGGTTAAATGGGGAGCGGGTATGATGATTATGAATGAATTTAATCATTCTGTTATTAAATCGGAAATTGAGAAAATTCTTAAAGAATGTTCAAAAGAAACTTGGGAAAAGTCATTGACTTATTTACTTCGTTTTTTTTCGTGGGAATTTGAAGATTATCAGTGCTAATTAAATCAAAAACAGCGAAACCAAAACTTTTTCGCTGTTTTATTTTTCCATTAAAATATGCGAATTGTTGATAGGTAAATTGTATTTTCCATGCATACAGGAACATAGTCTCGGATTCTGTCCCTCCATATAAGCTGTCTCCCAAAATAGGGCTGCCCGGGCTTTTCATTGCTACTCTCAACTGAAAAATACGAGAATTATTTCGATTGACGGGGGGGAGTTATCCTATACTACTGATACTGAGTGAAATTATATAAGGTAATGTTATGTATATAGGTCGTGCCGCAATAGCGGCGAGTGTTTTGTTAATGAGCGCCTTTTCTTCTTATGGGGCGGATTCTACTTTGAAGGAAAGTGATGATAAATTATCGTGGGGTAGTGGTGCGTCAGCATCGGGGAAGTTTGCTATTGCTTTAGGAAGAAAAAGTGCTGCCAGTGGCGATAAAGGAATTGCAGTAGGGGTTTCTTCAAAGGCAACTGCATTGAATGCAGTAGCGATTGGTTCTGAAAGTAAGGCAGAGAATAAGTATGCGGTAGCATTAGGAAATAATTCTGCTGCCAGTGGAGATAAATCCTATGCAGCAGGCTATGGTTCTGTGGCTTCTGCAACAAATTCTATGGCTATAGGGCCAAGTAGTACTGCCAGTGCTGAAGACGGCGTTGTTATTGGTAAATTAGGGAAAGTAGAAGGAGAAGCAAATCAAGGTGTTGCTATAGGTTCTGAAGCGAAGATAAAGAAAAAGGCTGAACAGGGTATCGCTGTAGGCTCTAAAGCGACGGTAGAAGAAAAGGCTAAACAAGGGGTTGCGGTAGGTTCTGAGGCAAGGGTAAATGCAGAACGTGGTATTGCGATCGGTAACAAAGCCAAAGCCGGTGGAGAGACAGATGACCCATTGTTACATGGGCCGGCATATTATGCGGGCGCTATTGCTATTGGAGATCAAGCAGAGGCTGACCGTGCTAAAGCAATAGCTTTCGGGGAGAAAGCAAAAGCAACGGAAAAAAATGGGATGGCACTTGGCGTAGAATCAGAAGCTGCCGGTGCTTTTGGTACCGCTGTG
Organism: Neisseria flavescens; assembly: GCF_005221285.1. NCBI lineage: Bacteria > Pseudomonadati > Pseudomonadota > Betaproteobacteria > Neisseriales > Neisseriaceae > Neisseria > Neisseria flavescens. The sequence goes on from NZ_CP039886.1 coordinate 2,131,404, forward strand.
GGTAATGAAAGCAAGGCAAAGGGGCAAGGCAGTGTAGGTCTCGGTAACCAATCTAAGGCACAGGCAGATTTTGCGGTGGCCGTGGGGAATAAGGCTGAGGCGACTAAGGAAAACGCGCTTGCCATTGGTCGATACGCAAGAGCAAACGGAAATAATTCTGTAAGTTTAGGATCCCGCAGTGAAATAAAAGATGGTGTGAGCAATTCTGTGGCACTGGGTTATGGTTCAGTAGCCGGTGAGAATAATGTCGTCTCTGTTGCCTATAAAGAAACACCGCAATCTACAGAACTTTCCCATAGAAGAATTGTGGGTGTTGATGATGGTGTCAATGATTTTGATGCCGCCAATGTCCGCCAGTTGAAAGCGATGCAAGGGCAAAATATGGCGGAGCTGTTTTCGGTACGTAGCGAAGTGCATGGTGTGGCTGCGAGTAGCGCAGCCCTATCGGCACTGACCCCGTTATCCTATGATGCAAACAATCCGACGCAGTTTATGGTCGGCTTCGGCACATACAAAGGACATCAGGCTATGGCATTGGGATTGTCCCATTTCGTTAATGACCGCTTTATGGTAAAAGTGGGCGGAACCTTAGGCGGCGGCAATAAGACGGGACATATGATGAATGTAGGTCTGACTTGGAAATTTGGAACGAGCCAAGGTGTTCCGGCTACAAGTGATAAGGTGCTTATGGAACAGTTGATGCAAGATAATCGTCAATTGAAAGCACGATTGGAGAAATTAGAAGCTCGTCTAAATGCTATGTAGCCTTGTAGCGATAGCGGTTTATCGGGTATATAGCCGATGATAAAGTGCATAATCGGCAATCCGTTGATAATACTCAATGAATTGCCAACACCCCAGTAAGTTTGAACCCGAATATGCCTGACAGAAACTTTCTGTCAGGCATTATTGTTGCGATGTTCTGCAATCATTTTTTGGTACACGGCCGGCGGTACGTATCTTTTAACGGTTTCCATCCAGCCTTCGGGCCCGACCAAGCCTTTGACCATTTAAAATAAATGATTAAAGCAAACGCGCGAAGTGGTTGGAATTTGAGTTATAAGAAATAAAAAAGACGTAAGTAACAAAATGGAGGCTAAAAATCCCCGCAAGCCTTATCCTATAAGGCTTTAAAAGAGGTCAAAGGCTTTGAATACAAAAAATGCCCTTTTTGCGACTCAAAACAAGTCAAAAGGAACGGCTGCCGAAACGGCAAACAACGCTACAAATGCCATGCTTGCGGCAGACAGTTTGATGGCGGCAGACGGCTTAATCCGCAGGAAATATGGCAGGCATACAGCGAAGGCAAACAGACCGCCGCACAGCTTGCCAAAACTTACGGATGCAGTCGGCAGACTATTCTGAGGCATCTCAAAAAAGTTCAAATTAAGGTGCATTTCATTTCTCCCGCAGCAGCCAACGTCATCATGGACACCACTTACTTCGGACGCAGTTTCGGCGTCATGGTTTTGATAGACAGCATCAGCGGCAAAGCACTATCCGTCAGCAAAGTCAAATACGAAACCAACGAACAATATTTCACAGCAATAGGCAGCCTGAAAGCCAAAGGCATTGAAATACAAAGCATTGTTTGTGATGGGCGACACGGTTTGGTACAGATGTTTCCTGATATTCCCGTACAGCTCTGTCAATTTCATCAGGTTAAAACCGTCAGTCGCTATTTAACGCTCAATCCCAAAACAGAAGCAGGCAAAGCACTTTGGCGATTGGCATTGACGTTGAAAAACAGTAAGCAATCCGACTTTGAACACGATCTGCAAACGTGGTTTGAGCAGTATCAAAGCTATCTGAACGAACGCACCTTTAACACCGAAACAGGCAAATCGCATTACACACATAAGAATATCAGGAGTGCGTATTTCAGCCTAAAACGCAATTTGGATTATCTGTTTGTGTTTGAGCAATATCCTGATTTAAACATCCCGAATACGACCAATCTGCTTGACGGCACATTCTCGGACATGAAACGACTTTTAGCGTGTCATCACGGCATGAGTAGGGAGAATAAGATTAGGTTTATTAAGGATTATTTCTCAATTAAATCTTAGGCTCAGCCTCCATTTTGTTACTTAGGGAGAATGTTCTCCGAAATAGCCTCCATTTTGTTACTTACGCCACAAAAAACAAAAAGGCCGTCTGAAAATGGTTTTCAGACGGCCTTTTATCTTTCCATGCTTAGGCGTCGATGTTTTGTGCCAGCAGGGCGTTGTTTTCAATAAAAGCGCGGCGCGGTTCGACTTCGTCGCCCATCAGGGTGACGAACACTTCGTCGGCAGCGATGGCGTCTTCGATGCGGACTTTCAGGAGGCGGCGGACGGTAGGATCCATCGTGGTTTCCCAAAGTTGTTCCGGGTTCATCTCACCCAAGCCTTTGTATCGTTGGATGGACATGCCTTTTTGGGCAACGCTCATCAAGATGTCCAAAGCGCCTTCAAAGCTGTCGATGTCGTATTCGTTGTCACCTTTGTAGAGCTTCGCCCCTCTGCCGACCATGCCTTTGAGTGCGGCGGCGGTTTGGGTAAGGGTTTGATAGGCTTTGCTGTTGAGGAATTTAGGCTCGAGGTAGCTCACCACCACATTGCCGTGCAGCTTGCGTGTGATTTTGATGAACTGGTGTCCTTCGTGGCCTTCGATACGTTCGAGCGCGACTTCTTTTTCGTCCAAGAGGCCGCTCAATTCGGCAACGGCGCGGCCTGCGCTTTCTGCCGTGCTGAGATCGACCGGCGAAGTATGCAACATGGCATGCAGGACGAGTTCGTCAATGATGCGGCTTTCTTGCTCGATGACGGTTTTGGCCAACAGGAATTGTTTGGCGGTATTGGCAAGCTCTTCGCCTTCGATGGTGCGGCCGTCTGAAACGATTTTGGCTTTTTCCAAGGCCAAACCGAGCAGCCATTGGTCTTTTTCCAATTCGTCTTTGAGATAGCGCTCTTGTTTGCCGTATTTGGCTTTGTACAAAGGCGGCTGGGCGATGTAGATGTAGCCGCGTTCGACCAGCTCGGGCATTTGGCGGTAGAAGAAGGTCAGGAGCAGGGTGCGGATGTGCGCGCCGTCCACGTCGGCATCGGTCATGATGATGATGCGGTGGTAGCGCAGTTTTTCGGCATTGAATTCTTCTTTACCGATGCCTGCGCCTAGAGCGGTAATCAGTGTGGCAACTTCTTGGCTGGCCAGCATTTTTTCAAAGCGCGCTTTTTCAACGTTCAAAATCTTACCCTTAAGCGGCAAAATCGCTTGGAATTTGCGGTCGCGACCCTGCATGGCGGAACCGCCTGCGGAGTCGCCCTCGACGAGGTAGAGTTCGGACAGGGCAGGGTCTTTTTCTTGGCAGTCGGCAAGTTTGCCCGGCAGGCCCAAACCGTCCATCACGCCTTTGCGGCGGGTAATTTCGCGTGCTTTGCGGGCGGCTTCGCGCGCGCGGGCGGCATCGACGATTTTGCCGGTGATGATTTTGGCTTCGGTCGGGTTTTCTTCAAGGAAGTCGGTCAGCGCTTGGTTGATGACTTCGTTGACAACGGGGCCGATTTCGCTGGAAACCAGTTTGTCTTTGGTTTGCGATGAGAATTTCGGATCGGGCAGTTTGACGGACAAAACGCAGGTCAGACCTTCACGCATATCGTCGCCGGCGGTTTCCACTTTGGCTTTTTTGGCCACTTCGTTGGCTTCGATATAGTTGTTGATGGTGCGGGTCATCACTTGGCGCAGCGCGGTCAGATGGGTGCCGCCGTCGCGTTGCGGAATGTTGTTGGTGAAACATTGCACGCTTTCTTGGTAGCTGTCGTTCCATTGCATCGCGCATTCGACGCTCATGCCGTCTTTCTCGCCGAACGCGTAGAAGATTTTTTCGTGCAGCGGCGTTTTTTTGCGGTTCATGTATTGCACGAAACCTGCCACGCCGCCGGAAAGGGCGAAGCTTTCGTGTTTGCCGTCGCGTTCGTCGGTCAATTCGATGTCCACGCCGTTGTTCAGGAAGGAAAGTTCGCGGATGCGTTTGGCAAGGATGTCGAAGCTGTATTCGACGTTGCCGAAGGTTTCCGTGCTGGCGAGGAAGCGCACGGTCGTGCCTTTTTTGTCGGAATCGCCGACAACCTTCAACGGCTCTTCGGTTTCGCCGCGTACGAAGCGGACGAAGTGTTCTTTGCCGTCGCGGTAGATGGTCAGCGTTACCCAGTCGGACAGTGCGTTGACGACGGATACGCCCACGCCGTGCAGGCCGCCGGAGATTTTGTAGCTGTTGTTGTCGAATTTGCCGCCTGCGTGCAAGACGGTCATGATGACTTCGGCGGCGGAGCGGCCTTCTTTCGGATGGATGCCGGTCGGCATGCCGCGGCCGTTGTCGGCGACGCTGACGGAATTGTCGGCATGGATGGTTACGGTGATTTTGTCGCAATGTCCGGCGAGCGCTTCGTCAATGGCGTTGTCGAGTACCTCGAACACCATGTGATGCAGGCCGCTACCGTCCTGCGTGTCGCCGATATACATACCCGGGCGTTTGCGTACCGCTTCCAAGCCTTCGAGCACCTGGATGCTGTCGGCGCCGTATTCTTCGTGTTTTTGGTCAGTCATGGTCTTTTCTTGCTGAATTTCAAGGAATTTTTCCGTGCGCGCAATGAAATGTCAAACGGGCGCGGCGGATGTGTTCCGAAAGGTCAAAATAATAGGCAATTATACCTGATTTTGCTGGAATATTCAGCGTTTTAAGTGCACAAAGGCCGTCTGAAAGATTAAATTTCAGACGGCCTTTGTATTGGAAAACAGGTTTAGCGTTTGACGCCGCTCAATCGCGCCCAGCCTTCTTCGATTTCGGCAGGCTCGATGTCGAACCATTGGTTGTAAATGCCACTGAGTTCTTCGACTTGTTCGTCCAAAAGGCCGGACAAGACAATGCGGCCGCCTTGTTTGGTACGCGCGGCAAGCATTTCGCCGAGCATACGCAACGGGTTGGCAAGAATGTTGGCGACAACGACATCAAATTGACCTTGCGGCAGGCCGTCCGGCAGGTAGAACTGCGCGTCGACGTTGTTTTGCGCGGCATTGTCTTTGCTGGCGCGGATGGCTTGTTCGTCAATATCCACGCCGATGGCGGAGCCTGCGCCGAGTTTGAGGGCGGCAATGGCCAAAATACCTGAGCCGCAGCCGTAGTCCAATACGCTTTCGCCGCCTTTGAGCTGCGTGTCCAGCCATTTGAGGCAGAGGCGGGTGGTCGGATGGCTGCCTGTGCCGAAGGCAAGGCCAGGGTCAAGTTGCAGGTTGACGGCGTTGCCGTTGGGCGCTTCGTGCCAAGACGGGGTAATCCACAGACGGTCGGAAATTTGAATCGGGTCGAATTGCGCTTGGGTCAGACGCACCCAGTCTTGATCTTCAAGGATTTCGCCGGTGTATTTCAAATCGTTCAAACCGCATTCCTGCGCGGCGGCTTCGATAATGGAAGCGGCATCGTCGCTTTCGCCGAAAAGGGCGATGACTTTGCTTTGTTGCCAGATTTGCTCGGTCGGCATGCCCGGCTCGCCGAAAATGGCCTGCTCGTTTTCTGTACCGGCGTAGGCATCTTCAATGGCGGCGGACAATGCGCCGTGTTCCATCAGCGCGTCGGCAAGGCGTTCGGCGACGGCATCGTTGACGTTGATGGTGATTTGTTGATAGGACATGGTGGGGCTTTCTTTTTAATAAGGCCGTCTGAAAATCGACGTTGTGCTTTCAGACGGCCTTGTAAGGTATGAAACCTGATGATGCGGGTTTATCGGTTTTTCAAACCCAATACGTCTTGCATATCGTACAGGCCTTTTTTGCCGTTTGCCCAAACTGCGGCGCGTACGGCACCGGCGGCAAAGGTCATGCGGCTGCTGGCCTTGTGGGTGATTTCCACGCGCTCGCCGTCGGTGGCGAAGAGGGCGGTGTGGTCGCCGACGATGTCGCCTGCGCGGACGGTGGCAAAACCGATGGTGGACGGATCGCGCGGGCCGGTGTGGCCTTCGCGGCCGTAAACGGCGCATTCTTTGAGGTCGCGGCCGAGGGCGTCGGCGATGACTTCACCCATACGCAACGCGGTGCCGCTTGGGGCATCGACTTTGTGGCGGTGGTGGCCTTCGATGATTTCGATGTCGTAGCCTTCGTTCAACACGCGGGCGACGGTGTCGAGGATGTGGAAGGTCAGGTTGACGCCGACGCTGAAGTTGGCGGCGAAGACAACGCCTGTTTTTTCGCCTGCGGCTTGGATGGCGGCTTTGCCTGCGTCGTCAAAACCGGTGGTGCCGATGATGATGTTGACGCCTTTTTCCACGCATTTTTGCAGGTGTTTCAGGGTTGGTTCGGGGCGGGTAAAGTCGATGAGGACATCGCTTTGATCCAGTACGGCATCCACGTCGTCTGAAATGGTAACACCAGTTTTGAGGCCGGAGGCGAAGCCTGCATCCAACCCCAATACTTCCGAACCGGAATGCTCGAGTGCGCCGGAGAGGACGGTGTCGGGATGGTTGTTGACGGCTTCAACCAAAACGCGGCCCATGCGGCCGTTGACGCCGGCAATGGCGATTTTCAATGCGCTCATGGGGCTTCCTTATTGCGGCTTGGTTTCGGTGGTCGGAACGACGTTTTGTCCGGCTTGAACCGCTTCGATGGATTTTTGAATGGCATCGCCTTCGGCGCGTGCGAGGACGTCGTTTTCAAAGTACAGGGTCAGGTTGCTTTGTTCTTTGATGATGCCGTTGCGGCTGGTGTTGAAAGTGTAATCCCAGCGGTCGGCATGGAAGGCGTCGCGCAGGAGCGGCGTACCGAGCAGCAGTTGGACTTGGTCGCGGGTCATACCTTGGCGCAGGGAAACCACGGCGCGGGGATTGAGCTCGTTACCTTGAATGATTTTGAGTTTGTAGGATGGAAAGTTGGATACGCGCTCGGCACTGCATGAGGCCAGACCTAAAATAGCGGCGATGGCAAGGCATAAGGCTTTATTCACGGGCTTACCTTTCTGTGTCATTTCGGGAAAGATGTTTATCATCGCTTGAATATTTTTAAAAAGCAAACGATAATCATCTTCTTAATTTTTCTTTTCGCCGATTTTCAATTGTAAGACCGGCGGCAGATTGCCGCCCTTTAACGGCCCAATAGTGGGCAAACGGGCGGAAAGTGCGTATTATAACGGTTATTACCTTACAGGGATATTGAATATTATGGAAAAATTCAGCAACATTGCGCAATTGAAAGACAGTGGTTTGAAAGTTACGGGTCCACGTTTGAAAATTTTGGACTTGTTCGAGACTCATGCCGAGGAGCATTTGAGTGCGGAAGATGTGTACCGTATCCTGTTGGAAGAGGGTGTGGAAATCGGCGTGGCGACGATTTACCGTGTGCTGACCCAGTTTGAACAGGCCGGTATTTTGCAACGCCACCATTTTGAAACCGGCAAAGCGGTTTACGAATTGGACAAAGGTGACCACCACGACCACATCGTCTGCGTGAAATGCGGCGAAGTAACCGAATTCCACAATCCGGAAATCGAAGCGCTGCAAGACAAAATCGCCGAAGAAAACGGCTACCGCATCGTCGATCACGCGCTGTATATGTACGGCGTATGCGGCGAATGCCAAACCAAAACCAAACGTTAATCAGTTTGTATGTTGATTTTTCAGACGGCCTTGGGCATTTTCAGCCTGAGGCCGTCTGAAACTTTATGGGTTTTGCGATGAAGATTCCTTTTCTTGCGCCACGGGATTATCGTTTCCCCGATCCGTCTTACGCTTTGGCAGAATGCGACGGCTTGGTCGGCGTCAGTGGCGATTTGGATATGGGGCGGCTGTTGTCGGCGTATCGGCAGGGGATTTTTCCGTGGTTTAGCCGCGAGGGTTGGTTTTTTTGGTATGCGGTTGCACCGCGTGCCGTGATTGTGCCGGAAAACCTGCATATCGGCCGCTCTTTGGCAAAAACCTTGCGCCACAAGCCGTATCGGGTAACGGTCAACCGCTGTTTTGAAAAAGTAATTGCCCATTGCGCCAATGTGCCGCGTCCGGAACAGGACGGAACGTGGATAGAACCAGCGTTTCAGACGGCCTATTTGAAGCTGCACCATCAGGGGCATGCGCATTCGTTTGAATGCTGGCTACCTGATGAACAAGGCGAAATGCAGTTGGCAGGCGGGTTTTACGGCGTGCAAATCGGCTGCGTGTTTTATGGCGAATCGATGTTTGCCTTGCGTCCCGATGCGTCCAAGATTGCGTTTGCCTGCGCCGTCCCGTTTTTGTCGGATTTGGGCGTTGCGCTGACAGACTGTCAGCAGGATACGGAACATATGCGCCGTTTCGGTTCGCAGTTGATGGATTTTGCCGACTTTCAGACGGCCTTGAAGGATTTGAATGCGAAACCGTTAAAGCGGAATATCGAATGCGGCGTGGTGGCTGAAAATCTTCTGCAAAAGATTGGCTGCGAAGATTGATTTATCGGCACGGCGTGTCGGCAGAATGAGCAGCTTGCATAGCTTAGCTGGAAAATTAGTTAGAAAATAAATGCTATTCAATTCACTTGAACAGGCCGTCTGAAAATCTTGACTTAGCCGAAATCCGGCCGTGTAACGCTCGGCGATAATCATGTTAATAGCTGACGAAATCGCTTTTACATGGCAAAATAACGAGTTAAATATTTGTAATAGGGCGGCCTGAATAGGTTTCAGACGACCCTGATCTCTTGAAGGAATCAACATGTCTTTGCAAAACATCATTGAAACGGCTTTTGAAAACCGTGCCGAAATCAATCCGAATACCGTTACCCCCGAAGTGCGTGAAGCGGTTTTGGAAACCATCCGCCAACTCGACTCCGGCAAACTGCGCGTTGCCGAGCGTTTGGGTGTGGGCGAATGGAAAGTCAACGAATGGGCGAAAAAAGCCGTATTGCTGTCTTTCCGCATTCAGGACAATGAAATCCTCAACGACGGTGTGAACAAATACTTCGACAAAGTACCGACTAAATTTGCCGATTGGTCTGAAGACGAATTCCGCAGAGCAGGTTTCCGCGCAGTTCCGGGTGCGGTTGCCCGCCGTGGCAGCTTTGTGGCGAAAAATGTCGTGTTGATGCCTTCTTATGTCAATATCGGCGCATACGTTGACGAAGGCGCGATGGTCGATACTTGGGCGACTGTCGGCTCTTGCGCGCAAATCGGTAAAAATGTGCACTTGAGCGGCGGCGTCGGCATCGGTGGCGTACTTGAGCCTCTGCAAGCCAGTCCGACCATTATTGAAGACAACTGCTTCATCGGTGCGCGTTCTGAAATCGTTGAGGGCGTGATTGTCGAAGAAGGCAGCGTGATTTCTATGGGTGTGTTCATCGGTCAATCCACTAAAATCTTTGACCGTACTACCGGCGAAATCTATCAAGGCCGCGTACCAGCCGGTTCGGTTGTCGTATCCGGCAGCATGCCTTCCAAAGACGGCAGCCACAGCCTCTACTGCGCGGTTATCGTTAAACGTGTGGACGCACAAACCCGTGCGAAAACTAGCGTGAACGAATTGTTGCGTGGTATCTAATCGGATAACGAACGCCGACTGAGGGTGGGTAGCAAAGCCTGCTTTACAGTCGGGTTTGAACACAAAACAGGCAGAATGTTCTGCCTGTTTTTTATGGCTTAAAGGCCGTCTGAAACGATTTCAGACGGCCTTTTGTTTTTGATGACGGGGTGTTTCAAGATAATTGAAGGGAACGAAAATCCCTGCCTGAAATTACGCTTTCGGCCAGTCGGCGCAATAGTATTGCCAATAGACGTCGATAAAAGGAATCTCGCTGTAATCGCACAACCACGGTTTGGCGCGTGTGGTGTAGTGGATAACGGGCGGGACGGTGTCGGGTTTGGGGAATACTTCGCCGAGGTTTCGTTTTTGGAAATATTCGACTGCGCCGGTTTGGAAGTTCCAAGACTCGTTCAATTCCAGCCAGCTTTTTCGGAAGACGGTATTTAAGAAACATTGGTCGCCATAGGGTACGGCTTCGTTGAGGCAGGCGGCGATTTTCAGCAGTTGCTCCGCGATATTGTGTTCCCGCCATTGCGCCAAGTCGGCCAACAGCATGCCTGAATTGAAATAGGGCGTGGTGTGTAGGTCGATAGGATGTTTCCATTCGGTGCGCGCCAAAACGGAATCTTGTACCGCCTCAACGGGATAACCGCGCATATCGAGGTTGAACAAATCATGCAGGGATTGGGTCACCACCATATCGCTGTCGAGATACAGGGCGCGGTCGACAGGCAGGTGCTGCATCACCAGGCGGAAAAATGCAGCATCCGAAATATGGGACAAGCGGCGATATTGGCTGAAGTCCATCTCGATTTTGACATCATTCAGACGGCTGCCGCTGGCTGCGAGCTTTTGGTTGGTATAGTCGATTCATTCCCGCCTGAAGGTATTGTGCATGAGGTAGAAATCGACATTTGTGTTGTGGGTACAGATGGATTTCATCAGTGTATGAACCTGCTCGGCATAGCCGGTATCGGCGGCAAGGACGATGGTGATGTTGCTTATTGTTAAATTCCCTTTATTTACAATATCTTAAATTTTATCAGTTATCTTCTTGGTCTTGTGCGGTCGGTAAGACGGCGTGGTCTTCGTTTTCCGACATGGCTTTTTCTAATAAATCGCGTTGCAGCTGTTTACCGGCTTTGATGCCTAATTTGCGCAGTTTTTCGGTGCTGCTGATGAGGTTGCCCCTGCCGGAAACCAAGCGGCCATAGGCCGTCTGAAACTGGGATTGAGCCTGACCAAGCGCTTTATTGATGCCGTCCATGCTTTCGACAAAGCCGACAAATTTGTCATAGAGTTTGCTGCCTGCCTCGGCAATCGCCAGCGCGTTTTGGTTTTGTTGCTCGTTGCGCCAGATGTTGGCAACGGTGCGCAGGGTGGCGAGCAGGGTGCTGGGGCCGGTCAGCATGATACGTTTGTCGAAACACTCTTGGAAGAGGTTTGGATCGTGTTGCAGGGCGAGGAGGTAGGCCGGTTCGACAGGGACGAACATAAAGACGAAGTCCAGTGTTTTGACGCCCTCAAGGTCGGTGTAATCCTTCGCTGCCAAGCTTTTAATGTGGGCGCGGATGCTGGCGACATGGTTGGCAAGCTCGCGCTCTGCTTCTGCGCCGGTGCTTTGCGTATAGCGGACGTAGGCGGTCAGTGATACTTTGGAGTCGATGACGATTTGTTTGTTGTCGGGCAGATTGATGAGGACGTCGGGCTGGAAGCGGCGTTGGGTGCCGTCTGCTTCGTGGCGGACGCTGGAGGCTTGAACGATGTATTCGCGGCCTTTTTGCAGGCCGGAATTTTCCAATACGCTTTCCAAAATCATCTCGCCCCAGTTGCCTTGGGTTTTGTTTTGCGTGCCGGTCAGCGCAGTGGTCAGCGCTTTGGCATCGTGGTGGAGCTGGGTGTTGAGCGTTTGCAGGCGTTTGAGCTCGTTTTCGATGGTCAGGCGTTCTTTGGCTTCTTTTTCATAAGTCTGCTGAACCAGCTCGCTGAAGCCGTGTATGCGTTCGTTGAGCGGATTGAGCAGTTGCTGGAGATGGTCGTGGTTTTGTTCGGTAAAGCGGCGGCTTTTCTCTTCCAGAATAGTGTTGGCGAGGTTTTGGAACTGGTCGCTCAGGTTTTTACGCGCATCTGCCAATAGGGCCAGTTTTTCTTCGGCAGCCTGACGGTCTTTTTCCGATTGGGTGTTAAGGCGCTCGTTTTGGACTTGCAGCGCATGGTTTTGCTCTAACAGCGTGTCGTAGTCTTGTTTCAGACGGCCTTTTTCGGCTTCCTGTTGCTGTAAAAGGCTGTTTTTGTCGTCGATATTGGCTTTTTCTTGCGTCAGTTGTGTGGAGAGGCGTTCGTTTTGGACTTGCAGCGCATAGTTTTGCTCCAACAGCGTGTCGTAGTCTTGTTTCAGACGGCCTTTTTCCGTTTCCTGCTGTTGCAAAAGCGTATTTTTATCCGCACCCAATGCCTGTTCTTGAACCAGTTGCGTGTTTAATCGCTCATTGTTGATTTGCAGGTTTTGCGCGCTTTGCTGCCATTTTGCACATTCGTGTTTTAAAGCTTCGGCTTCGGCCTCGCAATCTTGCAGATAGGCAATCTGTTTTTCGGCTGCGGCAAAGCGGTTGCCCGTCTCCTGCAATTCGTCTTGCAATTCCTGCACGGTATGGCGGCTTTGCGCCAAGTCCGCCGCAGTTTGAGCCTGAACTTGTTCGGCAAACTCATGCAGGCGGCGGCTTTCGGCCAATTCTTGCAAAACAATAAAGTGTCGGCTTTGGGCTTGGTGGCGTGTCATCAGCCAAGCAAACAGCGCGCCGATAAAAAATGCGGCCGCGCCGGTCAGAATTAGGGTGTTGTTCATGCTGGAAATAGTCAATACGCAGAATGTTTCACTATATCATATATTTGCAGCGCATTTTATGTTCGGATATGCGCTAGAAGCGTGTATTTCTTTAGAAGAAGCTATCAAAGGTATTGGTTTTGACTAAGTGAAGATTTGGTTTATCAAAAAGATATATTTATAACATTTTGAATTTAAAAATATATTTAATTTAGAGTGCGATTTTGCAACAAAAAAGGAGGGATTTTATGGGCGCAGAAAGATACGTTTGTAGTGTATGTAATTAAGACATCGGTGTCATTGAAAAAGACATCGGTGTCATTTTCAAAACAAAATATAAATTAACTAAAATCTTCATTATGTATATTTTTATCATTTTTTCTTTACGGAAAAGTTGTATTAATTAACGATTAACACGGTATGATTCGTCCTGTCGGCAGCGCAGATGCCGGCGAAAAAATGTGTATGTTGTTAAATAACATTTTGTATCTATGAAAAAGGACTACTTAAAATGGGACATTTAATAACGCTTGCCGCCGCTTCTTTAATCGCATGCCGGGGATACCGGCCTCCGCCCTCGGCATCGCCTACAATATTGAAACGGTAGTACACAAATAATTCAATCATAAACGAATTAATGACAATACCTCAGGAAACGCAACTTAGGCCGTTTTTCGGCCGACAGACAAGAAAGTGAGACAAACAATGAAAACTTTAATCAAACTGGCAGCAGCCTCTTTAATCGGTATGTCCGGCCTGACCGTAGGCGCAACCAATATCGCCCACAATATGGCTGATGCCGACAAATAAAAAAATACACAACACACCCTTAAATACACAGAAAAGAGTTAAAATGAAAACATTAATCAAATTGGCTGCGGCTTCTTTGATCGGCATGTCCGGTTTGACAGTTGGCGCAACCAATATTGCAAAAAATATGGCAGAAGCTGCCAATAAATAAACGCAAGTGAAATTAAGCTTGTTTTGGTGATAAAAAAGGCTGTCTGAACATTCAGACGGCCTTTGTCTTTGATGGCAAACCGTTTTATTTGCCGATACAGAAGCGCGAGAAAATCACGCCCAGCAAATCGTCGGCGGTAAATTCGCCGGTAATTTCGCTGCACGCGTTTTGGGCGAGGCGCAGGTGTTCGGCGAAAAGCTCGATTTGGTTATTGTTGCAGAGGGCGGCGTTTTCCAGCTCGGCTTCGGCTTCGTGCAGGGCGTTGAGGTGGCGGCTGCGCGCGAGGAACAGGCTTTCGCTTTCGCCCTGCCAGCCTACTTCCTGCAACAGCGCGTGTTTGAGCAAATCGAGACCCGCGCCGGTTTTGGCAGACAGGCTGATGACGCTTTCTGCGCCAGTTTGCGCGAGGCCGTCTGAACGGACGGCGACAGGTTCGCCGGTCAGGTCGGCTTTGTTGTGGATTTCGATTTTTTTCAAACCTTCGGGCAGGCTGTTCAAAATGGCTTGGGTTTTAGCATTCACGCCTTCGCGCGGGTCAATCAGAATCAGGGCGACATCGGCTTCGGAGACGGCTTTGCGACTGCGCTCGATGCCGATTTGTTCGACCACGTCGTCGGTTTCGCGCAGGCCGGCGGTGTCGATGATGTGGACGGGCACGCCGTCGAGGGTGATTTGTTCGCGCACGGTGTCGCGGGTGGTGCCGGCGATGTCGGTTACGATGGCGATGTCGTCGCCAGCCAAGGCGTTGAGCAGGCTGGATTTGCCGACGTTGGGCGCGCCGACGAGGACGACGTTCATGCCTTCACGCAAAATCGCGCCTTGTTCCGCACTGGCGAGGACGGTTTTTAGACGGCCTTGCAGGGCTTGGAGCTTGCCGCGTGCGTCGGCGGCTTCGAGAAAATCAATGTCTTCTTCGGGGAAGTCTAACGTGGCTTCAACTAGCATCCGTAGGGTGATAAGGTCGTCCACCAGCTCGTGTATGTGTTGGGAGAACGCGCCTTTGAGCGAACGCAACGCCATGCGTGCGGCGGACTTGCTGGAGGCGTCGATGAGGTCGGCGACGCTTTCGGCTTGGGCAAGGTCGAGTTTGTTGTTGAGGAAGGCGCGTTTGGTAAATTCGCCCGGCTCCGCCATGCGTGCGCCCAGTTCGAGGCAGCGGGAGAGCAGCATGTCCATCACGACGGGGCCGCCGTGCCCCTGCAATTCAATCACGTCTTCGCCGGTGAAGCTGGCGGGGGCGGCGAAGTAGAGCAGGATGCCGTTGTCTATCGGCTGCCCGTCGCCGCCGAGAAAGTCGGTGTAAAGCGCGGTGCGCGGTTTGGGCGTTTTGCCGCCGCTGAGGGTTTGCGCCAAAGGCAGCAGGTTTTTGCCGGAAAGACGGATCACGCCGACACCGCCGCGTCCGGGTGCGGTGGCGATGGCGGCGATGGTGGGTTGGGTTGCGGACATGAGAACTCGCGTATAGATAAATTTAATGTGCGTATTATAGCAAAAGGCCGTCTGAAACTTTGGGTTTCAGACGGCCTTTAAATCAAGACGATTAAACGGCGGCGACGGTAAAGCGCTCAAACAAATGCGCTTTGTTTTCTACATCGTCGGCGATGGCGACTGCCAAATCGGCCACGCTGATGCCTGCCGGAATTTCACCGTCCATCAGCAAATCATCTTTGCCCAAACGGTATTTGCCGGTTTTGTCTTCGCTGAAGCCGCCGTCCGCGCCCAATCGTGCCGGAGGGGAAACGAAAGACCAGTTCACATCGCGGCGCGGCAGGAGTTCTGCTAAAAGATGGCGTGCGGCATTGGCGCCGTCGAAAATTTCTTTCGGGAAGTCAGGCGTATCGATAACTTGCAAACCGGGTGTCACATACAGGCTGCCTGCACCGCCGACGACCAATAAATAAGGCACTTGTGCTGCTTTTGCCGCTTCGACGATATTGTTTGCGCCGCGTGTGAAATCCACGCCGATATTGGGATTGATCCAGCCCGGATTGAACGCGCTGACCACGGCGTCAAAGCCTGCCAGTTTGTCGGCAAAATCTGCTGCGTTGACATCTGCAGAGACGGCGGCAACATTTTGCGCTTGGAAAACTTTGTCTGTGTTGCGGGCGAAAGCAGTTACTTCATGACCGCGACCTGCCAATTCTTGAACGACTGCGTTGCCGACATAACCAGTTGCACCGATAACTGCGATTTTCATATTTGACTCCTTGTGGGGATGTGATTGATTAGATGAATGCATTGTAAGGCCATATGAAACGCTTGATAATCCCTGATTTACTGTTATGATTGTGAAGTTTAACTAAACAATCAAAACAGAATGCAAGACATCAAACCCCTGCTTGTTTTCGCTACCGTTCTCGAACACGGCAGCATGAACGCCGCCGCTGCCGCGCTGGGCATGACTCCGTCTGCCGTCAGCCAGCACATCAACCGCCTTGAAGCTCTACACGGCATCAAGCTGTTAAACCGCAGTACGCGCAGCCTTGCGCCGACCGATGCCGGCAGAGCCTTGGGCGAATACTGCCGCCGCCTTGCCGCCACGCTTGCCGATACGCGTACTGTTATTGATAACCTCAAAACCAAACCCGTCGGCGAATTGCGTATTTCCCTGACTTCCACCGTCATCGAGTCCCGCGCTTTTCAGACGGCCTTTTCGCGATTGCAAACCGAGTTCCCAAAAATCCGCCCTGTCCTTAATTTCAGCGATACTTTGGACGACCTGCAACATAATCAGACCGACATTGCCATACGCGGCGGCGACCGGGCTTTGGACGATCCCAATTTGGTTGCGCGTCATCTCGTGACGTGGCCGTATATGATTTGCGCCGCGCCCGATTATCTCGACCGCTATCCGCCCATTACCCATCCCTCGCAGCTTCACGCCCACCGCTGGCTGCATTTTTTACCTGTCCGCACCACCTTGCAAAACGGTGAAGAAAGCTATTTCCTCGACGTCGCCGACAGCATTGCCTGTACGCATCTTGCCGCCGTGTGCCATCTGACCGAAAGCGGTTTCGGTTTGTCTTTGCAAGTAGGCGGCGAAGTGAGGAAAAAAATTGCACAAGGCCGTCTGAAAGCGGTTTTGCCTGAATGGACATTGCCGCTGGTCAGCCTTTATTTGGTGACGCCTTATCGTGTGCAGTCTGCCAAAACCGAGGCTGCCGTGCGCATTTTTACCGAGAGTTTTGCCAAGGAAGGGGATTTATGAGCGCGGAAAATTGGAGCGTTTACCTGATTTTGTGCGAAAACGGCGCGTTTTATTGCGGCATCAGCAACCGTCCGCAAGAGCGATTTGCGGCGCATTTGTCAGGAAAAGGCGCGAAATACACGCGGTTGAACAAGCCTGTCGAGATGCGCATCGTTTCAGACGGCCTGAACAAAAGTGAAGCACTGAAATGGGAAATCGGCATTAAGAAATTGACGGCAGAGCAGAAGCGGGGATTGTGGGCGGAAGCTGAAACATTGGCAAAAGGTTAATGGCGGTACTGGATTAAGAACCTGTATTCACAAACAACTATTTGATAAATTTTAATATTTGTGAAATATACCCTAGTTTGACAAAATTTTCAGCAGATAAATTCGTCTGCTCAAAATCTTTTGCCAAACGTCGAGACCAACCTAACCATGCAAACGTTCGTTCTACAATCCAACGTTTGGGCAGAATATGCCAAGAAATATCTTGAATTTTCTTTGAAATCTCAACAGTTAAACCCAATTGCTCCGATACTTCGCGCTCAAATGTATTCCGATAACCTGCGTCTGCACAGAAACCTTTTAAACCCGGATAGGTCTCAAACGCTTTTTTTGCTGCAAAAATACCTGCTTTTGTGTCATGAATATTGGCTGCATGAACCACAACAGACAATAGGTTACCCAACGTATCAACAGCTATATGTCGCTTACGGCCTTTGATTTTTTTACCTCCGTCAAAACCTTTATCATGTGCGCCGGAAGCTGTTTTGACACTTTGCGAATCAATAATGGCATAAGTCGGCATCGCTTGTTTTTGATGGATTAAACGTTTTTTTGAACCAATGCCGAAAGAATCCTATCCCATAAGCCTGATTGGTTGGCTCTGCGATAGAAACTCCATACGGTTGGATAAGGTGGAAAATCATTGGGCAGCATACGCCATTGGCAACCTGTTTTGGTAATGTACAAAACGGCATTCACTAATTCACGTTTATCCCATTTGTAGTGGCGTAGCCGGTTAAAATGCGGCTCAATCGCTTGCCATTGGGCATCTGTTAAGTCTGTTGGGTAGGATTTTCCAGTCATAAAGATATTTTATCATTTTTGTGAATACAGGTTCTAAATTGTAGTCGGGATATGAATAACCACATAAATAGATAAGCCTGCTGGTGTCTTTTGCATAGCCAAGCGGCAAATGTTTATTAACATGATTCAAAAAGGCCGTCTGAAACCTGATTTGGGTTCAGACGGCCTTTTTAGGATAAGAGGCGGTTTAATGCTTATTGTATTATCTGGAAAACTTGTAAAAAGTTGAATTTAAAAAGAAACTTTAAAAATTAAGAGGATAACTGGTTGAACAATAAAATGAAAATTATTACGCTAAATGACAAATGGCGTAAATTTCTATCTGAGTAGAGGTGTGGTGTCAATATGTTTTTCCTGTTTTTGTGACAAAATCTGATTTATACCAATATTTATTATAGTGTAGGTCGAAGGTATTAGTTTCTATGCTAAAATTTTTAAGCTGTTTATATAAAACAGTGATTTAAACTAAAACTAAGGAAAGACAGAACATGAACAAATTACTGATTGCCGTAATGATGATGGCTGGTTTGACAGCTTGTTCCCAAGAGGCTAAACAGGAGACTCAAGAGGCTGCTCAAGCCGTTGCATCTGAAGTTAAAAACGAAGTTGCTTCTGCTGCCGATGCTACTGCATCTGCCGCTCAAGAAGCTGCCGATAAAGTCGAAGCCGCTGCCAGCAAAGCAGAGGAAGCCGCTAAACCTGAAGAAGCTGCCAAGCCTGAAGAGAAAACCGAAGCGCCTGCTGCTGACGCCAAACCTGCAGAAGCCGCCAAAGTGGACGGTAAAGCTGTTTTCGAAGCGAACTGTAAAGCATGTCACAGCGGCTTGATTCCCGGCGCTCCTGCCGTAGGCAAAAATGAAGACTGGGCTCCTCGTATCAAACAAGGCCAAGACACTCTGCACAAACACGCAATCGAAGGCTTCAAAGCCATGCCGGCCAAAGGCGGCAACGGCAGCTTGAGCGATGATGAAGTGAAAGCTGCAGTTGACTACATGGCCAACGAATCCGGCGCTAAATTCTAAATCGTACCGATTGAAACGCACCTTGCAACAAGGTGCGTTTTTTATGGGTAGGCGGATGAAAGTTGAAATAGGGCCGATAAACAGGCAAAGGCCGTCTGAAACATTTTATTTTGAAGCGCAATCGGCTAAAATCAGGCGAATTATTTTATGCAGGAGCAAACCATGCGCAATCAACACGACAACGTAGATGCCGGCGAAATCGCCAAGTTCAGCCAAATCGCCGACAAATGGTGGGATAAAAACGGCGAATTCAAGCCCCTGCATGACATCAATCCCTTGCGCCTCGACTATATCGACGGCTATGCCGGATTGGCAGGCAAACGTGTATTAGATGTAGGCTGCGGTGGCGGTATTTTGTCGGAAAGCATGGCCAAACGCGGCGCAGAACACGTGACCGGCATCGATATGGCGGAAAAATCCCTGCAAACCGCCGCTGCCCATGCGGCCGCTCAACACGTTGCCAATATCGATTACCGCTGCATCCGCGTCGAAGACCTCGCCGCCGAACAGCCGCACAGCTTTGACGTGGTAACGTGTATGGAAATGATGGAACACGTTCCCGATCCGTCCGCCATCGTTCAAGCCTGCGCGAAACTGGTCAAACCCGACGGCATGGTGTTTTTCTCCACCATCAACCGCAATCCCAAATCTTATCTGCATCTGATTGTCGGCGCGGAATATCTGTTGAAATTCGTCCCCAAAGGTACGCACGACTGGAAAAAATTCATCACGCCGGCAGAACTCGCGCGCATGTGCCGCCAAGCCGGATTGGATACCATTGGCAGCAAGGGCATGACCTACAATTTGTTGAGCGGCCGTTATTCCCTGTGCGACTCGACCGAGGTTAACTATATGGTGGCCTGCCGTCCGGCGTAAGGTTAGACTGATAAAACACATGGGCTTGCCCGATATTTGAAACGGTATGTCGATAGCAACTTGATTCAAATATCGGTAAGGCAAATCAGGCCGTCTGAAAAGAAAAAAGGCATGTTCGATACATGCCTTTTTTGTATAGTGGATTAAATTTAAATCAGGACAAGGCGACGAAGCCGCAGACAGTACAGATAGTACGGAACCGATTCACTTGGTGCTTCAGCACCTTAGAGAATCGTTCTCTTTGATCTAAGGCGAGGCAACGCCGTACTGGTTTAAAGTTAATCCACTATATGTGCAGAGAGGTTGTCACCCTTATTCTGTCCAAGACGAATACGGATGTTTGCTCAGATACGCATTGGTGAATTTACCGTCTGCCGTGATTTCCTTGCCCAACCAAGATGGTTTGGGGAACTCGGTATCTTCAGACGGCAATTCGATTTCCGCCACAATCAATGGCGCATTGTCGCCAAAATATTCGTCGATTTCATACACAAAGCCTTCAAATTCGACCCGATAGCGGTATTTTTCCATTTTAAACGGACACATATCCGCCATCATCGCTTGCGCGTGAGCCAGCGGAATTTCGTATTCAAACTCGCTGCGCGTCATGTCGGAAATATAGCCTTTCAGGGTCAGCCATGCTTGCGAACCGATAATCCGCACGCGGATGGTGCGCTCTTTTTCCACGCTCAAATAGCCCTGTTGCAACACCAGCGGCTCGCTTGCCGCTTCGCGCCAACTGTCATCCGCCAGCAAAAAGCGGCGTTCGATTTCGACCGTCATGAATTCTTTCCTTATTTACCAAACAGGCCGTCTGAAGATCAAAACGGCTTGAAAACCACCATATAAAGCGCGGCCACCATCATCAATACGGGGAGTTCGTTGAATACCCGATACCAGCGGTGCGAATACACATTGCTGCCGTTTTGAAAACGGCGTAGCAGCAGACCGCAATAAAGCTGATAAGCCAAGAGCAGCAGGCCGCACAATAATTTAACCGCCAGCCAGCCGTTTCCCCACCAATTGTTTACAAACCCGATAGCCGCACCAAATATCAGCGTTCCCCAGCCCAAAGGCGACATAAAGCGGTACAGCCTGCGCGACATATCTGTCAGCCGTACATATTCCACGCTGCCGGGCTCTAATTGCGCCAGATTCACATAAATCCTCGGCAGATAAAACAGTCCGGCAAACCAAGAAATTACAAAAAACACATGCAGCAGCTTAAACCACAAATACATTTCAGACGGCCTCAAAACCTAAAACCATTATTTTATCCGCAATACTGCTTAAGCCAAAACAAAATAGTCAAAACAATCCGATTTAGTGCGCCGCAACAATGTGTTGCAGGCGCGATTTTACCCAAAAAACAAATTGTAAATTCCGCAACAATATGCAAATTAAGCTATGCACAATGCAAAAAACTTGTTAGAATTCTATGCTATTTAATTATAAAAACGTTATGGACGGAAAACATGAAACAATTCGAAATCAGCAACAGCGTCAGGAAAGAGCTTAGCAACTACCTGAATACGCACAATCTAAGCCTCAAAGCCGCCATGGACAACGAAATAACCAATGGCGAGGTTGCCGCCATCGTTCACGCAGGATTACCGGCGATGATTCGGAAAATCTATTCTTTGGAAAAAATGAAAACCTTTTTCTGGACGAAAAAAGATTTGATGATGGAATTTATCAATATGCGCTTGGCAGCCGGCGATAAAAAAGGCAAAAACTAATTTTAGTGTTGGGCTGGGGGGAGATAGGGGTTTGATATGCGGGCTTCTGTCTTTCTCGAAGTCTTGTTAGGGATAGGATTTACTCATTGTTCCTAATAAGTTTTGACAACCGAAAGGCCGTCTGAAATTCAAATGATAGGGCATGGGGAACATGCCCTGTTTTTATGGGCGGTTTGTTTGCATTGGGAAAATATTGAGCTTGGCAACTGTTGCGTCGTTCCGCGCTGGGTGGTTTTATCGGCTGAATAGTTTTATATTTGTTTTGCTGAACATATTGAATGGATTATAAAAAGGCCGTCTGAAACATTTCAGACGGCCTTTGGCGTTGAATCAGCAATTAAAACGGCGGATTTTCCAATCAAGCTGCGTTGTCGAAACCGCTGTGGCGGAGTAGGGCATCCAGGCTTGGTTCACGGCCGCGAAAGGCTTTGAAGGATTCGGCTGCGCTGCGCGAACCGCCGACGGCCAGTATTTCTTTCCAGAAGCGGCGGCCGGTTTCGGCAACATCGTCGCTTTCTTCAAAAGCGGCATAAGCGTCTGCACTCAAAACTTCTGCCCATGCGTAGCTGTAATAGCCTGCTGAGTAGCCGCCGGCGAAGATATGGCTGAAGCTCAAGGCAAAGCGGTTGTATGCCGGCGGTTGGGTTACGGCGACTTCTTGACGCACTTTATCCAAGATTTGCGGCCATTCTTTCAGACGGCCTTCGTCTTCCTGATGGTAGATTTCCATGTCGAAGAGGGCAAATTCCATTTGACGGACGAGGAACATACCGCGTTGGAAGTTTTTGGCCGCATGCATTTTGTCGAACAGCTCTTTCGGCAATACCGCGCCGGTTTCTTCGTGCGAGGACATTTGCGCCAATACGTCGTATTCCCAAACGAAGTTTTCCATGAATTGGCTGGGCAGTTCGACCGCGTCCCATTCGACGCCGTTGATGCCGGATACGCCCACTTCGTCAACCTGGGTCAACAAGTGGTGCAGGCCGTGGCCGGTTTCGTGGAAGAGGGTGATGATTTCGTCGTGGCTCAAACGCGCTTCTTTGTCGCCTACCGGCGGGGTAAAGTTGCAGACGAGGTAGGCGGTCGGCAGTTGCAGCGTACCGTCGGCGAAACGGCGGCGGCTTTTGTAGCCGTCCATCCATGCGCCGCCGCGTTTGCCTTCGCGTGCGTACAAGTCCATGTAAACGCCGCCGATGGTCTGGCCGTCTTGTTTCAGCTCGAAATAGCGCACGTCTTTGTGCCAAACAGGGACGGTTTTTTCAGCCAGCTCGATGCCGTAGAGTTTTTTGATTTGGGCAAACAGGCCTGCCAATACTTTGCTGATAGGGAAGTATTTTTTCACTTCGGTTTCGCTGAAGGCGTATTTGGCTTGGCGCAGTTTTTCGGCAGCGTAGCTCAAATCCCAAGATTGCGGATCTTCGATATTCAGGCTCTCGCGTGCAAAGGCTTTGATTTCGGCAAAGTCTTTTTCGGCAAACGGTTTGGCGCGGCGGGCAAGGTCATGCAGGAAATTCAGAACCTGTTCGGGCGTATCCGCCATTTTGGTGGCCAGCGACAGCTCGGCGTAGTTTTTGAAGCCGAGCAGTTTGGCGGTTTTCAGTGCGTTTGCAAGCGTTTGTTCGACGTTGGCCGTGTTGTCGAATTTGCCTTCGTCAGACAATTCGCTGGCACGGGTAACGTAGGCGCGGTAGATTTGTTCGCGCAGTTCGCGGTTGTCGGCGTATTGGATAACGGCGAGGTAGTGCGGAATCTGCAGGCCGATTTTGTAGCCTGTTTTGCCCTCGCTTTGCGCGGCGGCGGCAAACATGGCGATGGAGTCTTCGGGAATGCCGGCAAGCGGCGCGGCATCGTCAAAGTAAATGCCGAAAGCGTCGGTCGCATCTTGGATGTTTTGTGCGAATTTGGCACCCAGTTGCGCGCCTTCGGTTTGCAGTTGCGCCAGTTCTGCCTGCTGTTCGGGCGGTAATTCGGCACCGCTGAGGACAAAATCGCGCAAGTCGTGGTTGAGCTTGGTTTGCTGCGCAGGGGAGAGGGTGTCGAATTCGGCAGAATTTTTGATGATTTTGAAGCGGTTGTACAACTCGATGTCTTGACCGATTTCGGTGAAGAAGATGGTGATTTCAGGCATCAATTCGTTGTATACGGCACGCAGCTCGGGCGTATCGACCACGGAGTTGAGATGGGAAACCACGCTCCAAATGCGGCCGACACGTTCGGTAATGTCAGTCAGTTTTTCGACGGTGTTGGCCCAGTCGGTATGCGTTTGCGCTTTGATGGCGGCGATTTGTTCGCGCGCTTCGGCGATGGCGGTTTGCAGGGCGGGCTTGATGTTTTCGGTTTTGATTTGGTCGAAACGGGGCGTTTCTCCCAAGTGGAGCAGGACGTTGTCGCTCATATGGTTTCTCCTGAATAAGATGGATTCAGACGGCCTTGTGGCCGTCTGAAAAGAAAACGATAGGCGTTATATGGTGGCAGACAGGCAGAATTAAAGTGTCTTGTCTGCCTGTCGGCCAATTTTATTCTGCGCCGCGCGGATTGGCGTGCAATGGCGCAGCCAGTTCGAGACGCATCGGTGTGCCTTTCGGGGCAAATACTGCATTGGCAACATTGGATGTTGCGTTTGAACCGGTGGATGTGCCAAGTCTCGGGACGCTCTTTCAGACGGCCTTTATCGGTGCTTTGGCCGTATTCGGTCTGTTGAACCAGTTGTCCGGCGGCATCGTAGCCGTAGGCGGTGATTTTGCCGTCCCAGCCGGTTTCTTGGATCAGGTTGTCGGTTCGGTCGTAATCGAGACGGTAGGTTTCGCCGTTTTCGTTGGTGAGGACGGTCAGACGGCGGGCTTTGTCGTAGGTGTAGGCGAAGGTATGGCCCAGTGCGTTGGTGCGTTTGAGCGGCAGTCCGTCCGCCGCGAGTTCGTAGGCGGTTTTGACACCGAGTCCGTCGATGTGGGCGGTCAGCCGGTTGAGGCGGTCGTATTCGAAGGTTTCGTGACTGCCGTCGGGATAGTCGGTACGGACGGGGTTGCCCGCTGCGTCGTAGTGGTGGCGGGTGGTATGGCCCAGCGCATCGGTAACGGTTTCGAGATCGCCGTATTCGGTATAACCGAAACGGGTGGTTTCGCCGGTACAGTCGGTAAAGCAGACGAGTTGGTCGAGGGTGTCGTAGTGTAGGCGTCGGGTTTTGCCTAAGGCGTCGGTAATGGTTTCGGGCAGCCATCGGGCGTTGTAGCCGTAGCTGGTGGTGTAACCGGCGGGGTCGGTGATGCTGACGAGGTTGCCGCGTCCGTCGTAGGTGTAGGCGGTAATCCTGCCTGCGGGATCGTTGACGGCAACCGGCAGGTTGAGGGTTTCGTGGTAGTCGATTTGGGTGCTGCTGCCGTCCGGGGCGGTGATGGCGATGACGTTGCTTTCGGTATCGTAGAGATAGCGGGTTTCGCGTCCGAGCGGGTCGCGTTCTACGGTAATGCGGCCGTAGCTGTCGCGTTCGCTGTCGCTGCGTTGTCCGTCGGCGTCGATGCGGTAGATAAGTTCGCGGTTTTCGTCGAAACCGTACACTTCCGTCCGTCCCAATGCGTCGGTAACGACGGTATGGTCTTTGCGGTAGTCGAACGTCCATTCTTCGCCGAGGTTGTTGCTGCTTTTGAGCACTTTGCCGTCGGTGTCGTAACGGTCGTATTCGTAGCGGGATACCAGTCCGTCGGGCCGGCTGTGTTCGACCATGATGTGGTTGCGATAGGCGAAACCGCGCAGTTTTTTGCCGTCGCGTCCGTAAACGGCGGTCAAATCGCCGTAGCCGTCGTAGCCGTAGCGCACCAGTTCCTTGCCGTTGAAGGTGACGGAAGTAAGGCGGTTGACGTAGAAACGTTCGTCTTCGGAAACGAAGACGTCCCGTTCTCCGGCCGGATCGAAGTCGAGATCGTTGTCGTGCAGACGGATAGAGGAGAATACGGGCTGGAAGTGTCGGCCGCTGCCGTCATAAATGCTGTGCGGCAGTCCGTTGTCGTCGTAGCAGAGGCGGATATGGCGGCCGTTGCGGTCGAGTTGTGCGACCAGTTGGTAAATGCCGCAGCCGGAATCGACTTCGGCGAACAGCAGCCGTGCACCGCCGTCGGGGGAGGCGATTTGGTAGAGGTCGTCTGAAAGTCGGTTTTCAGACGACCTCTATGTTAACTGCTAATAAGATTGTTAAAGAACAAATGGTTCAGACGACCTCAAAAAGTATTGAGGTCGTCTGAAAAACAGAAACCGCGTGCGTACGTACCGCACATACTCTACGTCAGAGCTGAAGGTTTTGTGCGGGCTACGGCTTGCTACGGCTTACTTGTGATTACCAGCTAGTAATAGGTCTATGCAAATTTACCCAAAATTTTAATAATGATTTTTCAAAAAAACGAAATTCGGACAGATCTTTTTCTACAACTAGACCTAATTCTTTGAAAAGATATTTAGATTTCGTTCTCTCAATAACATCATATTGACTTAATAACTTAGTAAGCCCTTTTTTTGATGATATATCTATTTCATTATAGTATATTGCAAGCTCTACTTTCTTATCATTGAAAATTGTAACCTCAGTTAACTTTTCATTATCAAACCTTAGTACAAAATTGTTTATCTCTATAATATTTTTTACCTTTGGGATTACATTGTTTGATATATCATATTTTCTTATAATATCTGATAGAGAACAATTTAATTCAAAATCGCCTATGCTCTTATAAGGAATAAATATTAATTTATCATGATTTAAAGTTGGGTTTTTAAGTTCACTTTTTTGAAAGTCTGAGTACTTTTTACCTTTATTATCATATAAATCTCTTATACTCTCATCGTAAATTAATATCTGCAGAAACAAATTATCCTTATAGTCAACATATAAAACTAAATTATATTTTGGAAAAATATAAAAATAATTTTCTTCATCCGAAACTTCTATTAGAGGATCCTCCTCTTCTAAGAATTTTTCAAGATTTAAAAAGTTAATAACTTTTCCATTTAAGCAAAATTCATCACAATTCCTCAAGGAAGATACAGTAATCAATTCTGAATCAGATTTTATCTTGTGTTTTCTATCAAACTCTAATGAATAATTAGGATTATTTAAAATAACATCATCAAAGTCAGCCTTTTTTTGACCCAATACAATTCCATCCAAAGAATTATTTAATATTTTCAACATTTTGTATATTTCCTTTTTAATCTACGACCTTCTGCCCTAGGTTCGTAGCTGTCTTGGTCGGCACTTTTAATCAGGTTACCTGCTTTGTCTTAGGCGTAGCGGCGGTTGAATACGGTGCAACAATCTATAAAAAAATGTTTCAGACGACCTTAATATCTTAGCCATCTGAAACACTTTGTCAAAGATATCAATACTATGATTTGCTAATAGTATCTATCCATTTATTTTCCAATAGCCATTTCTCAACGTCATATAAAAAATTAGGGTTAATTTTTTTAAGTATAGGAAATTGCTTTTCTTTTTTCTTTATGGTTTCAAAAAAATATCGATAAAACTCCTTGCCCAACATTTTTCTCTGTGCATTTATATCTTTTTTGATAGGTATAAAATCCTCCTCATAAACAACAATGTCAAACCCCAGTGCATTATAATTATCCTCTTTTGAATATCGAGATTTAGATTTCCAACCACTATCTTTTTCTAAACACCTAAAACATACTACCAAATCAAAAGGAAATTCAGTATATTTTTTTAAAATAGGCTGTAAACCATTCTCTATTTCACTATCTAACATACTAACTTTACTCCATTTTGGAGAATCACTTGTAGTCCGTATTTCCATATTCACCTCTTTATTTTATAAACAGAATAAAACTAATGCTTACATTTATTCCCTGCTGGTAGTTTGCCTCTTCTCTTAATATACTTAATAATTTTCAACCTTTCCCAACGTTGCATTACTTTTTTAGGTCCCTTCATGACTCTTATATATTTTAAATTATTTCTATCTAACCATTGTTGAGAATATCGGCGCTGAACACCATTAACAATATTTTTTGTCTCCCCAATTTTCCAAATATCTCCTTTTTTCAACCAAACCTTACCCACAGGCTCACGTTTACCCCATTCCATTACAGGATAAAAGCCATCTTTCCTTGCAACAAGATAATAAAGTTCTTTAAGTCCTAAAGGATCAATCCAACTCTGCGTATTGGGAGAAAATTGATAGAAATTTTCTCCTCCTACCAAACCTATCACATCTTGACTTACAAACCGTCCTGTTTCTGAATCGTAATAGCGGAAATAGTTATAGTGGAGTCCTGTTTCAGAATCATAATACTGGTTTTGCAATCTAAACGGCTGATGCGCATCCTTGTAAACCCGCTCGTCCTTTTTCAGACGGCCCCAAGCGGTATATTCGCCGTACCATAGGAGATTGCCGTGGATATCGGTCATCTCGCGCGGAATGCCGATTTGGTCGGTATGGAAATAGGCGAGGTATTGCGCTTCGTCTTGGTTGTTGTGGAAGACTTGGGCTAGGGGTTCGTAGCTGTCTTGGTCGGTGTAGATATAGGTGTAGCTGCCTTTGCAGGTGTACTCCTGAAGTAATCGTGTTCCGTCCCAGACGAAGTGGGTGCGTTTGGGGTCGGTGCTCGTCCGGGCGAGTTTGTCTTTTCTTTCCTTACTCAGTCTTCGCCCGAACGGGTCATAGGCATATTCCCAAATCTCGGTATTACCGGCGGGCTTTTTGATTTCGGCGCGGACGAGTCGGTTTTCTAAATCGTATTGGTAATATTGGTTTTCGCCATTGGGCAGCTGGCGGTAGATCAGGTTGCCCAGTGCGTCGTAGGTGTATTCGATGCCGTTGTATTCTTTGAGGCGGTTGCCGCTGCTAATGTTACTGCCTTTGCCCTTCCCTTCGGCTGTTTTGTCGGAAAGGATGTTGTGGGCGGGGTCGAAGGCGAAGGTTTCGCTGCGGCCGCTTTGGCTGTTGCGGGCTTCCTGAATCCGTCCGATTTTGTCGTAAACGTAATGAAGGACGCCGCTTCTTTGGTCGGCACTTTGGATCAGGTTGCCGGCTTTGTCGTAGGCGTAGAGGCCGTCTGAAAAACCAACTTTCAGACGGCCTCTATATCAACCAACGCATCAATCGGTAATGGGGTTGGATTGTTAAAGAACAAATGTTTCAGACGACCTCAAAGGGGTATCGAGGTCGTCTGAAAATTGAAAAAACCGCGTGCGTACTTTGAGGCACGCACCTTACCTGTGAATTTAGAAATTTATGCAGGCTACGGCTTGTTAAAATTTATATTACTAACTACTTAAAATTACATCATCTCCATCTAATACCTTTTCTAAACTTTCCCATATGGTATTGCCTTCGTAAAA
This sequence comes from Neisseria flavescens, assembly GCF_005221285.1. Taxonomy (NCBI): domain Bacteria; kingdom Pseudomonadati; phylum Pseudomonadota; class Betaproteobacteria; order Neisseriales; family Neisseriaceae; genus Neisseria; species Neisseria flavescens. The sequence goes on from NZ_CP039886.1 coordinate 2,159,964, forward strand.
AAGGATGAGATTGTCCAATATCCCGTAAATATGGCTTTTTTCATTAACTAAAAATTCCATAGGACCAGATGGCATTACTGAGATAGGAATTAAATGTTTAACATTTAATATCTGTTTATAATATTTTATTCTTTCCATTAAATAATCTTTTTTTTTCAGTTTTCCTAAAACAGAATTTAAGGAAAAATCCATTTCATAGCTGGCATCCCTACTTGGTATAGAATCATTGTCATATATTATTTTTCTACCTCCAAAAACTCTTAAAACTTCTTTAACGGAATCCGGAAGGTTAAATCCAAACTTTTCATACTTTTCTAATATTTCAAAATACTCAAAATCAGAAATAAAATATTCATTCTTATAACCTGACTGATGCAATACATCCATAACTCTTCTAGATAGATTAATTTTGGTCATAATAATTCCTTATTATCTAATGACATTTTCTTACTGTAACAGAGCAATTTTTACATGGTTTTCTACGCTTTCCTGTCCTAACATTAGCAGCGGCAACCTCAAAATCTCCCATCTTGGCGCTTGGTCTTGCTTTTAGTGCTTTATTTAAAGCATTAACTTCAGCACAATTAGTAGTAGACCATTTTTCCATACTAGTTTTAGGTAATGCTTTTTTTAACTCTGGATGTACAACATCATTAAGTTTTCCACTCTCTCCATAAAAAATTCTTCCTGTTTTTTTATCTATAACAACTGCCACTGTTGTCGGATGTTTACTTACAGGCTCTGTTTTGCTTATTTGTCTTGCATATTGTTTGGCATGGACTTTAGCAGACTTTAATAGCCCAAATAAATCAACCCATATAGCGGTATTTGGTCCAAACCAGTAGAGATTATCTTCCCCTAAAAGCCCAATCGGGTCCTGACTGATAAACCTACCGGTTTCAGGTTCGTAATAGCGGAAATAGTTATAGTGCAGCCCGGTTTCCCTATCGTAATACTGGTTTTGCAGTCTGAACGGCTGATGCGCGTGCTGATAGACACGCCCGTCCTTTTTCAGACGGCCCCAGGCGGTGTATTCGCCGTACCATAAGAGATTGCCGCGGATGTCGGTCATCTCGCGCGGTATGCCGATTTGGTCGTTGTGGAAATAGGCAAGGTATTGTGCTTCGTCTCGGTTGTTATGGAAGACTTGGGCTAAGGGTTCGTAGCTGTCTTGGTCGGTGTAGAGATAGGTGTAGCTGCCTTTGTAGGTGTACTCCTGAAGTAATCGTGTTCCGTCCCAGACGAAGTGGGTGCGTTTGGGGTCGGTGCTCGTCCAGGCGAGTTTGTCTTGGCGTTCTTTGGAAAGGCGTCTTCCGAACGGGTCGTAGGCATATTCCCAAATCTCGGTATTACCGGCGGGCTTTTTGATTTCGGCGCGGACGAGTTGGTTTTCTAAATCGTATCGGTAATATTGGTTTTCGCCGTTGGGCAGCTGGCGGTAGATCAGGTTGCCCAATGCGTCGTAGGTGTATTCGATGCCGTTGTATTCTTTGAGGCGGTTGCCGCTGCTAATGTTACTGCCTTTGCCCTTCCCTTCGGCTGTTTTGTCGGAAAGGATGTTGTGGGCGGGGTCGAAGGCGAAGGTTTCGCTGCGGCCGCTTTGGCTGTTGCGGGCTTCTAGAATGCGTCCGATTTTGTCGTAAACGTAATGGAGGACGCCGCTTCTTTGGTCGGCGCTTTGGATCAGGTTGCCGGCTTTGTCGTAGGCGTAGCGGCGGTTGACGGCGCCGCCGGCCAACGGGTTTTGTTTGCCGTGATGCGTTTGTGTGCCGCTGCGGACGGTACGCTGGCTTTTCAGACGACCCATGGGGTCGTAGTCGTACAGGCTGCTGATGCCGCCCTGCGTCCTTTGGATTTCGCGGTGCAGTTTGTCGCGTTCGATGTCGGTGATGACTTCGCCGTCTAGGCTGATTTGGTGCAGGTGTCCGCTGCCGTAGTACAGGTAATCGATATGGCGGCCGTCGGGCAGGATGGTGCGGATGCGGTTGCCCAGCGGGTCGTATTGATAGCCTACGGTGGCGCTTTGGCCGTTGTGGACGGTGGTTTCGCCGATGAGGCGGTCGAGTTCGTCGTAGGCGAGTTCGACGCTGCTGTGTCGGTTGCGGGCTTTGGTCAGGTTGCCGGTAATGGGGTCGTATTCGAAACGGGTGCGGCTGATGCCTTCGTCTTTGCTTTGTCCGTTGCGGCCGGAGACTTTGCGGCTTTGTTTTTCGATCAGTTGGCCGAGGTTGTTGCGTTTGAACCGGTGGATGTGCCAAGTCTCGGGTCGGTCTTTCAGACGGCCCCTATGTTAACCGTCAATAAGATTGTTAAAGAGCAAATGTTTCAGACGACCTCAAAGAACGGATGGAGGCCGTCTGAAAAGCGGAAACCGCGTGCGTACGTTCCGCGCACACCTAACATCAGAATTGAAGGTTTGTGTGGGGCTACGGCTTGCTTTTTACGCTTTTAAATTCCGGTGGTGAATTTTTTGAAATTCATCCGAAATAAAATCTCCAAATTCTGCAAATGATTCAATAGGTAAATTAAAGATTTCTGGTTTATAACGAATAAGCAGACTTAGGATATGATAATGACTTCTTGGTGTTTCACGTAATTCAATTCTTTCGAGTATTCTTTGTTTACCTTCCTTTTCATCTATTTTTTGTGCAATAGAAAAATCCGCATTGTGAGCTACTCCTAAAGCAGGATTAATGGAAGTAATTTCACTTGGGGTTGGATCTTGGTAATTGGGATCTTGAGCAATTACCCGCCAGTCTGACTCTAGCTTTGATTCAAATAAGGTATGACAGTCTAAAACGGTTTTGAATAGAATTGGGTAATTCCCAGCATTTTTATAATCAAATAGCTCAACTGGGCTTGAAGTAAACAAATCAAAAATCCCTACAGTGGCACCAAGCTTATTTTTAGCGATTATTCTACCGTAACCGAATAATTTATCAGCTATTTTAAAACAAAATAAATCACCATTCTTAAGATACCTATATAAAGTTTTGTTTTTTTCCCAATTAAATATTTTCATAATACTTTTCCTTCTCCATAGCATAGAGTGTTAAATTATCGGAAGATTTTTACAACCATTTTTGAGAATATGGTCTCTTCCAGCAACCATTGCTTTCTGTCTTAATGTTGCGGCTGAACACCAGAGAACGGCGTTTGTTTTCAATACTCAAATTCGGATGGCTGCGAAAATGCGCCGAGAGCAAGATGCTGCGCCCGGCAATGACGGCCACAATCATCACCACCGACATCAAAGCCGATTTGATGATTTCTTCACGGACAGGCAAAGCGTTTAGCCATTCCTGTATGGTGTTCCACATAATGCTGTTTCCTTTCCCTTTTTAGGCCGTCTGAAAACCCACGCGTTCAAAAATTTCTGCCGCACACGCTTCCGACACCGCAAACAAAGTTGCCACGCTGCCCAAAGCCCGTTGTGCTGCCACGCTCAAATCATCGCGGCACACTTCGCCCAGCCACTCAACCGGCCGCACCAGCGACATTTTTTCATCGTCCCATTGCGGACAATGCACAGCGCCGCCCGTAATCCTGCCGACCCGATAACGGCGCAAGGCAGGCGAGTAGGTCAGTACGGCATCTCCATCAGCCAATTCGTTGACAAACCGCCACATTTGAGCCGCGCCCGATTGCGCCGTTCTCAACTTTACATCCGGCACGGCCGAACGGTAAATATCCGTCAGTTCCTCACGGCCAAAACCCTTTGCCGCCGCTTCTGCCAGCATGGGCCAAGCCAGCGCCGCCACACCGCGCTCGAAAAATACGTCATAAAGCGCACCTTGTGTGCTGCGAACCATATAAAGTCTGGCTTGTTTTCCCATTGCAGTACCTGTTTGTTTGAAGAATCCATCCCTTTGTTTCCATGTTACCCGTTACGGCTGAAAAATTCGATATTTTGCATTGTCGGAAGGGTTTGAAGTTCTCGCTGAAAATAAATGAATTATAAATGAAAGGCCGTCTGAAAAAATAAAATAGGCTGAAATATTAACAGATGATATATCGTAACAATATATTAATAACTGTAAAATTTTTTATGTTTATATCAAAAAAAGATAAGATAAAAGAATCAATCGAGAAAGATTGCTATTCACTGAACATTAGGAGAGAAAAAATGACCTGCAAAACCCACGAACATCATGACCATGTCCACGGCGCAAACTGCGGCCACACTGCCATCAAACACGAAGGCCACGTCGATTATCTGCACGACGGCCACCTGCACCATGAGCACAACGGCCACTACGACGAGCATGCATTGAGCGTCAATGAAACCAACCCTGACGGCTGTCATCCGGTTGACACCTGCCACGGCCACGTTCACAGCGAAGGTTGCGGCCACGAAACCGTACCGCACGGCGATCACGTTGACTACATCGTCAACGGCCGTCTGCACCACCAACACGGCGATCACTGCGACGACCACGGCCCGGTTGAAATCGTTAAATAAAACTGTTTTTCAGACGGCCTTTAATATGGGGCTTCTATAGAAAAAGGGGGTGTATTTTCACCCCCTTTGTTGTGGGCTACCTTTCCCTATTGGCCAAAGGCTTTGTGCAATAAACTTTTCAGATAACCGCTCTATACAATAAGGCCGTCTGAACGTGTAGTTTCAGACGGCCTTTAATTTTACCAATTCACACGAACAGCCCTGCTGCCGAGCAATGTTTCCAGTTCGTCAAACAAGGCAGTGCTTGGCGTTACCATCCATTTTGGCGCAATTTTCAATTTGCCTGATGCTTTGCCGTTGCTGTACGACAGTTGCAGTGGGATGTGCGACGTGTCGGGCAGGCGGTGGGTAGTGAGGATGGTAGCGAGGCGTTCGATGTCGTGGCCAGGTGCGAGGGCGAGGCTGAGGCTGCGGGCGTAGCGTTCGCGCGCCATTTGCAGAGTCATGACTTGGTTTGCTATGATGCGCAGTCCGTCGCCACCGCCGTAGTCGTCGCGGCTGACTTTGGATTCGATAATCAGCACTTGGTCGGATTTGAGGTAGTCGGCACAGTTTTCCAGTGTGTGGCCGCTGACCATGATTTCAATCTGTCCGCTCAAATCTTCGAGGCTGACGAAAGCGATTTTGCCGCGTTTGCCCATCATGGTGCGCACGGCGGTCACGAATCCGGCGAGGCGCACGCTGTCTTGCGGTTTCAGACGGCCTAATTTGGTCGGGGCGATTTGGCGGACTTCTTGGGCATACGGGCCGAACGGATGGCCGGAGAGGTAGAAGCCGATGACAGTTTTTTCTTCGGCGAGTTTTTCCGACTCGCTCCACATGGGCGTGTCGACGAGCCGCACCGGTTCGATAGCGTCTTCCATCATGTCGAAAAGTCCGCCCTGATTGGCGTTGGCTGCTTTTTGGTCGGCGTTGTTCATGGCTAGGTCGATGTTCGCCAAGAGCATGGCGCGGTTGGGTTCGATGCTGTCGAACGCGCCGCCGCGTATCAGGGCTTCGAGGGTGCGGCGGTTCATGTGTTCTTTGCCGACGCGCTCGCAGAAGTCCAAGAGGCCCGTAAACTTGCCGCCGCTTTGCCGCGCGGCGGTGATGGATTCGACGGCGGCTTCGCCCGTGCCTTTAATCGCACCGAGTGCGTAGCGGATTTTCATGTTCGGATACGGCGTGAAGCAGTAGTCGGATTCGTTGATGTCGGGCGGCAGGAACTCGATGCCGTTGGCGCGGCAGTCGTCATAGAAATGTTTGAGCTGGTCGGTGTTGTCCAATTCAGACGACATGGTTGCCGCCATAAATTCGGCGGGATAATGGGCTTTGAGCCATGCGGTCTGATAGGAAATCAGGGCGTAGGCGGCGGCGTGGGATTTGTTGAAACCGTAGCCGGCGAATTTTTCCATGTAGTTGAAGATTTCGTCGGATTTTTCGCGAGAAATACCTTGTTTTGCCGCACCTTCGGCGAAGATTTCTCGGTGTTTCACCATTTCTTCGGGTTTTTTCTTACCCATGGCGCGGCGCAACAAGTCTGCGCCGCCGAGCGAGTAACCGCCGATAATCTGCGCCGCCTGCATCACTTGTTCCTGATACACCATAATCCCGTAGGTCGGCGCGAGGATGCCTTCCAGCAGCGGGTGGATGTATTGGAATTCCTGACCCTTCATACGCGCGACGAAGTCGGGGATGTTGTCCATCGGGCCTGGGCGGTAGAGCGATACGAAGGCAATCAGTTCTTCAAACTTGGTGGTGTGCGCCGTTTTCAGCATTTTTTTCATGCCGGTCGACTCGAACTGGAAGACGGCGGTGGTGTTCGCATCGCGGAAGATTTGATAGGCGGCCTGGTCGTCGAGAGGAATTTTGCCGACATCGATGATGTCGCCGGTGGTGTTTTTGATGTTGTCCTGCGCCATTTCGATAATGGTCAGGTTGCGTAGGCCCAAAAAGTCGAATTTCACCAAACCCACGTCTTCCACGTCGCCCTTGTCGTACATGGATACGGGCGAGGCGGATTCGTCCGCCTGATACACGGGGCTGTAATCGGAAATCTTGCCCGGCGCAATCAACACGCCGCCTGCGTGCATACCCAAACCGCGCGTCAGGTCTTCCAGCTTTTTCGCCAGCGTAATCAGTTCGTCCGCTTCTTCCGCTTCGATTAATTCCTGAATCTGCGGCTCCGCCTTCATCGCGTCGTCCAAACCCAAAGGTTTGTTGGCTTCCAACGGAATCAGCTTGGACAGTTTGTCGCACAGCATAAACGGCAGTTCCAGCACACGCCCCACGTCGCGGATGACCGCTTTGGACGACATCGTGCCGAAGGTAACAATCTGGCTGACCGCCTCCGCGCCGTATTTCTCGCGCACATACTCAATCACGCGCCCCCGGTTGGATTGGCAAAAGTCCACGTCGAAGTCGGGCATAGAAACGCGTTCGGGGTTTAGGAAACGCTCGAACAGCAGCGCGTATTTGAGCGGATCAAGGTCGGTAATCTTCAGCGAATACGCCACCAGCGAGCCCGCGCCCGAACCGCGCCCCGGCCCCACCGGACAGCCGTGCGTTTTCGCCCAGTTGATAAAGTCTTGTACGATAAGGAAATAGCCGGGGAATTTCATCTGGATGATGATGTTTAACTCAAAATCCAGCCGTTTTTGATATTCCGGCATTTTTACCGCACGCTCCGCCTCGTCGGGATAAAGCTGAACCATGCGTTCCTGCAAGCCCTCATTGGAGAGTTTGATGAGATAGTCATCGAGTGATAAACCGTCCGGCGTGGGGAAGAGCGGCAGGAAGTTTTTGCCCAATGTGATGTGCAGGTTGCAGCGTTTGGCAATTTCTACCGTGTTTTCCAAGGCCTCGGGTAAATCGGCGAAACGTTCGGCCATCGTTTCCGGCGGAATGAAAAACTGGCCCGGCGTGAAATCGCACGGACGTTTTTTGTCCGTCAATACCCAGCCGCCCGCGATGCACACCCTCGCCTCGTGCGCGTTGAAATCGTCGCGGCTCATAAACTGCGTCGGATGCGTCGCCACTACCGGTAAGCCCAATTCTTCCGCCAGTTTCACGCTGCCCGAAACGCAAGCCTCCCATTCGGGACGCTCGGGCAGGCGTTGCAACTCCAGATAAAACGCATCGGGAAACCACGCCGCATATTTCAACGCCGCCGCCCGCGCCGCGTCTTCGTTGCCGTTCAACAGATTCATGCCCACTTCGCCGTAATGCGCGCCGCTCAAACAAATCAAGCCACTGTTGTCGCCGTTTTCCAGCCATTCGGGATTGAGTTCCGCATGATGGACATTGCGGTCTTTGCCGACATAAGCCGCCGTCAGAAGCTCGCTCAAGCGCAGATAGCCCGCATCGTTGCGGATAATCAGCATGGCGCGAAACGGCTTGTCGGGCGCATTCGGATTGCCTATCCATACGTCCGCCGCGCCGATGGGTTTAATCCCTGCGCCGCGGCAGGTTTTATAGAATTTCACCAAACCGAATTCGTTCATCAAATCGCTGATGCCCAAAGCAGGCAAACCGTATTCCTGCGCTTTGGCAATCAGTTTTTTAATCCGCACCATACCGTCGGTAATCGAAAACTCGGTATGCAGGCGCAGGGGGATGTAGGTCGGCTCGGTCATGGCAAAATCGGCGTGGACAATAAAAGGCGTATTGTAGCAGGGTTGGCAGCTAAAGGCCGTCTGAAAACTAAATGTAATGAGGTTGGATAAAGCAAATATAGTGGATTAACTTTAAACCAGTACGGCGTTGCCTCGCCTTGTCGTACTATCTGTACTGTCTGCGGCTTCGTCGCCTTGTCCTGATTTAAATTTAATCCACTATAAAACAGAAGGGGGCTTTCTTTCAGACGGCCATGTTAAAATATCGCCCTTATTGAAAAGGATTGAATGATGGAAGCAACCGTCTATCTTGAAGACAACGAATACATCGCTTTATGCGACCTGTTAAAACTCGCCGGACTTGCCGAAAGCGGTGGACAGGCAAAAGCATTTATCGCCGAAGGGCTGGTGTTACGCAACGGCGAAACCGAAACCCGTAAAACCGCCAAAATACGCGGCGGCGAAGTGATTGAATTTGACGGCGCACGCTTGGAAATAGCCGATGGATACGATCCTGAAGAATAAAGCCGAAGCCATCTTGGGCGAGCCGCTTTTAGACGAACCTATCCGCCCCGAGTCGTGGGAATGTTGTGGCAGCGAGTGCGGCGATGCCTGTATTCAGACAATGTATTGGGCGGAAAAAGCACGCTATGATGCGCAACAGCGGAAATTGAAAGAAGCTGGTTGGACTGATGGTGAAGATGAGACAAAGGCCGTCTGAAAAAGGTTTAGTTGAATAAAACCATGCTTTTTAAGAATTTTCACTGATACGTCGTTGTTTTTAGTTTGCGACAAGAAAATAAAAAAACGCAATAAAAAAAGGGTATGCGTATACATACCCTTTGAAAGTAAGATAGAAAACGGCATTATTGAAAAACAAATGACGGAATAAGATTTGCGGTTGGTCAACTCATCTCATTTCGCCTTGTTTTACAATCACTCAGGTGGTGTTTCGCCCGCAAGATTCTCGATTTCTTCGCGATGCGCGTCAAACCATGAACCGACCACTTGATTGACTTCGTCCATACCTTGCTTTTTCAGGCTGGAAAACAGTTGAACGCTGATTTTTTGGCGCTCGGTGTAGGGTTTCAGTGATTTTTTTACCGCCGCCAAAGTTTTAATCTGGTCGTTTTTAGACAGCTTGTCTGCTTTTGACAGCAGGATATGCACAGGGCGGCCGGTAATGTGGAAGAAGTCCAGCATTTGAATGTCTAAAGCCTTGAGCGGATGGCGCGAGTCCATAATCAAAATCAGGCCGATCAATTGGCGACGTTGTTGCAGGTAGTCGCCCAAGAGTTTGACCCAGTGCGCACGGATGGCTTCCGGTACTTGCGCGTAGCCGTAGCCGGGCAAGTCGACCATGAAATTGCCGTTTTCCAGTTCAAAGAAATTGATGTGTTGGGTGCGGCCCGGTGTTTTGGAAACATAGGCAAGGCGCACATGATTGGTTAAGGTATTGATGGCACTGGATTTGCCGGCATTGCTTCGGCCGACAAAGGCAATCTCGGCCGGCGTGTCGGGCAGGTCTTTCAGATGGTTGACCGTTGTAAAAAATTTGGCGTTTTGAAAAAGGTTCATCAGTATTTCCTTGCATGGAAACAAAACTGCAACATCATAATTTGTATCGGGCATTTATGTTGCAGCAGTTTGGTAATTTGAGTAGTAATTTAATGTAAACTTGGTATAGAATAGCACGTTTATAGAATTATCGGTTTTAATCGGGAAAATTCCCCGGTATTTGAGTATAAAAAAGGCATTGACGCGGTACGCAATGCTGTAATCAGGAGCACTCCATGAAACGATTGACTTTATTGGCCTTGGTATTGGCTGCCGGTGCGGTTTCCGCTGCCCCTAAAGCAGATGCTGAAAAAGGCAAACAGGTAGCGACTACTATCTGTGCGGCGTGTCACGCAGCCGATGGTAACAGCGGTATCGCAACTTATCCTAAGCTGGCAGGTCAGGCTGCGGCCTACATCTACGGTCAAACCATGGCCATCAAAGACGGTACCCGTGCCCACGGTGCTGCCGGCGTGATGAAACCGATGGTGATGAACTTGTCCGAACAAGACATCCGCGACGCTGCCGCCTACTATGCCAAACAACAAGGCAAACCGGGCGAAGCCAATCCTAAAGAAAACCCAGAGCTGGGCGCGAAAATCTATCGTGGCGGCCTGAGCGCTAAAAAACTGCCGGCATGTATGTCTTGCCACGGTCCTAGCGGCGCAGGTATCCCTGGCGGCGGTACTGAAATCCAAGCCTATCCTCGTCTGGGCGGCCAACACAAAGCTTACGTTGTCGAGCAAATGAAAGCTTACCAATCCGGCCAACGCAAAAACGCCATCATGGCCGATATTGCCAACCGCCTGAGCGAAGAAGAGTTGAACGCAGTAGCCAACTTCATCCAAGGTTTGCACTAATTTCGTTTTGAAACGAGCTTATTGATATAGGCCGTCTGAAAACTCTTCAGACGGCCTTAACCAATATAGGCCGATAGGCCTGATTGGTTTTTTCAAATAGCGACAGCAAGATTTTGACTACAATATGCAGTATTCTTCCTTTCGCATCACACGTCATTGCAGTCCGTTCCATCGATCGGGTTGCCCTAAGCCGACATTTGAGACATGAGTAAATCTTCATCATCCGTCCCACTTATCCGTAGACCATGGTTTGCCTTTTTCAGCTCCATGCGTTTTGCCGTCGCCCTGCTCAGCCTGTTGGGCGTGGCTTCGATTATCGGTACGGTCTTGCAGCAAAACCAGCCACAAGTCGATTATTTGGTGAAATTCGGCCCGTTTTGGTCGCAGATTTTTGGCTTTTTGGGTCTGTACGACGTGTACGCCTCGGCGTGGTTCGTTGTCATCATGATGTTTTTGGTGATTTCCACCGGATTGTGCCTGATTCGTAATGTTCCGCCGTTTTTGCGCGAGATTCGTTCGTTCCGTGAAAACGCGAAGGAAAAATCGCTGGCGGCAATGCGCCATTCCATTGTTTTAGACGGACAGGTGACGCCCGAAGTCGCGCAACGGTATTTGGAAGTGCAGGGCTACGGCTGCAAAACCGTTACGCGTGAAGACGGTTCGGTTTTGGTAGCGGCGAAAAAAGGCGCGATGAACAAATGGGGCTATATCTTTGCCCATGCCGCGCTGATTGTGATTTGTTTGGGCGGTTTGATAGACAGCAATATCCTGCTGAAAATCGGTATGCTCACCGGTCAAGTCGTGCCGGACAATACTGCGGTTTACGCCAAAGACTTTAAGCCAGAAAGCGTGTTGGGTGAATCCAACCTGTCGTTTAGGGGCAACGTCAATATTGCGGAAGGGCAGAGCGCGGACGTGGTGTTTCTGAATGCGGATAACGGCATGCTGGTGCAAGACCTGCCGTTTTCGGTCAAATTGAAGAAATTCCATATCGACTTTTACGATACCGGTATGCCGCGCGATTTTGCCAGCGACTTGGAAGTAACGGACAAGGCAACCGGCAAAGTCAGCGAACACACCATCCGCGTCAACCACCCTTTGACGTTGCACGGTATTACGGTTTATCAGGCAAGTTTTGCCGACGGCGGCTCGGACTTGACGTTTAAAGCGTGGAATCTGGCTGATGCCGACCGTACTCCGGTCAAGCTCAAAGCGACTTCCATGCGCGAGTTTCCGCTGGATTTGGGCAAGACCTCTTATAAACTGGAATTTGACCAGTTTACTTCGATGAACGTCGAAGACATGAGCGAGCCGTCTGAAAAAGAGCAAAACCTGAAATCCGCCCTCAACGATGTTCGCTCCGTCCGTCAAGAAGGCAAAAAATACACCAACATCGGCCCGTCTATCGTTTACCGCATCCGCGACAAAGCAGGGCAGGCGGTCGAATATAAAAACTATATGTTGCCGGTAAAACAAGATGAAGACTATTTCTTCATTACCGGCACACGCAGCGGCTTGGCACAGCAATACCGCTGGTTGCGCATTCCGATGGATAAAAACGGCCAAATCGACACCTTTATGGCTTTGCGCCAATATCTGAAAGACGATGCGGCACGCCGTAAAACCGTTGCCAATGCTGTTAAAGGTGCGCCTGCCGAAATCCGTGAACAATTCATGGCGGCGGCGGAAAACACTTTGTCGATTTTTGCCAAAGGCGGCTATTTGGCTTTGGACGAATTTGTTACCACCAACATTCCGAAAGAGCAGCAGGAAAAAATGCAGGGCTATTTCTATGAAATGCTCTATGGCGTGATGAATGCCGCTTTGGAAGATACGATCAGCACATACAATCTGCCGGCTTGGCCGCAAGATGAAAAACGCAACCGCTTCCTGCTGCACGCAATGGATGCTTACACCGGTCTGACCGAATATCCCGCGCCGATGCTGCTGCAACTGGAAAGTTTTACCGAAGTGCGCTCTTCCGGCCTGCAGATGACCCGCTCGCCGGGCGCATTCTTGGTGTATTTGGGTTCGGTATTGCTGGTGTTGGGTACGGTGTTTATGTTCTATATTCGTGAAAAACGTGCTTGGCTGCTGTTTTCAGACGGCCGTATCCGTTTTGCCATGTCTTCCAGCCGCAACGAACGCGACTTGCAGAAAGAATTTCCGCAACACACACGGCAATTGCAGCAGCTTGCCAAGGATTTGAACCATGAATAACAAACATCAGGCCTTGCCCGAGCATGAGCTTCTGACACACAAATCATTTATCCGAAACCTCAACCTTTTCGACTGGGCATTTGCGCTGCTGATTGCAGTCGGTGCGTTTATTGCCCAAACCCAGGCCGGTCTGCATATGGACATCTACGAAATGGTAATTTTGTGGGTGAGTGCCGGTATTGCCGTTTTTCTGGGTTGGTTTTTCAAACCGATGCGCTGGTTTATCCCTTTGGGCGTGTGCTTGGCGTATTTGGCCGTTGATTTGTATGGCGGCGACATCAAACGCGCAGACGGCTTCCTGCTCAAATACCTGTTAAGCAGCCAGTCGGCGATTATGTGGCAATGCGCGTTTGTGTTCTTCGCCTTGTTTGCCTATATCGTCGGCGCGATAGCGGCGGTGCGCAAAAATGTGCCGTCCAATACGCTTTTGGGCATGGGTACCGTGTTTGCGTGGGTTTCCGCGATGGCGGGCTTTGTCGGTTTGCTGGTGCGTTGGCATGAAAGTTATCTGCTGCGTCCCGATGCCGGCCATATTCCGGTTTCCAACCTTTACGAAGTATTCATCTTGTTCTTGGTCATTACGGCGCTGATGTATCTCTATTACGAAGGCCGTTTTGCCGTACAAAAACTGGGCGGCTTCGTCTTCAGCTTTATGGCGATTGTGGTCGGATTTGTCTTGTGGTACAGCGTTTCTCGCGAGGCGCATACCATTCAGCCGCTGATTCCTGCTTTGCAGTCTTGGTGGATGAAAATCCACGTTCCGGCCAACTTTATCGGCTACGGCGCATTCTGTATCGCCGCCATGCTGGGTATTGCCGAACTGCTGGCACTCAGAAAAGAAGATGCAGGCAAAAAATCATGGCTGCCGCACTCGCAAGTTATTGAAGAAGTCATGTACAAAGCGATTGCTGTCGGTTTCCTGTTCTTTACGATTGCCACCATTCTCGGCGCATTGTGGGCGGCCGATGCGTGGGGACGCTATTGGAGCTGGGACCCGAAAGAGACTTGGGCATTCATCGTTTGGCTGAATTACGCTGTCTGGTTGCATTTGCGGCTGGTGGTAGGCTGGCGCGGCAGGGTGTTGGCTTGGTGGGCGGTCATCGGCCTGATCATTACTGCCTTTGCCTTTATCGGCGTGAATATGTTCTTGAGCGGCCTGCATTCTTACGGCACTTTGTAAGCAGCCTATCTCACACTTTATTTCAGACGGCCTTTTTCCGTTTTCGGAGAAAACGCCGTCTGAATCGTTTTTAATCATTTTTTCAGACGGCCTCAAACCATGTTGGTATTAGGAATTGAATCATCTTGCGACGAAACCGGCGTTGCGCTCTACGATACCGAGCGCGGCCTGTTGGCGCATCATTTGCACACACAAATGGCGATGCACGCCGAATACGGCGGCGTTGTCCCCGAATTGGCCAGTCGCGACCATATCCGCCGTGTCGTGCCGTTGACGCAAGGTTGCTTGAAGGAAGCAGGCGTAGGCTATGCCGATATTGACGCGGTTGCCTTTACGCAAGGCCCGGGTTTGGGCGGCGCATTGCTGGCCGGTTCAGGCTTTGCCAACGCCTTGGCATTTGCCATCGGCAAGCCCGTTATCCCCATTCACCATCTTGAAGGCCATTTGCTCTCGCCTTTGTTGGCAGACGACAAGCCCGAATTTCCATTTGTTGCTTTGCTGGTGTCGGGCGGACATACGCAATTTATGGCTGTACGCGGTATCGGCGATTACACCTTGCTGGGTGAAAGTGTGGACGATGCGGCAGGCGAGGCGTTTGATAAAACGGCCAAGCTTTTAGGTTTGCCTTATCCCGGCGGTGCCAAATTGTCCGAGCTGGCCAAACTCGGCACGCCTGATGCCTTCACATTCCCACGTCCCATGCTCCATTCGCACGATTTGCAGATGAGCTTTTCCGGTTTGAAAACCGCTGTTTTGACCGCTGTCGAAAAAGTCCGTGCCGAAACCGGCAGCGATGAAATTCCGGAACAAACGCGCAACGACATTTGCCGCGCTTTCCAAGATGCGGTGGTTGATGTATTGGCGGCCAAAGCCAAAAAAGCGTTGTTGGATACCGGCTTCAGAACGTTGGTGGTTGCCGGCGGTGTGGGAGCAAACTGGAAACTGCGTGATGAATTTTCGCGCTTAACCGTCAAAATGCCGTCTGAAAAAGGCAAACCCAAGCCGCAGGAAGAAAAAATCAATGTCTATTTCCCGCCGATGGCATACTGTACCGACAACGGCGCAATGATTGCCTTTGCCGGTGCGATGCGTCTTGCCGAGCGTCAGGCTGTCGGCGCATTCAATGTCAAACCGCGCTGGCCGCTGTCTGATATTGTGAAGCAGGGCTGATGTATTAGACTACTTCGATGCAATGAAAGGCCGTCTGAAAACCTGAAAATATGGTTTTCAGACGGCCTTTGACTAAATGGATTTATGTTGTGAAGTCTTTTTGCAAGCAAAGACGAGCAGTTATCCTGGAATTTCGATTTTGGTTTCCGTCTTGGCGAAATTCATTACAAATTGGCTTTTGAAATTGCGCACCCTGTTGACGGACGTAAGCACGCGGCGCGTGAAGGCGTGATAGGCAGGCATATCGGTGCAATGCACCAACAGCAAGAAATCATAATTACCGGAAATTTCATAACATCCGACAACTTGCGGTTCGCGCTGCATACTGCGTTCAAATGCCTCTTGCACATCGTGGTACTGGCGGTCAAGGTCAACTTGGACAAAGACGCTGATGTTCAAGCCGACTGCCTGCGGCGAGACGATGGCGGCTTGGCGGATGATGACGCCTTGTTCGGTCAGGTTTTTGATGCGCCGCTGGCAAGTGGCAATCGACGAATGCACTTGTGCGGCCAGTTCTTTCAGCGGAATGTCTGCGCGTGTTTGGAGAATGTTGAGGATATTGCGGTCGAGTTTGTCCAGTTCCATTTCAGACGGCCTTTGAATGTAATATTTTTTGATTTTTTAATCATAATAGAAAAATTATCTTTATGATATAAAAAAATATGAGAAATTTTTTCACACATTTTCTTTACAATATCAATATTGATTTATTGGGGAAGGCCGTCTGAAATGACGAATTTATCCAAAGGTTTGCTGGCGTCCATAACGTCCAATGTGTTGTTTGCCATGCTGTTTCTGTACGGCGTATGGATGCAGCCGATGGGCGGCACGGAAATTTTCGCGTGGCGTATGGTGGCGATGTTGTCGGCTTTATGCGTACTGATGACGATGGTCAACGGTTGGCAGGCGGCAGCGCGGTTTGCGAGCAATATCGGTCGCGATTGGAAGCGGTGGTTGTTGATTGTATTGCCGACGCCGATATTTGCCAGCCAGTTGTGGCTGTTTGTCTGGGGGCCGGTCAACGGCGAGGGCGTAAACGTGGCGATGGGTTATTTCCTGTTTCCTTTGGCGATGATGCTGGGTGGACGGATTTGGTTTAAAGAGCGTTTAAACCGATTGCAGACGGTTGCCGTTGCATTGGCATGTGCAGGCGTGGCATGTGAATTGGTACGGTCGGGTGCGTTTTCGTGGACGACTGTATGGGTGTTCGGTACTTATCCGTTTTATTATCTGCTGCGCCGAAAACTGGGCGTGCCTTCGTTAATCGGTCTAACCTTTGATTTAATGATGATTACGCCGTTTGCGTTGGCGTATATTTTGCTGGCAACGGATACGCCGGCGATGATTGCGGCCAAACCGGTTTTAATCTTCTTTATCGTGTTGCTGGGCTTCAATAGCGCAATATCCATGCATTTAAATTTAAAGGCAAATCAGTTACTTCCGGTTGCAGTGTTCGGTATGTTGAGCTATTTGGAACCTGTGTTGCTCTTTATCGTGTCGATTGTGTGGCTGGGCGAGCCGGTACAAAAAGGCGCATTGATCGGCTATGGCCTGATTTGGTCGGGATTGTGCGTGATGATAGCCAATGGCTTGTTGGGAATGAAGAAAGAAAAGAAATTGGCCAAAGCTTGATGATAGATTAAGGCCGTCTGAAAAATGGGTTGAACAATATTTTCAGACGGCCTTTGATATTGAAAGGGACGTATTGGATACGTCCCTTTTGTTTTACCAGCTTTGGGCGATACGGTCGGCTTCTTGCAGGCGTTCGACTGTGCCGACGTCCAACCAAAGGCCGTTGTGGTGTTCGCCGCTGATTTGGTTTTGGCTCATGGCCTGACGCAACAGAGGGGCAAGTTTGGCAGCCTGATGCGCCGGGGTATCTTTGAAAAGCGTGGGATGATAAACGCCCACGCCGCTGAAAGTCAGGGCTTGACCGTCTGCGGATGAGGCGGATACCAGGCCGTCTGAAAGCAGGCCGAAGTCGCCTTCGGGATGGTGTGGCGGATTGTCCACCAGCCACAAATGGGCGAGAAGGTTGTGTTCCTGCATACGCTGGGCAGCCAGTCGTGCAGCTTGGAAATCAATGTCGGTCAATACGTCGCCATTGACGACCAAAAACGGTTCGTCGCCCAAAAGAGGCAGGGCGGTGGCAATGCCACCGGCGGTTTCCAGGCCTCCGGCGCGCTCGGGAGAATAGGCAATACGCACGCTGTAGTCTGAACCGTCTTTCAAGGTATCTTCGATTTGTTGTCCAAGCCAGGCATGGTTGATGACGATTTCAGTGAATCCGGCCTGCTGCAGGCGGCGCAAGTGCCAGCCGATAAGCGGCGTGCCTGCTACTTCGAGTAAGGGTTTGGGCGTGTGGTAGGTCAGGGGGCGCATGCGTTCGCCGCGACCGGCGGCCAGTATCATTGCTTTCATGGGTGTGCCTATAATGTGTGAAACAGAAAAGGTCTCAGGCCGTCTGAAAAATGAAACTGATGTTTCAGACGGCCTGAGACCTTTATTTATGCCAAAGATTTGAATTGCCTACGGAAATACAGCAATGCCGGTGCTTGCGTGTCGGTATTGCAGATTTCGTTGAGCTGAACGAAAAAGACGCAATGCGTGCCGATTTCTCGTTGATCGACAATGCTGCCGTGCAGGTGCGCCAGCGCGCCTTCGACTTCGAGCTGCCCGGTTTGCCCCCTGTGCCAAATATGGTATTCGAAGCGTTCTTCGGGCGAGAGGTCGGTCAGTCCGGCAAAGTGTTCGGCGACATCCTGCTGGCTGTCGTTGAGTGTGTTGATGCACAAATCACGGTTGCCTTGCAGGATGGGAATGATGGCGGATTGGCGGTTGATGCACAGCATGACCGTCGGCGGCTCGTCGGTAACGGCAGTTACGGCAGTCATAGTAATGCCATAGCGTCCCGTTTCGCCGTCTGTCGTGATAACGTGTACGCCGGCGGCACAGGAGGCCATGGCATCTCGAAATGGTCTCTTGAGTGTGTGTGTTGAGTCTGTCATCCGGCTTTCTTTATTTTAATGCCTGTTCGATTTTTGCCAGCTCTGCCAAGAGTTCTTTGAGTTGTGCCATTTTTTCTTTGGATAGAACTTTTTCAATCGCATCGTAGCGTTCATCAACCAATGCGCCGGTGGATTCATAGAGTTTCTCACCTTCGGGCGTCAGTTTCAGGTAAACACGGCGTTGGTCGTTGGAAGGCTTCAGGCGGACGGCCAAACCTGCTTTTTCCAAGCGGGTCAGAATGCCGGTCAGGCTGGGGCGAAGGATGCAGGCCTGATTGGCCAAATCTTGAAAGTCGAGTGTGCCGTTTTCCGCTAAGAGCCGGATGATACGCCATTGCTGGTCAGTAATATTGGCTTGGTTCAGAATAGGGCGGAATTGGGTCATCAATGCTTCCCGCGCCTGAATCAGACCGATATTGATAGATGCATGTTTAGATTGGTTGGGCATTACTAAGTCTCCGGTGTTATCAAAAATCAAACCGTTGAAGCGTGAGGTAGATTGATAAAGGCGAATATTGCTGTTTTAAGGCTGCCGTCGGCAGCCGGGTCTATGGGAACAAAAGCATCACTGCCACAATATTAGATGAAGATCTCTAACAGTTTGTTTTGATAATAATGTTTCCAATTGTTCTTATGGTTATATCTTAGTCTATTTTCTTTATAATCTCAACAAAATCATATGTTATTGGGAAAGAGATAGTTTATTTATTTATGAAATCGAATTGGTTGAATATATTCAGGTGAAATTATTCTTTGGATTTTCTATTTTTATTGGATTTTCAATGAATTTAGCTGAAGATATTTGCCAAGTAAATTCTGATTTTTAAGCCGATATAACTGGAAAGTCCGGATGTGTGATGAATCATTTTGCCATCTTTTAATATGATAATGGTTGGTGTGACGGCTATATTCCATTTTTGAGCCATCAGGCCGTCTGAATCGTTGAAGTTTGGAAAGGATAGATTGTTTTGTTGCATATGGTGGGCAATGTCCGCGTCGCTTCCGGAGCGCAAGGCTACACCCAGTGTTGGGATATTGTCTTGGTGCAGCTTTTCTATGGTGGACGATGTGTATGAACAAATACGACACCAGCTGCCCCAAAAATAAACGACGGCAACCCGATTTTGGCTGAAGGATTGGAGGGAAGTGGTTTGTCCATCAGTTAAAGTGATGGTTTGTGCTGCTGATTGTAAGGGTTGGTCAGGCTTGCGCACCCGGTCGACAATCAGGGATAAGAAGATGAAGATAATCACAGCCTGAAGCAATGATTTGGCGTAGTGGAGTAGGGTTTTCATCATATATTGCGTGGATATTGGATTATTGTTTTATAAATGAAAAAAGCCTCGCAGAGCAAGGCTTTTTGATTCGATTCTGAAAACGTATTAACGTTTGGAGAATTGTTTTGCGCGACGTGCTTTGCGCAAACCAGGTTTTTTACGTTCAACTTCACGAGCATCGCGAGTAACGAAGCCTGCTTGAGACAGAGCTGGTTTCAGGGCTGCGTCGAAGTCGATCAGGGCGCGGGTAATGCCGTGACGGATAGCTCCGGATTGACCGGTTTCGCCACCACCGGTTACGTTAACTTTAATGTCGAAAGATTCGGCATTTTCAGTCAGAACCAGAGGTTGACGTACAACCATGCGGCTGGTTTCACGTGCGAAGAATTCATCAACGGGGCGGCCGTTTACGATGATTTGGCCGGTACCTTTAGTCAAGAATACACGAGCCACTGAACTTTTGCGGCGGCCTGTGCCGTAGTAGTATTTACCGTTCATGTCGTGTCCTTATTATTTCAGTTCCAAAACTTTAGGTTGTTGTGCAGCGTGGCCGTGTTCGACGCCGGCGTACACTTTCAGTTTTTTGATCATGGCGTAGCCCAGAGGACCTTTAGGCAACATGCCTTTTACGGCTTGTTCCAAAGCGCGGCCTGGGAATTGCTCTTGCATTTCGCGGAAAGTACGCTCGTAGATGCCGCCTGGGAAACCAGAGTGACGGAAGTATTTTTTGTCTTCGAATTTAGCACCGGTCACGCGCAGTTTGTCTGCGTTGATGACGATGATGTAGTCGCCGGTATCAACGTGAGGGGTGTATTCGGGTTTGTGTTTGCCGCGCAGACGGTGTGCGACTTCGGCTGCGACACGACCCAGAACTTTGTCTTCTGCGTCAATGACGAACCATTCGCGCTTCACCTCGTGGGGTTTTGCAGAGAAGGTTTTCATGGTTGGAATCCAGATATATATAGAAAGTTATGGATTTTAAAGAGGAGATTGGCTTTTGTCAATCTTAATTGAGTGGGTTTGATGCATGAATATGCGGTTTTTTCAGACGGCCGGAAATCTTTACGAAAGTCTTTACTTAGAAAGGGGAAAGCCACACCTGTCGGTATGGCTTTTTTAGGGAATCCCCACGAGTGCCGTTTAGGCTGAATCCGCTTGAACCTTGCTGACAAGGCGGTCGCCTCGGGTAGTTTCGGGTGCGTCCGATAAACGGACGCTCGCGCCCACTACGGCTCCCGGCAACCTAAAGCGAACGTATTGGTTCAAAGGAATGTATGCCTTCGCGAACACCGCAGGGAAAAGGGGGAAATCAGTTTTGTTCCAGGCGTGCCAGTGCTTTTTGGCACGCGTTGTTCATGTCGGTTATTTTACGCTCAAATTCACCGATTGCCAAATCGTCGTTGAGGGTGGTTTTCAAGAGGTCATGTACGACGTTGAGGGCTGCCATGACGACGATTTTGTCCGTGCCGACGATGCGGCCGCTTTCTTTAATCGCGTCGCTTTTTTTGTTGAGCATTTCAACGGCTTGCAGGAGGGTGGCTTTTTCTTCACTCGGCGTGTTGATGGTGAAGTTGACATTCATGATGTCGAGATTGACTTGTTCGATACTCACGGGGCATCCTTTTATTGTTGTGTTTCTTGGGGCAATCGGGCAATGAGGCTGCGGATTTGGTCTGCACTTTGGGCCAGCGCGTTGCGGTAGTTTTCTTTTTCGGCAGTCAGGTTGTCAATTTTGCTTTGCAGGTCTTCTTTGAGTTTGCCGACTTGAACCAGCAAGGCTTCGCTGAGTTCGTCAATGGCTGCGTCGTGTTGGTGTTTTTGTTGCTCTTGCTCGAGTTTGAGTCTGTCGATTTCTTCGTTGAGGCGGCGGTTTTCTGAAACCAGCGTTTCAAATTTTTGGACAAGTTGGTAAACGTTGATTTCCAGATTGTTCAGTGATTGGTTCATGTGTCTCCCTTCAGACGGCCTTATGGCCGTCATATTGTGCGTCAGGCCGTCTGAATGGCAGACGGCGCGACCGTTTATTCGAAGCGCGCGCTTCGTTCCATCAGTCGTTCAACGACTTGCTGCGGGGTCATTTCTTTGCGGATGAGCTGCAGCAGGGTTTGAGTGATGGGCATATCGATTTGGTATTTGGCAGCGGTATTGAAGACTTCTTCAATGGTGCTGACGCCTTCGGAAACGTGGCCGATTTCGACAAGCACTTGATGCAACTCTTTGCCTTCTGCGAGGCCGAGGCCGACACGGCGGTTGCGCGAGAGTGCGCCGGTACAGGTCAGGATAAGGTCGCCGATGCCTGCCAAGCCCATCATGGTTTTGGGTTGTGCGCCCATGGCGATGGCAAGGCGGGTGATTTCGGCAAGGCCGCGTGTTACTAAGGCTGCGCGTGCATTGAGGCCGTATTCGAGGCCGTCTGAAAGGCCGGTGGCAATCGCCATGATGTTTTTAACGGCACCGCCCACAGCGACGCCGATGACGTCGGTGCTGCCGTACAGGCGCATTACGTTGGTGTTCAGTTGGGCAGTGGTTTCTTCCACCCAATCTTTGTTTTCGGAAGCAAGCACGATGGCGCAAGGCAGTTGGGCTGCAAGTTCTTGGGCAAAGCTCGGGCCTGAGAGAACGCCGATTTTTTTATTGTTAGGCAGGACTTCTTTCAGTACTTGGAAAGTCAAGAGGCCGGTATCTTGTTCAAAACCTTTGCAGGCGGCGAGAACGGGAATATCGGCGGCGTCATGCTGTTTGAGCAGTTCGGCGCTGCTTCTGAGGCCGGCTACGGAGGTCACGATCAGGGCAAGTTGGCTGTCTTTCAGTGCTTCACCCAAATCAGCGTGAACGGTCAGGGACTCAGGAAAAGGGAAGCCGGGCAGGCCGCGTTTGTTTTCGCGATCTGCTTGCAGGGTGCGGATTTGGTCGGGATTGCGTGTCCAAAGTGCAACTTCATTGTTGTGGTGCGCAAAGTGCAACGCGAGAGCTGTACCCCACGAACCTGCGCCGATGACGGTAATTTTCATGTTTCTCTTCCATATGGGAACGGGGCTTACTTTAAAACAAACGGCTTTGGGGTGCAAGGGTGGCGTTTGTGAAAAATATTTTGTGCCGTTTCAAAAGCCTTAGGCCGTCTGAAAGTTCAGACGGCCTGCTTCGGTTTATGATTTATTGTTACCGGAATGGTAGGCATCGTAGGCGTAGTAGTCGTAGCTGTTGTTGGCTTCGCGCTTCATGCCGTTGAGGACGACACCTTTGATGTTGATGTGGTTTTGTTTGAGGCGTTCGACGCTGGCCTCAAGCTCTCGTGCACGTGTGTGTGCATAGCGGCTGATCATCAGGACGGTGCCTGCATGTTGGCCGATGATGACGGCGTCGGTAACGGCCAATACAGGCGGCGTGTCCAAGATGACGTAATCGTAGCGTTGGCGTGCATGGGCGAGCAACTCGTTGAAACGGTTGTCCATCAAAAGCTCGGACGGATTGCTGGGATAGCTGCCGCTGCTGATGAGGTGGAGGTTTTCAATGCCGGTCTCTTGTACGGCTTTGGCCGGAGCCGCTTTGCCGTTGAGGATGTCAGACAAGCCGAACTCGGGGGGTAAGGCCGAAGAGTCGGTCGAGGTAGCCTTTGCGCATATCGGTATCGATAAGCAGAATGCGTTTTCCTGACTGCGCCATTACGGTGGCAAGGTTGGCGGAGATAAAGGATTTACCTGCTTCAGGCGCGGCACCGGTAATCATGAGGATGTTGTTAGGTGCGTCCAGCATGGAGAAGTAGATATTGGTACGCAGGGCGCGGATGGCTTCGACGGCCGTGTCGGCGCGGTCTTCGCTGGCCGGCAGATAGTTGGAACGGCCGCCGGTTTTCTTGAATTTGCTTTTGAAGAAGTCGCGTTTTTGCTGGGTTTTGGAGTGCGGAACAAGAGCGACGACTTCCAAATTGAGGTTTTCGATTTCTTCGGATGAAGTAATGCCGTTTTTCATGCGGTTGCGAATCATCAGCCACAAAGCGGTCAATGAGCCTGCGGCAAGTGCGCTCAGGAGTGTGATGACGGCTTTGCGCGGGGCAACGGGGTTTTCAGGGACATAGGCATAATCGACGATGCGGACATTACCTTGCGCACTGGCTTTCATGATGTTGAGTTCTTGTTGTTTGCTCAACAGTTGGACGTAGGTTGCTTGGTTGGTTTCTACGTCGCGAGTCAGGCGGATAACTTCTTGTTGGGTATTCGGCAACTCGGCGATTTGTTGGTTGATTTTGTTTTTAGCACGCTCGAGGACGGCAAGTTTGTCCAATACGGCTTTATAGGAAGGGTGTTCCGGCGTGTACAGCTCGGCCAAACCTGCTTCTTCGGTTTTGAGCAGGGTAATTTGGGTTTCGATGCCGGTCAGGCTTTCCAATGCGCCTTTGGACTCGAGCGGAATGTCGAGGGAGCCTGATTGTTGGCGGTAGGCATTGAGTTTGTTTTCAGCATCTTGCAAGGTTTCTTTCAAGCGTGGCAATTCTTCGCTGATGAAGGCCAAACCGCTGGATGCAACTTGGACGTCGCGTTCGCGGTTTTGCGCAACGTAGTTGTCGGCAATGCTGTTGAGGATGACGCTGGTACGTTTAGGGTCGGTGTCGGTAAAGGTTAGGTTGATGATGGGGCTGGTTTTACCTTTGCTGATGACCGCCAGTTTGTTTTGGATGTTTTCGATGGCGCTGATGCGCGAGAACTTGGTCAACGCAAATTCTTGGCCCGGATTGGCCAGGATTTGATCAATTTTGAGGGTGGTTTGATTGTTGATTTTCAGAGGTACGCCAACCTTGCCTTCGACGACGTGTTTGTCAGGCAGGGTAAGGGTATAGGCCTTGTTGCTCTTGGCGGTCAGCGTGAAGGTTTTGTTGAACCATTCGTCTTGTACGGTAAAGCTGCCAACGGTCAGTTTGGGATCGGGGTCGCCACTGATGTTGTGCATCAGGCTGCCGATAACGGGTGTGTATTTGGCTTTGACTTCTTGGTCAAGCTGAAGGTCGTCAACGGTTTTACCCAGCACCAAGCGTGATTGAACCAGCTTGACTTCTGCTTCAGACGGCGTGGTTTGGTTGTTGAAGATGCTGTTGATTTCGGTCAGGATTTGGTTTTGTTGCGTTTCAATTTCCAGCATGGCGTCGGCACGGTATTGCGGAGTGGATGCTAAGCTGAAGGCTGCGCCAAGAATACCGCCTGCAAGCAGGGCGGCACGGCTTTTGTATGCCGTTTATGTAATTGGCTTGGATTGTGCGTGATTTTGTATCCTGCTGTCAAACAAGGGTCTGACAGCAGGAACCACTGTTTATTTAAGCGTATTGTCGAGGGTATTGACGTTGCTGATGGAGTTGGTAATTTGTGACATTACGCAGTTCCAACGGGTAACCGGGGCGGCGGTAACGTAAACGGTGTCTTCCGAACGCAGTTTGAATTCGCTGCCCAGTGCGTAAGAAGTCGCATCTTTCAGGTTGAGCTGATAGATGTGGATAGGTTTGGCCGCATCTTCTGGTGCGCGGCGGATTACGAATACGCCGGTTGCGTCGGCATAGTTTTGGTTCATACCGCCGACTTCTCCGAGCGCTTGGGTCAGGTTGAGGCCGTGATTGCCGATCGGCAGTGTGGCTTGTTTGCCGACTTCGCCCATGATGTAGATTTTGTTGTTGCTGCTGTTAGGAACGTAAACGATATCGCCATGGCTGAGGAGATGGTTTTGCGACATATCGCCGTACTGCAGCATGTCTTGCAGGGAGATGGTGCGGTCTACGCCGTTGTGCGTCCATTTGATGTGTTGGGTGTCGGCACTTTGGGTGACGCCGCCTGCTTGGTTGATGGCACCGGATACTGAAATGCGTTGCGAACGGAATTCGGTAACGTTGATGGCTACTTGAGGGTTTTTGATGTAGCGTTTCAGAAGGTTGGTCAGGGTGTTTTGCAATTCGTCCAAAGTTTTGCCTTTGGCTTGAATTTTGCCTGCCAATGGGTAAGTAATATAACCGCCCTCATCTACCCAGGCACCGCGGCTGACTTGGTTTGTGGGTTGCTTTGCTGGATAGGGGAGTTGAGGTCGGAGTGCGCCCAAACCATGATATTGAGGACGTCGTCGCTGCTGATGCGGTAGCGGTAAGCGCTTTTGCTTTACTCCAAACCTTGGTTGTTTTGGGAAAGTACAGGCGGCTTGCGCATTTTTTCGATCAGGTTGGGCGTGATGGGGTAAACGGCAACGCGGCTGTCGAGGTTGGTGTCGGCTGCGGTGTCGGTATCGGTGTAAACAATGGTTTTGGTTCTGGTTTTGATGGTTGAACCAGGAATGACTGTCGTGCTGTTACAGGCAGTCAGTGCGAATAAAGTAAGCAGGGAGAGCGTTTTTTTCATGTAATAGTCCTTGCGGGATGGTGTCCGGGCCGTCTGAAAGTGTTCAGACGGCCTTATTGTTTTGTTGCCAAACCAAGTCGCAGATACCGTCTTTGGGTACGAAGCCTGTCGGTGCGCGCAACAAAAGCTGGCGCAGGCTGTTTTGGTCGCTTTGGAGACAAGCGGTTTGGAGTTCCGACAGTATGTCAGATAATTGCGTCCATGGAAGCATTACTTCACTGGCGGTCATAATACGGGGATGAGTGGTTTTTTGTACCTCGTCGCCGATGAGCAGTTCTTCATAAAGTTTCTCGCCCGGGCGCAGGCCGGTAATCTTGATTTCGATGTCGCCGTGTGGGTGTTGCTCGTCTTTGACTTTGAGGCCGCTGAGGACAATCATTTGACAGGCAAGGTCAATGATCTTGACGGATTCGCCCATGTCGAGGACGAATACGTCGCCGCCTTTACCCATTGCACCGGCTTGGATAACCAGTTGCGCCGCTTCGGGAATGGTCATGAAGTAGCGGGTAATGTCTTGGTGGGTCAGGGTAATCGGGCCGCCTTCGGCAATTTGTTTTTCAAATGCGGGGACAACGGAGCCGGACGAACCCAATACATTGCCGAAACGAACCATGCAGAAGCGTGTTTTTTGTTCCGGCACGGCGGCAAGGGCTTGCAGGCAGAGTTCAGCCATGCGTTTGCTGGCGCCCATGGTGTTGGTCGGACGGACGGCTTTGTCGGTGGAAATCAAAACAAAGGTGGAAACGCCCGCATCTACGGCAGCCTGTGCACAGCAGAGTGTGCCGAACACGTTATTTTGAATGCCTTCGATGGTGTTGAACTCGACCATAGGGACGTGTTTATAGGCTGCGGCATGATAAACAGTGTCAACGTGATAGGCCTTCATGATGCTGCTAAGGCGTTCTTTGTTTTGAACCGAACCCAAAAGCGGTACGACTTCGACTTGGCTGCCTTGTGCTGCTTGGGTTTCGCGCAATTCTTTGTCTATGCTGTACAGGGCAAATTCGGACAATTCAAACAACAGCAGTTTGGTCGGACGGCAGTTGAGAATCTGACGGCAAAGTTCGGAGCCGATAGAGCCGCCTGCGCCAGTCACCATTACGACTTTGTCGCTGATGTCGGCGCTCATCAATTCAGGGCGCGGTGCCACAGGGGCGCGGCCGAGCAAATCGACCACAGAGATTTTTTTCAATGAGCTGACGTTGATTTTGCCGTCTACCAAATCTTTCATGCCCGGAATGGTCAGGACTTCGCATTTGTATGCTTCGAGACGGCGGATGATGTCTTTGCGTTCTTCCGGTGTAGAACTTGGAATCGCCAGCAGAATTTTGCGGACGCCGTAGCGGCTGATCAGCATCGGGATTTCATTGGGGTTGTGGACGGCAAGGTCATAGATGACGGTACGTTGGATTTTCGGGTTGTCATCGACAAAGGCGATGGCCGAATATTCGTTAACCTGTTTGATGGCTTCCAACAACTGGCGGCCGGATTGGCCTGCGCCGTAGATGATGACGGGGATCATCTGTTTGCGGTGATGGTCGGTCAGAATCGCGCGCAGGATCATGCGTGAGCTGGTTACGCCGACCACCAAGACCAAGAAATAGACGATGGGCAGGGCAAGATGCAGTTTTTGTTCAAAAATCAGGGTGGTCAGGCAGAACAAGACCGCTGAAATGATGCTGCCGAATGCGGCTGATGTCAGGACGCGGATGCTGACGAAGCGCGTGACGGCGCGATAGAGGCCGATACGGATGAAAAGGATGATGGTCAGCACAGCGGTGCTGCCGAAAGCCAGCCAGTTGGCGATACTCAACCATTCGTCGGAATATTGCACTTTGAGGCTTTGGGCAAACCAAAACGCCACGAATATCATCAAGATATCGTGGATGACGAAGAAGGCTTTTTTAAGGTTGCGCGGCAGAACCAGCAGGGTTTCCAAGTTCATTTTATATTTCTTGTGTCTGAGTGTTGTAATGTGGTTTGGTATGGATTGTTTGAAGCAGGCTGTTTTATTTTTTCAGACGGCCTGAAGTTGCAGGCCGTCTGAAAATGATTATGCCGTGGCTTCAGTCAATACGGCTTCGATGTGTTCTTTGCAGAACGCGATTTCTTCGCCGGTCAGCGTCGGATGCACCAAAAACATCAGGCCGGTGTCGCCCAACTCGACAGCGTTTTTCAGCCGCTCTTTGGGTCGCCACGGCGTGTTGTCGAAGGCTTTTTCCAAATAGACTTCGGAGCAGCTGCCTTGATAACAGGGGACTTTGCGTGCGTTCAGTTCGTTCACGATGCGGTCGCGCGTCCAGCCGTCTTTCAGGTGTTCGGGTTTGACGAAGGCGTAGAACTTATATTGCGCGTGTTCGATGTAGTCGGCGACTTCAATCAGGCGGATGCTTTTGAACTTGCCCAAACTTTCCGCCAGTTTGGCGGCGTTTTCTTGGCGGCGCGCCGTCCATTCGGGCATACGTTTGAGCTGGATGCGTCCGATTGCCGCCTGCATTTCCATCATACGCCAGTTTGTGCCGAAACTTTCGTGCAGCCAGCGGAAACCCGGTGCGTGTTCGCGGTGGTACACGGCATCATAGCTTTTGCCGTGGTCTTTGTACGACCACATTTTTTCCCACAAATCCTTGTCGTTGGTGGTTACCATGCCGCCTTCGCCGCCGGTGGTCATAATTTTGTCTTGGCAGAACGACCACGCGCCGACGTGTCCGATAGAGCCGACGGATTTGCCTTTGTATTTCGCGCCGTGCGCTTGGGCGCAGTCTTCGACAACCCAAAGATTATGTTCTTTTGCCAAAGCCATAATGCCGTCCATTTCGGCGGGCATACCGGCAAGGTGAACCACGATAATCGCCTTGGTATTCGGGGTCAGCACGGCTTTGACGGTTTCCGCGCTGATGTTTTGGCTGTTCAAATCCACATCGGCAAACACCGGATTTGCGCCCGCGTTCACAATGCAGGATGCGGAAGCCAGGAAAGTGCGCGAAGTAACAATCACATCGTCGCCCGCGCCTATGCCCATTGCTTTGAGCGCGACATCGAGTGCCAATGTGCCGTTGGAAAGGGCGACAGCGTATCGCGTGCCGGCGAAGGCGGCAAATTCTTTTTCAAATTCGCGGCATTCGCTGCCCGTCCAGTAGTTGACTTTGTTGGACAGCAGGACTTTGGAAACGGCATCGGCTTCTTCTTGGGTGAAGCAGGGCCACGGGGAAAGGGAAGTGTTCAACATGATGGTTTGTCCGTCGGGTTCAGACGGCATTTCCGACCCTATGCCGTCTGAAGGGGGCGTGTTCCGAAGAATCGGGCGCGCGCCGCAGGTGTTGTCAAAATCGGTCTGTACGGGGGTGTATTTTAATCGCTTATGCTGTCGAGGTCTCGGGGTTTTTGCGCGGCAGCGGCTTTGCCGGGTTGCCCGCGACGGTTATGCCGTCTGAAACGTCGCGCACGACGACTGCGCCCGCTCCAATGGTTGCGCGGCTGCCGATACGGATTTGCTGGCGGCTGCACGCGCCCGTGCCTATCCAGCTTTCTTCGCCGATACGCGTGTTGCCCGACAGGTGCGCGCCCGGGCTGATGTGGACGAAAGCGTCAAGCAGGCAGTCGTGATCGATGGTGGCGGCAGTGTTCACAATCACGCCGTCTTTCAATACGCTGCCGGCCTGTACGACTGCCTGAGCCATCACGACGCTGCCCTGACCGACGGTTGCCGACGGAGAAACGTATGCAAGCGGATGAATCAGGACGGGCAGTTTAAAACCCAATGCGGCGGCGCGTCCGGCGATTTGGCGGCGGATGCGGTTGTTGCCGACGGCGACGGCGATGTCGAATTGTTCGGGCGATAAACCGTTTTCAAGCAGCAGCGTCGTGCCGATGACGGGAAAGCCGTCGATACTGCCTTGTGCGCGGTCGTCCAGAAAAACGATTTCGCCGTATGTGCCGAGTGCGGCGGCAAGGTCGGCAACGACTTTTCCGTGTCCGCCCGCGCCGACGACGGCAAGTTTGCGTTTTCCTGTGAAAGGGGGCATGGTGGCTTCGCCCTGTGCGGAAATCCCTTCTTTAATCAAGACTTTTCTGACTGTCAAAAACAGGATTTTCATATCCAGCCAAAAACTGTAATGGTCGATATACCAAACATCGCAGGCGAATTTTTCGTCCCACGAAAGCGCGTTGCGCCCGTTGACCTGCGCCCAGCCGGTAATGCCGGGTTTCATTTCGTGGCGGCGGTTTTGGAAGTTGTCGTACAGCGGCAGATATTGCATCAGCAGCGGGCGCGGGCCGACCAGGCTCATCTCGCCTTTTAAGACATTCCACAGTTCGGGCAGTTCGTCCAAGCTGGCGGCACGCAGTTTTTTGCCGAACGGTGTCAGGCGTTCTCCGTCGGGCAGCGGAATGCCGTCTGAATCAAGCGCGTCGCGCATAGAGCGGAATTTAATCATTTTAAACGGCTTGCCGTCCTTGCCCGGCCGCTCTTGGATGAAGAACACGGGCGAACCCAGATTCTTGCGGATGAGGTACGCCAAAATCAGGAAAACGGGTGAGAGGACAATCAGCCCCGATGCGGAGGCGGCAATGTCGAACAGGCGTTTGAAAAATTTATTCATCAGCTAATCTTTCAATCAGGTTGACGATTTTTTGATAGGCAACGTCGCGTTTGAAGCGGCGGACGATTTCGTCGGACTGAACGGGGTCGTTTTTGCGTTTCAAAATATTTTTGGAGGCTTGAACGAAGCTGTCCACGTCGCCGGAACGGTAGTTTTCGTGCGGCAGCAGATTCATGAGGTCGAGGACTTCGGCATTGTTCTGACTGTTCAGAATCGGTTTTTGCAAAGCCATATAGTCGGAGAGTTTGTTGGTAACCGACTGCATGGCGTGGCTATGGATGGCGTTGACGGCAATGTCGCACGCTTTGGCAATCGACATCATTTCAGAATAGGGTAAATAACCGTAAAACTTGATGGCGCGATTTTCATATTGTTTGAGTTTCTCCAAATCGGGTCCTCCGCCCATAATGTGCAATTCGACGTTTTCGCCGTCGTCTAAAAGTTTCCGAACACCTTTGCACACGGTTTCCACGTCGTAGCTGTAACTGAGCGTGCCCAAGTAGAAAAGGCGGACGGTTTTGGAGCGGAATCGCGGGGGGGGGGGGGGCGATGGCGGCAAAATCCGTACCGATATAGACGGCTTCGCCGGGTACGTTCGGATTGGCTTCTTTGGCGCGGTCGAGATAAGTCTGCGATACGGCAACCAGCGCGTCGGCGCAGCGGTAGGCACGGTTGGCGCGTGAAGCAAAGGGCAGCAGCTTGTGCGGTACTTTTTTCAAAAACGGTACGACCGAGGAGAAAGACTCCGGCCATACGTCCTGTACATCGACAATCAGTTTGTAGCCCAAACGCGCTTTGTGTTTGCCCAACAGCAGGTTGGTGGCAATCAGCGGATAGGCGGAATAGACGATGTCTTGTTCGCCCGGCCGGCAGTTTTTCAGCCATTGCTCAAAATTTTTGACGAAGCGGTAATGGCTGGCAACACGTTCTAAAGACACGTTTTTGCCGTAGCCGCTTTCTTCCAACAGCATGACTTTCAGACGGCCTTGCGAGGCGGCCTCGGCATCTTCGGGCCGTCTGAAGGATTTGTCGTAGTGGCGGAAACGGCTGGTAATCAGCAACACGTCGTGCGATTGCGACAATCGTTCTGCCAGATACCAAAAGCGGTTGAAATACGGTTCGGACGGCAGCGAGCAGTAGGGGGCGACTATGGTGATGTTCATCGGCGGCTTTCAGACGGCATTACATGGCATACGCCGCCATGGTGGTACGGTAGATTTCGTCGTCGGAACAGAGTGCGGCGACGTGTGCGTGCAGCCTTTTGCCCATTGCTTCGCGCAACTCCGGTTGTCTGACGAGCGTGTCTACGGCGGCGATAAAGGCTTCTTCGTCGCCGAAGGGGATGCAGTAACCCGTTTCCCCGTTGACGACCATTTCGGAAATGCCCGCCATATCGTAGGTAACGACGGGCGTGTCGTAAAGTCCGGCTTCCAAGATGTTGTTGCCCACACCTGCGCCGTGGTCGCCGATGCAGTGGGGCGTGTTCACTAAAATATCCACGTCTTTGAAGTAGGCGGTCAAATCGCGCACGCCGCCGAGGAAGGTAATTTTGTCTTCAATGCCCAAACGTTTGGCTTGGGCTTTGAGGTTGTCCATTTCTTCGCCGATACCTGCAACGTTGAGGCGTACAGGCATGCCGCGGTCAACCATTTTCTTCAAAATATCCAACATCAGATGCACGGCGCGGACGGTGTCCAAACGGGAAAGCGTGCCCAGTTGGACATAGTCTTTGACCGTTTTTTCAGGAACGAAATCTGCTTTGTGCAGGGCGTTGTAAGTGTAGGTGATGCGGTTGGCAGGGAAACCGTAACGGATGAGTTTTTCGCGTTCGTGTTTGCAGTTGCCGATGATGTACACGCCCAGCTTGTCGAAAAGCTTGGCAATTTTCGGATAAGTTTCCGGATCAAGGCCGCGCGCGTGGTAGAACACTTTGGTTTTCGGCGAGGCAAACTTGGCCGCAATGGCGCAGGCCGGAACGATACGCGCCATTTGGCAGTGAATCACATCAGGTTTTTCTTTTTTCAGCAGTTTCATATAGGCAAACATGCCTTTGACGTAACCCAAAAGACCGCCTTGGTAAAAATCAATCGGCTGCCAACGGATGCCCAATGCTTGCGCTTCCTGAATCAAAGGGCCGTCTGAAGAGGCCAATACGATATCGTGTCCGCGTTGTTTGAGCAGGCGGCCGAGGCGGAAAGTGGCGTTTTCAGTGCCACCGAGGCCGGACATGGAGGTAGTCAGGATGATTTTCATGATGGTTTCTTCGTATTGTATAGTGTTTCGTTGTATGCGTAAGCGGCCATATCTTTCAGTTTGGGCGCAACAAATACGCTGTAAATAAAAATCAGCAGGCAGGGCAGCCAGATAAACGGCATACGCAAAATGGTGGACAGAATAAAACCGGCCAGCAGGAAAATGCCCAAGGCAACCCAAGCCAGTACGCGTGATTTATTGGTTAGTGCACGGCTTGAGGCAGTGTAGAGGAAATAAAACGCTACAAATGCAATAAAGCCGAGCAGGGAAATTATGCCGAAACCCAAATACAGCTCGATGATGAAGCTGTGCGGATTTTCAAAACCCAGGCTGTTACTCAAGTGGCCGCCAAAATAGTCGCGAAAGTTTTTAGGACAGTAGCCGGTCAGCAGCAGGGGCGGATTGTTCCAGAAGTAGTTGTAAATCTCCTGACGGTAGGATACGGAGTTGTCGCTACACAAGTCGTACAGAAAGAGGTACACGCGGCTGGAAAAGCGTTCCAAAAACCGGTTGCCGTTGAGCGACAGCAAAAATTCCGCAATCGCGCGTGACGGAATCATCGACAACACCAATGCCAGCAAACCAGCTACGCCGACTGTAATAAAACCGTTTTTGCGATAGGCCGTATAAACCAGCAAAATCAACAGGTAACAGCCGATGGCTGTACGCGATACGCTGGCGAAATGGCCATGCCCAACAGCAGGAACAAACCCCAGCACAGTAATTTTTTTTGTGCTTTCGTCCTTGTAGTTGGAAGAAAAACAAAATGGCAGGCGCAAGGCAGACTGCGGTGGCGGCAAGGTTGTTCGGGTTAAAGAACAAGCCTTTGAGCGAACCTTCGTCAATAGCCAACTCATCGCCGGCACTCACAAACTGAATACCGGTGGCCAACTCTGCAAACGGCGGCACGGCGATAAACAGCGTAAATACGATGAGGAACTTCTGAATCGTTCCCAAAGGGTTGTCGGCGCGCTTCAATACTTGGTAAAACAAGTAGAAGAAAGCCGGAATCGCCATAAAAAACAAAATATCCATGTACTGCGTCGGCGTCAGCGACGTAATACCCATGTGGATGGCAGGCCAGATGCACATGGCGGTCAGGGCGCAGAGCATGGCAAAAATCTTGCGCGGAATATGCTTGCTTTCCAGAAAAAATACGACAAAACCAAGCAGTACAAATATCAGGGTCAACGGGTTGTCGATACGTGGCACGCCGACCTTAAAGGACAGCGCAGGCCCCAGCATATAGGCTGCGAGCATGATGTATAGGATGCAAGTGTATAAGTTCAGACGTTTTATTTTCATGGTCGTTCTGTTGTTATCGTAGAGACGTGAATCTCAGGTTGGCTATTTTGCCGAACGGTTTAATTTGGCTTTGATTTTTTCGGTTGTGGTAAATAGTGCGTGTTTGTATTTTAGGAACAGGAAACCCAGTCCGACTGCCCATGCCAGCGCAAACCAAATGTAGTTGTCGCGCGTACCCAGCCAAGTGTAGGCAAGGCAGATCATCAGGCAGAGTGTTGAGTTGGTATAAATCTGCAGGCGCGGCAAAGGTTGCCACAGGCGTGAAGAGAATTCGGTTTTAAAGATGAAAAACAGCCAAAAAGCCGTTGCGCTGGCCATAGCCGCACCTTTTGCACCGAATTTTGGTACCAGCAGATAGAGCAGGGCGGTATTGGCGATAAAGGCAACGATGTTGATGACGGTAATCAGCCAAGTCGATCGGACGACGTTCAAACCGATGCCGCTGACTTCGGTCAGCGTGTAAAACAGGGGGAAAAGCATACACGAGAGCAGGATAAATTGAACCTGCGTGTATTTTTCCGGCAGTATCCAAGTCGCCATCGGCGAGAAAATCCCGATAAGGCAAATCATTGCGCTGATGAGGACGGTCATGGAAAGCGTGATGTCGCCGATTTTGTCCAGATTGGTTTTTTCTTCTACCCATTTGAACACCAAAGGCGCCCAAATGGTGGAAAACACGCTTTGGAAAATCAGGGCGACGGCGCCAAAGCTGACCGCCATCGAATAAATGCCCAATTCGTCCAAGCCCGAGATGTTTTTGAGGACGAAGCGGTCAATCGAAGTCAGGCCCCAATAGGCCAAGTTGCCGAATGCCAGCGGCAGGCCGTAGCGCAGGCCGTCCCGATGCAGCTCGGACGACCATTTCGCATGGGAAACGGCTTGCAGGTCTTGGCGCAGCTGATATATCAACAGTACAACGGTCAGCACTTGGGCTGCGGTATAGGCAAAAACCAGCGAAGTGGTATTGGCAGGCAAGCCGGAGGCAATCACGGCAAAAACCAACACCAGAATCAAGAATTTCGGCGCAAGCTGGCTGACGGAAAAAGCCAATGCCTGCTCTTTCATCCGCAAAATCAGGGCTAAAAAACGGGTAATCAGCGTGGTGGCCAAGAAAATCAGAAAGAGAATCCCCAAATTTGCACTGGGGATGTCAAAAATGATTTCAGACGGCCATGATGCGTTTATCAATAACACTAAAACCACAACCGCCACCGTCAGAATCAATGGCGATAAAAAAACGGATTTGAACAGCGCGGCCTTGTCTTTAACGGCGTAATAGTCGCGAATATAGGATTGGTCCAGCCCCAAGCCCAAGAGCAGAATGCTCAGTCCGGCAATGGTCTGCAAGAGTACGATACGGCCGATGTCTTCCGCAGGGAAGTACCATGAGATGAGTGGCAGGGAAAGCAGGCCGAAAGCGGCGCTTCCTAGCGGGCCCAATGCGAAGCCGAGGATTTTTTTCGCGTTCATATTATTTGTTTTCAGACGGCCGGAAGTTCGAGCTGAGCGTTTTTCGTAAGGTATGTGTTGTTACCGTTGCCGGTTTGCCAAGGCCGTCTGAAAAACAAATGGCCTTGGGAAACCGGCCGCCGTCCCGGTTGGGGAAGCCGGAGGCAGCCGGATGCGTCTGAAGCAAGATTATGCTTTGATGACTTTAGGATTTTTTACTGGGAATTTGCCGCGTGTATCGACAATCAGCTTGGCATGTTCGGTGATCATGTCATAGTCGAATTTGTCGTGATCGGTGGTCAGAACCACGCAATCGTATTGGGCGACAGTTTCAGGGGTCAGCGCTTCGCTCTTCAGGTCGAAGTAGTGGTGGCCGGGGATGTGCGGGAACTCTGGAACGTGCGGGTCAGAGTAGGAAACCACTGCGCCCAGTTTGTGCAGGCGGTCCATGACTTCCACAGACGGGCTTTCGCGCATATCGTCCACGTTTTTCTTGTAGGCGATACCCAATATCAAGATTTTGCTGTCTTTGATAGAACGGTTGTGGTCATTCAAAGCCAGGCCGACTTTTTCGATAACGTAGTCAGGCATATGGGAGTTCACTTCGCCGGCCAGTTCGATGAAGCGGGTGTTTACGCCGTATTCGCGTGCTTTCCAAGTCAGGTAGAACGGGTCGATAGGGATACAGTGGCCGCCCAAGCCAGGACCCGGGTAATAAGCAACGAAGCCGAATGGTTTGGTTGCAGCGGCATTGATGACTTCGTGAATGTCGATGCCCATTTTGTCGGCAACAATTTTCATCTCGTTCACTAAGCCGATGTTTACGGCGCGGTGGATGTTTTCCAGAAGTTTGGTCAGTTCGGCAGCTTTGGTGGAGCTTACTGGAACAACTTTATCGATGGCAGGTTGGTACAGCGCAAGGCCGACTTCCAAACAAGCAGGGGTATGGCCGCCGATGACTTTTGGAATGGTACGGGTTTCAAAGTTAGGGTTACCCGGGTCTTCACGCTCAGGAGAGTAAACCAAGAACACGTCTTGACCGACTTTCAAGCCGCCTTCTTCCATGCGTGGCAACAATTCTTCTTCGGTAGTGCCAGGGTAGGTGGTGGATTCCAAAGACAGCACTTGACCGGCGCGCAGGTAAGGTTTTACCGCATCGGTAGTGTCGATCACAAAGCTCATGTCCGGCTCGCGGTATTTGTTCAGTGGAGTCGGTACGCACAAAATGACGGCTTCTACTTCGCCGATGCGGGAGAAGTCGGTCGTTGCTTCAAACAGGCTGTTGGAAGCAGCGGCAATTTTGTCGGAAGGGATATGCTCAATGTAGCTTTCGCCTTTGTTGAGCTTGTCGACTTTGTTGGTGTCAATGTCGAAACCCAAAACTTGGTAACCGATATCCACATAGCGCAACATCAGTGGTAAACCGACGTAGCCTAAGCCAACGATGCCAATTTTTGCGGTCTTATCGGCAAATTTTTGTATCGTAATGTTTTTCATGATGTCTTTCGTTTAAGGAATGAGTAAATCGGGAGTGTTTGCCCGATGTCTGAGTTGTTTGCTGCAACCGCATAGCCATAGCCGGCTGCCGTATTGTGTGAAGCCTTAAAATCATACTTATAATTACATTAGACAAAATCATAAGCACTTATCTGATTCGTCTCAATCAAAAAAGTTTAACGGTCGTTCAGACGGCCTGTAAGGTATGAAAAAGGTATTTTTGAATATTGAATTTTTAGAAATTACACTCAACTAAATGTTTTAATTTTAAATATTGCTTTGTCAAATGCATGGTTCATGAGATTAAACTACCGTTTATGCCGTTTAAAACTCTTCTAGAATAAAAACTTTTGATAAATTTTCATGGCTTAACTTATCTTAATAATCCATTATTTCGTGATGAAAAAAAGGAAAATTTGTCGACAATCAGCTTGAGGATAGTTCACACAAGTCAAAGTTTTAAATTGGAATACGCTAAAGCCATTATAATATATTGACGAAAAAAGCACATTTATTGCTATGTAAATAATAGATATATTCTATCGAAAGTGATTTAATTATTAAGTTAAGGCAATTGGGCGGATTTTTTCCGGAGAACCCATTTAATGTCCTGTACGATGATTTCTACCGATTGACTTTGCCAAGGGCCGCCTGAAAGTAGGGCGGCCGGGTTTTCAGAAAGGGAGAAAAGAGGTTTGCCTGCGCCTAACAGTTTCGGCGCTTGGTAGAGGACGATTTCATCCACCAAGTCATCCTTCAGGAAGGCTGAAGCAAGTGTGGAGCCGGCTTCTACCAGAACTTCGCCAAAGCCAAGTTCTGCCAGTTGTGGCATGAGGGAAAGAAGATTGATGCGGCCGTTGATGTGTTCAGACGGCCTGATGATGCGGATATGTTCAAATGCGCTTAGAGCCTGCAAACGTTGTTCGTCTGAGGAAAGGGTAACGATAACGGTCGGGCTTTCAGTATCGGTAACGAGGTGGCAGTCCAAAGGAATTTGCAGTCGGCTGTCCAAGACGATACGCGCAGGTTGGCGCAGGGTGGGGAAGCTGCGGACGTTGAGTTTCGGGTTGTCGGCAAGTACGGTACCGATACCGGTCAAAACGGCGCAACTTTCGGCACGGAGAATTTGTACGTCTTTGCGCGCCGCTTCGCCGGTAATCCAAAAGCTGCGGCCGTCTGAAAGGGCGGTTTTGCCGTCTAAACTGGCTGCGCACTTGAGACGGACAAACGGTCTGCCACGTTCGATACGTGACAGGAAACCGCGGTTGAGTTCGCGCGCCTGCGCTTCCAACAAACCGCTTTCGGTACGGATTCCGGCGGCTTCCAACATAGACAAGCCTTTGCCTGCGACCAACGGGTTAGGGTCGGTCATGGCGGCGACTACGCGCGTTACGCCGGAATGAACCAGTGCTTCGGCACATGGCGGCGTGCGGCCGTAATGGCTGCAAGGTTCCAGCGTGACATAGGCTGTCGCGCCTTTTGCCGCCGCTCCGGCCTGCCTCAATGCATGAACTTCAGCGTGCGGTTCGCCTGCTTTGACGTGGAAACCTTGTCCGACGATTTGGGCGCCGTGTGCAATTACGCAACCGACGCGGGGATTGGGGGAAGTAGAAAACCGCCCAAGCTTGGCCAGCTCGAGGGCGGTTTGCATCATTTGGGTATCAAGTGCGGAAAACATGGTTTCAGACGGCCTTATTTGGCTTTACATTCGGCAATGACTTGGGTGAATTCGGAAACGTCTTTAAAGCTTTTATAGACAGACGCGAAGCGGACATAAGCGACTTGGTCGATTTTTGCCAGCTCTTCCATCGCCATTTCGCCGACGATGCGCGAAGCGACTTCTTTTTTGCCCAAACGGTAGAGGCGCTGCTCGATAAGGGCAACGGTTTCATCGATTTGTTCTTGTGTGACAGGGCGTTTGTGCAGTGCGCGCTCAAGGCTGGTCTGCAGTTTATGCGGATTGAAGGAAACCCGTGTACCGTCGGATTTGATGACTTGCGGCATCCGCATTTCAACGGTTTCAAAAGTGCTGAAGCGTTGTCCGCATTCCAAGCATTTGCGACGGCGACGGATGCTGTTGGTGTCTTCCAGCCATCGCGAGTCGGTTACTTGTGTGTTGGGGTGTTGGCAAAATGGGCACTTCATCGGGTTTCCTTGTCATACGCTCGGCAAGGTCGCTAAGCAATTGAATTTATTGTTTGTGATCTATTATTGTAGCGGATTGCGCTATTTTCGTATAGTAAATGCTTTGGCTATGGATTAAGTATAAAAAGGCCGTCTGAAAGGGTAACTTGAGTGAAGTTGAGCCTTTCAGACGGCCTTGAGTTTTTCAGTCAATCAACCGTTAAACCGATACGCCGACGGCGCGGGCGATTTCCAAACCTTCTTCCGCACTCATATAAACCGGATTCTCGGGGCGGTCGCTGCGGACGATATCGCCGTCTTGAAACATCACCAATTCATTGACTGCCAACTGCGACCAAGTTTCATCGCGGGTCAGGGGCAGGGTGGCGATGACGGAGACCTTATCGTTTGGCGTGGTCACTTTGGAAAAATCGACCATCATATCATCGTCCAGCAGGCGTGCATTGCCAAACGGGGCTTTGCGCACGATGTAGTGAAGTAAGGTACTGGCATGGGCAAACAGGCAGTCGCCGTTGGACATCACAAAGTTGAACAAACCGTGGTGGCGGATTTCATGAGTCAGGCCGGCAATGGCGTCAAACAAAACTTCAGGTTCGGGTTTGGTGGCAAAGCGGCTGCGCAGGCGGTTGAGAATAAAGCAGAATGCGCGTTCGGAATCGGTCGTGCCGACCGCGTGGTAAAACTCGCCCTGCTCGGGGAAAAAATCAATCAAATGGCCGTTGTGTGCAAACAGCCAATATTCGCCCCATATTTCGCGCATAAAAGGGTGGGTGTTAACCAATGAAGTCTGGCCTTGCGAGGCTTTGCGGATATGGGCGATAACGTTTTCAGACTTGATCTGATAGGTGCGCACCAAGTCGGCAACGGGCGAGTTGGCGCTGGGTTTGTCATCGTGAAACAAGCGCACGCCTTTGCCTTCAAAAAAGCCGATACCGAAGCCGTCGGCATGGTGATCAGTAATGCCGCCACGGCGGCGGAAGCCTTCGAAAGAAAACATGATGTCTGTGGGAGTGTTGCAATTCATGCCGAGCAGTTGGCACATGGCGTTAACCTTTTTTCCGAGTATTTATAGGGTCATTATGGTGTATTGGGCAGGCAGTTTCAATATATTCTTTGCCGTTTTGGGGCAGGTGATACAGGTCGTATCAAATTAAAAATAAATATTTTCGCCTTGTTGGAGATTTTTAGGACATTTACTAATTCTGTGCTAACACTTCCCCTATTGAAGGCTATGCCCGCGCCAACGGTCATGAAGGCCACTTCTTCGGCAACGGTGCAAGCGCGCTGGCCGGTGTTGCCAAATTTAAGACTGACCGCAACTTGGATACGGCATACGGCGGTGTAAAACGCTAAAATCCGTCTTTAAGTAAAATAAAGCCTGCCATCCGCAGGCTTTTTTAAACACTTGCCTCCAAATTTCTCAAGGTTGTCTGAAACTTGCGACCGGAAAGCCAATTCTATGTACAAACCGTCTGCCTGCCTGATTCTGCTTCTCTCCGCCCCATCCTTGCCGCGCCGCGTTCTGATTTTTCAGACGACCGCACTGCACAACGCCTGTGGCAGGATACCCGCCAAACCATGCAGGAGCAGGAACAAAAAGTGCGCGAATATCATCTTGATATTTCTGCTCCATATACCGGGCAGACAGCCGAGAACGATTCCGAAACCGACCAAGGCGAGGCACTGTTTAATGCCGTCAACCGCAGCGATTGGCAAACCGTTCGACCGCTACTGGATCGTTATACCCGGCAAAGCGAATACAATCCCGATATCGCTTCGTTTGCCCGCACCTCGTTGGCTCGAGGCGAAGGCAGGTGGAAAGCCGCCAAACAAGAATACGAAACCCTGCTGCAACGCCATCCCGACTTCACACGCGGACGGCTTGATTACGCACGCCTGCTTTTTGAAGGCCGTCTGAACCGCGAAGCCTCTTCTGAATTTGCACGCTTTCAAAATGAAGACTTGCCTGAAGCTGTCAAAGAAAACATCGCCCATTTCCAAGATGCTTTAAACCAGCGTCAAAGCTGGAAGGGCAGCCTTTCCGTCGGTGCCGTTCACAACAGCAACATCAACGAAGGCAGCGGCAAAGTGTGGTGTAAAACCGAAATCGACGGCGAATGCTGGGAAGAATTTTCAGGCGATAAACCCATTTCCGCCAACGGCATCAAATACGAAGCCGCCGCCGTCCGCCGCTGGCAGGTTAAAGGACACCACGGCATCGCCGCCCGCGCGCTAGGCTACGGCCGCTTCTACCGCGATCATAAAGACTTCAACGAACACACGCTCAACCTCAGCGCAGGCTACCAGTTTGAAAACCAGCGCCACACTTTCGCCCTTGCCCCACTCGTCGAATGGAACGGCAGCGGCGGCAAAACCCTCAACCGTGCCTATGGTGTGCGCAGCAAATGGAATCTCGACAAGGGCGGTTGGACGTGGAACACGGAAGCCGAGTGGAAACGCCTTTCTTATGCAGACAAAACCCGTTTGCTCGATGGCAGCCTAACACCCTGTCTTACTTTCCGCGCAACGACCTGATGCTCTACGGCGGTATAGACTGGCAACAGCGCAAAACGAAAGACCCTGTGGACAGCTATCGCCAAATTTCCGCATGGTTGGGTGCGGCAAAAATATTTGAAGCCGGTTTCGACGCTTCAATTTCTGCGACTTTCGGTATCCGCAGCCATAGGGAAGAGAATGCTGTCCTCGAACAACGCCGCCGCGATAAAGAACAAACCTACCGCCTCAGCATAGGCGCTGACCGTTGGAAATTCGCCGGCCTCAAGCCCGTCCTCAGCTACAAACACCGCCGCGTCCACGGCAACACCGACTGGCTGTACAGCTACAAACAAAACGAAGTCGGTCTGTCGCTGGTCAAATCGTTCTAACGCAGGACGCAGAAACACAAAGGTCGTCTGAAATTCAGTTTTCAGACGACCTTTTCGCGTTTTGAATTATTCTCCATCTTTCACAGGATGGTCGGGCAAGTACACATCGAAGCGGGTGCTTTTGCCCGTGTATTGGTAGGCGGGTTTTCGCCGTTGAGAAACTCGCCGAGGCGCGGGCGTTTGACGACGACGCGTTTTTTAGCGACGGCGCGAGCGGCGGCAACTTGGATGGCACCGACAACGCTGTGGAAATACGACCTTTGCTGTTTTTTATGCGCCGTATTTTCTGCCCATATCCCATGCCCTGCCTTTTAGATAGAAAGAACTTGAAAAACGGTGCGGATAGAAGTTTTGGCTATAATCAAAGCATTAGGATTTATTTAGCCCGCATCAGTCCGTTTGCTAAAATCCTTTTATCCTGCCGCTTGATTTGGCAGCTTTTTTTCTAATAGGAACAAATCATAACCATGACACACACACAGCAAAAATCCCCCAACCTTTGGCTGGTTATCGCCGCTGCCGCCTCCATCCTGCTGATTACCATCGGTATGCGCATGACTATAGGGCTGTTTGTCCGTCCGGTCGTCGACTCTACCGAGCTGAGCATCCAAGAGTTCAGCCTGATTATTGCCGTTTTCCAGTTGATGTGGGGCGTATCCCAGCCGCTTTCCGGCGCACTTGCCGACCGCTTCGGCGCGTTTAAGGTGTTGGGTGGCGGCGCACTGTTGCTGGTATCTGCCTGTCTGATGGTGCCGCAGATGCCGACTTATTGGGGGCTGATGCTGGCAATCGGGCTGCTTTTTGCATTCGGCACTGGCTCGGGCGGTTTCTCCATCATCATGGGGCAGGTTGCGGCGAAAGTATCGCCGCACAAACGCGGTTTGGCTTCGGGGTTGGTCAACGCGGGCGGTTCGGCGGGGCAGTTTCTGTTTGCGCCGCTGTTGCAGGGTTTGTTGATATTGCCCGCCGTCGGCTGGACGGGGGCGTTTTACGTTTGGGGCGGCATCGCACTTTTAATCCTGCCGATTTCGTGGTGGCTGGCGGGCGGCAAAAACGCTGTCGCCACGCACCACACGTCGTCTGAAAACGGGCAAACGCTGGGACAGGCGATCAAAGCGGCGTTTAAAGACCGAAGCTACATCCTGCTGCACTTGGGCTTTTTTACCTGCGGTTTCCACATCGCGTTTTTGGTAACCCACCTGCCCAACGAAATCGCACTCTGCGGTCTGCCCGCTTCGGTCGCTTCGACTTCGATTGCGATTATCGGCTTGGCGAACATTGCGGGCTGCATTTTTTCGGGCTGGTGTACGGGGCGGTTTTTGGGCAAATATGTTTTGTTCGGACTCTACGCCTCACGCGTGGCGATGGTGCTGATCTACCTTGCCGCCCCGAAAACCGACGTTAATTTCTACATTTTCGCCGCCGCGCTCGGCTTCACTTGGCTCGCCACCGTCGCTCCGACCGCTGCAATTACGGGCAAACTGTTCGGCACGCGCTATCTGGCGACGCTGTTCGGACTGACCATGTTGAGCCACCAAATCGGCGGCTTTTTAGGCTCGTATATCGGCGGCATCGTGATTTATCAATTCAACGATTACAGCTGGATGTGGTATGCCGATGCGGTGTTGGCGGGAACGGCGGCTTTGCTGAACCTGCCAATACGCGAAAAGAAAACGGCGTAACCCACTTAAACCAAGCAAAGAACAAAGGTCTCGGCCTGATTTATGATGGAAACGCTGATTTTAAGAATATTGAACTTTAGCTGAATGGAAACAGGTTGCTTAAAAACTAGGGGCTGTATTTTCGTTTTGAAAATTTAGAAAAATTCAGACGGCCTTAAAGTGTTTCCAGACAGGACGGCATTGTTCGGGTAAGTCGGGACAGGCGCCGAGTATGCCGCCGCTGAAGTCGTTGGGGCGGTGGAAGTCGCTGCCTGTGCTGGCGAGAAAGTTGAAACGGTCGGCAAGCAGGGCATAGTTGAGGCGGTCGTTTTTACAGCAGTTGCCGCTGTGCACTTCAATCCCTGCGCCGCCGAGATTTTTAAATTCTTGAAACAGGTTTCGTTTGGCGGTGGCGGACA
Organism: Neisseria flavescens; assembly: GCF_005221285.1. Classification (NCBI taxonomy): domain Bacteria; kingdom Pseudomonadati; phylum Pseudomonadota; class Betaproteobacteria; order Neisseriales; family Neisseriaceae; genus Neisseria; species Neisseria flavescens. Next base: position 2,203,874 of record NZ_CP039886.1, read on the forward strand.
ATTCATAGCGCATCGGGTGGGCGATAATGGCCATGCCGCCCGCGCCTGTAATCGCGGCTACACAGTCTTCCAGTGAGGCCCATTCATGTCTGACGGAACAGGATTTGCCGTCTCCCAGATATTTGGTAAATGCCTGCTGTTTGTTTTTGACATGGCCTTCGCGGATGAGGAATTCGGCAATGTGGGTGCGGCTGGCCATTTCTTTGTTGGCGGCCAATGCCAGCGCGCCTTCATACGCGCCTGTTATGCCTTTTTTCTCCAGTTTGGCCGCAATAGCTTCCAATCGTTTCAGACGGCCTTTGCGGACTTCGGCAAGCAGGTTTTGCAGGGTTTTGTTGTGTTCGTCAAAGTCCAAACCGACAACGTGGATGGTGCGGTCGCGCCAAGTGACGGATATTTCCACGCCGTTGACGAAGGGGAGGCCGAGGGTATCGGCTTCGGCGCGTGCTTCGGCAAGTCCGCCGGTATGGTCGTGGTCGGTCAGGGCGAGCAGGGTGCAACCGTTTTGACGGGCGAGTCGGACAACTTCGGTTGGGGACAACATGCCGTCTGAAACGGTCGAATGGCAGTGTAAATCAATCATGGTTTTGCTTTGAATTTTCTCAAAAAAGGCCGTCTGAACGTTTCAGACGGCCTTGCTTTAGAACATTAGAACAGAGAGTCCAGTTGTTGTCTGTTATTGTTGCCGGTATTGCTTGGCAGAACTGGGGTTTCGTCTGATTCTTCACGGGCTGGCGCAGTGTTGCTCTCGGCACGGCGGCGGTTTTCATTCGGAACGGCACGACGGGCAGGTTGGGCAGGACGCGGAGCAATGCCGCTGTTGTCCAAGGCCAGGTCGGAGCTGGTGGTCATGCGTTCGCGCATATACACTTCGCCGCCGTTTGTAACCACGCCTTCAGGGGCTTTCATCGGTTTGACGCTGGTGCCTTTCAGGGCGAAGCGCATGTATTCTACCCAAACCGGTACGGCGATTGTACCACCGTAGCCTGCACGGCCCATGCTGCGCGGTTTGTCGAAACCGATATAGACGGCAGTCACAACGTTAGGGTTGAAGCCGACAAACCATGCGTCTTTGTTGTCGTTGGTGGTACCGGTTTTACCGGCGATGTCGGAGCGGCCCAGGGTGGCTGCACCGCGTGCGGTACCGACACGGACAACGTCCTGCATGATTTTGTACATGATGTAGGCGTTGCGCGGGTCAATGGCTTGGGGTGCATTTTCACCGGCTACCAAAGGTTGCATTTGCGCTCTCAGACGGCCTTGGCTGTCGTAGATTTTGTCGATGACGTGGGCAGATACTTTGTAACCGCCGTTGGCAAAGACGCTGTAACCTTCTGCAATACGCAACGGAGTGGTTTCGCCTGCACCCAAAGCCATAGACAGGCTGGCAGGGATTTCAGACGGCTTGAAGCCGAAGCGTTGGATGTATTGTTGCGCGTAGCCGATGCCGATAGACATCAGGATGCGGATGGACACCATGTTTTTCGACGCGGTCAAAGCCTGACGCAGCGTGATGTAACCGGCATAGCGGCCGTCAGAGTTTTTCGGGTTCCACGCTTTACCGTTTGCACCTTTGCCCGGCAGGGAGATCGGCGCATCGTTAATCATGGTGGAGGCAGTCATGCCTTTTGCCAAAGCGGCGGAATAAATGAACGGTTTGAACGTCGAGCCGGGTTGGCGCATGGCTTGAGTTGCGCGGTTGAAGGTTTTGCTGTGGTAGTCGTAGCCGCCGACCAATGCACGGACTGCACCGGTTTTCGCATCTAAAGACACCAATGCACCTTGCAACAAAGGCTCTTGAACGACGGTAAAGGTATCGCCGCTGCCTTTAACGCGAATGACGGAGCCGCGACGGATACGGTCATCCCCCATTTTTTCGTTGTTGACGGCACGGGCGGCAAAGCCTAAAGCGTGGTTGTTCAGCGTGACTTTACGGCCACTTGGCAACTGAATCTGTACACCTTTGCGTGAGGCTTCCAAGACAACCGCCGGAATCATTTTATCGACGGTGTAAAGTGTAGAAAGATATTGGCTGACAGTTTCTTCTACGTTATCGCTTTTGCTCAGGTCGATGTAGTTTTCTGCACCGCGGTAGCTGCTGCCGCGGTCGAAATTGCGCAAAACTTTACGCAGGGCTTCGGTGGCGACGCGCTGGTGTGCGGTATCGACGGTGGTATATACCTTGAAGCCTTGTGTGTAGGCATCTTCGCCGTATTTTTCAAACAGCTCCTGACGCGCCATCTCGGCAACATACAGGGCGCTTTGATCAATGTTTTGTACAAAACGCTCGTAATGCAACTCTTCTTTCAAAGCCTGATCGCGTTGCTGCAGGGTGATCATGCCTTCTTCCAGCATATTGTTCAGAATATAAGCTTGGCGCAGTTTGGCACGCTCAGGGTTTACAATCGGATTGTAGGCGGAAGGTGCTTTAGGCAAGCCGGCCAACATGGCGGCTTCGGCTAATGTTAAATCATTAACATTTTTATTGAAATAAGTTTGGGCGGCGGAGGCAAAACCATAAGCGCGTTGACCCAAATAGATTTGGTTGAAGTACAGCTCCAAAATCTTGTCTTTGCTCAAAGACTGCTCGATTTTGTAGGCCAGCAGGGCTTCGTTGAATTTACGGGTGAATGAACGCTCGCTGCTCAGGTAGAAGTTTTTGGCAACCTGTTGCGTAATCGTACTGGCACCGGATTGAACACCGCCGGCCATGACGTTGCCGATTACGGCGCGAGCCACGCCCCAAACGTCCACACCCCAGTGGTCGTAGAAGCGTTTGTCTTCGGCGGCAATCACTGCGTCTTTCAAAATTTTGGGGAAGTCGTCGATTTTGGTAAATTCACGCCGTTGTTCGCCGTAAACGCCAATGACTTGGCCGTCTGAAGAATAAATCGTCAGCGGCAATTTTGGTTTGTAGTGTTGTAAAGAGTCCAAAGACGGCAGTTTTGGATAGGTTACCAGAATTGCAATTGCAATCAGACCTACACCGAAAAGAGCCAGTCCTAATAAGAGACCCATGCAGGTCGTTATAATCTTTTTAATCATGACAAGTAATAATTTTGCCATTAATGGCAATAAATAAAGTAAAATGGGAAACGATTTCTATCAGCCACAGTCAATACTGTGTAAAAAATAAGAAGTCCTTTACGGATAACGAAACAGTTACTCACTCCTAAATGATACAGGGAAGTCAAATCATGCGCTTATTTAAAAGTACGAAAGATACCAAAACAGGCAAGGTTTCTAGCGGATTGAACAATCGCTCTGCCATCGGCGTCGATATCAGCCAACATGCCATTAAGATGGTACAACTGACAGGCCGTAGTTTAAACCAAATTCAGCTGGAAAAATACGTTATTACCAAATTGCCTAAAAATATTGTCAAAGGCGACAAAATTCAAGACTACGATCAGCTTGCCACTTACATCCAACATACTTACACACAATTACGCAGTTCTTGCAAAAATATTGTTGCGGCTGTGCCACAAAATTTGGCAACAGTCGAGCAAATTATTTACAATCCGCGTGATACCGATTTGGACTTGGAAGAGTTTGTCGAGGCGGAAGTCGGCCAATTTGCGCCTATTGAAGAAATGAACTACGACTTTCAAGCCGAAGAAGTCGGTTCGGGCCAGCATGTTTTAGCTGTTGCCGCCAAAAAAGACGATGTCGAGCCGCGCATTGAAATGTTTGAAAATGCGGGCTTGCCTTTGTCTGCTTTGGACTTGGACTTGCTGGCGCAACGCAATGCCTTTGTCTATTGGATGAATACGCATGCTCCCGAAATGGCAGAGGAAAAAGTTGCCGTGTTCGGCATTCATGCGACGCAAATGTATGCCCTGATTCTGCAAAACGGCCGTATCCTCTACACACAAGAAACACCGGTCAGCACTGAGCAGCTCAATCAGCTGATTCAGCTTACTTATCAGGTAACGGAAGAAAAAGCCGCTCAAATGATGGCTTCCCAAAACAAGCCTTCCGACTACCAGTCTCAGATTGTCGACCGTTTTAATGTGCAGGTTGCGCAGGAAGTTCAGCGTGTTTTGCAATTTTACGATACCACGCAGGACATTGATTCTTTCACCAATATCAAACACATCCTGCTGACCGGCTTTACCGCTCAGCAGGCAGGTTTGGCGGAAAGCATTTTCTCGCAAACCAATACGGCAACAGAATATCTGCATCCGATTTCATATGTGGAACGCAGTGCAAAAGTAGAATTGCCGCAGTTTCAAATTGATGCGCCGTCACTGACTTTGGCGTTTGGATTGGCATTAAGGGGACTTTGAGAACATGATCGAATTAACCAGAATCAACCTTCTTCCGTATCGTGAAGAGATTAAACAGCGCAAGCAGCAGCAATTCAAAGTATTGATGCTTGGTGCTTTTGCAGTGGGTTTGGGCTTGGCGGCCGCTACCTATCTCGGTATTGACAGCGTCATCAGCAATCAAGAAGGCCGCAACAACTTCCTGCAAACCGAAATCGACAGACTTGATAGAGAATTGGGCGAAATCGATAAACTTCGGCAAGAAAAAGAAGCCCTCTTGGCCAAGAAGCTGAAAGTGGAAGAGTTGCAGGAAAAACGCTATCAAGCGGCCTATATCCTTGATTCTTTGAATGCGCTTACGCCCGATAATACTTATTTGACTGCGTTGGAAGCAGAAAGCCCGATCAGCTATAAAATCAGCGGCCATGCCGTCAGCGACAATAAAATCGCCGTTATGATGCGCTCCCTGCCAAGTACAGGTATTTTCTTGCAGCCTGAATTGTTGAGCATTAAAAAAGTAGATAACTACCAAGAATTTACTTTGAAATCTTCAATCAACCAAGTGAATACGCCGGCTCCCGCACCGACAGCCCAAAGCAGCGGTGAAATGGCCGAACCTGTGGCAGAACCTGCTCCGGAGGCTCAATAATGGCATCTAAAAACCTGAAACAATTGGACGTACAAAACCTGTACCTGCTCAATATGCCTTTAAAACTTTTGCTGGGAGGTTTGTTGATTGTCGGTATGTTGGCTTTGGGCTATGTCGGCGTATTTAAAGATCAGATTGAAACCTTAAATACGCAGGAAGCCAAAGAAGCAGAGCTGAAGGAAACCTTTAAGCGTAAAAGCATTCAGGCGGCAAGCTTGAACAATCTAAAGGCTGAATTGGCTTCGATTCGTTCTGCATTTGACGTTTTGTTGAAACAACTGCCGACCGATGCGGAAATTCCGAACCTGATTCAAGAGCTGCATCAGGCAGGTTCAACCAACGGACTGCGTTTGGACAGCGTTGCACCGCTCCAACCCGAAAACGATGGTCCGATTCAAAAACTGCCGTATCAGATTTCCATCACAGGCAAATACTCACAGATCAGCCAATTTACCCGTGATGTAGGCGATTTGTCGCGCATTATTACGTTAGATTCTTTGAAACTCGTGAAGGCAGGCGAGGACAAAGAAGGCAAAGGCAATAAAGGCGGGTTGACACTGAGCGCGATTGCGACGACTTACAAAGCCCGTCCTGCCGAAGAGATTGCTGCCGAATTGGCTGCGCAACAGGCACAAGAAGAAGGCAAACCTGCCGAGAATGAGCAAAAATAAAAGAATAGGGAAATTATGAAAAAAATCATCTTACTTTTAAGTCTTCTTCCCTTGGCAGCCTGTACGCAAAGCTATGAAGATTTGATTCAATGGATGACGCAAACCCGTCAGGAAGCAAAATCCAAGATTATTCCGTTTGAAGAGCCGACGGTTACATTACCTAAGCCGTATAGCCCGCCGAATTTTAAAGGCTTAAATGCGTTTGATTCACGTCGTTTGGATACTGCCCCTAAAGGCGGCAATGCGCCGGATGTGAATCGTCCGAAAGAAACATTGGAAGCCTTCAGTTTGGAAAACATGGCCTTTGTCGGAACGCTTCAAAGCGGCGGCAAAGTTTCAGGATTTATCAAGGTCAACGACCATGTTTATACCGTTTATCCCGGAAACTACATCGGTCAGAATTATGGCATAATCCAAAGTATTACCGAAGATAAAATTATCTTGACCGAGCAAGTTGAAGACAGCTACGGCAACTGGGTGTACCGGAAGGCCGAATTGCCATTGAGCAGTAAAGAGGCGGACTCTTCCAATAGCTCAGATAGTTCGAATTCAAATTAATTTAGGGGTCTCACTCGATTATGAAAACCAAGCACATGACAAAATTATTTGCCGGCTTCAGCGTTGCCCTCGCTGTTCAGACGGCCTTTGCAGGCAATATTACCGATATCAACGTTTCCACTTTGCCTGACAACCAAAAAATCATCAAAATCCGTTTCGACAAAGACGTCACCACACCTCATGGTTTTGTAACATCTACTCCGGCGCGTATTGCATTGGATTTTGCCAACACCAATATCCGTTTGCCTCAGCCTGTTTTGGAATATGCCGACCCATTGCTGAATCAAATTACTGCGGCGCAAAACAATGACCGCGCACGCGTGGTTTTGGGTTTGAATAAAATCAGCCAATACAATACTGAGATTCGCGGCAACGAAGTTTGGGTATTTGTAAACGAATCTACTGATCAAACCAGTGCGGCTGTTGCAAATGAACGTGCGGCTACGCCGTCTACCGCGCGTGCTGCTCAGACTTATCAAGCCGTTTCAGCAGCCAATATCGATTTCCGTAAAGGCGTACGCAATTCCGGCATTATTGAATTGTCCGCCCCTGGTTTCAGCGGACAGCCGGATATTAAACAGCAGCGCGACCGCGTGGTTGTGACATTGAAAAACCATACTTTGCCGACACAAGCGCAACGCAGTTTGGATGTGGCTGACTTTAATACACCTGTACAAAACGTTACGCTCAAACGTATCGGCAATTCTACCCAGCTTATTATCCGCAACAATAATGCGAATTGGGACATCAATACCAAGGCTTCTTCCGGACGTTTTGTATTTGAAGTATCGCCTAAAGCCGCCAATACCGAATCCGGCGGCTTGAACTACAATGCGAACAAATCGTTCAAAGGCCGTAAAATTTCTTTGGATTTCCAAGATATAGAAGTTCGTACCATCTTGCAGATTTTGGCAAAAGAATCCGGTGTGAATATTGTTGCCAGCGATACCGTCAAAGGCACCATGACCCTGTCCCTGAAAGATGTACCTTGGGATCAGGCTTTAGACTTGGTTATGCAGGCGCGTAATTTGGATATGCGCCGTCAAGGCAACATCATTAATATTGCGCCTCGCGATGAATTATTGGCAAAAGACAAAGCCTTCTTGCAGGCTGAAAAAGAGATTGCCGAATTGGGTTCGCTGTATTCTCAAACCTTCCAGTTGAAATACAAAAACGTGGAAGAATTCCGCAAAATTCTGCGGTTGGACGAATACGACAGCAATAATTCCAATACCCGCAACACTCTGTTGAGCAACCGAGGCAGCGCCTTAATCGATCCGGGCACCAATACATTGATTGTGACCGACAACCGCGGCGTGATTGAGAAATTCCGCAAACTGATTGATGAATTGGACGTTCCAACCCGTCAAGTGATGGTGGAAGCGCGTATTGTCGAAGCAGAAGATACCTTCTTCCGTAATTTGGGCGTTAAATTCGGTTTCGTTGGTGCGAAAGGCTCTAGGGCATGGGGCAGCAACTGGAGCAATGCGCAAACCAACTACAGTACCAAGTTCTCATCTGACCGTGGCGACGTAGACTACCCCACATGGAGTTTGGAACCGAATGTCAGTCTGCCGACTGCAGCCGCAGTCAACAGCATTGCGCTGGTGCGTGCGTTCTCGTCCGGCGCATTGGGCTTGGAAATCAGCGCGTCTGAAGAACAGGGTAAGAGCAAAACCATTTCCAATCCGCGCGTGCTGACACAAGACCGCAAAGAAGCCAAAATTGAATCCGGTACGGAAATTCCTTACCAAGAGGCTGCTTCCAGCGGTGCGACTTCGATTACCTTTAAGAAAGCCGTTTTGGGCTTGACCGTAACGCCGAACATTACGCCTGACGGTCAAATCATCATGACTGTGAAGATTAATCGCGATACTCCGATCGACTGTACCGTGGATTCTCTGACAACCAAGTGTATCAACACCAAACACTTGAATACCCAAGCCATGGTTGAAGATGGCGGCACGCTGATTGTCGGCGGTATTTACGAAGAAGAAAGCACCAATGCAGTGAACAAAGTACCTGTTTTGGGCGATATTCCTGTTGTCGGCAATCTGTTCAAATCACGCGGCAAACGTGAAAACCGCCGTGAGCTGTTGATCTTCATCACGCCGCACATCATGGATAATGTGGGTAACAATCTGCGTTACTGATTTTTAAAATGACAAACAGGCATATCTGCAAAGGTATGCCTGTTTTGGTTTTCAGACGGCCTGAGATGAAAAGGCTGTCTGAAAAACGACGAACTTTTCCACGAAACCACCATATCGTATAAAATGACCCACATGGAAAAAATCAACGGCAATTTAATCTTAATCGGGCTGATGGGCGCGGGCAAAACCACTTTGGGCAAGCAGCTTGCCCAAATGTTTGAATGCCCGTTTTACGACAGCGACTACGAAATCTGCACTTCTTCGGGCGTATCCATTCCGACCATTTTTGAGATGGAAGGGGAGGAAGGCTTCCGCAACCGCGAAACCAATATGCTGAAGAAGCTTGCTTCCCGGCGCAACATCGTTTTATCGACCGGTGGCGGCTCCGTATTACGCAGTGAAAACAGACAGATTTTGCGCCAAAACGGCACGGTTGTTTATCTGCATGCCAGCCCCGAAACCTTGCTGGAGCGTACCCGTTACGACAGCAACCGGCCGCTGTTGCAAGTTGCCAATCCTTTGGCCAAACTGCAAGAGCTGTATGACCAACGCGATACGCTGTACCGTCAAACCGCCCATCTCGTCATTGAATCTGACAGCTGTCACAAAACGCTCAAACGTCTGATACAGGCTTTAGGCGAATAAACACGCTTTGCAAAGGAACACCATGCGCACACTGACTGTCCAAACCCCGTCCCATCAATACCCCATCTTTATCGGGCATAAACTGATTGAGCAGGCAGATACGCTGCTTCAGCCCTATTTAGGCAAAAAAGCAGCCATCATTACCAACGAAACCGTTGCGCCGCTTTATCTCAAACAGCTTCAGACGGCCTTAGACAGACTGGGCGTGCCGCATTTCAGCATCATCCTTCCCGACGGCGAAGAGTATAAAAACTGGCAGACGCTTAATCTGATTTACGATGGCTTGATGCAAAACCGTGCCGAACGCAAAACCACTTTAATCGCTTTGGGCGGCGGCGTGATAGGCGATATGGTCGGCTTTGCCGCGGCGACTTATCAGCGTGGCGCACCTTTTATCCAAGTACCGACCACATTGCTCAGCCAGGTCGATTCCTCGGTCGGCGGTAAAACTGCCATCAACCATCCGCTCGGTAAAAACATGATTGGCGCGTTCTACCAGCCGCAAGCCGTGCTGGCCGATTTGACCGCCCTGCAAACGCTGCCGCAACGCGAACTTTCCGCAGGCATGGCCGAAGTCATCAAATACGGCGCATTGGGCGATGCCGAATTTTTTGCTTGGTTGGAAGAAAATATGGCCGACCTGATGGTGCAACACCAAGAAAAAATGGCAGAAGCCGTTTATCATTGTTGCAAAATGAAGGCCGATATTGTTGCCCAAGACGAAACCGAGCAGGGCATCCGCGCATGGCTTAATCTCGGCCACACTTTCGGTCATGCCATTGAAGCGGAAATGGGCTACGGCGTATGGTTGCACGGCGAAGCCGTTGCCGCCGGTTGCGTCCTCGCTTCCCGTTTGTCGCAAATTTTGGGCAAAACCCAACAAGCCGATACCGATCGTATTGCTACTTTAATGGAAGCCGCTTCCCTCCCGTCTGCGCCGCCTGTTTTCTCCTTTGAAAAATGGATTGAACACATGAGCCACGACAAAAAAGTCAGCAGCGGTATCATGCGTTTTGTCGGTTTGGAATACTTGGGCAAAGCCAATATCACTGAAATTACCGATATGGAAATCCTCCGCCAAACCTTGCAGCCGTATTTGTAAGGAATGAATGAGGTTTGCTTTAAAATATAAAAAGGCCGTCTGAAAGGTATTTTCAGACGGCCTTCGGTTTTAAAACGTTTTCATTTCTCGGCTTAAAGCTAGATAAAACCAATTTGAGCGGGTCAATTATTTAAAGCGTCTTTTTATCCAACTCGGCAATAATCAACAAGCCGCTGTCAAAGCGTCGGCTGTCGGCCAGTTTCAGACGGCCTTGATGGCGTTTGACAATGGTGTTTGCAATGGACAGACCAAGTCCGGTGCCTTGTTGTTCGGTGCCGAGAATGCGGTAGAAGGGGTCGATAACGCGTTGGCGCTCGCTTGGGGGAATGCCGGGGCCGTCGTCTTCCACCCAGATGTTGAGGTATTCGGCGGTTTCGTCAAAGCCCAAATCGATGCGGCCGCCTTTGGGGGTGTAGCGGATGGCGTTATCGGTAAAGGTTTTAATGAGGGTGTAGATTTCGGTGTCGTCGGCGTGGATTTGGCAGTCGTTTTCAACAGCGACGCCGATGTCTTGACCTTTGGCCAGCGCCAGCGGCATGAGTTCCTGCAAGACGCGGCGGAACTGGTTTTGCAGGCTGATCAGGGTTTTGGGGCGTTGGGTTTCGGGTGCTTGGGCGCGTGCGAGGGAAAGGAGTTGCTCGAGCAGGTGGCGGTTGCGCAGTATGCTTTGTTGCAACAGGGCGGACTGCTCGCGCGCTTCGGCAGACAGCTGCATATTGTTGAGCCGCTCTGCCTGAAGGGAGAGGGCGGTCATGGGGCTGCGCAATTCGTGTGCGGCATCGGCGATAAAGCGTTGCTGTTGGCGGACGTTTTCATCGGTACGTTGCAACAGGTTGTTGATGGCGACGACAAAGCCTTGGATTTCGCTGGGAATGTCTTGTGTGTCCATCGGCGAGAGGTCGTTGATTTGGCGCTGTTCCAAATCGTTGGACAGGGTTTTGACGGAACGCATGGCGCGGTGGGTAATCCAGACGGTGAGCAAGATAATCAGGGGCAGGGCGAGGAGCATGGGGAGGATGCTCTGCACGGCAGCCATTTCGGCCAGCTCTTCGCGGTAGTCGCTTTCCTGCATGACGGCGATGCGGCCTTGCTTGGTGTTGCGGGTATAAACGCGGTAGTAATCGTCGTCATCGGCCTGAATGGTGTGCAGGCCGTCTGAAATCTGCTCAGGCAGGCTGACAATGGGGTTGGGCGTATTGGGAAATTGAACGGAAATCTTGTTGTCGTTGTCGAGCGAGTGATTTTCGTCATCGGCATCGCTCGGGTCGAGATAGTTCGCGACTTGGCGCAACAGGTCGTCTTGAACCTCTTGGGTCTCGTGATAAGTATCGTAATATGAAAATATGCCTGCAAAAATGGAGAGGGGCAGGAGCATACAGATCAGGGCGAGGCTGATCTTAACTTGCAGGGATTGTTTGATGGTGTGGATAAGGCGTTGCATGGTTTGTGTGTTGGTGTTGTTGTGGTTTTTCAGACGGCCTGGTTGTTTTGTGCAACCAGCCAGCCGACCCCGCGAACGTTTTGAATCGCCTCTTTGCCGAGTTTTTTGCGTAAGGCGTGAATCAGGAAGTCAACGGCGTTGCTTTCGACTTCTTCGCCCCAGCCGTAGATTTTGTCTTCTAAATCGCTGCGCGACAGAATCATGCCCGGACGCAGCAGCAGGGCTTGGAGGACGGCAAATTCTTTGTTGCTGAGCATGATGGCCTGTTCTTGCCCGACCACTTCTGCCTGATGGGTGGAAGGGTTGAGCGTGATGATGCCGTTGCTCAGCAGCGTTTGCGCCTGTCCGCCGTGTCGGCGCAATACGGCGCGCATACGGGCTTGCAGTTCCGCCATGTCGAAGGGTTTGACGATGTAGTCGTCTGCGCCGCCGTCTAGGCCGTTGAGGCGGCTGTGCAAATCGTCGCGCGCGGTCACGATTAAGACGGGAATGGTACAGCCGCCGCTGCGGATTTGCGCCAATACGTCCAAACCGTCTTTGCCGGGCAAACCCAAATCCAAGAGCAGCAAATCGTATGCTTGCGCCGCCACTGCTGCGGCAACTTCCGAACCGCGACTGACCCAATCGACAGCGTAGCCGGTGTCTTTCAGGTTGGCACTGACGGCTTGGGCAATCATGGCATCGTCTTCAACCAATAATACGCGCATGGAAGTTCTCCGGAGGATGGGTGGACAGTGATTATAGCCGCACTCAATTAGTAAAAATTTAGGAACTGTCGAAAAACTGATTTTTTGCAAAAGATGAGGCCGTCTGAAATTTCGTTTTTCAGACGGCCGGTATGCTTCAATCCCGATTATTTAGGGTTTTTCTCTATCAAGGCAACCAATTGGTCGATATAGCCTTGAACAAAGCCGCGCGCGGATTCGATGAGCTGGCCGTTGTCGTCAAACAGGGTAGGCGAGTTGCCGAGGAACACTTCCGGCTGGCCGGTCAGCGGCATATCGAAATACGAAAGGGCAAGGCGCAGATTTTTTTGCGCGCTATAACCACCCATTTTGCCGACGGAATGGCTGATGATGCCGGCAGGTGTTTTTTTCCAGGCAACATCGGCATTGGGTTTGGAACCGATGTCGATGGCGTTTTTCAGGCAGGCCGGGACGGTACGGTTGTTTTCGGAAGTCACGAACAATACGCCGGCAGAGGCTTTGATGGTTTCACGGAACTCGGTATAGCTGGATGGAGTGGGGAAGTCGGTAACGGCAGGATCGTCGTAGTCGAAGTTGTATAAAGGCAAATGGCCGATTTCGACAATTTGCGCTTCGTAGCCTTCAGGGAACATGGAAACGACGTTTTGTGCGACTTTTCGTGCGAACGAGCCTTTACGCAGGCTGCCGACCAAGATGCTGACTTTCTTTGACATGTTTTTCTCCTGTTTAATAATAAAAATGAAAACAATTCTAAATTTTAGTGTTATCTGGGGAAGCGGTCAAGGTTTCAGACGGCCTGTCAAAATGGTTTATGCTAAAATAACGGTTTCGCTGATATTTCAAATTATTATGCACGCTTCTGATTCGTAAGAGGACGCAACGGCACACGAATACTATGCCGACAATCCCGACTTTCCAGCTAAAACCATTGTCGCCACCTTATTCATCGGCGCATTTTTCGGCTATCTCAACGACACGCTGCTGAATGTCGCGCTTACGCCGATTATGAAAGATTTCGGTGTCGATAAGACCACGGTTCAATGGCTGACAACGGGTTTTCTGCTGGTCATGGGGGCATTTACGCCGATTACGGCAGGCGTGATTCAATGGTTTGAAACGCGCAAAATGGTGCTGTTTACGCAGGCAACATTTTTAGCAGGATCGCTGATTTGCGCGTTTGCACCGACGTTTGGTGTATTGGTTGGGCGAAAAGCCGTTGTTGGTTGTCGTCATTATCAACAGCCAAAAATCAACCGATTATTTACGCGACTTGGATAAACTGGTGTCTAAAATTGTTCAGCCCGGTGGCGAACATTGGATTGATGCTAAGGCTTCCTGCATGATTAGGTATCAGGCTTGATAAGCTAAAAAAGGCCGTCTGAAAATGTATTGACGTTTTCAGACGGCCTTTATGTAAGAAGGGGGAGGTAAGTATTTATGCCTATTTTGAAAGATGATTTAGAGATTTGATGAATAAGCGTTTGGTGTGAATCCGCTTGAGATAGATGGTTTTCAGGATTCAAACCATATTTCTTTCAGACTTATTGTGTTGCCCTATTTTATATTATCTAAAAAGCTCAATTTTTTATGAAAAGGCATAGGGTACAGACGAAAAAAATACCGATAAAAACCGGTATTTTTTATTTTTAACTTGATGGCGCGGCGGACGGGGCTCGAACCCGCGACCCCCGGCGTGACAGGCCGGTACTCTAACCAACTGAGCTACCACCGCGCATCCATTGTCAGAGACAATGAAAAGGAAAGTGGTGGGTGATGACGGAGTCGAACCGCCGACATTCTGCTTGTAAGGCAGACGCTCTACCAACTGAGCTAATCACCCGAAAAAGGGAGATACTGAGGAATCAGCATTTCTAAATAATGGCGCGGCGGACGGGGCTCGAACCCGCGACCCCCGGCGTGACAGGCCGGTACTCTAACCAACTGAGCTACCACCGCGCATCCACTGTCAAAGACAATGAAAAAGAAACTTGGTGGGTGATGACGGAGTCGAACCGCCGACATTCTGCTTGTAAGGCAGACGCTCTACCAACTGAGCTAATCACCCATGCGCAAAATTGCGAAGACGCTATTAAACCAAAAAATCCTGATGCGCGCAAGATTTATTTGCCGATAATTAGATATCTCCCTGCAAGCACCAGTTTTCAAAGGAAATAATTTCTTCCTGCTTGCCTGCGACAACCAAAATGTCGTCGGTTTCCAGAACGAAATCAGGGTCAAGGTCTTGGATTTTTCCGGTGTTGCGGCGGATAAACAATAGTTTCAGATAATGCGCTGCCAATGGCAATTCGCGGATGGTTTTACCGATGGCGTGTGCCTCGCCTTGTAATGGGAAGGCATGGCGGCAGATGGCCTTGCTGTCTTCGTCGGAGAAGCTGTCATCATCACTGCCGACAAACAAGTCTTGCAAAGATGCATAGCGGCTGTGACGGATGTGGGTTATGGTTTGATAAACATGGTTGTAGGAGAGGCCGTGGCCCAACATGGCATAGCTTGCCAGCACCAGGCTGGTTTCTTTGGTATCGGAGACGGTTTCTTCCGCACCCATTTCGGTAAAGGTTTTAACGTAATCGTCATTGGTGGCGCGAACATAAACCGGCATGCTCGGATGCATGGACATGATGTTGCCGAGAACATGTTGGGTCTCGTGCATATTGTTCAGCGTGATGACCACCATTTTGGCGCGTCCCAAGCCGGCGGCTTCCAAGACTTCGCGGCGTTTGGCATCGCCAAAGGAAACCGGTTCGCCTGCGTTGCGTGCCACTTGTACGCGGGCAATGTCCAAGTCAAGGGCAAAGTAGGGGATGCCTTCTTGCGCCAATACACGGGCAACCGATTGACCACCGCGTCCGAAACCGATAATCAGGACGTGTTCGGATTTGCTCATGGTTTCCACCAACATGGAGTGCAAGTCTAAGGCTTTCATGTCCCAGTCGGATTTAACGAAGCGGCTGACTATGGCATTGCTGCTGCCCAAAATGAATGGCGCAGCAATCATGGAGAGCAAGACGGTTGCAGTGGCCGCTTGTTCCAATTCGGGCGAAACCATATTGATTTTGCTGGAAATGGCCAGCATCACGAAGCCGAACTCGCCGCCTTGTGCCAAATAAAGCGCACTTTTGAGGCTGTCGCCCACAGGGTTTTTCATGCGCAAAGCGATGATGAAGACAACCAGTGCTTTCAAGACCAACAGGATTGCCAACAAAATCAGGATTTGCTGCCAGTTGCCGATCAGCGCCTGAATATCGAGCTTCATACCGACGGTAATGAAGAAGAAGCCCAGCAGGATGTCGCGGAATGGACGGATGTCGTCTTCCACCTGGATACGGTATTCGGTTTCGGAAAGCAGCATACCGGCGACGAATGCGCCCAATGCCATAGACAGCCCTTCAAGCTCTGTCAGATAGGCCACGCCCAAAGTAACCAGCAAAACGTTGATCATGAAGAGTTCGGACGATTTGCGTTTGGCAACCAGTCTGAACCAGCGCGACATCACACGGCTGCCGATAACGAACAAAATGCCCAAGGTCAGCAACATTTTCAAACCTGCCAAGCCCAGCTCTACCCACAAGTTGCCTTCGCTGCCGCCGGCAAGTGCCGGAATCAGAATCATCAGCGGTACAACGGCAATATCTTGCATCAGCAAAACACCCATGGCCATTTGACCATGCGGCTGACCCAGCTCGGTTTTCTCCGACAGAATGCGGCTGACGATGGCGGTGGACGACATGGTCAGTGCGCCCGCAGTGGCAAACGCCCAGTTAAACGGCGTGCCCATTGCCATCAAAATGCCCATAATCGAGAGCATGGTAATGATGACTTGCAAACCGCCCAAACCGAATACGAGGCGGCGCATGGCTTTGAGTTTGGGTAGGGAGAATTCGAGACCGATGCTGAACATCAAGAATACAATGCCGATTTCGCCCAAATAGTCGGTGGCATGGCTTTGCGGAATCAGTTTGAACATACCCGGACCGGCAATAAAACCGACCAAAAGATAACCGAGCATGGAAGGAATGTTGAATTTGCGACAGCAGATAACCGTAATGACGGAAACCAACAGGACAATGACAATGGGACCGAGGGAGAATTCGTGCATAGAGTGGGCGGCCTTTCGTTAAAAGTAGCTATTGTTATATAGGCCGTCTGAAACACGTCGAAAACCGACAGCAAAATCAAATAAAAACGCACAGAATGAACTTCATTTCTGCGATTTGATTTCCCGTATTATGCTTATTTGGATTTACTGTTTCGAGCGTTATCTAACGGATTATTAAGATTATATCAAGATAAAATGTGAAGTAGTGTTTTGATTGACAAAAAGGGCCGTCTGAAATATTCAGACGGCCTTTAAATAAACAAACGGTTTAAGGCATCAACATACCGCCGTTGACATGAAGTGTCTGACCGGTAATGTATTTTGCCTGATCAGAAGCCAAGAACAAGACTGCATCGGCAATATCTTGCGCTTCACCGAATTTGCCCAAAGAAGTTTGTGCTTCAAAGGTTTTGCGGGTTTCTTCCGGCAGGGCGCGGGTCATGTCGGTGTCGATAAAGCCGGGGGCAACGCAGTTGACGGTAATGCCGCGGCTGCCGACTTCACGTGCCATAGATTTAGAGAAACCGATTAAGCCTGCTTTTGCCGCCGCATAGTTGGTTTGGCCGGCATTGCCCATCACGCCGACAACAGAAGTGATGTTAATGATGCGACCGGCGCGCTGCTTCATCATGCCGCGCAATACCGCTTTGGAGGCGCGGAAGACGGATTTGAGGTTGACCTGCATGATGTCGTCCCACTCTTCTTCTTTCATGCGCATCAGGAGGTTGTCGCGGGTGATGCCGGCGTTATTGACCAGAATATCCAGTTTGCCGAATTCTTTCTCGATGTCGGCAATCAGGTTTTCGATGGTTTCAGGTTCGGCAGAATTCAATGCACGGCCTTCGCCGCCCCATTGTGCCAAGCGTTCTCCGATTGCAGCCGCACCGCTCTCACTGGTGGCTGTGCCGATAACTTTTGCACCGGCCGCAGCCAAAGTATCGGCAATCGCCGCACCAATACCGCGAGAAGCGCCGGTTACCAAAGCGATTTTACCGCTCAAATCTTGTGTACTCATGTTTTATTCCTTAATTGCGATTGGAAAAATGGTTTCAGACGGCCTTATACCACGAATAGGTTTTTTAATCTAACTTTTGTCTGCAGGCCGTCTGTAAATGTTTTGCG
The DNA here is from genome assembly GCF_005221285.1 of Neisseria flavescens. Taxonomy (NCBI): domain Bacteria; kingdom Pseudomonadati; phylum Pseudomonadota; class Betaproteobacteria; order Neisseriales; family Neisseriaceae; genus Neisseria; species Neisseria flavescens. Next base: position 2,221,307 of record NZ_CP039886.1, read on the forward strand.
TGCTAAGGCTGCCCTGTTTTAATAAATTGGTTTAAGGTTGCTTTTGACGGCCTAGAAATTTTGTTAACAAATATGTTCAATAATATAGCCAGGCTTGTTTTTTATTGCCTTGTTTAAATAGGCGTTTTGCAGCTTGTTTGTATCTCTTATGCGGATTCGGGAAGGGTAAGTCGATATTGGGCTTTTGATGGAGATAACCATTATACCAAGGAGACTTTCTATAAAAAGAATCATAAACAGGATGGAAGCCAAGATGATGCCACGGCTTGGTGCCGCCGATAAAATGAACAAGCCGGATATTTTTGGGGTTGGTGTTCAGCTCGCTTCCTTGATGGTGCCAATGTATCCGGTTGTAAGATTCCGGCAACCACCCTACTTTGCCTTTGCAGCTTAGATTGAGCAGATCTTGATCCGGACATGCCAAGATAAATTTGCTGAGTTCGACCTGCCGTATTTTTTCGTTTAGGACAGTGTAAGCGGATGATTCGTTCCAAAATTTGTTGTTAAACAGCAGTACGCCTGAATTGAAGTAGGGGTCTGTACTTCTAAAACCGAATACATTCAATTTGTTGATGTAGGCACGGTAAAGTGTTGTTTCTGGAACGGCTGCGAGAATGACGGTAAACAGTTCTGATATATCGCCTAAGCAGAGAACGTCTGTGTCCAAATAGAGTACAGTATCGCTTATATCGCCAAGTATGGCAGGTATGCACATCCGGCAGTACATGCGATGGTGAAATAGCTGGTTGTCTGCAGGGTAGAAAAATAATCTGTATTCAGGTGATAAACCGTTATGGCGTAATTTGAATTGATATTTTCTAGTTGGTTGAAAATATCGAAGTCATAGTTTTCCGAACCGCTGACCAAGAGATGAAAATGAATGGGAAAGCGGTTGTTTGCCAAAACAGAGAGCATGGATGTGCCGATGTGGCGGATATAGTTTTGATCGGCCGCATAGACAATATGTTGCACGGTTGCTGCTGGCTGATGTGTCCTGATAGGAATCACAGAAGTCAGCAGTTTTTCATTGTCAAACATTTAAATTCTCCACAACTTTTCTAGCGATTTCTAGGGTGGGAAGCCCTAAAGCCTCTTTTTTTTCCTTAATTTTTATTTCAGGTTCAAGTTCGGATAATAGGAATCTCGGTCGTCATAGCACAAATTAATGACATCAAAACCAAGAAAACGCAGATTTTTTTCGATACATTGATCCAGTCCGTACATGTAGGGAACGGCAAGAATAATGGTTTTTTTCATAATGTATTCGGATTGGAGTGGGCTGATTTTTCAGACGGCCTTGCCTGACAGGATAAGGCCGTCTGAAAACGTTTTAGTGGGCTTCGATAAATGCAGCCACTTGGTCGGCATTGGTCAATGCGCTGCACGCGGCTTCTTTGTTGATGCGTTTGGCGAGGCCAGCGAGGACTTTGCCGGGGCCGCATTCGGCGGATTTGGTGATGCCTTCGGAAACAAGCGCGTTGACGGTTTCTGTCCAGCGCACCGGGCTGTACAGTTGGCGTACCAAGGCATCTTTGATTTTGTCGGCATCATCGTAAGAAGCGACATCGGCGTTATGGATGACGCGGATTTGCGGTTGTTTGATGGTGATGTCTTTCAATGCTTCGGCAAGTTTTTCCGCTGCAGACTGCATGAGGCTGCAATGTGAGGGAACGGAAACAGGCAGTAGCAGGGCGCGTTTGGCTCCGGCTTCTTTGGCGGCGGCCATGGCGCGTTCGACTGCGGCGGTATTGCCGGCAATCACGACTTGGCCTGGGGAGTTGAAGTTGACGGCTTCAACGACTTCGCCTTGTGCAGCTTCGGCACAGATGGCTTTTACTTGTTCATCTTCCAAACCCAAAATAGCGGCCATTGCGCCTACGCCTTGCGGTACGGCAGATTGCATGAGTTCGGCGCGCAGGCGGACCAGTTTGACCGCGTCTGCGAAATCCAATGCGTCGGCAGCGACGAGGGCGGTGTATTCGCCGAGGCTGTGGCCTGCAACGACGGAAGGGATTTTACCGCCGGCTTCCAAGTAGGCGCGGTAGGTGGCAATGCCGGCAGCCAGCATGATGGGCTGGGTGTTGACGGTTTGTCCGATTAATTCGGCATCTTCGCCGTTAATCATTGCCCACAGGTCTTGATCCAATATGGCGGAAGCTTCGTCAAATGTGGCTTTAACGATAGCTTGCTCGGCAAAGCCGTTCATCATGCCTAGGCTTTGTGAGCCTTGTCCGGGGAAGAAGAATGCGAAAGACATGGTAATTCCTTATTGGTTTGAATGTTTGAGGGTGTCTGCCAGCAGAAGGAGGGTGGCGACAGTATTGGTTGCGGCGGTCAGCCGGAAGGTGCGGACAAATTCGGGTTTACTGTTTTTGTGCCTGAATGCGAGGCTGCCGCAATAACCGCCCGGCCAGCCGCCAAGTAGGTTGATCAGGTGTAATTTTGCTTCGGGTATGCGTCTGCCGTGGTTGCGTGCGCGCTGTTTGTCTAGGTAGTAAAGCAGGAAAACGTATGCACTCAGTGCAAGATAGGCGATTACCAGTTTGGGCAATATCGCAGCCGTTATGCTTAAAAACAGGCTGCTGATGCAGAGTGCAAACGTTAGCGACTTCATGGGCTTGAGCAGAATAGGCCGTCTGAAAGGGATGTTCAGACGGCCTAAACATTAATATTTCACTAAAACCGCACCCCAGGCAAAACCACCACCGATGCCTTCGAGCAAGAGGTTTTGTCCGCGTTTGATTTGGCCGTTTTTAATGCCGACATCCAGTGCCAGTGGAATCGAGGCGGCGGACGTGTTGCCGTGGTCTTGGACGGTCAAGATCACTTTGTCCATGCTCAAGCCCAAGTGTTTGGCGGTAGAGTCGATAATGCGCTTATTGGCTTGGTGCGGCACAATCCAATCGATTTGATCAGCGGTGTAACCGGCTTCTTCGATAACGTCATCTGCGATTTTGGACAGCATTTTGACGGCAAACTTGAATACGCCGGGGCCGTCCATGCTGATATAGGGCGAACCGCAAACCTGGCCGTTGGCGATTTGTCCTGGGACGTTCAAAAGGTTGAGGTAGTTGCCATCGGCTTTGAGTTTGCCGTGGATGATGCCCGGTTCGTCAGATGCGCTTAAGACAACCGCGCCCGCACCGTCACCAAAGAGGACGCAGGTGGTGCGGTCGTTCCAATCGACGATGCGGCTGAAGGTTTCCGCACCGATAACCAAAGCGTTTTTCGCCATGCCACTTTTGATGTAGGCATTGGCAGTGGTCAGGGCATACATAAAACCGGCGCATACAGCTTGTACGTCAAAGGCAGGGCAGCCGTTGGCAATGCCCAATTTTTGCTGCACGATGGTTGCCGTAGAAGGGAACTGCATATCGGGAGTGGCTGTGGCGACGATAATCAGATCGATATCGTCAGCCTGCAAATTGGCATCTGCTAAGGCGCGGCGCGCTGACTCGGCGGCCAAGTCGCTGGTTTTTTCGTTGTCGTCTGCAATATGGCGAAATTTGATACCTGTACGCGTGGTAATCCACTCGTCGGAAGTATCCACTTTTTTTGCAAGGTCGTCATTGCTGACGCGGTTGGCAGGAAGGTAGCTGCCTGTACCGAAAATTTTGGCATATTGCATGAGAACGGCCTTTTTAGAGAGTTGATTCGGATAGTCGGGTATTGTAAGCGAAAATGGGAAAATTCCCAATATTAAGAATGAAGTCGGTGATTAAAGATAAAAACAGGCCGTCTGAACATTTTGAAGTTTCAGACGGCCTGTGTATATCAGCCTTAAGCTTCAGTTGCTGGAGCAGCGGTGTCTTCCAGTTCTGCTGCTTTGGCGGCTTCCAAAGCAGCCAACTGGGTGGCTACGCCTTGTTCGATTTGAGCGAGGCCGGCGGATTTGGCTTCGTGGTAGGCTTCTTCTAAAGCATAACGGAAGCCGACTTCGTCAGTTCCGCCGTGGCTCTTAATCACAATGCCGCGTAAGCCAAGCAGGATGGCACCGTTAAATTTACGCGGATCCAATTTGCCTTTCAAACCTTTGAGCGCAGGCAGGGCGGCAATGGTGGCAAGTTTGTTGAACAGGGTGCTTTGGAATTCACGGCGGATGGCACCACTCATGAATTTAACCGCGCCTTCGATGGTTTTGAGCATAACGTTGCCGACAAACCCGTCAGCGACAACGACATCGGCTTCGCCATACAAAACGCTGTTGCTTTCGATATTGCCGATGAAGTTGAGTTTACTGCTGCTCAACAGTTTAAAGGTTTGTTTGACGGCATCCGTACCCTTGATGTCTTCTGTGCCGACGTTCAAAAGGGCGACGCGAGGGCTGCCTTTTCCGGGGTGTAGCGCGTGTACCAGCTCGCTGCCGATGATGGCAAATTGAGCCAGTTGTTCGGGTGTACAGTCAACGTTGGCACCTAAATCCAAAGCTAAAGTAACGTGTTTGCTGTCGGAAGGCAGGAATTTGGCGATGGCAGGACGCTCAATGCCGGGAATGGTTTTGAGGACGAATCGGGCGGTCGCCATCAGTGCGCCGGTATTGCCTGCCGATACGGCGGCTTGCGCATTGCCTTCTTTAACTTGGTTGATGGCGATGCGCATGGATGATTCTTTTTTGTTTTTCAGCGCGGATTGCGGCGCTTCATCCATTTCGACGACTTGCGCCGCATGGCAGACGGTAATGCGGTCCATAGGCGCGCCTGCCGAGCTTAATGCTTGGCGGACTGCTGCTTCATCTCCAACCATAATCAGATGTACGTCGGATTGCTGTTTCAGGAAATCCACTGCACCGGGGACGGTAACCGCAAGGCCTGCATCTCCGCCCATGGCATCTACGGCCAGTGTAATCATGTTGTTCTCCGGTTTGTGTGTTTCAGACGGCCTCAAACAATCAGACAAGCACACTCATCTGATTTTCAGAAGATTGAATTGAAAATCAGATGAAAAGGCTTGTTGCGACGGTTGTGCCAGATTTATTGGTTTTGCGCGGCCAATTTGTTGTGTTCGTCGATGTCCAGCGCGTCCCAAGGATAGTTGATCCACCAGTCTTCAACGGTGATGCCGCTGAAATAAGGGATACCTTCAGGAATTTTGCCGACTTTGGCTTTGATTTTTTCATGCAATACTGCTACGCCGACGGTGCCGAAATCTTCCTTCAACAATTCGTTCAGGCAAAATTCCATGGTAACGCGGCTGTCGTCCACTTCGTCAACGACCAGTACATTTTTGCCTTTCAGGACATCTGGAACGGGATCAAGCCATTGGACTTTTTTCACTTCCTCGGTAACTTGACCTTCGTTATCGTTGTCGTAGTAGGCCGTGGTGACGGCGTAAATCGGAATTTCCAAGAAGCAGCGCAACATGCGGGCAGGGATAAAACCACCGCCGCCAATGGCAATCATGGCATCGTATTTAGTGCCGGAGTTTTGGATTTTTTCCGCCAATCCTTTGATTACGCGGTGGATGTCGTCGTAGGTGTACCAGATTTTACGTTTCATGGTGTGCTTCCGAAGAGGAAAATACAGGGTGCAATGCAAAAAAGCCAGTCATTGCATGGCAATATTCTGGCTTTTTCAGTCAGACGAACGGATTATTCGCCTTTAGCTTTTACCACTTTACGGCCACGGTACATACCGTTTGGAGAAATGTGGTGTGGACGATGCACTTCGCCGGTTGCGCTGTCAACAGACAGAGAAGGCGCAGTCAGAGCGTCGTGTGAACGGTGCATACCGCGTTTAGAAGGGGATTTTTTGTTTTGTTGAACGGCCATTTCAAGCTCCTAGATAAATAAACTGTGTCCTAATTAACTGCTTTTCAAACCTGCTAAAACAGCGAAGGGGTTTGGTTTGTCCCGATTGACTTCGTCCAGTGTTCCATTGTTGCCGCAGTCTTCGTGTCGAGGGGAAAAAGGGAGCGACATCAGGATTTGGTCTTCAACCAGAGTCCGCACGTCAAGCTCTTTTTCGAGCAGCATGCCTTCCAATTCTTCATCGGCAAGCATGGCTTCGTCCAAACTCTCTTCATCGGCAAACAGGACGATACGGCTGGTTTCATCGAGTAGAAACGGCATAGGCGTAATGCAACGCTGGCAAATCAGGGGCATGTTGGCTTTGACGTTTAAATCGAGAAACAGACGTTGCAGCCGGTCGCGACCGCCTTGCAGCGTAAACGACACGCGTGTCTGTTTGTCGGCCGGATAATCGTGCGAACTGACTCGTTCATCCAATTCTTCGAGCAGGAAGCTGCCTTGCAGATTCTGCCCTTCGGCGGCGAAAACTTCTGGGTCAATCAAATTAGGGTATGACATAAACGGAGTATGATATAATTTCGGCAGTCTAACGTCAATGTTTTTAGGTAAAAATATGGAAGTAAAACTGCCTTTGGTTTTAGGGTCGAGTTCGGTTTTCCGCTGCGGACAGCTTCGCCGTTTGGGTATCGATTTTCAGACAGCGTCGCCTGATTTTGACGAAACGCCTATTGCGGGCGAGCATGCTGGCGAGACGGCGCTGCGTTTGGCTGAAGGCAAAGCCCGTTCATTGGCGGCAACTTTTCCTGCTGCGCTGATTATCGGCGCAGACCAAGTCGCATGGTGCGAAGGACGGCAGTTGGGCAAGCCAATGAACGTCGCAAATGCACAACAGATGCTGGCGGACTTAAGCGGAAAACGGATTGAATTTTACAGCGCAATCGTGCTTTTGAATACTGCTATGGGCAAGGTTCAGCATCATGTCGATCATACGGTGGTTGCTATGCGCCAGTTGACGCAGGAACAAATCAGCCGATATTTGGAACGCGAGCCGGATGCGGTTTATTGTGCCGGTGCGGCGAAGAGCGAGGGTTTGGGCGCCGCTTTATTGGAGCGGATTGAAAGTACGGATCCGAATGCTTTGATCGGCCTTCCGATTTTCCGTCTGATTGATTTTTTGAAAAACGAAGGTGTGGAAGTTTTATAGTTTGAGGCCGTCTGAATGTGTTCAGACGGCCTGAGATTTTTTGGAGTTGCAAGAATGAAACCGATTTTGTATTTGATACCCACCCCTTTGGGTGCGCCTGATACGCCATGCCTGTTGCCGCATGAACAACAGGCGGTTGTCGGGCTGACGGATTTTGTCGTGGAAGCGGAAAAAACAGCGCGTGCGCATTTGAAACATTTGGGCGTGAATACGCCTATCCGCGAGCTGAATCTGCAAACGCTGAATGAACATACGGATTTGAAGACTTTGCCGGAATTGCTGAAGCCTTTGCAAGAAGGGCGCAGTATGGGCATTGTCAGCGAGGCGGGTTGCCCGGCCGTTGCTGATCCGGGTGCGAATTTGGTGGCATTGGCGCATAAACACGGTTTTGAAGTACGGCCTTTGGTCGGCCCGTCCAGCTTGTTGCTGGCACTGATGGCTTCGGGTGCGAATGGGCAGAACTTTGCGTTTAAGGGTTATCTGCCGTCTGAAAAAAATGAGCGCATTCAGAGTTTGAAGGCTTTGGAGCAACGTTCGCGGCAGTGCGGCGAGACGCAGATTTTTATTGAAACGCCTTACCGCAATGATGCGCTGCTTGCCGATGCGGTGGAAAACCTGCATCCTGAAACGCGTTTGTGTGTGGCTACGGACTTGACCTTGCCGACACAGGAAATCATCAGCCAGACGGTTGCGCAGTGGCGAAAAAGAAAAGAAATGCCGAACTTGAAAAAACGCCCGACGATTTTTGTGATGTATGCGGGTTGAAGATTTCCGCCCAGATAGGGGGTGAACAATAAAAATGCCGTCTGAACAGGTTTCAGACGGCATTTTTCATGCTGCGGCATTTAGGAAACAACTTCGCCTTGGGTGCGTTGTTTTTCGATGCTGCGGTTGATGTGCCACTGCTGGGTAATGGTTAAGAGGTTGTTGACTACCCAGTACAATACCAGACCGGCAGGGAAGAAGAAGAACATAACGGAGAAAACCAGCGGCATGATTTTCATCATTTTTGCCTGCATCGGGTCGGTCGGCGGCGGATTGAGGAATGTTTGGGCAAACATGGTTGCCGCCATAATCAAAGGCAGGATGTAGAAAGGATCCGGACGGCTCAAGTCGGTAATCCAACCCAACCAAGGCGCTTGGCGCAATTCTACGGAGGCGAACAATGCCCAGTACAAGCCGATGAAGACGGGGATTTGCAACAGCATAGGCAGACAGCCGCCCAGCGGATTGATTTTCTCGTCTTTGTAAAGCTGCATCATGGCTTGTTGTTGCGCCATGCGGTCATCGCCGTATTTCTCTTTGATGGCTTGCAATTTAGGTGCGGCGGCACGCATTTTTGCCATAGAGCGGTAAGAGGCGTTGGTCAATGGGTACAGTACGGCTTTGACGATGATGGTCAAAACGATGATTGCCCAGCCCCAGTTGCCGATGATGTTGTGCAGTTGGTTCAGGAGCCAGAAGAGGGGAGAGGCGAACCAGTGTACTTTGCCATAGTCTTTGGCCAGTTGCAGTTTGTCGGCGATGTTGGCGATAACGGAAGTGGTTTGCGGACCGGCATACAGGTTGATGGCGGTTTCGGCTTTTGCACCGGCCGGGATGGCGGCTAAAGGCACGCTGACGCTTGCGCTGTACAGGTTGTCGTTGCGGCGTTTGATGTCGATGCTGCATTCGCCTGCGGCGCAAACGCTTTGTCCGCCTTTAGGCTGCAAAATCCAAGCGGACATAAAGTGGTGTTCGATCATACCGAGCCAGCCGGTCGGGGTTTTGCGGATGTATTCGGCTTCGGATTTGCCGGATTTGGCATCGTCGTCCAAATCAGAGAAGCTGACTTTTTGGAAGTCGCCTTCAGGGGTGTAAACCACCGGGCCGACGTAAGAGCGGGTGAAGTAGCCTTGACCTTCGGGTTCGCTGTGGTCGCGGACGATGCGGTAGTCTGCGCTCAGGTTGACGGGTTGGCCGTTGCTGTTGGTAATGTCAAAGCGGACGTTAACCAAGTAGCTGCCTTTAGTAAAAGTATAAACTTTGTCGATTTTCAGGCCGTTGGTTTCAGGCGCGCTCAGGCGGACTTCGACTTTGTCGCCGTTGAGGCTGTATTGTTTTTGCGGTGCGCTAAAGCCGATGCCTTTCAGAATGTTGTTGCCTTGAGCGTCCAAAAGCTCGGATTGGGCAACGTAGGTGTATTCCTTGCTATCGTTAAACAGGACAAAAGGTTTGTGTTCGTCGCCGGTTGCTTTGTATTGCAGGAGGGTCAGCTGACGCAGGTCGCCGCTTTTCTCATCGATGACGGCTTTAACTGTGTCTGTAGTAACGGTAATAGGAGAGGCCGGGGCAAGAGCGGCTTCGGCAGCGGCTTTTGCAGGAGCAGCGGCCGTTTGCTGTTGCGCGGCTTGTTGCGCCGGATTAGGTTTGGGGCTGGGGAAAAAATGTTCCCAGCCGGCAAAGATTGCCACTGAAATGGCAAAAAACGCCATTAGTCTTTTAAAATCCATAAGAGATTCCTGGAATTGACGGATAGGTAATCGGGATGAAAACTGCTTCAGACGGCATTATATAGAAACCGACGGGAAATTAAAGGAAATCGTGTTCTTTAAATGGTTGACAGCAGCATTATGGAACAGGGTCATGTCCGTGTCCGCCGAAAGGATGGCATCGTGCGATGCGTTTGATTGCCAGCCATCCGCCTTTGAATGCGCCGTATTTTTTGACGGCTTCGACTGCGTATTGTGAACAGGTCGGGGTATAGCGGCAGCGCGGCGGAATGAGGGGGCTGATGCAGTATTGGTAAAAGCGGATGAGTGCAAGGAGGAGCTTGGAAAGCAGGGTATTCATCGGCGTTTTTTCATCAGCTGGGCAAGTTGGTTTCGGGCTTCTGGGGCAGTTTCCCGATTAAACGCCTGACGCACGCGCACAACAAAATCATGCGGTGGCAGCTGGTGTTGATTCAGCCTGAACCAGTCGCGGATGACGCGCTTCATATAATTGCGCTCATGGGCGCGTTTGGCGGTCTTTTTGCTGACGACCAAGCCAAGGCGCGGATGGCCGAGTGCGTTGTCTGCGGACTGGGAGACTTGCAGCAAATCGCGGCTGCGTCGGTTTTTCAACGCAAAAACGGATGAAAAATCATCCGTTTTTAATAAGCGATACTGCTTCGAGAAGCCGTAATTCAAAATTATACAGCCAGGCGTTTGCGACCTTTGGCGCGACGGGCAGCCAATACTGCGCGACCACCGCGGGTTTTGGAGCGAACCAAGAAGCCGTGGGTGCGTTTGCGTTTGGTAACGGAAGGTTGATAAGTGCGTTTCATGATGTTTCCTAAAAATTGGTAGATAATTAAACCGTGAATTACACTCCAATTTGCCGCTTTTGTCAATCAATATAAAAACTTTTCGTTGGCCAAAGTGTGACAACGGGTTTTATGCATTGATAGAATTTGTGGATAAAATTTTGCGGCGGTTGTGGATAAAAAAGAGCGGAATGGGTATAATCGCCCAACCTTGCTTTTCTCTGTGGGCAAGGCCGTCTGAAAGCAGCGGGAGTATCGTAAAAATTTGATTTTTATCGGATTGTCTGTCTGCTCAGCCTTCTTGTATTTCCCAAATCTTCCATTTTCCGAGCTTAATCTC